>NZ_JBWBRF010000014.1:0-115316 GCF_056279385.1 Massilia sp. UYP34 | reverse complement strand
GCGTGCGCGCGAAGGTTGAGCATCCGTTTCATGTGCTGAAGAACCTGTTCAGGCATCGCAAGACGCGTTACCGCGGTCTGGCGAAGAACACCGCGCAGCTGCACACCTTGTTCGCGTTCGCGAACCTGGTGCTGGCTGGCCGAACCTTTGGGAGCGCGCACGCCCGAACTCCGTCCTGAGCGGGGAAATGCGTGCCACAGCACGCAAAAACGAGCCGGACGCCCAAGCTGGAGCGCGAAAAATAACTGATCTCGACCACCGTTCGGTCTGGCGCCGGGTTTGTCACGTTGGAACGGCCGTGCAACCTATTTGTTCAGCGCTTCCTTAACGGTGGCGCTTTCGCGCCGGATGATCTTGCGGCCAACCATCACCGCGTCGGCGGGCAAGCCGCCAACCCTACGGTACAAAAAAAACGCCGCCCAAAGGCGGCGTTCATGAAACCGATCGCGGAACGATCAGCTCAGCGGATTGTTGATCGCCAGGATCCAGTAGCGGGCCAGTTCGGCGGTGCCGCCCTTGCCGCCCACGGTCTTGAGCGTGGCGATGGCTTGCTGCTTCTTGCCGGCAGCGGCGTAGGCTTCGCCCAGGCGCAGCTTGGCGTCGTCGGGGTTCTTCAGGCCGCCGGCCTTGATCGCCGCTTCCATCATCTTGAGACCCTTGTCGGCCTGGCCAGCCTGCACCAGTGCGTAACCCAGGCCCACCAGCGAGTCCTGGTCCTTGACCGCGGTGTGCTCGGCTTCGAGCGCGGCAAAGTTCTTGTTCTGCTCTGCCAGGTTCTTCTCGGCCAGGTCCTTCAGGCGCTGGTGACGCGCGGCGTCGGTGCCGGTGCCCAGGGCGCCGGCCTTGTAGCCCTTGTCGATGATCTTGATGGCTTCGGCCGGGGCTTTCGCCTGCAGCACCAGCTGGGCCATTTCCATGTACTCGCTCGGCTTCTTGAGCAGGTTGTTGGCCAGCTTCAGGCGATACACGTCGACGTTCAGGCGGCTGGAGTAGCCTGGCTGGCGCTGCACGCGGTTCAGCAGGTCGGTCCAGTACTGGGCCTTCGGATAGCTGGCGGCGAGCTTTTCGATGGTGCGCACGTAGCCGGCGGTATCGTTCTTCTTGAGCTGGATATTGGCCAGCATGCCGAGCTGATCTTCGCTCAGGCGGCCGCTTTTCTCGATGGTGCGCAGTTCTTGCTCGAGGGCAGCAGTGTTGCCTTGCTTATAGTAGTTCTGCAGCAGGTAAGCGCGCAGCTTCGGATCATCCTTCTGCTTGAGCAGGTTCTGGATGGTGGCGTTGGCCTTGTTCAGGTCGCCTGCACGCATATAAATGCCCACCAGGCCTTCGGCGAACTGCGAACGCTCATTGGCGTTCAGCTTGCCCGACGCGAGCAGGGCTTCGAAGGATTTGGCGGCGGTATCGTAATCGCCGGCCGACGATGCTGCCCCGGCGCGCACGCGCTCGATCAGGTAGCTTTCATTGGCGGTCTTGTTGCCCACCTTGTCCAGTCCGCGCAGCGTGGCCAGAGCCTCCTTGTGCCTGCCCTGCTTCATCTGGGCCTGGGCTTGCTGCAGCGGTTTGCCGATCTCCGGGCGCATTGCTTCCTGCGCGATGGCGGAAGACAGGCCGATTACCGGGGTGAGCGCGGTAAAGCCCAGAGCGGCCATTGCAAGGCTGAGGTGAGCGAGACGGAACTTGATCATCTGAAAAATCCTTATTTCAAAATGGACACGGCAGGGATAGCCCTGCCGTGTTGGTCAAACATGGAACGATTACTGGAACTGCTCGTTACCGACCATGCCGATTTTGGTGACGCCGATGCGCTGGGCCGATGCCATGACGCCGGCAACTACCTTGTACTCTACCAGCTTATTTGGACGCAGGTGCACTTCAGGCTGGTCGGCCATGGCTGCAACGGCGTTCATCTTGGCTTCGAGCGTCGAGCGATCCGGAATGACTTCGCCATCCCAGAGAATGGTGCCGTCGAAGTCGACGTCGATCGTGATCACCACCGGTTTGATATCGCTTTGCGGCGGGTTACCAACTGGCATGTTCAGATTGACGGAGTGGTTTTGCTTCGGAATCGTGATAATCAGCATGATGATGAGAACGAGCAGGACGTCGATCAGCGGCGTCATGTTCATTTCCATCATCGGTTCCGGATCGGCTGCTGCTGCGGAGCCGCCTCCACCTACGTTCATACTCATGGGTGTGTCCTTATCTAATGTTGGGGGAGAAGGTTACGGCGCCCGGCTAGATCAGCCAGGCGCCGCCTGCAGGGCTATCAGCCCGGTGGCTCGATGACGAAGCCAACCTTCTGCACACCAGCACGTTGTGCCGTGTAGATCACGCGGCCGATCGCTTCGTAGCGGGTTTCCTGGTCGCCACGAACTTTCACCGCCGGTTGCGGCACCTTCACCGACTGCTCCGCGAGGAACTTGAACAGCTCGTCCGTGTTCGCGAGGTGAGTCTGGTTGTAGTACATCTCGCCGTCTTTATTGACGGTGATATTCACATCTTCCGGCTTGGTCAGCGTGACCTGGTTCTCTTCTGAAGGCAGTGTGACTTTCTGCAGATTCAGCACCACCGGGCTAGTGATCAGGAAGATGATCAGAAGAACCAACATGATGTCAACGAGTGGCGTCGTGTTGATCTCTGAATTCAGTGCATCTTCGCCGGAATCGGAACCGACACTCATCGACATAATTTATCCAATCTTTTTAGCTGCGGCAGCTGCGTTCGAGGTCGACATGGCGCCCGAGATCAGGACCGAGTGAACGTCAGCCGAGAACGAACGGATGTCTTCCAGGACGGTCTTGTTACGACGCACCAGCCAGTTGTAACCCAGAACGGCAGGAACTGCAACGAACAGACCGAAGGCGGTCATGATCAGTGCTTCACCGACTGGACCTGCGACCTTGTCGATCGATGCGTTACCCGACATGCCGATGGCGGTCAGTGCGTTGTAGATGCCCCAGACGGTACCGAACAGACCGATGAACGGCGAGGTCGAACCGACGGTTGCCAGGAACGACAGGCCATCTTGCAGACGCGACTGGACGCGGTCCACGGCGCGCTGGATCTGCATGGTGACCCAGGTCGACAGGTCGATCTGCTCGAGCAGGGCGCCGTCGTGGTGCTGGGTTGCCTTGGTGCCGGTTTCAGCGATGAAGCGGAATGGCGAACCTTCTTTCAGCTGCGCCGAACCAGCAGCGATCGATGGCGCTTTCCAGAACTTGGATTGCATGTCTTTCGACTGCTTCATGATCTTCTGCTGATCGATCAGCTTGGTGATGATGATGTACCACGAACCGATCGACATCAGCGACAGGATGATCAGGGTGCCCTTGTTGACGAAGTCGCCGTGTTCCCACATGGCTTGCAGGCCGTACGGGTTATAGACTTCTTCGGTTTGCTCGCCACCTGGCGCAGCGGCTGGCGCGCCAGCGTCTGCAGGAGCGGCAGCAGCGTCTGCAGGAGCGGCAGCTGGGTCAACAGCTGGAGCTGCTGCGTCGGTCGCCGCTGGTGCAGCTGCGTCGGTTGCCGGGGTTTCTTGAGCGAAGGCAGGGGCCGAGACCAGAGCCGATGCTGCGGTTACCGACAACAGGACAGCCGCCAGGAAAGCGGACAAACGGGTATTCTTAAACATGCTTCCTCCAAAGATATTAAATAGACAGTTCGCTGAACTTAACGACAACGACAATCAAAGTTTGAGACGGTAACCTGTCTCGGTTTTATTCCAGCGTCCAGACGTACTGCACCGCTGTCCACGCCTGTTCCGGCTTGCCATCGATCATGGCGGGCTTGAATCGGCATTTGCTCAGAGCCGATTGCGCGGCTCGGTCCAAGTCACGGAAGCCACTCGACTTCGCCAGCTTGGCTTCCATCACCCGACCATCGACACCGATCAGGAACTGCAGGGTCGTGGTACCGGTTTCTTCATTGCGCTGCGACGAACGTGGATATTCCGGACGTGCGCAAGTATTAAAGTCAGCCACTGCCTCCGTGCGGCTAGGACCACGTGCCGGCGGCGCCGGCGGAGCCGGAGGAGCGGGCGGCGCCGGCGGAGCCAGCTGGGTGGTTGGCGGCGGCGTGTTGGTCGCGGTGGCGATCGTGTTTTGCGGTGGCGGCGGTTGCTGCACCTGCACTTCGACCGGCGGGATGAACGGCGGCGGCGGCGCTTTCATTTCTGGCGGCGGCGGCGGCGGCGGCGTTTCCGGCGGCGGCGGCGGGGCGGTCTCTTCAATCAGCTTGGTTTCCACAGCTTCGGTCACCGTGCTGACGATCCGGGTACCCAGGCCAGCCACGAGCGCCCATCCCACGATGATGTGAAGGATGACGACTACGATGAATCCTGTGAAATTTTTCCCGGGTTGCTTTTCATTCGAAAAATTCATGCCATATTTCTCCAATACCAACTCTTTTTTGTTGCTACCAAACCCACTAAACACGACATAAGCCTAGAGCCGCATCCGGGACATCGAGGAATTATACCTACGAATTCTTTTTTGCACATACATTTTTACAGCACCGAAAGGTGCGCTAACTACCTGTAAATGCAGGCAAACCAGCTCATCTATACAAGCCTGGCGCGGTCGGTTTGAGGGGGGCCGGAAGGCCGGAAAATGTGTAGTTTAAGTAAAGATTCTCCTCATCGCGTACAAGATCAGTGCAGAGGCCGTATTCACCAAATTTCTTTTGCTAAATCAGCGACTTGGCGAATTTCATATGACCCTACAATGGCCTTTCTGCAAACAATAGCTAATTCTTATCAGCCCCCGGCATTCTGGGAATGCCCTGGAAGCCGTCCCGAACAACCATGGCATATAGATAGAATTGAAACCCCTTGTGCCGCTTGAGCTGCCTCAACCGTGCGTCATTCCACGATTTCGGTTTGACAGGAATGAAAGCTGCGTGCTCCTACACCTTCTGCGACAAACTATATTACGTGTTTGATGCCAGGGCTTTCACCGTCAAATTGCCATGACTTGGATGTGACAGAACTAACATGTGATGTCGGAAACATACCATGAAATCTGTATGTTGGCGATAGCGGATCAGTCGAATTGAACATGCATAAGCAAGGCAAGGTGCTCGTGCCACGCAGGAAGCATGTGGACTGGAATGAAAGGAGAGGGGAGGGCGCCACGACGGGCCGTCGAAATGGAAAATCGTGGTGGGACGGGAAGCCCGTCCACCACGCCCGTGATTGCCAGCGGGCGTCGCCGTGGAGGCGAACCGCAGAGGAGAAAAGCGCAGCGCGGTTTTAGCGCCCTCGCTTCTCGCGCCGGCACTCGAGGAAGCTGACCACGTGCCCGGCCGGGTCGGCCGTCTCCAGCCGCACGTCGAAGCCCCACAGACGGGCCACGTGCCTGAGCACCTCTTGTGCCTGTCCGTTGAGCGGACGGCGGTTGTATTGCGTGTGGCGCAGCGTCAGCGCGCGATCGTCGCGGGTATTGACTTGCCAGACCTGGATGTTCGGCTCGCGACTGCCCAGGTTGTACTGCTCGGCCAGCTTGTGGCGCACGTAGCGGTAGCCGGCCTCGTCGTGGATCGCCGAGATGGTCAGTTTGTCGCTGCGGTCGTCATCCAGCACGGCGAAGAAGTGAAAGTCGCGAATCAGCTTGGGCGATAGGTACTGGGCAATGAAGCTTTCGTCCTTGAAGTTGCGCATCGCGAAGTCGAGCGTCTTGAGCCAGTCGCTGCCGGCGATGTCGGGGAACCAGGTTCTGTCTTCGTCGGTCGGGTTTTCGCAGATGCGCCGGATGTCGGTCATCATCGCGAAACCCAGGGCATAGGGATTGATCCCGCTGTAATACGGGCTGTTGGCCGGCGGCTGGTAGACCACGTTCGTGTGGCTTTGCAGGAACTCGAGCATGAAGCCGTCGCCGACGATCCCTTCTTTATACAGGTCTTGCAGGATCGTGTAGTGCCAAAAAGTGGCCCAGCCCTCGTTCATCACCTGGGTCTGCCGCTGCGGATAGAAATACTGCGAAATCTTGCGCGTGATCCGCACCAGTTCACGCTGCCAGGGTTCGAGCAGCGGCGCGTATTTCTCGATGAAATACAGCAGGTTTTCCTCGGGCTCGGGCGGGAAGCGGCGGGTCGGCGCATCCGCCGCCACCTGTTCTTCGCGCTGGGGCAGGGTGCGCCAGATCGAATTGACCTGGGACTGGGCGTATTCCTCGCGCTCCTTGGTGCGCGCCGCTTCTTGCGCCACCGACAGCTTGGCCGGCCGTTTGTAGCGGTCGACACCGTAGTTTTGCAGCGCATGGCAGGAATCGAGCAGCTCTTCGACCGCATCGATGCCATAGCGCTGCTCACACTCGGCGATATAGTTCTTGGCAAACACCATATAGTCGACGATGGCGTCGGCGTCGGTCCAGCTGCGGAACAGATAATTTCCCTTGAAGAAAGAATTGTGGCCATAGGCGGCGTGGGCGATCACCAGCGCCTGCATCGTCAGGCTGTTTTCTTCCATCAGGTAGGCGATGCAGGGATTCGAGTTGATGACGATCTCGTAAGCCAGGCCCATCTGTCCGCGGCGGTAGCTCTTCTCGGTACTCAGGAAGTGTTTGCCGAAAGACCAATGGTTATAGGACACCGGCATGCCGACTGAGGTGTAGGCATCCATCATTTGCTCGGCGGTAATGATCTCGAGCTGGTTCGGATAGGTGTCCAGGCCGTAGCGCCTGGCCACCCGCTTGATTTCTTCGTGCGCCTGTTCGATCAGGTCGAAGGTCCACTCCGACTGTTCGGGCAGGGCGCGCGGATTGCTTGGATCTCTTGGCATGGGGCGCCTCGCTGTTTGCTGCGTCCGTGTCGCAGGCTATTTGGCCTGCTTCTTGAACAGTTCCCGGAATACCGGGTAGATGTCGGCCGGGGTCACGATCTTTTGCATCGCAAAATTGCGGTGCTGGGCAGCGACGTCGCAGTATTGTTCCCACAGGTTCTGCGGCGGGCCGTCGGTGATCTCGACATAGGTGTAATACTGCACGCGCGGCATGATCGCGCTGGTCAGAATCTGCTTGCACAGCACCGAGTCGTTATCCCAGTTGTCGCCGTCCGAGGCTTGCGCCACGTAGGCGTTCCAGTCGGCGCTGCCGTAGCGTTCGGTGATCACCTTCTGCAACAGGTGCAGGGCCGAGGAGACGACGGTACCGCCCGACTCGCGCGAATGGAAGAACTCGTTCTCGTCGACCTCGGCCGCCGCCGTGTGGTGGCGGATGAAGACGACGTCGATCTTTTCGTAGACCCGCTTGAGGAACAGATACAGCAGGATGAAGAAACGCTTGGCCGTATCCTTGCGCGTCTCGTCCATCGAGCCCGACACGTCCATGATGCAGAACATCACGGCCTGGGTGCTGGGCTTGGGGACCTTGATCCGGTTCGAGTAACGCAGGTCGAACGGGTCGATGAACGGGATGGCATTGAGCCGGATGTGCAGATGATGGATGCGGTCCCTGAGCGCGACGACCCCTTCGTCGTCGGACGGCGCGCCTTCGTCGAGCAGCGCCTGCAGCGCGGCTTCCGCCTCGGCCAGCTGGCGTCGCGCCGGTCCGCCGACGGCGATGCGGCGGCCCAGGGCGCCGCGCAGCGAGCGCAGCACGTGGATGTTCGAGGGCGTGCCGGACACGTTGTAGCCGGCGCGCTGGCTCTTGTATTCGATGGTCTGGGTCAGCTGCGTCTTGACCATGTTCGGCAGCTCGAGATCCTCGAAGAAGTAATTCATGAATTCTTCGCGCGACAGCTCGAAGATGAAATCGTCTTCGACGGTCTGTTCGCTGTTGCCGGCGCGCCCGCGTCCGGCGCCGCCGGCGCCGCCGCGGGGCCGGTTGAACTGGTCGCCCTTTTGATATTCGGTATTGCCGGGGTTGACGGTTTCGTACACGCCGCCATGGGCGTGGCCGAAATGCGGTTCGTTCACGTCCTTGACGGGAATGGTGACCTTTTCACCGTTCTCGATGTCGGTGATCGAGCGGCCCTTGATGGCGCGGCCGACGGCATCCTTGATCTGCGCCTTGTAGCGGCGCAGGAAACGTTCGCGGTTGACCGCAGACTTGTTCTTGCCCTGCAAGCGACGGTCGATGAGGTAAGTCAAAACAGGCCTCCTGCTCATAATAAGCGCGGAACTGGCGACATGTGGCGCTTGTCGCTGGCGCTTCAGTGCCGTCGCGAGCGACGGCACCCCTATCTTAATACGCTGCGCGAACGAGCGTGCGGCGCACGCGCGGCGTTGCGCCTTGCCGGTAGCGGCCTGCAGCCATTCGGCAACACGCAAGGCGCATCGTTACGACGACTTGCGCACACGCAGATACCATTCGCACAACAGACGCACCTGCTTGGGTGTATAGCCTTTCTCCACCATGCGGGCAACGAAGTCGGCGTGCTTGTTCGCATCCTCGGCGCTCGCTTTTGCATTGAAGGAAATCACCGGTAAAAGTTCCTCGGTATTTGAGAACATCTTCTTCTCGATCACGCTGCGGAACTTCTCGTAGCTGGTCCAGGCCGGATTCTTGCCGGCATTGGTGGCGCGCGCCCTGAGGCTGAAGTTGACGATCTCGTTGCGGAAATCTTTCGGATTCGAAATCCCGGCCGGCTTTTCGATCTTTTCCAGCTCGGCGTTCAGCGATTCGCGGTCGAAGCTTTCGCCGGTATCCGGGTCGCGGAATTCCTGGTCCTGGATCCAGAAGTCGGCAAAGGTCACGTAGCGGTCGAAGATGTTCTGGCCATACTCGGAATAGCTTTCCAGGTAGGCGGTCTGGATCTCCTTGCCGATGAAGTCGACGTAGCGCTGCGCCAGGTGCTCCTTGATATAGGACAGATAGCGCTGCTCGGTCTCGGGCGGGAATTGCTCGCGCTCGATCTGCTGTTCGAGCACGTACAGCAGGTGGACCGGATTGGCCGCCACCTCGGTATTGTCGAAGTTGAAGACCTTGGACAGGATCTTGAAGGCGAAGCGGGTCGACAGGCCGTTCATGCCTTCGTCCACCCCGGCATAGTCGACGTATTCGTGCAGCGACTTGGCCTTGGGGTCGGTGTCCTTCAGGTTCTCGCCATCGTAGACCAGCATCTTGGAAAAGATGCTCGAGTTCTCGGGATCCTTCAGGCGCGACAGCACGGCGAACTGCGACATCATGCGCAGGGTGCCGGGCGCGCACGGCGCCTTGTCGAGCGACGAATTACGCAGCAGCTTGTCGTAGATCTGGATTTCATCGGACACGCGCAGGCAATACGGCACCTTCACGATATAGATACGGTCGAGGAAAGCCTCGTTGTTGCGGTTGTTGCGGAAGGTCTTCCACTCGGATTCGTTCGAGTGCGCCAGCACGATGCCGTCGAAAGGGATCGCGCCGAAGCCTTCGGTGCCCTTGTAGTTGCCCTCCTGCGTGGCGGTCAGGAGCGGGTGCAGCACCTTGATCGGCGCCTTGAACATCTCGACGAATTCCATCAGGCCCTGGTTCGCCAGGCACAAGCCGCCGGAATAGCTGTAGGCGTCCGGATCGTCTTGCGGGAAATCCTCGAGCTTGCGGATATCGACCTTGCCGACCAGCGAAGAGATGTCCTGGTTGTTTTCGTCGCCCGGTTCGGTCTTGGAAATCGCGACCTGTTTCAGGATCGACGGATAGCGTTTGACGACGCGGAACTTATTGATGTCGCCGCCGTATTCATGCAGGCGCTTGACGGCCCACGGGCTTGGGATGGTGCGCAGGTAGCGGCGCGGAATGCCGTAGTCTTCTTCGAGGATGGTGCCGTCTTCTTCCTCGCTGAACAGGCCCAGCGGCGATTCATTCACCGGCGAGCCCTTGATCGCATAAAAGGGCACGAGTTCCATCAGGCTTTTGAGTTTCTCGGCGATCGACGATTTGCCGCCGCCGACCGGGCCAAGCAAATACAGGATTTGCTTGCGCTCTTCGAGTCCTTGCGCCGCATGGCGGAAATAAGACACGACCTGCTCGATCACTTCTTCCATGCCGTAGAACTCGCGGAAGGCTGGATAGATCTTGATCACCTTATTGGCGAAGATACGCGACAGGCGCGAATCGAGGCGGGTATCGACCAGGGTCGGCTCGCCGATCGCGGCCAGCATGCGTTCCGGCGCGCTGGCATAGGTCAGCGGGTCTTTCTTGCACAGTTGGAGATATTCCGCCAGGGAGTATTCCTCTTCCCGGGTGCGCTCATAGCGGGCCGCGTAGTTTTCAAAGATGCTCATTGAAGTTCCTTTAATGTGCCAACAACGAATCACTGTCACAGCAGCCACTGTCGAAGCTGCCTGGGGCCCCGGTATCCTTGTCGCGCTCTCCCTGTTCGGTCGTCACGTGCCGCGCCGGAATGGCCGGCGCCGTTTGTCGAATTCACGTGCGGTTGCTTGTCGTGGATTTAACGGCTCGTCAAATCCGCGTGGTGGAGAACGCCTTTTTTGCGTTTATGAAATTTATTATGTGCCTATTGGTTTCCGAAGTCAAAGCAGTGTCGCGCAAGCTGTTGAGGCGGTGCCAAGTAGTTGATTCAACTATCGAAAATCGGGTTTTTGCAGGCGTCGCGGCGGCCGTGGGAAGGTGGGGCCGGAGCACGGCGTCGAGGCCGGTTTGAACGAAAGATCGGTGAGCCGGCGGCGCCTTTATTTTCTTCCGTTGTGTGCCGATAGTGCACGAACTGCTCAACACGCGGCGCACGCGAATCGTGCATGTCACTAAGCCGAACGCAGCCATTTTCGCTATGGCGCAGGCGGATGGCGCGCATGCGTTACACTTGTCGGTCGGGCCATGCTGACCCGGACTATTGCGTCTTTACTGAAGTACTTGTTGGAGAAAACCATGCTCGACGAACGCCTGCGCAATCTGCTGCAGAACATGCCCAAGGCAGAACTGCACATCCACATCGAGGGCTCGCTCGAACCGGAACTGATTTTTGAGCTTGCGCAAAGAAACGGGGTCGATCTCGCTTTCAGCTCGGTCGAAGCGTTGCGTGAGGCCTACGCTTTCACCGATCTCCAATCTTTCCTCGACATTTATTATGCCGGCGCCAGCGTGCTGCTGAAGGAACAAGACTTCTACGACATGACTGCGGCGTATCTGGCGCGCGCCCATGCCGACCATGTCCGCCACGCCGAAATCTTCTTCGATCCGCAAACCCATACCGCGCGCGGGGTGCCGTTCGAGACGGTCATCAACGGCATCTGGCGCGCCTGCCGGGACGCGCCGCTCAGCGCCAGCCTGATCATGTGCTTCCTGCGCCACCTGTCCGAGGACGAGGCCATCGCCACGCTCGAAGAGTCGCTCCCCTACCGCGACAAATTCATCGGCGTCGGCCTCGATTCGTCCGAGGTCGGCCACCCGCCCGAGAAATTCGCGCGCGTGTTCGCGCGCGCCCGTTCGCTCGGCCTGCGCCTGGTCGCGCATGCGGGCGAGGAGGGCCCACCAGCCTACATCGAGAGCGCGCTCGACGTGCTCAAGGTCGAGCGCATCGACCACGGCGTGCGCTGCCTGGAAAGCCCGGCCCTGGTCGAGCGCCTGGCGCGCGAGCAGGTGGCGCTGACGGTATGCCCGCTGTCGAACATCAAGCTGCGCGTGTTCGACGTGATGGGTTCGCACAATCTGCGCACCCTGCTCGACGCCAATCTGGCGGTGACCGTCAACTCGGACGACCCGGCCTACTTCGGCGGCTACGTCAACGAGAACTACTTCGCCGCCTTCGACGCGCTGCCGCTGGATGAACGCCATGCGCGCCAACTGGCGCGCAACAGCTTCCAGGCCGCCTTCATCGACCCGGAGCGCAAGCGCGCCTTCCTCGCCGAAGTCGACGCCTTCTTCGGCAACCCCTGATTCCAGACAGGAGCGAAATCCATGTTCGTCCAGGCTCTTCGCATGACGGCGCGCGACTGGCGCGCCGGTGAGCTGCGCTTCCTGCTGGTGGCGCTGATCGTCGCGGTCGCGGCTTTGAGTTCGGTCGGCTTCTTCATCGACCGCATGCGCGCCGGCATGGACCGCGACGCCCACCAGCTGCTCGGCGCCGACCTGCTGGTCAATACCGACGACCCGGTGCGCCAGGCGTGGCGCGACGAAGCCCTGAAACGGGGCCTGCTGCTGGCCGAGACCGTCACCTTCCCGAGCATGGCGCAAGCCGGCGAGGGCGACGACTCGCTGGCCCAGCTGTCGTCGATCAAGGCGGTGTCGACAGGCTATCCGCTGAGGGGCCAGATGAGCGTCACGACGGACCCGGTCGCCGCCGCCGGCGCGCAGGGCACGCCCACGCGCGCGGTGCCGGCGCGCGGCACGGTCTGGGTCGATCCCGCCCTGCTGCCGCAGCTGCGCACCGAGGTCGGCGCCATGCTCACCCTGGGCAACAGCCAGTTCCGCATCGCCCAGCTGATCGCCACCGAACCCGACAAGGGCGCCTCGTTCGCCAACTTCGCGCCGCGCGTGATGCTGGCGCTGGAAGACTTGCAGGCCACCGGCCTGATCGACGACTTCGCGCGCGTGAGCTTCCGCCTGATGGTCGCGTCAAAGGACGCGAACGACATGGCCGCGGTGCGCGACTACGAGCAGTGGGTGCGCGCGCAGATCCGCGCCGGCAATATCAAGGGCGTGCGCATCGAGACGCTGGAAAACGGCCGCCCCGAAATGCGCGCCACGCTCGATCGCGCCGGCCTGTTCCTGTCGCTGGTGGGCCTGTTGTCGGCGATGCTGGCGGCGGTCGCGGTGGCGATGGCGGCGCGCCGCTTCATGGGCCGCCACCTGGACGCCTGCGCCATGCTGCGCTGCCTGGGCCTGACCCAGAACCAGGTCACCGTGCTGTACCTGCTCGAATTCGCCTTCATCGGCCTCCTGGGGAGCGTGATCGGGGTGCTGGTCGGCTTCGGCGCCCACTTCGTGCTGCTCGAGATGATCGCCTCCCTGATCAAGACCGAGCTGCCGCCGGTGTCGATGCTGCCCGCGCTGCAGGGCGTGGCGACGGGGATGCTGCTGCTGGTCGGCTTCGCGCTGCCGCCGATTCTCCAGTTGCGCAACGTGCCGCACAACCGCGTGATCCGGCGCGAGCAGGGCGCGCCGCAGCCGGCCGCGCTGGCGACCTACGGCCTGGGCATCGGCGTGTTCTTCCTGCTGCTCCTGTGGCAGGCGGGCGACCCGACCCTGGCCTTGATCACCGCCGGCGGCTTCCTGGGCGGCTTCGCCTTCTTCGCCCTGGTGGCCTGGCTCGGCCTGCAAGGGCTGCGCCGGATACGCGGCGCGTTCAAGAACCAGGCCTGGCGCTTCGCCGTCACGTCGCTGCAGCGCCGGCCCGGCGCCACCGTGGTCCAGGTGGTGTCGCTGGCGCTGGGCCTGATGGCGCTGCTCCTGCTGACCGTGGTGCGCGGCGACCTGATGGCGGCCTGGCAACTGGCCACGCCAGCCGATGCGCCGAACCGCTTCGTGATCAACATCCTGCCCGAGCAAAAGCAGGACGTCGAAGGCCAGCTGCTCGCGGCCAACGTCAAGGAACCCGTGCTGTACCCGATGATCCGTGGCCGCCTGACGGCCATCAACGGCAACCCGATCACGCGCGACACCTTCCAGGACGGCGAGGCGCGGCGCCTGGCCAACCGCGAATTCAACCTGTCGACCACGGATGTGCTGCCGCAGGCGAACGAGGTGGTGCAGGGCGAGTGGTTCAAGGACGCGCCCGGCGTGGCCGAGGCCTCGGTCGAGCAGAGCATCATGGAGCGCCTGGGCCTCAAGCTTGGCGACACCATGCGCTTCGACATGGCGGGCCTGCTGGTCGACGCCAGGATCACCAGCGTGCGCAAGCTCGAATGGGGCTCGATGCGCGCCAACTTCTTCGTCATCATCAATCCGGCGGCGATGGCGGATGCGCCGACCACCTACATGACGGCCTTCCACCTGCCGCCGGATGCTGCGAACCTGGGCAATGCGCTGACCCGCAACCATCCGAACCTGACGGTGATCGATGTCTCGGGCATCATCCGCCAGCTGCAGGACGTGCTGGACCAGGTGGTGACGGCGGTCGAATTCCTGTTCCTGTTCACGCTCGCTTCCGGCGTGCTGGTGCTGTATGCGGCGCTGATGGGGTCGCAATCCGAGCGCACGCGCGAGGCGGGCCTGCTGCGCGCGCTGGGCGCCACGCGCCAGCAACTGGCGCAGGCGCAGCGCATCGAGTTCGTGCTGGTGGGCGGCCTGGCCGGCCTGCTGGCGGCGAGCGGCGCGGCGGCGCTGGGTTGGGCCCTGGCCACCTACCAGTTCAAGTTCCCCTGGGTGTTCGAACCGGGCGTATGGGTCGCGGGCCTGCTGGTTGGCGCGCTGTGCGCGATCGTGGGGGGCTGGCTGGGCCTGCGCGGGGTGCTACGGCAGCCGCCGTTGCAGACGCTGCGCGAAGCTTGATTCGGGCTTGGCTCCCGACGTAGGGTTGGCGGCTCGGCCGCCGACGCGGTGATTGTTATCGGCGCCGATGTCGTGCCGGATAATTTTTCGGCCAACCATCGCCGCGTCGGCGGCAAAGCCGCCAACCCTACGCTATGATGGCGGAATGTCCGAACACAACACCGAAACACAGACCGACGTGCAGGCCGAATCCCAGACCCTGTACGAGATGATGGGCGGCGGCGAGCGCCTGCGCGCGCTGGTCGACCGCTTCTATGACCTGATGCAGCTGGAGCCGGAATTCGCCGGCATCCACGCCATGCACCCGGTGCCCAACGACGGCTCGCGCGAGAAAACCTTCATGTTCCTGTCCGGCTGGATGGGCGGCCCCAACCTGTACATCGAGCGCTACGGCCACCCGCGCCTGCGCGCGCGCCACCTGCCGTTCGCGATCGGCAGCAAGGAGCGCGACCAGTGGCTGCGCTGCATGGCGTGGGCCATGGAAGACCTGGGCTACGACGACGCGCTGCGCGTGCGCATGATGAATTCCTTCTTCCAGACCGCGGACTGGATGCGCAACAAACCCGATTGAGCGGCGCCATGACCGTTGCCGACATCCTCATCCTGGCCGGCCTCGTCATTGTGGCCGGACTGCTGGTGGCCGTCCTCCTGCGCATGCGCGGCAGCGGCGACGGCCACCATGTCGAACGCCTGGAGCGCGAGCTGCGCCAGGAGCTGCAATCGAGCGCGCAGTCGACGCGCCAGGAGCTGACGGCCCACCTGACCCAGTCCATGGCGCAGAACCTGAGCGCCACGGTCCAGCAGCTCGACAGCATGCGCCAGCAGATGCAGCTGCACTCGAGCAGCGGGCGCGAGGAACAGGCGCGCGCGCTGAAGCGCTTCGCCGACACCCTGCAGCAGACGCTGGGCAGTCTCACCGAATCGAACGCCCAGCGCATGCTCGAAGTGCGCAACACGCTGGAAACCAAGATCCGCGATCTCCAGACCGACAACGCCAGGCGCCTCGAAGAGATGCGCCAGACGGTCGACGAAAAACTGCATGCGACGCTGGAGACGCGCCTCTCCGAATCGTTCCGCCAGGTGTCGGAGCGGCTGGAAAAAGTGCACCAGGGCCTGGGCGAGATGCAGCAGCTGGCGATCGGCGTGGGCGACCTGAAGCGGGTGCTCACCAACGTCAAGACCCGCGGCACCTGGGGCGAGGTGCAGCTCGAGATGCTGCTCGAGCAAGTGCTCACCGTCGACCAGTACGCCAAGAACGTCGAGACCGTGGCCGGATCGAATGCGCGGGTCGAGTTCGCGATCAAGCTGCCCGGCGTGGTCGACGGCGGTGCGCCGCTATGGCTGCCGATCGACGCCAAGTTCCCCAAGGAGCAGTACGAACGCCTGCTGCTGGCGAGCGACCAGGCCGACCTGGAGGGCGTGGCGCGCGCCGGCGCCGAGCTGGAACGGGCGGTGCGGGGCGAAGCGCGCACCATTTGCGACAAATACCTGTCGCCGCCGCAGACGACCGACTTCGCCATATTGTTCTTGCCGACCGAGGGCCTGTACGCCGAGGTGATGCGCCGTCCCGGCCTGGCCGACGATCTGCAGCGCACTTTGCGGGTGACGATCGCGGGCCCGTCGACCCTGAGCGCGCTGCTCAACAGCCTGCAGATGGGCTTTCGCACGCTGGCGCTCGAGAAGCGCTCGTCCGAGGTGTGGCAGGTGCTGGGGGCGGTCAAGACCGAGTTCACCAAGTTCGGCGACGTGCTGGCCACCACCAAGCTGACACTGGAAAAGGCGGCCAAGAACATCGAGAGCGCCGAGGTACGCAGCCGTCAGATGGCGCGCAAGTTGAAATCGGTGGAGGCGTTGCCGAGCGAGGCGGCGCAGTTGATGCTGGGGCCGGATGAGTCGGAGCGGGACGATTGATTTTAAATCCGAAGGATGAACGCTTCCGTAGGGTTGGCGGCTCCGCCGCCGACGCGTTCAACCTGCTCGTAAATCACTCCAACGTCATTTTGCGCGCTTGATCCGTCCCACCCCAGTCGGTTGGATAAACCCCGTTCTCGACATATCGGTTGAACGATGAATATTCCCATGACGCGGCGCACGTGGCCAATCCGTGCTTGACCGGATTGTAATGAATGTAATCGACATGTTTTTCCATGTCGCGTTCATCCCGAATCCGGTGTTCCCAGTATTTTCGTTGCCATATCGGCGCTTCTCGGCGGTGCCGCTGGGCGGCCGTCACCGTAAAATTTCCGTACTTATCCCGGCAAGCAAATGCGACATGATGTTTGATCTGCGACCACCGTGCGGAAAAATTCACGTCGCCGTCGGGCAATGTCCAGATGCAGTGCAGGTGATCGGGCAGCAGGACGATCGCATCGATATGGAAGGGTAGGCGGGCACGAACGCGTCCGAAAGCCGCCCGCAGCGCAAGGCGTACAGGTTCGTCGCACAGGATGGCGCGTCGCCGGTAGGTGACAACCGTGAAGAAGTAGGTGGCGCCATCGAGGGCACGGCGGTAGCGGGCCATGCCGAGATCGTAAAGAAGCGATCCGGCAAGCAGATGTGGCAGATCAAATGTGTGTCGAACGCGTCGGCGGCAGAGCCGCCAACCCTACGGTAGCGTCGGCGGGTTCTCCGCCGACGCGTTCAGCGATCGTCAGAACAACCCCTCGAACGGCAAGATATCCACCATCTCCCCCGCCGCGACGTTGCCTTGCCCATCGTGCAGCACCACCATGCAGTTCGCCTCCGACATCGAGCGCAGGATGCCCGAGCCCTGCGATCCGGTGATGCGCACCTCCGGCTCGCCGTCGGCGCCGCGCGCGACGATGCCGCGCTGGTACTCGGTGCGCCCCGGCTTCTTGCGGATCGCGTCGACGCTGCGCGCGCGCAGCAGCGGCAGCGGCGCCTCGGCCCCCATCATGCGCAGCAGCGCCTCGCGCGCGAAAAAGTAGAACGAGACCATCACCGCCACCGGATTGCCCGGCAGGCCGAATAAAAAGGCGCTGCGGCCGTTGGACGCTACCCGGCCGAAAGCCAGCGGCCGGCCCGGACGCATGCCGATCTTCCAGAACGTGACGTCGCCCAGGCGGGCCATCACCTGCCTGGTGTAGTCGGCCGCGCCGACCGAGACGCCGCCCGAAGTGATGATCGCGTCGGCGTTCTCGCAGGCGGTGCGCAGCGCTTCTTCCAGCGCCTCCGGGCTGTCGCGCACCACGCCCATGTCGATGATCTCGCAGCCCAGGCGCTGCAGCATGCCGTAGATCGTGTAGCGGTTGCTGTCATACACGCAGCCCTCGTCGAGCCGCTCGCCGATCGAGCGCAGCTCGTCGCCGGTCGAGAAGAAGGCCACGCGCAGGCGGCGCTGGACGGGGATCTCGGCGAAGCCCAGCGAAGCGCACAAGCCCAGGTCGGCCGGGCGGATCACGCGGCCGGCCTTCAGGGCGGCGCTGCCGGCTTTCAGGTCTTCGCCCGCCAGGCGCCGGTTGTCGCCCGCACGGATCGCGCCCGCGCGCAGGGTGACGGTATCGTCGGTGGCGCTTTCGGCGAATTCCTGCGGCAGCACGCTGTCGCACCCGGCCGGCATCACGCCGCCGGTCATGATGCGCACGCATTCGCCGGGCCCTGGGCGCAATCCCAGCGGCTTGCCGGCATAGGCGACGCCGACCACCTTCAGGGTCACGGCGCCTTCGGCCGGCAGGTCGCCGCCGCGCAGCGCGTAGCCGTCCATGGCCGAGTTGTCGTGCGCCGGCACGTCGATCGGCGAGACCAGGTCGCGCGCCAGCACGCGGCCGAGGCAAGCGCGCAGCGCGACCATCTCGACCGCGCGCACGGGTTGCACGAAATCACGGATGATGCGCTGGGCGTCCTGCACGCGCAGGGCATCCGGATCGTAGCCGTTGATGCAGCTGGCTACCTGGGCCAGACTGGCAGGGAAGGGCGGCGCGGCGTCGTCCAGCCCGCGCAGCTCGTCCAGGGTATTGATGTTGCGGAAGGCATCGGTATCGTCGAAGACGACCTCGACCGCTTTCAGGTCGCGATACCAGCCGTCGACGCGGCGGCCGCCCTCGACCAGGTACGAGGTCAGCGCAGGCAAGCGGTCCGCGCGCACCAGGCAGAACACGGGATGCGCTTGTGTGCGCATGCCCGGCTCCCGGGTGGCGGCGTAGGCGAGGTCGGCATCCGCCTCCTGCAGCGCGGCGAAGAGGCGCGATGCCAGGTCCGGCGGCAGGAACGGTGAATCGCAGGGCACGGCCAGCAGGTAGGGCGTCGCGCAGTGGCGCAAGCCCGTTTCCAGGCCGGCCAGGGGGCCTGGATACGGTTCCACCCCGTCCGCGATTTCATCGGGCAACACCGTCGCGTCGAAAGCGCGATAGGTATCCAGGTTGCGGTTGGCGCTGATCGCCACCGGGCCAACCTGCGGCCGCAGGCGCGCGAGCACGTGCTCGACCATGGTGCTGGATCGGAAAGGCTGCAAGCCCTTGTCGACATTGCCCATGCGCGAGGCGCGCCCGCCCGCCAGTACCAGTCCGCTGATCATCCCTGTCTCCATGTCTTTTTTATTCTCCCCGCATTAACCGCCGATGTAGGACATTTCGACCTTGCGCGCACCGTCGCGCTGCCCGATGCCCGTTTCCGCGGTACGCGTCTCGGAATAGCGGTCGGCCCGCGCGCGCCACAGCTGGGCGATGGCGCCCGACAGCTCGAGGTCGCTGCGATCCGCGCGCAGCAGCGCACGCAGGTCGTGGCCGCGGGTGGCGAACAGGCAGGTATACAGCTTGCCCTCGGTCGACAGGCGCAGGCGCGAACAGTCGCCGCAGAAGGCCTGGGTGACGCTCGAGATGACGCCGATCTCGCCGCCGCCGTCCACGTAGCGCCAGCGCGAGGCGGTCTCGCCGACGTAATTGGCCGCACTGGGGACCAGCGGCAGCTCGGCCGCGATGCGCCGCACCACCTCTTGCGACGGCACGACCTCGCGCATGTTCCAGCCGTTCGAGGCGCCGACGTCCATGAATTCGATGAAGCGCAGGATGGTCGGCGTGCCCTTGAAGTGGCGCGCCATGGGCAGGATCTGGTCGTCGTTGGTGCCGCCCTTGACCACCATGTTGACCTTGACCGGCCCCAGGCCGGCCGCGTGGGCGGCGTCGATGCCGCGCAGCACGTCGGCGACGGCGAAGTCGACGTCATTCATCCTGCGAAACACCTGGTCGTCCATCGCGTCGAGCGAGACCGTGACGCGGTCCAGGCCGGCGTCTTTCAGCGCCTGCGCCTTGCGCGCCAGGAGCGAGCCATTGGTGGTGAGCGTCAGGTCGAGCGGACGGCCGCTCGGCGTCGGCAGTGCGCGCAGCATCGCGACCAGGCGCTCGAGGTTCTTGCGCAAGAGCGGCTCGCCGCCCGTCAGGCGCAGCTTTTCGACGCCGTGCGCGATGAACAGCCGCGCCACGCGCGTGATTTCCTCGAACGACAGCAGCTCGCCGTGCGGCAGGTACTGGTAATCCTTGTCGAAGACTTCCTTCGGCATGCAGTACACGCAGCGGAAGTTGCAGCGGTCCGTGACCGAGATGCGCAGGTCGTGCAGGGGCCGGCCGAGCGCGTCGCTGAGCAGGCCAGTCGGCGCTTCAGGCACGGCCGGGACCCGCAGCGCGGACGAGCGCAGGTCGTTGATCAGAATGATTTTTTCAGCCATTTCAGTACGATAGCACGGGGCTGATGAAGCTGCCCGTGACGCTTGGGGAACGGGGTGGATACAGCATGCCGCTCAGTGAATGCGTTCAGTGAATGCGACATGATCCGTGAGTCTGCGAACGTCTTGTTGGGCGGCGCCAAAAAAGACATCCCGCGAGGCGGGAACCCAGGTTTGGCGGCGCCGTGCAGCGCTTGCGAACCTGGGTTCCCGCCTGCGCGGGATCGCCCTGCCGGGACAGCTAACCGGGGCTTACTGGCGCGTATCGACCTGCACCAGCGGCTCGTCGACCGGCGCGGCGACCGGCTTGCGGGCGCGGCCCAGGCGAACCGGGGTTGCCACGGAAGCTTCCTGCGCGGCGCGCAGTTTTTCAGGGTCGGTCGATGCCAGTTGCAGGCCGGCCTGGGCCAGCACGTCGTCGAGCTTGGCCGGTGCTTCGGCCGGCGCCGCCGTGACGACCGGCGCTGCGGCCAGGGCCGCGCCGGGCGCCGGCGCGCTGGCCGCAGGCGCGGCGGCTGGCGTCGGCGCGACGGTGATGGCCGGTGCGGCTGCCGGAGCCGTCTCGACCGCCGACGCGGCGACCGGTGCAGCCACCGGCGCGGTCTCGACCACGGGAGCAAGCACTGGCGCCGCCTGCGCCACTGGCGCCTGCTCGGCCGGAGCCGGAGGCTGTTCGGCCGGAGCTGGAGCTGGAGCTGGTGCCGGGGCCGGGGCCGGTTCGACCGCGGCATGCGCCGCAGCCACCGACGCTGCGGTCGGGAACATGTTCTGCTGAGCAGCTATCGATGCCGCGGTCGGGAACATGTTCTGCTGAGCAGCAACCGAGGCTGCCGTCGGGAACGGGATCGGCTCGGCAGCAACCGGCGCCGGTGCGACCGGCGCAGGCGCAGCAGCCTTCTCGTGCGCCGCCTTCGCAGCGGCCACCGACGCCGCGGTCGGGAACGGCCATGCATCTTGCCTGGTGGCGCGCGCCGGCCTGGTCTTCGCGGCCCTGGCGGCAGCGGCAACCTTGGCGGCTTCCTCGTCGGCTACCGGGGTGAATGCCGGCGCTTCGTCCGAACCTTCCAGCGCCTCGCCGCCCTCGATCTGGTCGCGGTCACGGCGATTGCGGTTCCGGCCGCCACGACGGCGGCGGCGGCGCGGTTCGTCGCCTTCGCCTTCGAGGTCCTCGCCGTCCGGGCCGATCGTCGTCACCGACTTGACGACCTGCTGCACGACTTCCTGGGTGCCTTCCGGACCGCTGGTGCTCACTGCCACCGTGGCGGTCGAGACGACCTGGCTCACGCTCACTTCGTCGAGCCTGGCTTCGATGGCCTGGGTGGTGCGTTCGGTACGCTCGGTGCGCTCGCGCGGCTGGCGTGGCTGGCGTTCCTTGCGCTCGCCGCCGCGTTCTGCACGATCGGGACGCTCGGCGCCCTCGACGCGCGCTGCGCCTTCCAGTTGTTCGCGCGGTTCACGCGGCTTGCGCTCGCGCGGCTGGCGCGGCTGGCGGCCTTCGCGGGCCTCGTCGGCCTGTGCGCCCGGTGCACCCTTGATGGCTTCCTCGCCCGGCGCGCCCTTGGGGGCGGTGGCGGCAACCGCGTCGCGCTCTTCGCGCTCACGGCCTGGCTTGGCGCCGCGTTCGCCGTTGCGGCCACCGTTGCGGCCACCCTTGTTGCGGTTGTTGCGGTCGCCGCGCTCGGCCGGCGCCGGCGCGGCCGGCTTGTCGGCCACGACTGGCGCCGGGGCCGGTTCTTCTGGTTTACCGAAGAAGAAGTCGCGCAGGCGGGCGAAGAAACCTTTCTCGACTGGAGCGGGAGCGGGGACGGGGGCGGCGGCAGGAGCGGCGGCGGCTTTGGCCGGCTTGGCCGCCTCGCTGCGGTCGACCACCGGGGCCGGCTGGGCCGGGGTGATGGTCTTGACCACGGCTTCCTGGCGCGGCTTGGCTTCTTCCTTCTGGCGCTTGGCGTAGGCCATGTCCGTGTCGGCGGTCTCGGCCATCGCATAGCTGGCGTGCGCGTCTTCCAGGCGTGGATCGTCGTGCTTGATGCGCTCGAGCTTGTAGTGCGGGGTGTCCAGATGCTTGTTCGGGATCAGGATCACGGTGATGCGGTGGCGGTTCTCGATCTTGAGCACTTCGCCGCGCTTTTCGTTCAGCAGGAAGGCGGCGACGTCGACCGGCACCTGCACGTGGATCGCGGCCGAATTCTCTTTCATGGCCTCTTCCTGGATGATGCGCAGGACTTGCAGGGCCGACGATTCGGTATCACGGATGTGGCCGGTGCCCGAGCAGCGCGGGCAGGTCACGTGCGAGCCTTCCGACAGCGAAGGACGCAGGCGCTGGCGCGAAAGCTCCATTAAGCCAAACCGCGAGATCTTGCCCATCTGGACGCGGGCGCGGTCGTGGTGCAGGGCGTCCTTCAGGCGCTGCTCGACTTCGCGCTGGTTCTTGGCCACTTCCATGTCGATGAAGTCGATCACGATCAGGCCGCCCAGGTCGCGCAGGCGCAGCTGGCGGGCGACTTCGTCGGCCGCTTCGCAGTTGGTGTTGAAGGCGGTGGTTTCGATGTCCGAGCCACGGGTGGCGCGCGCCGAGTTGACGTCGATCGAGACCAGGGCTTCGGTGTGGTCGATCACGATCGCGCCGCCCGATGGCAGCGGCACGGTGCGCGCATACGCGGTCTCGATCTGGTGTTCGATCTGGAAACGCGAGAACAGCGGCACGTCATCGCTGTAACGCTTTACGCGGTGCGCCATGTCGGGCATCACGTGGCTCATGAACTGCTGGGCCTGTTCGTAGATCTCGTCGGTGTCGATCAGGACTTCGCCGATGTCGGGCTGGAAATAGTCACGGATGGCGCGGATGACCAGCGACGACTCCTGATAGATCAGGAAGGCGCCAGAGGCCGACTTGCCGGCGCCTTCGATCGCGCGCCACAGCTGCATCAGGTAGTTCAAGTCCCACTGCAGCTCTTCGACGTTGCGGCCGATGCCGGCGGTGCGGGCGATCACCGACATGCCTTGCGGCAGGTCGAGCTTGTCCATGGTCTCGCGCAGTTCCTGGCGCTCTTCGCCTTCGACCCGGCGCGACACGCCGCCGCCGCGTGGATTGTTCGGCATCAGGACCAGGTAGCGGCCGGCCAGCGAGATGAACGAGGTCAGGGCGGCGCCCTTGTTGCCGCGTTCCTCTTTCTCGACCTGGACCATGATTTCCTGGCCTTCCTTCAGCGCTTCCTTGATGGTGCAGTTGCGCACGTCGACGCCCTCGCGGAAATACGTGCGGGCGACTTCTTTGAAGGGGAGGAATCCGTGGCGGTCTTCGCCGTAGGAGACGAAGCAGGCTTCGAGGGAGGGTTCGATGCGGGTGATGACACCCTTGTAGATGTTGGACTTGCGTTGCTCGCGACCGGCGGTCTCGATATCGATGTCGATCAGCTTTTGACCGTCGACAATCGCTACGCGCAGCTCCTCTTGCTGCGTAGCGTTAAACAACATGCGTTTCATTTTTATAAACTCCGCGACCCGTGGGCCGTGTGATGGCCGCCCTCGCGGGCGGCGCAGCTACAGGGATGTATGCGGGGATGGGAATCCAGGAGAGGGGAATGCCCGTAGCGTGCGATGCAGCTGGAAACAGTGATCATCGCGAATGAAACCGCGAGTAAACACCGGGTCGCTGCCGCAACGGGGCGCTGTGGGGCCGAACGTCATTGTCCATGCACGCCGCGACCTGCGCTGGCCGCCTGCCACCACGTTGGGGTGGCACAGCGGAGCGAGGGGGGTGTGCTAAAACCAGCCCGGCTCGACGCCGACGACCGTCCAGGACCTGGAGGCGAAAAGACAGCCTGACTCACAAGTCTGGAGGAGGACCTCGCGTCTAGCCTGGCGAAAACGACAAGCGTTATCGACACCATCACCCGACAAGCAAGATTTGCTTGCCGGTACTTATCCTTAAGAATCCTGACAATCCAATCCTGCATCTCTGCGCGCAACCCGATTACAACTGCAGGTGCAACCTTGATCGGCGCAAGGATGTGCGTACACGTTACTTTCCATCGAATTTGCAATAAGCGGGGCCGATGGAGCGCGCCCCTGTGTAAAATATCGTTTTAATTCTTACACCAGCAGAGGTTTGACCGCCGCCTGTCGATTATATATTCAAAATGAAGGACTTAGAGAGAATTTCTGGGAAGACAGAGCGAATGGCGATTCAAAACGGTGTTGTTCCCCCTTCATCACAACAGGCTCTGCAGGCGCAATTTGTCACAATCGGCGAAGAAGACGCCGGACAGCGTATCGATAACTACTTGTTGCGTGTCTGCAAAGGCGTACCGAAGAGTCATATTTATCGCATCCTCCGTTCGGGAGAAGTGCGCGTCAACAAGGGCCGGATCGACCAGCTGTACCGCCTGGCCGAGGGCGACATGGTCCGCATCCCGCCGATCCGCGTCGCCGAGAAAGCCAGCAACGAGACCGTGCCGGGCACCGAATTCCCGGTCGTGTACGAAGACGCGCACTTGCTCGTCATTAACAAGCCGGCCGGCGTGGCCGTGCATGGCGGCTCCGGCGTGTCCTACGGCGTGATCGAGCAACTGCGCGCGGCGCGGCCGCAAGCCAAGTTCCTGGAACTGGTGCACCGGCTCGACCGCGAA
Organism: Massilia sp. UYP34; assembly: GCF_056279385.1. NCBI lineage: Bacteria > Pseudomonadati > Pseudomonadota > Betaproteobacteria > Burkholderiales > Oxalobacteraceae > Massilia > Massilia sp. UYP34. The sequence goes on along the minus strand of NZ_JBWBRF010000014.1, from coordinate 90,651 downwards.
ACCTCGGGCCTGCTCCTGATCGGCAAAAAGCGCAGCGCCTTGACCCACCTGCACGACCAGATGCGCGACGGGACGACCGACAAGCGTTACTTCGCAGCGGTGAAGGGCGACTGGCAAAACAAGCGCCAGCATGTCAAATTGCCGCTGCATAAATACACGACGGCGGATGGCGAAAAGCGGGTCGTGGTCCAGGCGGGCGGCCAGGAAGCGCATACCATTTTCAATCTATTAAAAAAATGGCATGATTTCGCCTTGCTCGAAGCCGAACTCAAGACGGGCCGCACGCACCAGATCCGGGTTCACCTGGCGTCGAGCGGCTTTCCGATCCTGGGCGACGAGAAGTATGGCGACTTCGCCTTCAATAAACAGTTGCACAAGGCTGGCGCGGGACGCGGGGCGCTCAAGCGCATGTTCCTGCACGCGCACCAGATCACGTTTACCCACCCGGACAGCGGCGAGCGCATGACCTTGCGCGCGCCGATGCCGGAAGAATGCGAGCGGTTCCTGATAAGCTTGGGCGCGCCCGGCATAAGGGCGCCAGATGCATGATAGACGCTTGGACGATCAAAAAACGACGGAGACCGGCGCCTTGGGCTGCCGCTAAACAATGGCAAGAAAACAATTTGATCTGATCGTGTTCGACTGGGACGGCACGCTGATGGACAGCACGGCGGCGATCGTCAAGTGCATCCAGGCGGCGGCGCGCGACCTGGGCCTGCCGGTCCCGAGCGACGCTTCGGCCGCCCACGTCATCGGGCTCGGCCTGGCCGAGGCGATGCAGGCGGCGATGCCGGACATCCAGCCGGCCATGTACCCGCGCATGGTCGAGCGCTACCGCTATCACTTTCTCACCAAGGACCACGAACTGGTACTGTTCAAGGGCGTTCGGGAGATGTTGGCCGATCTTGACAACGAGGGCTACTTCCTGGCGGTGGCTACCGGCAAGAGCCGGGTGGGTCTCAACCGGGCGCTGAACGCGACCGGCCTGCTGTCGATCTTCGACGCTACCCGTTGTGCGGACGAGACATTCTCGAAGCCCCATCCCGCGATGCTGCAAGAACTGACCCGTGAACTGGGCCAGGACCTGCGCCGCACGGTGATGATCGGCGACACCACCCATGATCTCATGATGGCGAGCAATGCTGGCGCGTCCGGCATTGCCGTCGAGTTCGGCGCGCATCCGGTGGCCCAGCTGCAGGCTTGCCAGCCGCTGTTCTCGGCGCGCTCGATCCCCGAGCTGCATGCCTGGCTGCTCGCGCATGCCTGAATCCGCGAGCGCGCAGATGGCGGAAGATGAATCCCTGTTCGTGTGCGATGCAGATGGTTTGCTCGATGGCGGCCGTGGCATGCGCTTTGCGCTGCTGGCCTGGGGGCAGCCGGCCACCGGGTTCGTGATCCGCCACGGCGGTCAGGTGTATGGCTACCTCAACCGCTGCGCCCACGTTCCGGTCGAGCTCGATTGGAGGGAAGGGGAGTTCTTCGAGTCCGGCGGTCAGTACCTGATGTGCGCCACCCACGGCGCGGTCTACGAGCCCGGCAGCGGCAGGTGCGCCGGCGGTCCGTGTCGCGGTGGGCGCCTGCATCCGATCGCCGTACACGAAGGCGCGGGCAAGATATACTGGCGGCCCGACGAGCGGTTCCGCGCCCCTGCGCAGGAACAGCGCTCGCCTTCGACCCCCCATTCGACTTTATGAGTGACCAAACGAGCCATGACCAACCCGGCGACAGCCGGCTCGCATCGCATCCGACGATCGGCAACTGGGAGCGCGAAACGCTCGAGAAACTGGTGTTTGCCACCGTCCAGGAACGGCGCCGCGCCCGGCGCTGGAGCATTTTCTTCAAACTGAGCTTCCTCAGCGTCGCCCTGCTGGCGCTGTGGGCATACTACGACTTCAATTTTGGCAGCGGCGACGTCGAAAACCTGGGCCGCCACACGGCCCTGATCGAAATTAACGGCGAAATCGAAGCGGAAGGCAGCGGCGCGGCCGACACCGTGATCCCGTCGCTGAATAAGGCGTTTTCCGACCCCGGGTCGGCGGCGGTCGTGCTGCGCATCGACAGCCCCGGCGGCAGCCCGGTACAGGCCGGCATCATCGTGGACGAGATCCAGCGCCTCAAGCGCGGCTACCCCGATAAACCCCTGTATGTGGTGGTGGACGAGATCTGCGCCTCGGGCGGCTACTACATCGCCTCGGCGGCCGACCGCATCTATGTCAACAAGGCCTCGATCGTCGGTTCGGTCGGCGTGCTGATGGACAGCTTCGGCTTCACCGGCACCATGGACAAGCTCGGCGTCGAGCGGCGCCTGCTGACGGCCGGCGAGAACAAGGGTTTCCTCGATCCGTTCAGTCCGCAGTCCGAGAAGCATCGCGAACATGCCCAGGAGATGCTCAATGAAATCCACCAGCAATTCATTGCCGTGGTGCGCGCCGGGCGCGGCAAGCGCCTGAAGGAGACCCCCGAAACCTTCTCGGGCCTGTACTGGACCGGCGCCAGGGCGGTGGACATGGGCCTGGCCGACGCCTTCGGCACCGTCGACACGGTGGCGCGCGACATCGTCAAGGCCGAGGACATCGTCGACTACACGGCGCACGAAGGCTTGCCGGAAAGGGTGCTCAAGAAGTTTGGCGCCGCGGTCGGCGAAAGCGCGGTCAAGGCGGCCTACCACGGAGCCGTGCCGAAATTGCGCTGAGCATTTTGTCCTTGAATACAGACGGCAAATGGCTATAGTGGAACGGTAGCGTGAGCAGCAAGGGCGGGGAGGCAGACGCTTCGATCGGCCCGGAGGGCGACACGCTATCCACCGCACGTGCTGCGGTTTTCGAGAGAATTCCATTCCTCACGGTAGTACATCCCTCGGAGGCTTGCCGCATGGCGTGCCGGCCGCAGGAACGGAAACGACGGCCTTGCGCCGTCGTTTCCATTTATAACTCATCGACGCCACCTGATCGGGACGCCTGCTGCGCTCTTCCAGTTTTTCCGTCGCCCTGTTTTCCCGGTCTCATCGGGGTGCCTCTGGCGTCCTGCCAGGAGGCGTGCCGGTTCAGGTATAAGTGCCGCACTGACGGGCATCGCCATCGCGATCCGAACGGCACGGTGACTGCGAATTCTGCTGCGTCGGGGAATGGCTGTCTTGTTGCTGAACCGTCAATGCGCCTTGTGGCAAGCTCACCTTCGGTGGGTGCCACATGGTCGGTTTTCGCAACGGTATCATGTCGTCGTGCTGGGCAAAACCGCCACGGTCGAGCCAAGCCTGGTGGTCGCGCACGGTGCGGGCATACCAGGCGGCGCGTAGCGCTGGAAGGCCGCCGTGCAGGTGCGGAAGGCCGCCGCCGGACCAACGCGCCATGGCGAGTCGGGTGGGGAAAAGCGCCGCATGGTCCTGGGCGAGCCGTTGGCGCGCACAATGGGCCTCATCCGCGGAAAGCTTTCCATTCACTGGGTTGAGATCGTCGTTCACGTTCATTCCTATCCTTTGGCTACGGCCGCCCCTCGATCAAAGACGCCCTAGTTGCCGTTAGGCGGATTCCTAACGTGTTGAAGTCTATCAATGCGAATCTCAGCAGGCTTGATACTGCTCAAATGAACGTAGGCATGCAAAATGGGTCCGAGGTAACGGTAACAAAGTTGGCCGGCAATGCTTTCCCAAAGGGGCGCGCGCATCTGGTAAAGTCTCGGCCCATGAGTAAATTGTCCCTAGACCGTATCCTGCAATCGCAGGGATTCGGCACCCGCAAATATTGCCGTGCGCTGATCGAAGACGGCGACGTCGCCGTCAATGGCGAAACCGTCGACAGCTACAAGGCCACCTTCGACACCGACGGCCTGGTCCTGACCGTGTTCGGCGAAGCGTGGCCTTATCGCGAGCACGTCTATATCGCGCTGTACAAGCCGGCCAATTTCGAATGTTCGCGGAAACCGAGCCACCATCCGGGCGTGCTGACCCTGCTGCCGGAACAGTTCACTTGGCGCGACGTGCAGCCGGTCGGCCGCCTCGACCACGACACCACGGGCATGCTCCTGATGTCGGACGACGGCCCCTTCATCCACGCCCAGTCCTCGCCCAAGCGCCATGTGCCCAAGGTGTACCAGGCCACGACCGCCGAGCCGGTGACCGCCGAACTGGTCGCCCAGATGCTGTCCGGCGTGCAACTGAACGACGAGCCGGCGCCCCTGAAGGCGGTGTCCTGCGTCCAGCGCGGCGAACATACCCTCGAGATCGTCCTGGAACAGGGCAAATACCACCAGGTCAAGCGGATGCTGGCCGCCGCCGGCAACCATTGCAGCGCGCTGCACCGCTCGCAAATCGGCGGCCTGACCCTGGCATCGCTCGGCCTCGAAGAGGGCGAATGGTGCTTCCTCGACCAGGCCCAGCTCGACCTGCTGGCGCCGGCCTGAACGCTCTCCGAGCAGGGCGGGGCGCAGGGCGGGCGATATTCGCATGCCTGGATGCAATACGTGCGACATCAATAAGAAATTTCCGCGACACTTACGCGCGATGGCAACTGAACATCAGTTGCTGCACGAACGTTATGATATAAAACAATAAATATGCACGCCTATCGCCCGAAACTTTCTCATGCCATCGCCCTGGTTCCGCTCCTGCTGGCCCTGCCGGCATTGGCCCAGACCGCACCGCAAACCCTGGCGGCATGCTCCGCCATCGCCGAAGGCAGCCAGCGCCTGGCCTGCTTCGACGGCATTGCCGCCAGCCAGGAGGCGTCCGCCGCCGGCCCTGGTCCGGCCAGCGCGGCGGTTGCCACGTCCGCTACTCCGGCCGCCGTGCCGCCGGTGCCGACCACGGCGCCGGTGGCGCAGGGCGCGTTCGACGCGCCGCGCAGCAGCGCGGTGGACCAGACCGCCTCGGTCGACCCCGTCGTGCAGGCCGCGTCGCAGTACACGCTGAGCAGCCACTGGGAGCTCGACGCGCGTGACAAGCGCGGCGTGTTCAAGTTCCGTCCGCACCGCCCGAGCTACCTGATGGCGACCCGCACCCACCGGCCGAACGAAGAGCCGTACCGCGACTTCCTGGCCTCCGATCCGGATGCCGAGGGCCTGTCGAAGGCCGAGCTGGAGTTCCAGCTCAGTTTCAAGATGAAGATGGTCGAGACGCTGTTCGAACTGCCGGTCGACGTCTGGTTCGGCTACACCCAGAACAGCTTCTGGCAGGCGGCCAACCACCGCGCTTCCAGCCCGTTCCGCGAGACGAATTACCAGCCTGAAGTCATGGCGGTGACGCCGCTCGACTTCGCGCTGGCGGGCGTCAACGTGCGCTTCCTGAACCTGGGCTTCGTGCACCAGTCGAATGGCCAGTCGTCGGAACTGTCGCGCAGCTGGAACCGCGTGTATGCCCAGCTGGGCCTGGAACGCGGTCCGCTGACGATGACGGCCAAGATGTGGAAACGCATCAATGAGTCGAACGAGGATGACGACAATCCGGACATCGTCGACTACATGGGCCGTTTCGAACTGGAAGGCAATTACCGCCTGGGTGGCGGCCACGAGCTTTCGGCCATGGTGCGGCGTAACTTCAGCACCGACAAGGGCGCGGTCCAGCTCGGCTGGGCCTTCCCGCTGGCGGGCCCGGTCAAAGGCTATATCCACGCCTTCTCGGGCTATGGCCAGAGCATGATCGACTATAACTACTTCCAGCGCGTCCTCGGCGCCGGCGTGATCGTCAAGTACTGAGCCGTATCGTAGAATGGCGGGCTCGCACTGAGAACCTATCCCGGTAGGTGAGAGTCGGGCCGAGAGCGCCTGGCAGGCAGGTGCTGTGTAGCATGGCACCCCATGCCATGCTACCTCGTCGTTGCATGGCTCGCCATGCGGCCTCCTCGCGCCTTGCTCACGCCCGCCATGCATCGACATGAACTTCCTCCCACCTACCGGGATAGGTTCTAAAGGCCCCTTTCATGAAACTCGCCACGCTCGACGACGGCACCCGCGACGGCCAGCTGGCCGTGGTGTCGCGTGACCTGAAAACCGGCCACGTCGCCGACGGCATCGCGCCCAGCCTGCGCGCCGCCCTCGACGACTGGGCCTTCATCGCTCCCCAGCTCGACGTCCTGTACCGCCAGCTGAACGAGGGCAGGGCGCGTCGTCCGTTCGACTTCGATCCGGCCCGCTGCCTGGCGCCACTGCCGCGCGCCAGCGGGCGGGTGTGCGGCGCCGCCTACCTGCATCACCACGAACTGGAGCGCCGCGCCGCCGGCGCCGAACTGCCGGCGGCCTGGCGCGACGCGCCGCAGCTGGCCTGGGCGGCCGGCGACGGCCTCCTCGGGCCGCGGCAAGACCTGGTGCTGGCGCGCGAAGAGTGGGGCATCGACTTCGGCGCCGAACTGGCGATCGTGAGCGGCGACCTGGCGCAAGGCGCGACGCCGGACGCGGCACATGGACAGATCCGCCTGCTGCTCCTTGCCAATGACGTCACCTTGCAGAACCTGGCGGAGAATATCGTGGCTAATGAGCGGGCCGCCGGCCTGGGCCTGCTGCATGCGAAGCCGGCGACGGCCTTCGCGCCAGTGGCGGTGACGCCGGACGAGCTGGGCGAGGCCTGGCGCGGCGGCAAGGCCGCGCTGCCGTTGCGGGTGGTATGGAACGGCAATCCGGTCGGGACCCTGGAAGCGGGCGAAGACATGGTCTTCAGTTTTCCGCAACTGCTGGCGGCGCTGGCCGGCAGCCGCAAGGTCGAGGCGGGCACCATCGTCGGCGCGGGCGTGATGGCGAACCGCGCGACGCGCCGCCACACGCCGGGCTACGCCAGCATCGCCACACAGCGCTGGCAAGAAATACTCGATGGCGGCGCGGCCGTCACCCAGTACCTGCGTTTCGGCGACACGGTGCGCATCGAGATGCTCGATGAGAACGGCAAATCGTTATTCGGCGCGATCGAGCAGACCTTGAGATCCCCGTAGGGTCGGCGGCTTCGCCGCCGACGCGGTGATCGTTGCCGGCTCCGATATCGCGCCGGATGATCTTGTGTCAACTATCACCTCGCTGGCGGAGCCGCCGACCCTGCGTGCCAGAATTCTTCATCCGCCCGTGCGCCACGTAGCCGGACCTCGACCGGTGCGCTCACCCGGCGCAGCGCGTCGGCGCGCAGCAGCCGGCCGTCCGGCTCGTGCAGCCGGTACCACAGGAAGGCCACGCCGGACAAGGACAGGCGTTCGCCGCCGAACAGGTTGCCGCGCACCTGGGTCAGGCCTTCCAGCCGCAGGTCGACGTCCAGCACCAGGGCGCCGGCGCTGCGCTCGGCCTGGCCGAGGTAGCGCGCCGCGGTGAACAGGGGACTTTTGTCGCTGGCTTCGCCCGCGCGCAGCCCCTCGGTGAACGCGTCGACCGCCTTCAACTGGGCCCTGGCGGCGGTTTCGACGGCCTGCAGCTCCTTCTTGCGCTCGCCCTTGGCGGCGTCGGCCAGCACTTCCAGCCGCGCCGCGTGCTGGGCCAGCACCGAGCGTGCCACTCCCACCAGCCTGACCCGCTCGAGCAGGCTGGCGTGCCGCGCCGTGTCGAGTTCGCCCATATAGCCGCCGTTCAGTCCGGCCAGGCGGGCGGGGCAGGAACGCGCCAGCGCGCTGGCGAACAGGGCGCGCGCGCCGTCGCCATAGGCGATGCCGGTGAAGGTGGCGTCGCTCTTGAACAGGCTGGCCAGATCGGCGCCGGCGCGCAGCAATACCGTGGGCGCGGTCAGCCAGATCAGCGGTATCGCCGGCCGGCGGTCAGCCGATTCCGGGGTCTGCGCGTTAATGTAGTGTTGCAGCTCGAGATTGCGCTCGGTTAATTCCTGCGCGGTGCGTGCGAGCGCGCCGTCGACGATGCGCGCCGCCACCACGCCCTGGCTGACGGCCGGGTCGTACAGGATGACCTGGCGCTCCTGGGGCAGGCCGGCGCAGACCTGCTCCGCGAGTTCCAGCGCCAGGTCGAACGCGCGCGCCAGTCCGGCGGCGCCGAATTTGGCGGCGTCGACGTTGCCGCTCAGGGCCCTGGTCTGGGCCGGCGGCAGGCGCGCCAGCAGTTCGGCGCGCTCGGCTTCGGCCAGCGCCTGCCGGGTTTCCGCTTCCAGCAGGCGGGCCCGGGCTTCCAGCAATTCGGGGGAAGGGGCTTGCGATCGGGCCAGGCCAGGATAAAGCGCACTCAGGCATAAAACAATATAGAAAATGAAACTATACGGCCGTCGATTATGTTTTGCCATGGCCCACCTTATTTGTGAACAAGAAATTAATCTATCTAAATTTCACTGGAGAAAAGTGTAACAATTTGTCGAGAAATATTAGGAGAAGTTTCAGGGAGATTGATTGGCAGATCGCAATCTACCTAGAATCGTCGAATTGTTGCTGCACAATCAATGGCTTGTATAACGAAACGGCACTGTTGTGACATTGGGATAGAATCCGTGGCCCAGCACGTTTGTCGGAAGATCAACGAGAAATGCGATAGAATTGACGAGTTAACAAAGTGGTTCTATGAGTATTAATAACCTTCCCATGGCCGGCCTCGAAATTGGCTTTATTACATCGCTGATCTGTTCCCTCCTGCTCGTGTTCACTACACGCTGGCATGGGCGCTATTCGCTCGACGCGACCCGCGGTGTGCAGAAATTCCATATCACGCCAACCCCACGCATCGGCGGCGCCGCCATCATGACCGGCCTGTGGATGGCGCTGGGCGTCCTGCCGCAGGCGCAGCAAGAATTGCTGCTGCCGGTGCTGATCGCCTCGTTGCCGGCCTTCGTGTTCGGTCTGGCCGAAGACCTGACCCGCACCGTGTCGGTGCGCGCGCGTCTGCTGGCGACTATGGCCAGCGGCGCGGTCTGCTGGTTCCTGACCGGCGTCACCCTGCAATACACCGGCCTGGCGCCGCTCGACAGCCTGCTGGGCTGGCTGCCGTTCTCGGTGCTGTTCACCGCCTTCGCGGTCGGCGGCGTGGCCAACGCGGTCAACATCATCGACGGTTTCAACGGCCTGGCCAGCGGCACGGTCGTGATCGGCCTGGCCACCCTGGGCCTGATCGCCCTGGGCGCCGGCGACGTCCACCTGGCCCAGCTGTGCTTCGTGATCTGCGCGGTGACGGCCGGATTCTTTGTCGTCAATTTCCCCCTTGGGAAATTGTTCCTCGGCGACGGCGGCGCCTACCTGCTGGGCTTCCTGCTGGCCTGGCTGTCGGTGATGCTGGTCTATCGCAACCCGTCGGTCTCGGCCTGGGCTCCGCTGCTGGCCTGCGCCTATCCGGTCTTCGAAACCGTGTTTACCATCTGCCGCCGCCTGTGGTGCCGTCGCCATCCGGGCCATCCGGACAGCTGGCACCTGCACAGCCTGGTCAAGACGGCGATCACCGCGCGCTACCTGCGCATGTTGCCGGCGCCGCTGCGCAATGCCTGCGTATCGCCGGTGTCGTGGAGCATCGCCCTGGTGCCGGCCGCGCTGGCCGTCAACCACGCCGGCACGCCCGGCGTGCTGATGCAGGGCGTGGTCGCCAGTTTCGCGCTGTACCTGGCGGTGTACGGGCTGGTGGTCGCCGCCTGGCGCGCCCGCCGCCGCCTGCCGGCGCATGTGGCTGCCGCCGCACTGGCGCCGGCCACCGCGTCCACCGTCAAGCTGGTCAAGCCCATGGTCGGCCCGATCGCTCCGATCGCTCCGATCGCTCCGGTGATTGCGCCGGTGATCGTGTCCGCCCGCATCGCCAAGCCGACCGCGGCCACCCAGGCGGCGCCCCTGGCCGACCGTGGACGCGAACAGCCGGCCGCGGCCTTCGTCCACCGCCGTATGTAATGCCTGCCGGCCGCGAACAGCGGCCGATTTCCCCTCTTGTTTTCTTCCTGGCCGCACGGCAATTCCGGCGATAATTTCATTTGCGCAGTGCAAAGGCGCATGTGAAATAGTTTGACGGAGCAGGAATGGCGGAAGATAGCGACGCAGAAAAGACAGAAGACGCATCGCCCCGGAAGATCGAGAAGGCGCGCGAGGAAGGCGACGTTCCCAGGTCGCGGGAGCTGGCCACCTTTACCGTCCTGATGACCGCCGGGGCTTGCCTGTGGGCCTTCGGCGGCATGCTCGTCGGTGAATTGAGCCTGGCGCTCAAGTCCGGCCTGTCGCTCGACCGCGAACAGGTCTTCAATCCCGCCATCCTGATCGAGCGCATCCTGGGCGACCTGGTGGGGGTGCTGCTGGCCTGCCTGCCGATCGCGGTCGCCATCATGGTCATCGCCCTGGTGTCGCCGCTCCTGATCGGCGGCTGGCTGTTCTCGTCCAAGGCGTTCATGCCCAACTTCATGAAGCTGAACCCGATCAAGGGTATTGGCAATATGTTTTCGAAAAACGCCCTGGTCGAGCTGCTCAAGGCGGTCGCCAAGACCATCGTGGTGGGCGTGGTGGCCTATATCGTCGTCAGCAGCCAGAAGGAGGCGATGCTGGGCCTGGCGGTCGAGCCGCTCAATGCAAGCAGCGCCCACGTGGGCGCCATGATCGGCAAATCCTTCCTGTTCATCGTCGGCGCGCTGGGCGTCATCGCCCTGATCGACGGGCCTTACCAGTTATGGCACTGGAAGGACAAACTCAAGATGACGCGCCAGGAAGTGATCCAGGAATCGAAGGAGTCGGACGGCAATCCTCAGATTAAGGGGAAGATTCGCCAGTTGCAGCGCGAAATGGCCCGGGGCCGGATGATGCAGAATGTACCTACTGCAGATGTGATCGTGACCAATCCGACTCACTATGCAGTGGCGCTGAAGTATGCGGATGGCAAGGGCGCGCCGCGGGTCGTGGCCAAGGGCATCGACGACGTGGCCGCCAGGATCCGCGAGCTGGGCCAGGAACACAAGGTCACGCTGATGGAAGCCCCGGCCCTGGCCCGCGCCCTGTACAAGCATACCGACATCGACGACGAGATTCCGGAAAAGCTGTATTCGGCGGTGGCGGAAGTGCTGGCCTACGTCTACCAGCTGCGCGCCTACAAGAAGGGCGAAGGGGAGTACCCGGATCGCCCGACGAAGTTGAAGGTGCCTGACGAGATGGACCCGCTGAACCCGGCGTCGCACGCGCCGCCCAAGCCAGGGGGGGGCCGAACTGAACTGAACACGGAGTGAATGAATGACCAACAGCATGAAACTGCCAGCCTGGATGAGCGGCCTTGGTGCGCAAGGCAGCAAGGCGGCAGCGCCGGTCCTGATCATCATGCTGCTGGCGATGATGATCCTGCCGTTGCCGGCCTTCGCGCTCGACGTGTTCTTCAGCTTCAATATCGCGCTGTCGATCATCGTGCTCTTGACCGCACTGTATACGGTCAAGCCGCTCGACTTCCTGGCCTTCCCGGCCATCCTGCTGGTCTCGACCATGCTGCGCCTGGCGTTGAACGTCGCTTCCACCCGTATCGTCCTGACCGAAGGCCACACCGGCTCCGCCGCGGCCGGCAAGGTCATCGAAGCCTTCGGCCACTTCCTGATCGGCGGTAACTACACCGTCGGTATCGTCGTCTTCATCATCCTCACCATCATCAACTTCTCGGTCGTGACCAAGGGTGCCGGCCGCATCGCCGAAGTCGGCGCACGCTTCGCGCTGGACGCGATGCCTGGCAAGCAGATGGCGATCGATGCCGACCTGAACGCCGGCCTGATCGGCGAAGCCGACGCCCGCAAGCGCCGCCAGGAAGTCGCGCAGGAAGCCGAGTTCTACGGCGCTATGGACGGCGCCTCGAAGTACGTGAAGGGCGACGCCGTCGCCGGCATCATGATCACGGTGATCAACGTGGTGGCGGGCCTGATCGTGGGCGTGGTGATGCACGACCTGGCGATCGGCGAGGCGACCAAGATCTACACCCTGCTGGCCATCGGCGACGGCCTGGTGGCGCAGATCCCTTCCCTGATCATCTCGATCGCGGCCGGCATGGTCGTGTCGCGCGTCGCCAACGACGAGGACGTGAGCTCGCAGCTGACCAACCAGCTGATGGCCAAGCCCGAAACGATGTACATCACCGCCGCCATCATCGGCGCCCTGGGCATGATCCCGGGCATGCCCAATCTGGTATTCCTGCTGCTGGGCGGTTCGCTGGCCGGCGCCGGCTACATGATTTCCAAGCGCCGCAAGGAAGGGCCGGCCAAGGAAGAAGCGGCCGCCGCTGCCGCCGCCGATGCCGCCGCGGCAAGCCGCGCCCCGGCCGAGAGCGAAGAAGCGACCTGGCAGGATGTCATGCCGGTCGACACCCTGGGCCTGGAAGTGGGCTACCGCCTGATCCCGCTGGTCGACAAGAACCAGGGCGGCGAGCTGCTCAAGCGTATCAAGGGCATCCGCAAGAAGTTCGCGCAAGAAGTGGGCTTCCTGGCGCCGCCGGTGCACATCCGCGACAACCTGGAACTGAAGCCATCGGCCTACCGCATCACCCTCAAGGGCGTGGAAGTGGGCAGCGGCGAAGCGCTGAACGGCCAGTTCCTGGCGATCAACCCGGGCATGGCCAGCGGCACCCTGCCAGGCCTGGTGACGGTCGATCCGGCCTTCGGCCTGCCGGCCACCTGGATCGACGCCGGCTTGCGCGACGAAGCGCAGAGCATGGGCTACACCGTGGTCGACGCCGGCACCGTGGTGGCGACCCACCTGAACCACCTGATCACGATGCACGCGTCGGAACTGCTGGGCCGCATGGAAGTGCAGGCGCTGCTGGACCACCTGGGCAAGGAAACGCCGAAGCTGGTCGAAGACCTGGTGCCGAAGGTCGTCTCGCTGTCGATCCTGCAGAAAGTGCTGCAGAACCTGCTGGTCGAGGGCGTGCACATCCGCGACATGCGCTCGATCATCGAGGCGCTGTCGGAGCACGCGAACATGACGCAGGATCCGTCGGAACTGACCGCCGTGGTGCGCGTGGCCCTGGGCCGCGCCATCGTCCAGCAGCTGTTCCCGGGCGAGAACGAGTTGTCGGTGATGACCCTGGACAACCGCCTCGAGCGCCTCCTGATGCAGGCGATGGGCGCCGGCGGCGACGGCACCGGCATCGAGCCGGGCCTGGCCGACACCATCGCCCAGCAGGCGGCCCATTCGGCCAACCAGCAGGAGCAGATGGGCCACACCCCGGTGCTGCTGGTGCCGGCCCCGCTGCGCGTGCTCCTGTCGCGCTTCCTGCGCCGCGCCGTGCCGCAGCTGAAGGTGCTGTCGCATGCGGAAGTGCCGGAAACCAAGACGATTCGGGTGACCAGCCTGGTGGGTGTGCCGATGTGATTGCGCAGGGAGGCGTGGAGTTACCCTGATCGTTCAGACTGCAACACCAGCGGGCGGAATTTGCGCCAGATCCATCGTGCGAACAAGGTGACAGCCCCTACAATGACTAAAGCGGTGCTCAAAGCGAGAAGGGTTTCCATATCGGCTATTTCCTCTGCGTTGCGAGCGCCGTAAAGAGTACTCAGCCAGATGGCGAATGATTCAGGTATTTGTGGAAAGAGATAGTAGTAGTGTAGCCAGAAGCGAGCAAGCATGACTGTCGCTACGAATACCCAGATCGTCATCAGTGTCCGTGTCATTACCTTGTTCACTTGACCGTCACCCGCCCGTAAGCTGTCATGGAACTGCCTGGTATGTTGATCTGCCGGCCTGCTCTCAGGTGCGCGCGAATGATGTTGAAGTCAGCTTGATGTTGAATGGTAATGCATCCTCTACTAATACCTGCCGCTCCGCGTGGATGAAGTCGAAAGTTTCCTCGTTTCACGCCATTGCAGAAAGTCTCGTCGTCGATTTTGCCATCCGTTGCGTAGAGGGCGAACCATTCCGAACGATCGACGAAAAAATCGCGCAGCGGCCCCAACCGGCCGCCTGACCGCCGGTCCACGATGTAGTAAGCACCAGGCGGAATCGGCCCGAGATCTGGATTGCATGCAAATCTCGGCTGGTTGGCATGGTTGTCCAGTCCTGAAAAAGCTGGGAACTGCAAAGCATTCATTTTGAACATGCTCATCGGCCGTCCGTTGAGTTCAAACGCGCATTCGATCATTCTCTATCTCCTAAAAGCTTTGGCACACGCTAATGATGGGAGATAGATCGCGTTCGCTCGCTGAGCCGCAACAACAGGCTCATCACTTGATGGTGATCGTGCGCTCGACCAGCCCAAGGTCGGTAATGGTCACCAGCACGTCGAGCGGAACCTCCGAGTCGGCGTGCAGATAGAACTCGACGCCGCCTGGCCCGCCCTCGGAATCGTGCGGTCCGATATTGGTCACATACACGTTCGCCCGGCCCAGGTGGGGGCGGCCGGGCGAGGAATCGTGGGGATAGGCCGCGGCGCCGGTCCCGGTCCCGGCGCTCCACTCGACGGCGGTGACCATGACGGCGGAGCGCTCGCACATCTTTTGCCAGTCCCAGTTGTAATTGCATCGCACGCGGCCCTGGACCTTGCGATACAACAGCCGAATCGATTTGACCATGGTGCCTCCCGGGGGCCATCGACAGTCAGCCTGTCTTGCCCACTTAGACCTCTCTTGTAGGACAAAGATCGCCCGGCCGCGACGCCTTCTGACGACAATACCGGCTTGCCATTCAATCAAAATGTATCGCTGTTGCCGATGTCGATGAAATAGGCCCTTTTCCCCATCCTTTTCCCCTGATGGTTTCCCTAGAGCATCGTCAATAATGGTTCCTATCGACAGGCATCGTGCCGTCATGCAGAACCAGATTGAAGCGCGGAGAACCAGATGAAGGTGAAGAAATTTACGGCAGCAACGTCCCGAGATGCCTTGCGCAAGGTGCGCGAAGCCCTGGGGCCGGACGCCGTCATCCTCTCCAACCGTCCGGTCGACGGCCAGGTCGAGATCCTGGCGCTGGACAACGATGACGTGGCCTCGCTGGCCGCGCCGGCCGCCGATTCGGAAATGGCCCAGCCGGCGCCGCAATTGCAGCACTTCGACGACCTGGCGCCAGCCAAGGCAGCGGCCCCCGCAGCCGCTCCGGCCTTCCTGTCGCGCCGCCTGCAGGACGCCGCCCCGGCCGCGCCGAGGGCGCCGGTCGCGCCAGCCTATACCGAAGTGACCCCGGCCCCGACCTACGCCGAGCGCCGCGCCCCGAGCGCCGAGCCGGCGATCGACATGAGCGCCATGACCTCGATGATGAGCGCCGCCATCGCCCAGGCCAAGGAATCGGCCGCCGCCGAAATGAACGGCATGATGAGCGAGATCCGCGCCATGCGCGGCCTGATGGAAACCCAGCTGGCCGAACTGTCGTGGAACGCCACCGCCCAGCGCGAGCCGCACAAGGCCACCGTGCTGCGCGAGATGCTGGCTGCCGGTTTTTCGGCCACCCTGGCGCGTTATCTGATCGAGAAAATGTCGGCAACCAAGGATGCGCTCGAGGCCATGCGTTGGGTAAAGACCGTGCTGGCCCGTAACCTGACCACCATCGGCAACGAAGACGCGCTGCTCGAGCAGGGCGGCGTGTACGCGCTGGTCGGCCCGACCGGCGTCGGCAAGACCACCACCACCGCCAAGCTGGCCGCGCGCTGCGTGATGCGCCACGGCCCGGACAAGCTGGCCCTGATCACCACCGACGCCTATCGTATCGGCGGCCACGAGCAGCTGCGCATCTACGGCAAGATCCTGGGCGTGATGGTGCACTCGGTGAAGGACGAAGCCGACCTGCGCATCGCCCTGAAGGAATTGCGCAACAAGCACACCGTGCTGATCGACACCATCGGCATGTCGCAGCGCGACCACATGGTGGCCGAGCAGGTCGCCATGCTGTCCGGCTCGGGCGCCGACGTGAAGCGCCTGCTGTGCCTGAACTCGACCTCGACGGGCGAAACGCTGAACGAAGTGGTGCGCGCCTACCAGGGCAGCGGCCTGCACGGCGCCATCATGACCAAGTTGGACGAAGCCACGTCGATCGGCGGCGTGCTCGACATCGTGATCCGCCAGAAGCTGAACCTGCACTACATCTCGAACGGCCAGCGTGTGCCGGAAGACCTGCACGTGGCCGACCGCACCCTGCTGGTCGACCGCGCCTTCCGCAACCGCGGCAACGCTACTACCGACGCCGACCTGCCGCTGATGATGGCGGCAGCCCAAGCCGCGCGCGAGGTGAGCCTTGGCTAGTTTCGATTTCGACCAGGCCGAAGGCCTGCGCCGCATGCTGCAGGGCCCGCGTCCGCGCGTGGTCACCTTCCTCTCGGCCACGCCCGAAGACGACAAGGGCGCCATGCTGGTCAACCTGGGCGCTTCGCTGGCCCAGGCCGGCAACGACGTGCTGATCGTCGACGCCTGCGAAGTGGACTACGGCGTCGCGCGCCGGCTTGGCATGAACCGCAGCGCCTCGCTGCTGCAGGTGGCGCGCCAGGAAAGCGCTTTGAACCAGGTGATCCGCCCGGCGCCTCAAGGCTTTTCGGTGGTGCCGATGGGCGTGCCCGACACGGCGGCCGAAGCGCGCCGCCTGGGCAAGACCTTCGACGTGCTGGCGCTGCAAACGGGAATCGTGATCGTCGACGCCGAACTCGGCCCCGACGGCGATTTCCCGGTGGCTTCGATGGTGGATTCCGAGATCGTGGTGCAGGTATCCACCAGCGCGGCGTCGATCACGAATGCCTACGCACTGATCAAGCGCTTGTCGCAGCAACTGGGCCGGCGCCCTTTCGGGATCCTTGTTACCGGCGCGACAGAGACTGAGGCCAAGGTGGTATACGATAATATGTCAGCGGCAGCAACACGTTATCTTGCCGTCAAGCTCAGCTTCATGGGCTCTGTGCCGGCCGACGAATACCTGCACCGGGCCGCGCGCCTGGGCCGGGCCGTGGTCGATGCCTTTCCGCTGGCCGGTGCGTCGGTGGCGTTTCGCCAGCTCGCAGGCAAGTTCGCGCTGAACGCCATGCCGCAGTTCGGCAAGCAGGGCGGCGCAGCCCGCTTAGGTTCGTGACCGGCATCGGCAATAGAACAAGTAGAGAGAAGACTGACACCAGCATGTACACGGTCAAAGGGAAAACGGACAAGAATTCTTTGCTGACGGAGCATATGCCGTTGGTAAAGCGCCTTGCCCACCACATGAAGGCCAAGTTGCCGCCTTCCGTGGAAGTCGATGACCTGGTGCAAGCAGGCATGATCGGCCTGCTGGACGCGATCAACCGCTACGAAGACACCCACGGCGCGCAATTCGAGACCTATGCGGTGTTGCGCATCCGCGGCGCGATGCTCGACGAATTGCGCAGCAGCGACTGGATGCCGCGCAGTACGCGCCAGAACATGCGCAAGGTCGAGACCGCAATGCACGCGCTGCAGCAGCGGCTGGGCCGCCCGCCGAGCGAATCCGAGGTGGCCGGCTCGCTCAAGCTCTCGCTCGAGGATTACCAGGACATGCTGGCCGACTCGGGCGGCCACCAGCTGCTCTATTACGAAGATTTCCATGACGACGACGGCGACGGCAATTTCCTCGACCGCTATGCGGTGGACGACAGCGACCCCTTGCGCGGCCTGATGGAAACCGACTTCCGCCACGCCGTGATCGAGGCCATCGACAACCTGCCGCCGCGCGAGAAGCTGTTGATGGGCCTGTATTACGAAGAAGAGCTGAACCTGAAGGAAATCGGCGCCGTCATGGGCGTCTCCGAATCGCGGGTGTCGCAGCTGCACACCCAGGCCGTCGCGCGCCTGCGCACCACCTTGAGAGAGCATATATGGACTGGGCCAGCGTAGGCGGCCTGGTGCTGGCGATCGCCGGCATTTTCCTCGGCTACACGCTCGACGGCGGCAGGTTCGCATCGCTGATGCAGCCGGCGGCCTTCGCCATCGTCGTCGTCGGCACCTTCGGCGCCGTGCTGCTGCAGAGCGAGTCGCGCACGTTCCTGCGCGGCCTCGGCATGCTGCGCTGGGTGTTCGTGCCGCCAAAAAACGGCCGCCAGAAGCTGTCGCGCGACATCGCGCTGTGGAGCCAGTCGGCGCGCCGCGACGGCCTGCTGTCGCTGGAACAATATATGGGCAGGGCCGATCCGTTCGTGGCCAAGGGCCTGCGCCTGGTGGTGGACGGCATCGCGCCCGACAAGCTGCGCAGCCTGCTCGAGCACGAGATCAACGGCTATGAATTCGCCCAGCGGCAAGCGGCGCGCATCTGGGAATCGGCGGCCGGCTATGCGCCGACGATCGGCATCCTGGGCGCCGTGCTGGGCCTGATCCAGGTGATGGAAAACCTGTCCGACCCGGCGCGCCTGGGTTCGGGCATCGCGGTCGCTTTCGTCTCGACCGTGTACGGCGTGGGCCTGGCCAACCTGTTCCTCTACCCGGTCGGCAATAAATTGAAGGCGATCGTCAACGACCGGGTCGCGCAGTACGAGATCCTGGCCGAGGTGTTCGCCGACCTGGCCAGCGGCGACCACGGCCGCGTGGTCGACGAGCGCGTCGCCAGCCTGCTGGCGCGCCACTGACGGCACGCGAGATCATGGCCCGCAAGCGCTACGACGAGGACGTCCCGCAGGAACACCACGAGCGCTGGCTGATCTCGTACGCCGACCTGATCACCTTGCTGTTCGCCTTCTTCGTGGTGATGTACGCGATCTCCATCGTCAACGAGGGCAAGTACCAGGTGCTGTCCGACGCCCTGGGCGACGCCTTCGGCGGGCGCGGCGCGGCCACGCAGGTGAACACCAATGTCGAGCCGGTGCTGCCGCTGTCGCACATCATCAACCGCAAGCGCAACGAGGCCGCGCGGCGCGAGCAGGAGCGCATGGGCGCGATGGCGCGCGCGCTGTCGGCGACCCTGCTGCCGCTGGTGAAGTCGGGCCAGGTGCGGGTGACCCAGAACGCGCGCGGCATCAGCGTCGAGATCAACGCCAGCGTGCTGTTCGCGCAGGGCCAGGCCTTGCTCGATCCCGAAGCGCGCGAAGTGCTGGGCGCGGTGGCGGGCCTGCTCCGGGATGACAGCCACCGCATCGAGGTCGAGGGCCATACCGACGACGTGCCGATCGCCAGCCCGGTGTATCCGTCGAACTGGGAACTGTCGACCGCGCGCGCCTCGAGCGTGGTGCGCCTGTTCATCGACCACGGACTGCCGCCGGCGCGGCTGTCGGCGATCGGCTTTGCCGACACGCGGCCGGTGGCGCCGAATACGGACGTGTCCGGGCAGACCCGCAACCGGCGGGTGGCGGTGACCATCCTGGCGGCCTTGCCTGAAACAGGCGGTAACATTCTGCCCTGAACTGTCACGACTACCCGTGTCATAATTGGAAGACCGTTGTCGCGCCCGCGGCGGCGAGTCTGTCAAACCGTGGTGGCCCCGTCCCGGAAGGAGGCAAGATGCATGTCAAACGAAGCATGCCGGCAGCTGTGCTGGCGACGCTGCTGGCGCTGGGCGGCCTGGCCGGCGCGGTCAAGGCCGTGGAGGCCAAGGTGAACGTGCATCACCGGCTCGAAGTGAAGACCGGCGCCAAGTCGGTCAAGGTGCGGGTGCTGATCGAAAACCGCGGCGACCAGTCGGTGTGGATCCCGCGCGAGATCGCCCTGGGCGACGACCTGACCGCTCCGCGCTTCGACCTGCGCACACCCGGGGCAGAAGTGGCCTACACCGGCCGCATGGTCAAGCGCGCGGCCCTGGGCCCGGCCGACTACCTCGAGGTCAAGCCGCAGACCACGCACCTGAACACAATCGACATCACCCAGGCCTATGCCTTCAAACCAGGGCAGCACAGCTACGAGATCCGCTATGCCGGACCGTGGCTGTCCAGCCTGGGCAAGGTCGATGCGGGCAGCATCAAGAGCAGTCCGGCGATTCCGGTGAAGTTTTCGTTTACGCAGCGGTGAATCAACGCTTGCTTGAACCGTAGGGTCGGCGGCTCGTAATCTGGTCCACTGGACCAGATTACCCAACGCGGTGATAGGTAGCGGCAAGATCATCCGGCGCGAAAAGGGCACCGATAACCATCACCGCGTCGGCGGCGAAGCCGCCAACCCTACTGCCGGCGTGTTCTCCCCAAAATACTCATGTGAATCGGCGTTGTTGATCGCCCGCTCGGGCGCCGTGCGCGCCAGTTCGGCGGCGCCGGACTGGCCGTACACGTGGTCATCGGTCGCCGCCACCACGTCGAAATGGCTGAGCTCGTGCAACAGGGTGCCGCCGCGCGAATCGGTGCCGGTCACGGCCGCGGCCCAGAACGCCCTGCACACCCACACGGTATAGGGACGCGCCGGATACACATAGGCGAAATACGGTTCGTCGCAATCGCAGTCGATCTTGACCGGCTTGTTCTCGAACGCGTCCTTGATGGCCGTGAAATTGCCGCTGACCTTGGCGCCGCGCGCGGCGTCGGGCGCGCCGAACCAGGTCGTGTAGCGCTCGCCATACTGCTTGCCCGAGGTGAGGTAGGCGTGGGCATCCCGCGTCATCGCGCGTCCTGCATCCATCGCCGTCACCAATTGCTCTTGCTGAGCGTTCGAGCAGTTGGCGTAGCTCAGGCCGGCCCCGCCCGGTTCCGGCGCGATGGCGGCCGGCTTGGCGCCGCGCGGCAGGCGGCCGTCGACCCAGATGCTGACCGGCTTCGAGACCAGCTCGCCAACCACCGCCTGGACACCGGCGCCCGGCGCCGGCATGGCGGCGCTGTGGTAGCGGATCGTGTAACTGCCGGTCACGCTCATCTCGTACAGCCGCGACAGCTCGACGGTCTTGCTGAGCGAGGCGCCGGGATCCAGGCGCACGTAGTCCGACGGGCCGGGCGCCGCGCGCTTGATGCGCCGGCCGAGGTAGCGCACCGGCTGGCCGTCGCGCCGCACCTCGAACAGGGACGCCTCGACCCCATAGAGCGGCGTGCGCCAGCGCAGCAGGTGCTGGGCGGCCCCGGACGCATTGGTGAGGGTGACGCGCACCAGCACGTCGTCGCCACGCTCGACGGCGGGTTTCACCGGCGTGACGGTGACCTCGACGGCGGCCGCGGCGCTGCTGCAGAACGACAGCACCAGGGCCGCGACGGCGGCCGACGGGAGGACAGGGTGGAGGGACATGGCGGGCTCCTGAAATGATGGCGATTCCCCACTGTCACCCCATACAGGTGCTGCATCTTGCGCTGATGCAACGTTCATTGTTACTCTTCTTAAACCAAGTCAATGGGCTGGCGAAACTAATACAAATAAGTAACAGAACAGCGACCGCTGGCAGGCGGGCGACCATGGGCGTGCGGCTGGCGAGCGACGCAGCCGCGTAGGCGCGCCTGGCGTACGGCGCTGTCCGGGGGCCATGCCGCTCATTGACAATCGAGCTATATCGCCCCGAGAATGGTGCGTTGGATTTTGGGCTCAGGAAGGCGCCCTGGCGCCGCCTGACCATGTACACTTTTACCAGGAACCGCAGGAATGACCATCCTCGTGACCGGCGGAGCGGGCTTCATCGGCTCGAACTTCGTCATCGACTGGCTGGCGCAGCATGACGAGCCAGTCGTCAACCTCGACAAGCTGACCTACGCCGGCAATCTCCAGAACCTCGCCAGCCTCGAGGGCAATCCGCGCCACCACTTCGTGCGCGGCGATATCGGCGATGGCGCGCTGGTAGGCCGCCTGCTGGCCGAACACCGGGTGCGTGCGGTAGTGAATCTCGCGGCCGAAAGCCACGTCGATCGCTCGATCGACGGCCCCGGCGCCTTCATCCAGACCAATATCGTCGGCACCTTCAATCTGCTCGAGGCGGTGCGCGCCTACTGGAACGGCCTGGCGCCCGGGCTGCGTGAGACGTTCCGCTTCCTGCACGTGTCCACCGACGAGGTGTATGGCTCGCTGTCCAGCGACGCGCCGGCGTTCAACGAGCAGAACCGCTACGAGCCGAACAGCCCTTACTCCGCCAGCAAGGCGGCGTCGGACCACCTGGTGCGCGCCTACCACCATACCTATGGGTTGCCGGTACTGACCACCAACTGCTCGAACAATTACGGCCCGTTCCATTTCCCGGAAAAATTGATCCCGCTGGTGATCCACCATGCGCTGGCCGGCAAGCCGCTGCCGATCTATGGCGACGGCCGGCAGATCCGCGACTGGCTGTACGTGCTCGACCACTGCAGCGCCATCCGGCGCGTGCTGGCCGACGGCCGGCCGGGCGAGACCTACAACGTCGGCGGCGGCAACGAGAAGGCCAATATCGACGTGGTGCGCGCCTTGTGCGCGATCCTCGACGAGTTGCGTCCGCGCGGCGACGGCCAGTCGTATGCCGCGCAGATGACGTTCGTGAAGGACCGCCCCGGCCACGACCGCCGTTACGCGATCGATGCGGGCAAGCTGGAGCGCGAGCTGGGCTGGCGCCCGGCCGAGACGTTCGAGACCGGCATCCGCAAGACCGTCGAGTGGTATCTGGCCAACGGCGAATGGGTGCGCAACGTGACCAGCGGCGGCTACCGCGACTGGATCGACCGGCACTACGCCGATGGACGGCCGGCCGCATGAAGATCCTGTTGCTCGGCAAGGATGGCCAGGTCGGCTGGGAGCTGCAGCGTGCGCTGGCGCCGCTGGGCGAGCTGCGTGCCTGTGGCCGCGGCGAAGCCGATATCGCCGACTCCGCGTCGCTGCGGGCGCTGGTGCGCGCCGTCGGGCCCGATGTGATCGTTAACGCCGCCGCTTACACGGCAGTGGACGCGGCCGAAAGCGACCGCGACGCCGCGCACGCTTGCAACACGGTCGCGCCCGGCGTCCTGGCCGAAGAGGCCGCCGCCTTGGGCGCCTGGCTGGTGCATTACTCGACCGACTATGTCTTCGACGGCGCGAAAGAGGGCGCCTGGGTCGAGACCGACGCCGTCAATCCGCTGTCGGTGTACGGCCATACCAAGGCCGGCGGCGAGGAACGGATCCGCGCCAGTGGCGCCATGCACCTGATCCTGCGCACCAGCTGGGTATTCGCTGCGCGCGGCAGCAATTTTGCCAAGACCATGCTGCGGCTGGCAAAGGAACGCGCATCCCTGAGCGTGGTCGCCGACCAGCATGGCGCGCCGACCGGCGCCGAACTGCTGGCCGACGCCACGGCGCTGGCGCTGTATCGCATCGCGGCCCAGAAGGACGACGCGCGCCGCCTGTCCGGCACTTATCACGTCGCCGCGAGCGGCAGCACCACCTGGCATGCGTACGCCCGGCATGTGCTGGCGCAGGCGCAGGCGCATGGCGCGGTGCTGGCAGCGGGACCGGATGCCGTGCAGCCGATCGCCGCCGGCGCATTGCCGGCGCCGGCCGTGCGACCGGCGAATTCGCGTCTGGATTGCAGCAAATTCTGCGCCACTTTCGGCCTGGCGCCGCCCGACTGGCGCTACCACGTGAACCGCATGATCGCCGAGTTGTCGGCGCAAGGAAACCTATGAGCGAACCCGTGAAACGCAAGGGCATCATCCTGGCCGGCGGCAGCGGCACCCGGCTGCATCCGGCCACGCTGGCGATGTCGAAGCAGCTGTTGCCGGTATTCGACAAGCCGATGATCTACTATCCGCTGAGCACGCTCATGCTGGGCGGGATCCGCGACATCCTGATCATTTCGACGCCGCAGGATACGCCGCGGTTCCAGCAATTGCTGGGGGACGGTGCGCGCTGGGGGCTGAATCTCTCGTACGCGGTGCAGGCGTCGCCCGATGGCCTGGCGCAGGCCTTCCTCATCGGCGAGCGCTTCATCGGCGATGCGCCGTCGGCGCTGGTACTGGGCGACAACCTGTTCTATGGCCACAATCTTCATCCAATGCTCGAGCGCGCCGATGCGCGTCACGACATCGCAACCATATTCGCCTACCATGTCCAGGACCCGGAGCGCTATGGCGTGGTCGAGTTCGACGGCGAAGGCAAGGCGGTCAGCCTCGAGGAAAAGCCGGCCGCGCCGCGCTCGAATTATGCCGTCACGGGCTTGTACTACTACGACCGCGACGTCGTGGCGATGGCGCGCGAACTGAAGCCGTCCGCGCGGGGCGAACTCGAAATCACCGACTTGAACCGCATGTATCTGGAGAGCGGCAAGCTGCATGTGGAAGTCATGGGGCGAGGCTATGCGTGGCTCGATACCGGCACCCACGAATCGCTCCTCGACGCCAGCCAGTTCATCGCGACGATCGAACGACGCCAGGGCCTGAAAGTGTCGTGTCCTGAGGAAATTGCTTTTCGCAAAGGTTGGATCGACGCACGGCAGCTGGAAGTGCTGGCAGCGTCAATGAAGGGCAACAATTATGGACAATATCTGTTGCGCACGGCAAAAGAAGGACGCTGATGCAGATTACGCGGCTGGCGATCCCTGACGTCCTGCGCATCGTTCCGCGCGCATTCGCCGACGAGCGCGGCTTCTTCTACGAGAGCTTTCGCCAGGATCTGTTCGACGCCGCAGTGGGCCGCACGGTGGCGTTTGTCCAGGACAACCATTCCGGTTCGGCCGGCAACGTGCTGCGCGGCCTGCATTACCAGGTGCGGCAGGCGCAGGGCAAGCTGGTGCGCGTCGTGCGGGGCAGCGTGTTCGACGTGGCGGTCGATCTGCGCCGCTCGTCGCCGACCTTCGGCCAGTGGGTGGGCGAAGTGCTGAGCGCCGAAAACCGGGCGCAACTGTGGGTGCCCGAAGGGTTCGCCCACGGTTTCATCGTGCTGTCCGCCAGCGCCGAGACGGTCTACAAGGCGACCGATTACTACGCGCCCGAGCACGAGCGCTGCATCGCCTGGGACGATCCGCAGCTGGCGATCGGGTGGCCGCGCACGGGCGCGCCGGTCGTCTCGGCCAAGGACCGCCAGGGCGTGCCATTCGCGTCGGCCGAACTGTTCGACTGACGCGTCATCCCGATGCCTAGGGAAGCGCTGATTTATTCATGGCGGCGGTCTTGGCACGGAAAGAAGACGCCCTGCTGCGTTGTAAATCCTCGCCATACCACGCGGTATGGCTGCGGTTTACGCCTTGCCGGGCGCCTTTTTCCGTCGCCAATCCCATCCGCCAGAATAAATCAGCGCTTCCCTCAGTCCGGGCCCGTCATGCGCGTTCGCCGTTCCCTTCGCGCAGCAGCCGCGGCGGCAACTGGATCGCCGCCAGCGCCCCATACAGCGGCGGGCTGAGCACCCGCGACACGGTGCTGGCCACCACCGCGCACGCCATCAGGCTCAGCACCATGCCATGGCCGTCGACCATTTCCATGACGATGATGAATGCCGTCAGCGGCGCCTGGGTTGCCGCGGCCAGGAAGCCGACCATGCCCAGCGCGATCAGCGCCGGCGCATGCGGATAGCCGGTCAGCACGGCGATGTCGTGGCCGAGGGCGGCGCCGATCGACAGCGATGGCGCGAAAATCCCGGCCGGCACCCCCGACCACGCGGTCAGCCAGGTGGCGGCGAACTTGAACAGGGCGAACGCGACCGGCACGCTGGCTTCGTTTTCCAGCAGGCTGCGGGTGGCTTCGTTGCCGCTGCCGTAGGTGGCGCCGCCGCTGGCGATGCCGATGATGGCGACCGCCAGGCCGCAGCCGAGCGCGAAGCGCACCGGATAGCGGGCGCGCCAGCGGCTGGGCAGGTCAGGGGAGGTGCCGCGCAGGCTGGCCAGCAGCAGGCGCGCGAACAGGCCGCCGGCAAAGCCGCACACCACGGCCGCCAGCAGTCCCGGCCACAGCAGCGACAGGCCGATCGGGCCGGCATGGATCACGCCGAAATGGGGGCCGTTGCCGTGCACCGAGACCGCGATCAGGCCGGCCAGCACGATGCCGGCGACGATCAGGCCGCTGTTGCGCTGCTCGGGTGTGCGCGACAGCTCTTCGATCGCGAACATGATGCCCGCCAGCGGGGTGTTGAAGGCGGCTGCGATGCCGGCGGCGCCGCCCGCCACCAGCAGGGAATGGGCGCTGATGCTGCTGCGCCGCGGCAGCCAGCGCCGGGCCGACAGCATCACCCCGGCCGCGATCTGCACCGACGGGCCTTCGCGCCCGAGCGACAGGCCGCCCAGCAGGCCGGCCGAGGTCAGGCCGATCTTGGCCAGGCTCAGCTTGAGCGACACGAGCAGGGGCCGGCGTCCGCCCGACAGCGCGGGATCGAGCGCCGCCATCACTTGCGGAATGCCGGAGCCGCCGGCGCCGCGCGCATAACGGCGCGTCACCCAGACGATGGCGGCGCAGCACAGCGGCGTCCAGATCAGCGGCGCCCACCATGCCAGGTCATTGAGTTGCTGGAATTGTCCGAAGGCCGATTCGGCGAGCCAGGTGAAGGCGACCACGACCAGGCCGGCGACGGCGGCCATGCTGACCACGACGAACCGGGTGCGCCACAGATGGGGAGAAACGAATTCACGCCGGAAGGCGGAGCGCACGTCGTGCGAAGAGGGTTCGGGCGGCATGATGGCCGGACAGTGATCGGAGCCATCATTATAAGCATTTGTAGGAATGTATTGCTGTTCGGTGCGCAACCGGGACGCCTGGAGCGGCATCCGCCCGTCATCCGCCATGGCGACAACGTCTTGCCCCGATGGCGGCGACGGCGGGCGGGATGGCGCCCTGGCGCGCGTTCACCCGGTCCGGCTACCGCGGCCCGTCTCCCGGCGTCCCGGAACTTTCGGCCCCGTCGGCCAGCCGCTCGCTGATCTTGTCTTCGCTGGCGCGCCCCACGTAATCCTGCGCCGCCCGGTCGAAGTGGGTACCGGGCGAACCGCCGGTCGCCGCGCCGCCGATCTCCGACTGGCCGTCCTGCCCGGCCTGCGCCTTGCCCAGCGCGCCGCCGGGAATCGGCCCGGAGGCAGTGCCACGGCTGCTTTGCGCCGCGCCGGCCGGGCCGACGTTGCTTTCAGGCGCAGCCATGGCGAAGTTGCCGGACTGCTGGTTGCCCGAACCGATGCTCGACGCGCCGCCCCTGTCGTCGGTCACGAAGCCCGCAGAGGAATCGGCGCGGCCCTGGCGCAGGCCCTGGTCGGGATTGTCTTGCCGGGCGTCCTTCGGTTGTTGATCTTCCATCATGTTCTCCTTGGCACACTGACAAAATGCCCATCTGGGTTCACCCGTCAGTGTTCCCAATAGGAGCAGAGAGCGCCTGCGCGTAGGACTTTCCGTTCAGTCGAGCCCAGTCAGCGCCAGCTCACTTTGCTTGATGTCGGCGATCGGTCCCAGGATGGCGCCGTCGAAGGCGCGGGGCGCCAGTCCGCGCTGCCACAAGCTCGGCATGTCGGGATTGGCCAGGGCGCCGCGCCCCAGCGCCACCACGTCGGCGCCGTCCGCGCACACCTGGTTGGCGCGGTGCGCGTCATGCAAGCCGCCATTGGCGATGATGGACACGCTAGGCGCGTGCTTGCGCGCCTGCGCCACCAGGCTGTCGCGGCCGTCGGTGAAGGCCGGTTGCCATGCCTCGAACTCGGTAACGTGGATGAAGTCGGCGCCGGCCCGCGCCAGCGCGCCGAAGATCGCCTGCGCGTCGCGTTCGCCGCCTGGCCACTTGCTGGTGAAATCGTTCACCTTGCCTTGCGAGATCCGGATGCCGACCGGCACCCCAGGGCCCACGGCCGCCTTGACCGCCGTCAGCACCTCGACCAGCAGGCCGACGCGTCGCTCGACCGGCCCGCCCCAGCGGTCGGTGCGCAGATTGGTATGCGCGCTCAGGAACTGGTCCAGCAGATAACCGTTGGCGCCGTGGATCTCGATGCCGTCGAAGCCGGCGATGCGCACCGCGCGCACGGCGCTGTCGACGAAGCCCTGCACGACCTGCGCGATCTCTTCCTCGCTGATCTCGTGCGGCACGGCATACTCGCCTTTGCCGTAGTAAAAGGTCATCTGCTGTCCCTTCGGCTGGATGGCCGATGGCGCCACGCCGTGGCTGCGGAAGCGATTGCCCTGGCTCAGCGCGCCAGCATGCATCAGCTGGGCGAAGGCGAGGGCGCCCTGGTCGCGCAGCGCCGCCGTGATGGGCGCCCAGCCGCGCGCCTGTTCGTCATCGGCCAGGCCGGGCTGGTTCAGGTAGCCCTGCGAAAACGCCTGGTCGGTGTACAGGCCCTCGGTAATCACGAGCCCGAAGCCGCCGCGGGCGAAGCGCAGGTAGTAGTCATGCATGGCACGGGTCGGGGCGCCTTCCGGCGTCGCCGAGACGCGGGTCATTGGCGCCACCGCCAGCCGGTTGCGCAGCTTGGCGCCTTTTATATCGGTTGCGGATAAAATCATGTTCTGGGTATCGCTCATGCCGGTTCTCGCTCGGGTGGTGTCGCTTGGCGACGATGAAGTCATGCTAGGCGAGCGCCAGTGAACGATAAAGACGAGCCGGTGAGCAGCCGCTTTAACATATACGGTTATAAACATGCAGATTTCGGATGTGCGCATCTTTCTTGCGGTGGCAGCCGGCGGCACCTTGTCGGCAGCCGCGCGCCAGCTCGGCATCGGTCCGATGCAGGCGTCGCGCCGCATCGCGGCGCTCGAAGCCGACCTGGGCGTGCGGCTGTTTCACCGCACCACGCGTTCGCTGGCGCTGACCGCCGAGGGCGAGACCTTCGCGCCATATGCGGCCACCCTGGCCGAGGCCGAGGGAAGCGCGCGCGGCGCCCTGCGGCCCAGCGGCATGCGCGCCTCCGGCCTGCTGCGCCTGACGGCGCCCAGCGTGTTCGGCCAGGCCATCGTGCTGCCGCTGCTGCCGTCCCTGCTCGAGCGCCATCCCGACCTGCGCGTCGACCTCGACCTGTCCGACCGGGTGCAGGACATCGTCGGCCAGGGCCTGGACCTGGCGCTGCGGGTAGCCACCCTGGGCGATTCGGAACTGGTGGCGCGGCGCCTGGCCGCCAATCCGCGCCTGCTGTGCGCGGCGCCGCGCTACCTGCGCGCGCACGGCACCCCCGCCACCCTGGCCGATCTCGAGCGCCACCAGTGCATCGGCCTGCACGCGGTGGCGCGCTGGCCCTTCGTGGTGGACGCCAGCCTGCAGCGCAGGCGCGTCGATGCGCGCGTGCTGACCAGCAGCGTCGATGCCGCGCGCACCGCCGCCGTGCAGGGGCTCGGCCTGGCGATGCTGACTTTCTGGGACGTGCACGAACACCTGCGCGCGGGCAGCCTGGTGCGCGTCGAGCTGGAGGATGCAACGATGGAAGAGCTGTCGGTGTGGGCCATGACGCCGACCCGGCGCTACGTGCCGGAACGGGTCAAGGTGTTCCTGGATGCGCTGGAGGAAGAGCTGACCCGCCTGGGCGGCTGAATCCGGCGTTGCCGATGTTCAGCGCGCTTTTCAGCCGATCACATACCGCTTCGATGCCCCCAGGCCCACGGTCTGGCCGCTGGCGCCATAGATCGCGCCGGTCGGCGCATTGGTCGGGGTGCGTAGGGCGTTGAGCACGCCCTGGTTGTGCGCCAGCTGCTTGCTGATCAGCATGCCGTTGACGCGATTGAGTTCCTTGGCTTCGCGGGCCACGTCCAGCATGCGCTCCCAGCGTTCCCGCAGTTCGCCATCGCCGCTGGCGGCCAGCCATGGCGCCATGCCCGCTTCCGACCCCTCGCATCCGGCTTCCCGCAGCGCCGCGTGGCGCTGTTGCGACAGGCTCGACAGACTGGCCAGCAGGGCGTTCTTTTGCGTGGTCAGGCTGGACAGCTCGTCGGCGTCGAGCGCGACCAGCGATTGCTGTTCCTGTTTCATCAATGCCACGAGGGCGTCGAGGTGCTGGTGTTCGGCTGCAATGGTCTGGGTCGGGCTCGGCGTCATGGTTTAGCGTTGTCTTGAATGGAGCAAGTCGCGTACGGTTTCCAGCAAGCCGTCCGCCACTTTCTCGGAGTTGACTTGAAACTGGCCATCGGCGATGGCCATCTTGATGCGTTCGACCTTCTTCGCGTCGAACACCTGCGCGCCGCCCACCGCATTGGCCATGGCCTGGCCCTGCGAGGACAATCGCACGCTGTCGGTCTGCGCCTGGGTCGTCGGCGCCGTCGTTGCGGCCTTGTCGGCGCCGCGCGCGGTATTCGTCTGGGTGGTCGCCGGCTGGAGGCCGGGGTTGCCCTTGAGCGTATCGTTGATTTTCACAGCATCATCCTTCTCGGTTCGAAGCTACAAGCTCCGGGATCTGCTTGATGTAACGGCGCTGCCTTTACAAACTTTAGCGATCGAGCACGATTTCGATGCCGCGAAATCACATTTCTTTATAGAACTATTTCCACCATCCCGCCGTTGCGCGCCAGGCCGCTGACGACGGTGCCGGATTGGGTGCGTACCTGCACTACCTGGCCGTCGCTGGCGTTGTTGATCGCCTTTGCCTCGCTTGTGACCGAGAAGTTCGAACCGCGCGATACCAGCCGTACCGACTGGCCCTGCTTGATCACCTGCTGGCTGCGCAGGGTGTCCATGCGCAGCGCGGTGCCGGCCGGCAGCGAGATGGTCGGGGTGCGGCCGATTGCCTGCGTCATGTCGGTGATGATGCCGTTCGGCATCGCCGCGATGTCGGCCTGCACCAGCACCAGCTGGTGCGCGTCCAGCGGCTGGCCCTGGGCCAGCGGCACGGCGGCGGCGACGTAGTCGGCCACCACGCTCACCTGCGCCTGCAGATACAACGACCAGGCCGGGGCGGCGCAGCGCACGCCGACGGTGGTCTTGCCCCACGGGCGCGCGCCGGGTTGCAGGAAGGCTTCCGGCGCCGGGCAGGCCGGCAGGCTCAGTCTTGGGTCGACGCCGCCCACCGTCACCGTCACCTGGCCCGGCAGGCCGGCGCTCTGGGTCTTCAGGAACTGTTCGGCGACCTTGCGCAGGTCTTCCGCCTTCTGGCGTGCGGCGCCGGATGGTTGCTGCGCCTGCGCGCCGCCGAGCGCCAGGGCGAGCAGCGAAAAAGCGACGAGTTGCTGTTTCATGGAGATTCCAGTGGATGGGAGATCGGAATGCTGCCATCTTAGGTCGAATGATTCCGTAGTGAAACATTGAATAGCGGGGGATTTCCACCTCCTTCTCCGTCGATTGGTGTTGCAGGCCGGTCCGTATGATCGCTTCTGTCCCAACCAGCCCAAGACCCGGAGGCAGCATGATCGGCAATCTCGACAACTACCTGCGTTTCAATGAAACCGCACTGTCCCTGCGCTCGCAGCGCCAGGAACTGCTGGCGTCGAACATCGCCAACGCCGACACGCCCAACTACAAGGCGCGCGACATCGACTTCGCCAGCGCCCTGCAAAACGCGATGGCGGGTGGCAAGAATGCCGGCGCGATGAACACCACCAGCAACAGCCACATCCCGCGCGGCGCCGCCGCCGGCGCCACCCTGGCCAATGGCACGCCGGTGCTGTACCGCGGCGTGGTGCAGGGCAGCGTCGACGGCAATACCGTCGACATGGACGTCGAACGCAACCAGTTCGCCGACAACGCGCTGCGCTACGAGGCCGGGGTCATGATGATCAACAGCCAGTTGAAGGGCCTGATGACGGCGCTGCAGAGCCAATAAGGAGCTGATTGACCATGTCGCTATTTAATATCTTCAATGTGTCGGGCTCGGCGATGAGCGCTCAGGCCCAGCGCCTGAACACTACCGCCAGCAACCTTGCCAACGCCGACAGCGCCACCTCGCCCAGCGGCGAAGCCTACCGCGCCAAGGCGGTCGTGTTCGAGTCGGTGCCGACCGCCTCGGGCGCCACCGGCGTGCGCGTGCGCGAAGTGGTCGAAGACCCGTCGCCGCTCAAGCAGGTCTACGATCCCAAGCACCCGATGGCCGACGACAAGGGGTATGTATCGATGCCCAACGTGAACGTGGTCGACGAGATGGTGAACATGCTGTCGGCCTCGCGTTCCTATCAGACCAACGTCGAGACCATGAACGCAGCCAAGACCATGCTGCTCAAGACCCTGACCATCGGCCAATAACCTTCCCAGCGACCATGACCAGCCCGATCAGCTCCCAGAACCCGACCTCGAATATTTCCGACCTGCAGGCGGCGATGAACGCCAAGGCCAAGACCGGGACCGACAGCGTCCAGGCCGATACCGACAAGTTCATGACCCTGCTCGTCACCCAGCTGCAGAACCAGGATCCGTTGAACCCGATGGACAATGCGCAGATGACCAGCCAGCTGGCCCAGCTGCAGACCGTGACCGGCGTGAACAAGCTGAACACGACCCTGGAAACGCTCAAGTCGAGCTACCAGTCGACCGAGGCGCTGCAGGCCACCCAGCTGATCGGTTCCGGCGTGCTGGTCGAGGGCGACGGCATCCTGTTGCACAAGAGCCAGGCGATCCTGGGCGTGGAGCTGGACACCCCGGCCGACAAGGTGCAGATCGTGATCACCGACGCGAGCGGCAAGGACGTCGCCTCGCTGGAGCTGGGCGAACAGGAAGCGGGCATCGTCCCGGTCGCCTGGGACGGCGTGCCGGACCCGAACAAGCTCGGCAGCGAAGGCAAGCCGGTCGTGCTGCCCGACGGGGCGTATTCGTTCCGCGTGGTGGCCAGCCGCGGCGGCGAGACGCTCAGGGATGCCAAGGCGCTGGCCTTCGACAGCGTCGCCAGCGTCACCACCGGCGGCAAGGATGGCGTCAAGCTCAACCTTCCGGGCAAGGGTTCCGTGACCCTGGCCGACATTAAACAAGTCATGTAAGCAAGCCGCTTACCTGTTACCTCATCAGGAGCATTACCATGTCTTTCCAACAAGGCTTGAGCGGCTTGAACGGCGCCGCCAAATCGCTTGACGTCATCGGCAACAACATCGCCAACGCCAGCACGGTCGGCTTCAAGGGCTCGACCACCCAGTTCGCCGACGTCTACGCCAATGCGCTCAATGGCGCCGGCGGCAGCCAGGCCGGCATCGGCGTGAAGGTCGCGGCCATCGCCCAGCAATTCAATCAGGGCAATATCGAATCCTCGGGCAACCCGCTCGACATCGCCATCAACGGCGCCGGATTCTTCCGCATCGAGCAGGCCGGCGTGGTCCAGTATTCGCGCAATGGCCAGTTCTCGCTCGACAAGGGCGGCTACGTCGTCAATGCCCAGGGCGCCAAGCTGACCGGCTACGGCCTGGGCCCGAACGGCCAGCTGGCCGCCGGCGCGCCGGTGCCGATCCAGATCGACACCTCGGACCAGCCGCCGAAGGTCACCTCGAGCATCTTCGCCGAGATCCAGCTCGATTCGCGCACCCAGCCGCCGGCCAACAAGCCGTTCAACGCGGCCGATCCGACCACCTACAACAAGCAGAGCCCGGTGAGCGTATACGACACGCTGGGCAACCCGCACACCCTGTCGCTGTACTACGTCAAGACCCAGGCCGGCGAGTGGGACGTCTACACCAGCATGGACGGCACCGAGATGGAATCGGCGCAGGCCGCCAGCGTCACCCTGACCGACGCCGGCGTGCTGGGCGCGCGCACCGCCTGGGACACCGCGGCCCCGGCGGGCAAGGCCGGCGCCATCAATGCCTACGCCACCTCGGCGGCCAACGCCGTGCTGGCCGCCGCCGTCGCCGCCGACCCGGCCATGAGCGCGGCCGACCAGGCCAAGATCGGCGCCGCCGCCAACGCCGCCGCCGCGGTGCCCGGCGCCACGCCGGAACAGGTCAACGCCGCCATCCTGGACTCGCTGGCCGTGGCGCCGAAACCGCTCGGCACCCTGAATTTCGACACCAATGGCGCGTTGAACATGGCCACCAGCGGCACTGGCCCGGGCTTCAACGGCAAGTTCGCCGCCTCGCTGCCGGTGGTGCCGTCGACCGGCGCCGAGCTGCAGATCCCGGTCACGCTCGACTTCGCCAAGAGCACCCAGTACGGCAACGCCACCAGCGAGAAACGCCTGGACCAGGACGGTTACAAGCCGGGCGCCCTGCAGCGCTTCACCACCGGCGCCGACGGCATCATCCTGGGCCAGTACAGCAATGGCCAGACCAAGCCGTTGGGCCAGGTGATCCTGGCCAACTTCACCAACCCGAACGGGCTGGAGCCGCTCGGTAACAACGCCTGGGCCGAATCGGCCGATTCCGGCACCCCGCTGATCGGCACCGCCGGCACCGGCGGCATGGGCGTGCTGCAGGCAGGCGCCACTGAAGCTTCGAGCGTCGACCTGACCGCCGAGCTGGTCAACATGATCACCGCGCAGCGCGTGTACCAGGCCAATGCGCAGACCATCAAGACCCAGGACTCGGTGCTGCAGACGCTGGTGAACCTGCGCTGATGACTGAACGTGCCGGCGGTGCGTTCAAGCACCGCCGCATTTTGCCCACCTCAAGGACCACGACATGGACCGCCTGATCTACACCGCCGCCTCCGGCGCCAAGCACATCCTCGAACAGCAGGCCACGACCTCGAACAACCTGGCCAACGTCAGCACCACGGGCTTTCGCGCCCAGCTCGACGTGTTCCGCTCGGCGCCGGTGCAGGGTCCGGGCTTGCCGACGCGCGCCTTCGTGGTCGACTCGACCGCTGGCAACGACTTCTCGTCGGGCGCGCTGCAGGTCACGGGCCGCGACCTGGACGTGGCAGTGAAAGGGCAGGGCTGGCTGGCGGTGCAGATGCCGGACGGCACCGAGGCGTATACCCGCAACGGTTCGCTGCAGATGAGCCCGAACGGCGTGCTGACCACCGCCTCGGGCCAGACCATCGCCGGCGAAGGCGGTCCGATCACCATCCCGCCCGACGCCACCGTGACGATCGGCGGCGACGGCACCATCTCGACCATCTCCAACGTCGACCAGCCGGCCGCGGCGGCCGTGCTGGGCCGCCTGAAGCTGGTCAATCCGCCCGAGGGCGACCTGGTGCGCGGCGACGACGGCCTGTTCCGCCTGAAGGATGGCGGCAATGCCCAGCCCGACCCCAACGTGCGGGTGGCGGGCGGCGCGCTCGAGGGCAGCAACGTCAATCCGGTCGACTGCATGGTCAATATGATCGCCCTGGCAAGGTCGTTCGACACGCAAATGAGCCTGTTGAAGAACGCCGAGAATAACGCCGCAAAAGCGACCCAGATCCTCGCTTTGAATTGATAGTTGCCCCGGCATAATTCTATTGTGCGTGGCGGTGTTCGCCTGCCGCCAATAGGAGAATGCCATGATTCGTTCGCTGTACATCGCCAAGACCGGCCTGGAAGCCCAGCAGACCAACCTGGACGTCATTTCGAACAACCTCGCCAACGTCAGCACCAACGGCTTCAAGAAGTCGCGCGCCGTGTTCGAGGACCTGCTGTACCAGAACGTGCGCCAGCCCGGCGCCCAGTCGTCGCAGCAGACCAACCTGCCGTCGGGCCTGCAGATCGGCACCGGCGTGCGCACCGTCGCCACCGAACGCATCCATACCCAGGGCAACCCGCAGCTGACCGGCAACGACAAGGACGTCATGGTCAACGGTCCCGGCTACTTCCCGGTCCTGATGCCGGACGGCACCCAGGCGTACACCCGCGACGGCTCGTTCCAGAAAGACCAGAACGGCCAGCTCGTCACCTCGAGTGGCTTCGTTGTCCAGCCCGCCATCACCGTGCCGGTGAACGCCGAATCGATCAGCGTCGGCCGCGACGGCACCGTGTCGGTCAAGATCGCCGGCGAAGCCGCGATGACCCAGATCGGCGCCCTGCAGCTGGCCACCTTCATCAATCCCGCCGGCCTCGAGTCGCGCGGCGAGAACCTGTACGTCGAAACCACCGCATCCGGCGCGCCGAACCTCAACGTGCCTGGCACCAATGGCGCCGGCAACCTGATGCAGGGTTATGTCGAAGCCTCGAACGTCAACGTGGTCGAAGAGATGGTCGCCATGATCCAGACCCAGCGCGCCTACGAGATCAACAGCAAGGCGATCACGACCTCCGACCAGATGCTCCAGAAACTGTCGCAGCTCTAATCCCGTCCTCATGAAAACCTTGTCCTTGCCCCTGTCGTTCCTCGCTGCGCTGGCGCTGCTTGCCGGCTGCAACACCGCGCCGTCCACCATCGTCCAGGGCCCGACCAGCGCCCGTCCGATGCTGGTCGAGAACGCGCCGGCCACCGACGGCGCCATCTTCAACGCCAACAGCTACCGCCCGATGTTCGAGGACCGCCGCGCGCGCCACATCGGCGACCTGTTGACCGTCAACATCAGCGAGCGCACCAGCGCCACCAAGGCCGGCGCCAGCTCGGGCAACAAGACCGGCAGCGCCAGCTTCACCGCGCCTGGCCTGTTGGCCGGCAAGATCGGCGCCGGCGTCGATCTCGAGTCGGGCATCAAGTTCGCCGACGGCGACAACCAGAGCGCCTCGAACAACTTTACCGGCACCATCGGCGTGACCGTGACCGAAGTACTGCCCAACGGTAACCTGATCGTGGCCGGCGAAAAGCAGGTCGCAATGAACAAGGGCACCGAGTTCATCCGTTTCTCGGGCATGGTGAGCCCGGACACGATCCAGCCGGGCAACGTCGTCTCGTCGGCCACGATCGCCGATGCGCGGGTCGAATACCGCACCAACAGCCGTCTCGACCGCGCCGAGG
The DNA here is from genome assembly GCF_056279385.1 of Massilia sp. UYP34. NCBI lineage: Bacteria > Pseudomonadati > Pseudomonadota > Betaproteobacteria > Burkholderiales > Oxalobacteraceae > Massilia > Massilia sp. UYP34. The sequence goes on along the minus strand of NZ_JBWBRF010000014.1, from coordinate 54,396 downwards.
TGACCTCGATGCTGTCGCGTTTCTTCCTGTCGATGCTGCCGTTCTAAGAGAAATCATCCATGCGTAAGATCACCGTCTTCATGCTGCTGGCCGCCGCGCTCGCCGGGACCGTTCCGATGGCCCAGGCCGAGCGCCTGAAGGACCTGGCGACCATCGCCGGCGTGCGCCAGAACCAGCTGTCCGGCTACGGCATCGTCGTGGGCCTGGACGGCACCGGCGACCAGACCACGCAAACCCCGTTCACCGTGCAGTCGATCAAGGCGATGCTGCAGCAGAAGGGCATCAACCTGCCGGCCGGCGTCCAGCTGCAGCTCAAGAACGTGGCGGCGGTGATGGTCACCGCTTCGCTGCCGGCCTTCGCCCAGCCGGGCCAGACCCTGGACATCACGGTGTCCTCGATCGGCAATGCGAAAAGCCTGCGCGGCGGCACCTTGCTGATGGCGCCGCTGCACGGCGCCGACGGCCAGGTGTACGCGATGGCCCAGGGCAGCCTGGTGGTCGGCGGCGTCGGCGCGCAAGCCCCGGGTGGCGGCGCCCAGGTGCAGGTCAACCACCTGTCGGTGGGCCGCATCTCGGGCGGCGCGACCGTCGAGCGCGCGGTGGCCTCGAACCTGGGCGCGGACAACCAGATCCGCCTGGAGCTCAAGGAAACCGACTTCGCCACCGCGGCGCGCGTGGTCGAAGCCGTCAACGACCAGTTCGGCCCCGGCGTGGCGACCGCCCTCGACGGCCGCGTGGTGCGCGTGCGCACCCCGTCGTCGAGCGACCAGCGCGTGGCCTTCCTGGGCCAATTGGAACAGATCGACGTCAGGCAGCCGCTGGCCTCGGCCAAGGTGATCATGAACGCGCGCACCGGTTCGGTGGTGATGAACCAGGCCGTGATGCTGGAAAACTGCGCGATCTCGCACGGCAACCTGTCGGTGACGATCGGCGCCGACACGCAAGTGAGCCAGCCGAACCCGGGCACCCTGGGCGCCACCGTGGTGACCCAGAACCCGAGCGTCGAGGTCAGGAAGGAACCGGGCCAGATGCTCAACGTCAAGGGCGGCGCCTCGCTGGCCGAAGTGGTGAAGGCGATGAATTCGATCGGCGCCACCCCGCAAGACCTGCTGGCCATCCTGCAGGCGCTGAAGGCCGCCGGTTCGCTGCGCGCCGAACTCGAAATCATCTAATTCACTGGACCCAAGCATGATCGCCTCGCGCCTCTCCAACGACCAGACCGCCAAGCTCGCGCTCGACACCAACAGCCTCAACGGCTTGCGGCAGAGCGCGAAGGACGGCTCGCCGGCCGCCATGAAGGAAGCGGCGACCCAGTTCGAGGCGATGTTCATCAATATGATGATGAAGAGCATGCGCGACGCCACTCCGCAGGAAGGCCTGATGGACAACCAGCAGACCAAGACCTTCACCACCATGCTCGACCAGCAGATGAGCCAGAACCTGGCCAAGCGCGGCGTTGGCCTGGCCGACGTGCTGGTGCGCCAGCTGGGCGCCCAGCAGATGGGCCAGCAGGCGCTAGCGATCGGCGCCGACGGCGTGGGCGCCGGCGCTGCCGCGCCTGGCATCAAGGGCCTGCCGACCGCGATGAACGCCGCCGCCATGTATCAGGGTGGCGCGGCGGCGGCTGCGGCCACCGGCAAGGCGCCGCCGCTGGCCGCCACCACCGAGAGCGGCCGGGTCCAGGCGCCGCACGTGCGCGCCTTCCAGGAAAAGCTGCACGAGCACGCCCATGCGGCCGAGCAGACCACCGGCGTGCCGGCCAAGTTCATGCTGGGCCAGGCGGCGCTCGAGACCGGCTGGGGCAAGCGCATGATCAAGAATGCCGACGGCACCAGCAGCAACAACCTGTTCGGCATCAAGGCCGGTCCGAACTGGAAAGGCAAGGTCGCCACCGCCGTGACCACCGAGTATGTGAACGGCAAGCCGCAGACCCGGGTCGAGAAATTCCGCGCCTACGACACGCCGGCCGATTCGTTCCGCGACTACGCCAGGCTGATCACGAATAATCCACGTTATGAAAAAGTCATCGCCAACGGGGGCGACGCCGAGGCGTTCGCCCGGGGCCTGCAGCGCGCCGGCTATGCGACCGACCCGCATTACGCGGCCAAGCTGACCCGCTTGATCAAGCATTCGCTGGCCTGACGGCCTGGCCGGAGACGATGTCATGTCCAATGACCGTCAAGTTTTTCCAGAATCTGCCGTAGACAGACTTGTCAAAGAGAGAAAAAATTCATGAGTAGCCTTCTCGCCATCGGTAAGACCGGTCTGTACGCCGCCCAGGCGGCCCTGTCCACGACCGGTCACAACATCACCAACGCCAACGTGGCCGGCTACAGCCGCCAGGTGGTGGTGCAGGCCACCGCGGCCGCCATGAATACCGGCGTGGGCTTCATCGGCACCGGCACCCAGATCGCGCAGATCAAGCGCTACAGCGACGACTTCCTGAACACGCAGGTGCGCAGCGCCCAGGCCAGCGCCAGCGGCCTGGAATCGTATCATTCGCAGATCAAGCAGATCGACAACCTGCTGGCCGACACCACGTCCGGCCTGACCCCGGCGATGCAAGGCTTTTTCAAGGGCGTGCAGGACATGGCCGCCAACCGCGCCTCGGTGCCGTCGCGCCAGGCCATGCTGTCGAACGCCGAATCGCTGGCCACGCGCCTGAACGGCCTGGACGCGCGCCTGGGCGAGATCCGCGAGGGCGTCAATGCCGAGCTCGAGTCGAGCGTCACCGCGATCAATACCTACGCCAAGCAGATCGCCAAGCTCAACGAGCAGATCGGCAATTACGCCTCGTCGCCGCAGCGGCCGCCGAACGACTTGCTGGACCAGCGCGACCAGCTGGTGCTGGAACTGAACAAATACGTCAAGGCCACCGTGCTGCCGGGCGATAACAACAGCTTCACGGTCGCGATCGGCAACGGCCAGCCGCTGGTGGTGGGCCAGGATTCCTTCCAGCTGGCGACGATGCAGTCGCCGACCGACCTGGCCCGCCTCGAAGTGGGTTACCAGGTGGGCAGCAAGGTGTCGGTGCTGCCCGACGGCGCCCTGCCGGGCGGCAAGCTGGGCGGCGTGCTCGAGTTCCGCAGCAACACCCTGGACAAGGCGCAAAGCCAGCTCGGCAAGATCGCGCTCGGCCTGGCCTTCGAATTCAACCGCCAGCACGAGCTGGGCCTGGACCAGAACGGCCAGCCGGGCAAGGCCTTCTTCAACGAAGCGCCGGCCTACGTGGGCAAAAGCGTCAACAGCTCGCCGCTGAGCACGTCCGAGCTGACGGCCAGGGTCGTCGACCCGTCCAAGCTGGCCGACAACGATTACGAGGTCAAGTTTTCCGCTGGCCAGTATCACATTTCCAGTTTGCCGGACCGCAAGCCGGTCGCGTCGGTCGCACCGGACGTCAACGGCGACGCCATCCTGCAAGTCGGCGGCGTGGAGATGACCTTCTCGAACAGCGCGGTCGACGGCGACACCTTCCTGGTGCGGCCGACCATCAATGGCGCGTCCGACTTCAAGGTGCTGGCCAACGACGTGTCGCAGATCGCGGCCGCGGCCCCGGTCCTGAGCGATGAACCTTCGACCAATACCGGCAGCGGCAAGATCAGCGAGATCAAGGTCGACAGCGAGTTCCTGGATGGGACGCCGCCCGCGCTGCCGATCACGCTCACCTTCAACAAGGGCGTCGCCGGCGCGCCCGACACCTTGACCGGTTTCCCGGCCGCCGACACGGTCTACACGGTCGACGACAAGGGCGTCAGGACGCCGATCGTGGGCAGCGTCGTGTTCCAGAACGGCGCCACCTACGCCTTCGGCGGCATCATCGTGACCATGACCGGCGCCCCGGGCGACGGCGACAACTTCGAGATCGCCTCCAACGTCAACGGCGTCGGCGACACCCGCAACATCGCGGCGCTGGGCGAGCTGCAGACCAGGAACATCTTCAATGGCGGCACCGCGACCGTCCAGTCCTCGTATGCCCAGATGGTGAGCGAAGTCGGCAACAAGACGCGCGAAGTCCAGATCAACGCCTCGGCCAGCAATTCCCTGCTGGCGCAGGCGGCCGGCGCCCAGGCCGACGTCTCGGGCGTCAACCTGGACGAGGAAGCGGCCAACCTGATCAGGTACCAGCAGGCCTACCAGGCGGCCAGCAAGGTGATGCAGATCGCCGGCACCATCTTCGATTCGCTGCTGTCGATCGGCCGCTAACGCCTGACCCTGAGCAAAGACCATCATGCGCATCAGTACCCTGAACCTCTACAACACCTCGACCAACCAGCTCAACAGCCTGCAGTCGGCGCTGGCGCGCACGCAGATGCAGCTGTCGACCGACCGCCGCCTGTTGACCCCGGCCGACGATCCGGTAGCGTCGGCGCGCGCGCTCGAGGTGACCCAATCGCAGAACATCAACGCCCAGTTCGCCACCAACCGCAGCAGCGCGAAATCGGCGCTGGGGTTCACCGAATCGGCGCTGCAGAACGCCGGCGACCTGCTGCAGGAAATCCAGGAACTGGCGGTGGAGGGCGGCAACGGCATCATGCTGCAGGGCGACCGCGAAAAGCTGGCCACCGAACTCGAAGGCCGCCTGGCCGACCTGCTGGGCGTGGCCAATACCGCCGATGGCGCCGGCGGCTACCTGTTCTCGGGCTTCATGACCACCACCAAGCCGTTCACGGCGACACCCGGCGGCGCCGCCTACCAGGGCGACTCGGGCGTGCGCCAGCTCCAGGTGAGCGAATCGCGCAAGGTGCCGCTGTCGGCCTCGGGCAGGGGTGTCTTCGAAGCGATCCCGACCGGCAACGGCACGTTCCAGACCAAGGCCGACGCGGCAAATGCCGGCGCCGCCATCATCTCGTCGGGCTCGGTGATCAACCGTCCGGCCATCGACGGCACCACGTTCGAGATCGAGTTCGGCATGAGTGCAGCCACGCCGCCGGCGCCGATCTACACGGTCTACGACACCAGCGTCGCCCCGCGCGCGATATTGGCGGGCCAGCAAGACCTGCCCTACCAGGATGGCCAGCAGATCGCCTTCGGCGGCATGTCGATGGAAATCAAGGGCGTGCCGGCCGCCGGCGACAAGTTCAGCGTCGAGCCGAGCCAGAAGCAGTCGGTGTTCACCACCGTGACCGACCTGATCAACACGCTGCGCCTGCCCGGCGACGGTGCGGCCGGCAAGGCGGCGCTGACCAACCAGATCAACACCGCGCTCGACAATCTCAAGAACGCCCACGACAACGTGCTGACCGTGCAGGCCTCGGTCGGCGCGCACATGAACGAGCTCGATTATCTGGACAGCGCCGGCTCGGACCTCGACCTCCAGTACGCGGGCACCCTGGACGACCTGCAGGGGCTGGACACGGTCAAGGCCATCTCGGACTTTTCCCAGCAACAGCTGACCTTGCAGGCGGCGCAGATGTCGTTCAAGACCATGTCGGGGCTGTCGCTGTTTAACATCCTCTGATCAGCGCGCCGCCACCGGCTTCGGTGGCGTCTTCGCATTCACCTTCGGCGGCTTGGTCGCCGCCCTGATCTCGGCGCCGCAGTTGGTGTCCGGCGCCTTGTCGATGTTGATCAGCGGAATCAGGGCGGCCAGCGGGTTGATGGCGGCCAGCGCCACGGCGGCGCCGGCCTTCATCGCCAGCGGACCCGCCTGCGGCCCCACCTTCGGTTCGGTGAAGGTGCCGCGCGCATACAGCGGCGTGCGCAGCGACAGCACGCGGGCGCCCTTGGTCTTGGGCCGCACGTCCAGGTCCAGGCGTTCGCTGGCCAGGTCGACGTAACCCGACATGTTCACCACCGCGTCCTCGCTGTCGAGCACGAAGCGATCGATGTTGGCGCGGCCGTTACGCACCGTGGTCTGGGCCGCCACGCAGTTGAGCATCATCTGCTTGTCGCCGAAGATCTTGACGAAGATGGCGTTGGCCACGTTCAGGCCGGCCAGTTCGAGCATGAACTGGCTGACCGAGCCTTCGGTGACGACGGCGTTGATCTCGCCCTGCGATGTGCCCAGCATCGCCGCCACCGTATTGCCTTTGCCGGCCAGCACGCCATCGCCATTGACTTCGCCGAAGCTGGCCTGCATCGTTTGCAGCTTGGGGAACAGTTCGCGGATCTTGAGGCCGCGCGCCGCCAGGCGGGCCGAGGCGTCCAGCGGTTTGTCGCTGCCGTCGAGACGGATGTTCGACACGATGCGCCCGCCCGCCATGCCGAAGCTGAGCGGGGTCAGCGTGAGCACCTTGTCCTTCATGCGGACGGTCGTCTCGACGTCGCTCAGCGGAATGTCGTGGGTGCGCACGAGGCGCTTGCCGGAGAACTTCACCTCGGCGTCCAGCGCACCCCAGTTGTCGGTATTGAATCCTTCGGTCGGCAGGGCCTTGCCCGGTGGCGGCGACTTGATGCGGCCGGCTTGTTTGGTGCCGGCGCCGGTGTCGGCGCCGACGGTCGGACCCAGGTCGGCCAGGCGCAGCTGCTGCGAGGTCAGGGTTCCGCTCAGGAACGGACGCGGCTTGCGCTGGGCATAGCGCAGGGTGCCGGCAAGGTCGCTGGCGCCGACCTTGCCCGTGAAATCCTTATAGGTGAACGTCCAGAATTCACCTTCCTTCTTGCCCAGCAGCTCGCCGCGCGTGGAGTAGGGCGGGGTTGCCGGCAGCAGCACGCCGGTCAGCCCGTACAGGTCGGCCATGCTGGCGCCGGCCAGCGACATGCTGAGGGCGAAGCCGGACGGCGCGCTCGGATCGCGGATCACGCCGCGCAGGCCAAGCTTGTTCTGGCCGGCGCTGGCCTCGGCCTCGATCGGGTAGGTGATGTCGTCGCCGGTCAGCGACAGCACCGCGCCTGCCTTGCCGCCGCCCGTGATTTTCGCCTTGTTGTAGGTGCCCGACAGGGTGAAGGCCAGGCCGTACGGCGGCACGCCCGCGGCCGGCGCGGGTTGCTGGCCGTCGATCGTGCGCGCGTCCGCGCGCAGGTCCACGCCGAGCGGCGCGTCCATGTAACGCAGCTTGCCGCTGTCGAACGACAGGCGCTGGATGTGGACGTCCCATTGCGATGGGCCGTTGTCCTTGAAGGTCCAGGAGTTGCGGCCATCCGCGAGGCGCTGCACGGCGATGTCCGGGGCCGCCAGGCGCAGGTCGGTGATCACGACGTCCTTGCGCAGCAGCGGCAGCACGTGCAGGCCCACCTCGATGCGCTGCGCCCCCGCCATTTGCGGGCCGACGGTGCTCCAGTCCGGGTTGCTCATGGTGACGTCGCTGGCGCTGACGTAGGGACGCGGCACGTAGCGCCGCCAGCCGCGTTCGCCGTCCAGGCCGCGGCGGAACGTCACGTCCAGGTCGCCCCGGATCGCGAATTCACGGCCGGTGGTTTCCGACACCTTGCGGTTGATATACGGCCGCAACATATTCCAGTCAAACAGCAGGAAGAACAGGATCACGATGACCGTGATTCCGAGCAGGATCCAACCGGCGAACTTGAGAGGTCTTGATGGTTTCATGTCGATAGCGGCCACATGCATGGCGTGGTGGGGGCGCTACGCCCTAAGACGTTCAGGCTACCCCTGCAGTGCGGCTTTGTTTGTTAACCAAGTAGCATTGCGGGCCAAATAAAGGCGGCGTTTGAGGCATCTCGAGCCCGCCCGCTGTCCAGACGCGAGGAGGGGGCGATCGTGGAGCACTTCACCCTCGATGTGGTGCACTTCGCGGCATTCACCTCCCCGGTGCTGGCGCGCTGGACTTGTCTGGCGCAAGACGGATTGACGATCCCCATGGCAAGAATATACACTGTTATATATCGTGTTATGGAGATGGCGATGGCGGATTTACTGAAAGAGCTGGGACCAACCTTCCTGGGCAGCCGTCTCAAGCGCCTGGGCGAACGCATGCAGGCGGGCGCCGCCAGGGTCGCCTTGGACGCCGGGTTGCCGGTGCAGCCGGCCCACATGCCGCTGCTGGCCGCGCTCGACGGCCAGGCGCTGACGGTCGGGCAACTGGTCCAGGTGGTGGGCATCAGCCAGCCGGGCGTCACGCGCGGCATCGGCCAGCTGGTCGATCTTGGCCTGGCCGAATCGCAGCAAAGCCAGGAAGGGGACGCTCGCCAGCGCACGATCTCTCTGACCGCCGAAGGCAATGCCGTGCTGGCGCGCGCCAGGCTGGTTGTCTGGCCGCGGATCGAAGAGGCGGTCAAGGCGCTGTTCGGCGGCGAGCCGGAAGCGTTCATGGCGCAGATCGCCGCCGTCGAGACGGCGCTGGCGGCGCACTCGATCGACGCGCTGGCGGCGCGGTCGACGCCGCAGGTCCTCACGATCCACGAATTCAGCGACGCGCTGGCGCACCACTTCCACGACATCAATGCCGAGTGGATCAACGCCATGTTCCGGCTAGAGGCGACCGACAGGGAGGTGCTGGAACACCCGCGCAAGAAGATCGTCGATCCGGGCGGCGTGATCCTGTTCGTGGAAGCGCGCGGACTGGGCATCGTCGGCACCTGCGCGCTGCAAAAGACCGGCGCGCGCAGTTTCGAGCTGACCAAGATGGGCGTGCGCGCGAGCGCGCGCGGGTTGAAGGCCGGCGAATTCCTGCTCGAGGCGATCATCGCCCGCGCCATGGCGCTCGGGGCCGAACCACTCTACCTGCTCAGCAATGCCAGGTGCGAGGCCGCCATCCACCTGTACGAGAAGCGGGGCTTCGAGCATGACGCCGGGATCATGGCGGACTATGGCGCGCGCTATGCGCGCTGCGACGTCGCGATGCGCTACCAGACGCCGCCGGGCTGACCGGGAAAGAGCGCCAGAGCGCGCCATTGGCCAGGACATCGCCCGGCCATCATCCAGGCGCCGGCGCCGCCGGGACCGGCTGCGCCGGCGCCGCGCCCGGCTGCGGATTGCCGGCGCGCGGCAGCGAGCGGGTGGTTTCGATGCCCTGGTTGAACAGGTTGACGATCGGCGCGCTGAGGTAGGGCAGGGCCAGGCTCAGGGTCAGGAAGCCCACGCCCAGGGTGATCGGGAAGCCGATGCCGAAGATGTTCAGCTGCGGCGCGGCGCGCGTCAGGATGCCGAGGGCGACCTGGGTGATCAGGAGGGCGGCGATGACCGGCATCGCGATCTGCAGGCCGGCCGAGAAGATCCGCCCGCCCCAGCGCGCCAGTTCCAGCGCCGCGTTGGAGGAAAACGGCGTCTCGGTGATCGGCATGGTGATGAAACTCTCGGCCAGCGCCTCGAGCAGCACCAGGTGGCCGTTCACGGCCAGGAAGGCCATGGTCGCGACCAGGGCCATGAACTGGCTGATGGCCGACGAGCGTCCGCGCGTGCTGGGGTCGAAGAACATGGCAAAGCCCAGGCCCATGGTCTGGCTGGCCACCTCGCCCGCGTACTCGACGGCGGCGAACACGAGGCGCATGGCGAAACCCATCGCCAGCCCGATGATCATTTCCTTGACCAGGATGAGCAGGCCCGCCCACGAGGTGGGATCGACGGCGGGCACGGCCGGCACCAGCGGCGCGATCACCAGCGCCAGGAACACGCCGAGCAGGACCTTGACGCGCAGCGGCACGCCGGCGTTGCCGAACAGCGGCGCGGCCGCGATCAGCCCCAGGATGCGCGACAGCGGCCACAAGAGCGCCGCGATCCAGGCGTTGATTTCAACCGAGGTGAATGTCAGCACGGCCAGCGCACCGCAGGGTTGGTGGCTGCGCCGCCGACGCGTTCAACGAACGTTCGCACGCCCGCGCTACCCGATCATCCCCGGAATCCCGGTAAACACCTGGCGCATGTAATCGAGCATCACCGACAGCATCCACGGTCCGGCCAGCACCAGGGCGACGAACACGCCGACCAGCTTCGGAATGAAGGACAGGGTCGCCTCGTTGATCTGGGTCGCGGCCTGGAAGATGCTGATGATCAGGCCGATGATCAGCGCCACCAGCAGCAGCGGCGCGGAGATCATCAGGGTCACCTCCATGGCCGTGCGGCCCATCGTCATCACGCTTTCTGGGGTCATGGCCGCATCCTCAGTAGAAACTCTGGGACAGCGAGCCCAGCAGTAACTGCCAGCCGTCGACCAGCACGAACAGCATCAGCTTGAACGGCAGGGCGATGACGGCGGGAGACATCATCATCATGCCCATCGCCATCAGCACCGACGCCACCACCATGTCGATGATCAGGAAGGGGATGAAGATCGCGAAACCGATCTGGAACGCCGTCTTCAGTTCGCTGGTGACGAAGGCCGGAATCAGGACCCGCAGCGGAATGTCCTCGGGCCCCTGCAGCGCTTCGGAACGCGAGATCTTCACGAACAGCGCCAGGTCGGACTGGCGCGTCTGCTTGATCATGAACTCCTTGAGCGGCACCACGCCGCGGTTCATCGCGTCCGTCATCTGGATCTCGTTGCGCTGCAGCGGCAGGTAGGCCTCGCTGTAGATGCGGTCGAAAGTCGGCCCCATCACGAAGAAGGTCAGGAACAGCGCCAGCCCCACCATCACCTGGTTCGGCGGCGCGGTCTGGGTGCCCAGCGCCTGGCGCAGCAGCGACAGCACGATGATGATGCGGGTGAACGCCGTCATCATCAGGAGCGCGGCCGGCAGGAAGGTGAGCGAGGTCAGCAGCAGCAGGGTCTGGACCGGCAGCGAGTACGACGTGCCGCCGCCCGGCGCCGGACTGCTCTGGAATGCCGGGATGCCGGGCTGGGCCGCCGCGATCAGCGGCAGGGCCAGTATGCCGGCCAACAAAAGGTGTTTAGCGCGCATTGCGTTTGTCGATCGTCTTCTTGAGCCAGTCCGAGAAATTGGTGGCCGGGATGCCGCCGTGGGCGGCCGCGGGAGTGAGTTCGCCTTCCTGGCGCGGCATGGTGTGCAGGGCGTTGACGCGGCCCGGCGCGGCGCCGACCACGATCCACTGGTCGCCGACTTCGACCACCATGATGCGTTCGCGTCCGCCCAGGTTCAGGGCGCCGACCACGCGCAGGTTGGCGTTGCCGCCACCCATCTTGGGGCCGTAGCGCTTCATCATCCAGGCCAGGCCGGCCAGCAGGCCGAGCACCAGCGTCAAGGCCATGATGGTCTTGAGCAGGCCGCCGGCGTCCGGGCGTCCGGCATCCGGGCGTCCGGCGCCGGGGCTGGCGCTGGACGGGGCAGGCATCGTGGACGGCGGCAGCGCCACCCGCGGCGCTTCGCTCAGCGGTGCGGTGGACGCCGGCGACACCGGCGCGGTGGCGACCGGCTGGGTGGTGTCGCCGGGACGGCGTGGCGTTACGGCATCCTCGTGGGCGGCCGGCGCCTGCGCCGGCGCGCTCGAGGCGCCGGCCATGCCGGCCGGCGGCGCCGGCGTCGAGGTGGTGTCGGTGTTCGCGGCTTGCTGGGCGCAGGCGACGAGGGGCGCGAACAGCAATGCCGCCGCGATGGACCGCAGGGTCGGCAGCTTCGCTGCCGACCCTGCGCCTGCGTATCCGGTGACAGGAGTGCGATCGAAAAACAGGGCAGGGGCGCGGCGCGGTGTCATTTATTCAGCTTGCGAATCCGTTCGGAGGGCGTGATGATATCAGTGAGCCGGATCCCGAACTTGTCATTCACGACCACCACCTCGCCCTGGGCGATCAGGCAGCCGTTGACCAGCACGTCCATCGGCTCGCCGGCCAGGCCGTCCAGTTCGACCACCGAGCCCTGCGCCAGTTGCAGCAGGTTCTTGATGGCGATCTTGGTGCGCCCCAGTTCCACCGTCAATTGCACCGGAATGTCGAGGATGAAGTCGATGTCGTTCGGCGTCTCGTTGCGCGCGCCCTTGTTCGAGAAATCCTTGAACACGGCGGCAGCCGCGGCCGGGGCGGCCGCCTGCTGCTGTTGCTGACGCTCGAGGGCGGCCGCTTCGGCCGCGGCCTGCTCGGCGATCGCCGCGCCCCAATCGTCGTCGATGTGGTCCTGGTCTTCCTGGTTGTCCGACATGGTGTTCTCCTGTATTGCTTCTGTATTGCCCCGGCCGGCGCCCTGCGCCCGGCCAGGCATATCGATTACTTGCTGAAGGTGTCGCTATTGGCGAGCAGCTTCTCGACCTTCAGCGCATATTGCCCGTTGTGCACGCCGTAACTGCAATCCATCACCGGCACGCCGTCGACCGTGGCCTGCAGCAGCTCCGGCACCGTAATCGGGATCACGTCGCCAATCTTCATGTTCAGGATCTCGTCGAAGTTCGCCTTGCCGTTGCCCAGCACCGCGACCAGCTCGACCTCGGCGACCTGGATCTGCTGCGTCAGCAGGCGCACCCAGCGCTTGTCGACTTCCAGCGCCTCGCCCTGGATGCTCGAGGTCAGCGCATCGCGGATCGGCTCGATCATCGAGTAGGGCATGCAGAAATGGATCTGGCCCGACACCGAGCCCAGCTCGACCGTGAAGGTGCAGGACACCACGACTTCGTTCGGGGTCGCGATGTTCGCGAACTGGGTGTTCATCTCGGAGCGGATGTACTCGAACTCGATCGGATACACCGGCTCCCACGACTTGCCGTAGGCCTCGAACACGATGTCGAGGATGCGCATGATGATGCGCTGCTCGGTCTGGGTAAAGTCGCGGCCCTCGACGCGGGTGTGGAAACGCCCGTCGCCGCCGAACAGATTGTCCACCAGCAGGAACACCAGGCCCGGATCGAACACCATCAGGGCGGTGCCGCGCAGCGGCTTCATGTGGATCAGGTTCAGGTTGGTCGGCACCACCAGGTTGCGAATGAACTCGCTGTACTTCGACACCCGCACCGAGCCGACCGAGACTTCGGCGCTGCGGCGCAGGAAGTTGAACAGGCCGACCCGCAGATACCTGGCGAAACGCTCGTTGATGATCTCGAGCGTCGGCATGCGGCCGCGCACGATGCGCTCCTGCGTTGCCAGGTTATAGGTGCGTACCCCCGAGGTGTCTTCAGGCGTCGCAATGTCGTCCTGATCGCCGTTGACCCCTTTTAAGAGGGCATCGACTTCTTCCTGTGAGAGGAAATTATCGGCCATGTCGTCGTGTTGTCTGGATGCTTACTGGATGATGAACGAAGTGAATAATACGTCGGACACTTCCTGTTCGTCGCCCTGTTTTTCGAACGGCTCGGTGACCGCCGCCTGGATTTCGGACGCCAATTGCCGCTTGCCTTCCACCGTATTGATGTCGGACGCCTTTTTGCTCGACAACAGGAGCAGCACGCGATTGCGCACCATCGCCATATTGTCCTTCACCATGGTCGCCTGTTCGGCACCCTGGACCTGTAGGGTGAACTGTACCTGCAAATACTGCTCGCCGTTCTCGGGCTGCAGGTTGACGGTGAAGGCCTCGATCGGCACGTATTCTGGCTTGGCCGCCGGGTCTTTCTTTTTCTTCTTCCTGGTTTCCTTGGTTGGGGCTTCTTCGCCATGGGCGGCCGAAGACTGACTGAAATACCAGCCGCCGCCGACGCCCGCGCCAAGCACGAGGATCGCGGCGACGATCATGATGATGAGCTTTTTCTTCGAGCCGGCCGGCGCCGCTGCAGCCGCGTCCGCTTTCGGATCAGCCTTCATTTTCGGATTCGCTTTCAAGTTTGGTCTTCAGTGCTGGTGGATGGGTACAACATTATGGCATTGTCGCCGAAAGATGCACTCGGGCAAGCCTAGAAAAGAGGGCGGAAGAGGCAGTAAATCCGGAATTGTTGCAGGCGCGCGATGACGGAATGAAAAAGGGATGACGTTCCGTGGTCGCGTTATTTCTTTTGCTACCCTTAAAACGTCGTTCCCGCGTAGGCGGGAACCCAAGGTTACATGCTCAGCGATGACGTTCGACGTAAGTTGCAGCACAAAGGACTTGGGTTCCCGCCTGCGCGGGAACGACATATTGAAGCTGCGGGCCGGAATTACGCGAACAGATCGACCATCCCGCGCTCGCCCAGGCCCACGGTGCGGGTACGCGGCGCCGCTTCGTTCACCGCGGCCTCGCCTTCGCCGCCAGTGCCGTTGCCGGCCAGGCTGCCATTGGCGTTTGCGCCGCCCGGCGCCTGGCGTTCGCAGTCCTGCTGCTGGCGTGCGCCGGCGTCGACCGTCGCGTTACCCAGGGCGATGCCGCTCTCGCTCATCATCTCGCGCAGGCGCGGCAGGGCGTTTTCCAGGGCCTGGCGCACTTCCAGCTGCTCGGCCGAGAAGGCCACGCTGGCCTGGTCATTGCTCACGTTGAGCACGATCTGGACCGGTCCCAGGTCGGGCGGGTTCAGGGTCAGGGTGGCGGCCTGCTCCTTGCCGACCATGTAGACGATGCGCTGGCTGACCTGGTTGTCCCAGGCCTGGCTGCCCATCCGGGCCGGGATGCGGTCGCCCGGCACGGCGGCCGGGTTGCCCACCGCATCCGCCATCCTGGCGGCCTGGGCCTGCAGCTGGGCCAGCGGAGCCGGGGCGTCCTCGATGCGCGTGGCGACCTGCTGCTGGCTTTCGCGCAGCTGGGTCTGGAACTGGGCGGCATCCTGCAGGCCTTCCGGCAGGGCGCCGGCCTGGGCCTGGGACGCGTTCGGGTCGCTTGGTGCGCGCTGCACGCCGGCGGCCAGCGAGACGCCTTTGCCGAGCTGGTCGGTGACGGCGGCGGCGCCGGCCGCGGCGTCAGCGCCCGTGCTGCCTGCCGCGCCGGTCATGCGCTCGAGCGCGCCTTCCAGCGCCGTCGATTGCAGGTCGCCGGCAGCGGCGGCGTCAGGCGACACGGCAGCGGCGTCGGCCGCCGCGGGCCGGGTCAGGCTGGCCATGAAGGCCAGCATGTCGGTGACCGGCGTCGTCGCCGCAGCGGCGGCCTCGGCCGCGCCTTCGGCCGCACCTTGCGCTGTCTCGGCTTCTTCCTTGCCCTCGGCCGACGCCGGTTTCGTGGTCTTCGCTTCGCCGTCGGGGCCGGCCGGCCTGGCGCCGGCCTTGTTTGCCTGCTCGCGCACCGGCTCGCGGTTGGCGGGCTTGTCGGCGGCTTTCGGCGTCGATTGCTGCTGCGCGGCCGGCTTCGGCTGCTGGGCAGCCGGGGTCTGGGGCTGGGGCTGCGGCGCCTGCTGGCGCGCCGCCAGTTCGCGCGACAGGGTGGCGCCGAAGGCGCCATTGCCGCGTGCGCTGTCGGCCAGCCGGTCCGGATTCGCGCCGCGTGGCGCGCCAGCACTGGCGCCGGTGGTCTGGAACAGGAGATTCGTGGTCTGCGTCGTCATGTTTCGCTCAGCGTTGTTGGTAGCGGGCGCCACGCGCCGCGTGGTCGTCCATCAGTTTCTGGTCGCGCTTGTTCTGTGCCTTGAGCGCCTCGCTCGCGGCGCGTTCGTTCAGCGTGCGATACGACAAGCGCTTGCGTTCGCTTTCCTGCAATGTCTTGCGCTCGGTCTCCGCCTTGAACCGGGCATGCTTCAACACGTCGCGCTGGCCATCCAGGGCATTGTCCAGCTTGCCGATAAAGGCAACGAAGTTGTGGTACGCAAACGGCGTGATCCCGGCGACCTGGGCCGCGTCCAGCTTGCGCGCATATTCGTCGCGGTAGCCGACCAGCATCTCCAGCTTCTGCTCGGCTTCCTCGACCAGTTTGTTGGCCGCGCCCAGGCGCCTGGCGGCGGCATCGGAATCCTTCTGCGCCAGGTCAATCAGTGTTTCGAGTGCGGATAATTGGGCCATGGTGCAGCGATTTTAACGCTGGACAATTCTTGCCAATCAGTCGAATAGCGAGGAAAGTTGGCCCAAGCTCTCGGGAAGCGTGGCGTTGTCGTGGATTTCCTGGCACAGGAATTCCTCGATGGCCGCATGCTTCGCGATCGCCTGGTCGAGCACCGGGTCGCTGCCGGCGGCATAGGCGCCGACATTGATCAGGTCGCGCGAGCGCTGGTAGCGTGAATACAATTGCTTCAGCTTGCGCGCCGCGAGTTGGTGTTCGTGGGTCGTGATCGAGTGCATCGCCCGCGAAATGGACTGTTCGATGTCGATCGCCGGATAATGCCCGGCCTCGGCCAGGTGGCGATCGAGCACGATGTGGCCGTCGAGAATGCCGCGCGCCGCATCGGCGATCGGATCCTGCTGGTCGTCGCCTTCGGACAGCACGGTATAGAAGGCCGTGATCGAGCCGCCGCCTTCCAGGCCGTTGCCGGCGCGCTCGACCAGCACCGGCAGCTTGGCGAATACCGATGGCGGGTAGCCCTTGGTGGCCGGCGGCTCGCCGATCGCCAGCGCGATCTCGCGCTGCGCCATCGCATAGCGGGTCAGCGAATCCATGATCAGCATCACGTTCTTGCCCTGGTCGCGGAAATGCTCGGCGATTGCCGTGGCGTAGGCCGCCCCCTGCAGGCGCAGCAGCGGCGGCGAGTCGGCCGGCGCCGCCACCACGGCCGAGCGGGCGCGGCCTTCGGGTCCCAGGATCTGGTCGATGAATTCCTTGACCTCGCGCCCACGTTCGCCGATGAGTCCGACCACGATGACGTCGGCTTCGGTATAGCGTGCGATCATCCCCAGCAGCACCGATTTGCCGACGCCGGTGCCGGCGAACAGGCCCAGGCGCTGGCCGCGGCCCACGGTCAGCATCGCATTGATGGCGCGCACGCCGACGTCGAGCGTGTCCTTGATCGGCGCGCGGTCGAGCGGATTGACCGGCCGCGCATTGAGCGGCCCCACCTCGGACGTGCCGAGCGGACCGAGGCCGTCGAGCGGACGGCCGGCGCCATCGACCACGCGGCCCAGCAGCTGCATGCCGACCGGCAGGTGGCGCGCGCGGTCTTGCGGACGCCGCCGTCCGTGCGGCACGGTGCCCGGCGGCGGCAGTACGCTCTCGACCGGGAAGACGCGCGAACCGGGCACCACGCCCTCGGTATCGCTTTGCGGCATCAGGAACAGGCGCTCGCCCTCGAAGCCGACCACTTCGGCCTCGATGAAGCCGCTGGCGGTGGGGATCGTGGCGGCGGCGCCGACCGCGAGGCGCAGGCCGACGCATTCCATCACCAGGCCGGCCACGCGCGTGACGCGGCCCGACACTTGCAGCGGATCGGCGAAGCCGACCAGGGTGTCGCAGTCGCGCAGATAGGATTTCCAGCGCCCGGTATGCGGGTCGCCGCCAGCGTCGCCGCGTTCGCGGGCAGGGGTGCGCTCGTCCATCAGTCGCCCAGCCACTCGACGTTGGCGGCCAGCGCGTGGGTCAGGCGGTTCCAGCGCGCCGCGGCTTGCGCATCGATCTGGTTAGTGGCGGTCTCGACCTTGCAGCCGCCGCGCCCGATGGACCCGTTCTCGACGATGCGCCAGCCGCCTTTGCTCAATTCTTCGGCCATGCCGTGGCGCACCAGTTCGGCGTCCAGCGGATGCAGGGTGAGCACGGCCGGCTGTTGCAGCACGGGCAGCTGGTCGATGGCGTCGCGCACTACCGACAGGATGAGTTCCGGGCGCACCTCGAAACCGGTGCGCACCATGCCGCGCGCCAGGCGCAGGGCGAGGTCGAGCAGGTCGCGCGCGATGGTCTCGTCGGCCTGGGCGATGGCGTCGCCGAAGCTGGCGGCCACCTGGCGCAGCTGCTCCAGTTCGGCCGCGGCTTCACGCTGGCCGGCCTCGGCGCCTTCGGCGTAACCCTGTGCGCGGCCCTCGGCATGGCCCTGGGCGCGGCCTTCGTCGAGTCCCTGCGCGAAACCTTCCTGGCGCGCCGCTTCGCGCATCGCTTCCAGTTCTTCGACGCTGGGCAGGCTGAATCCCGGCGGCAGGGCGGGCGTGGCGTCGGCAGGCGGCGCCGCCGCCTCGGCCTCGGCAGCGCGGCGTGCGAGCGTGCTGGGACGGTCGTCGCCGAACGACGCCATTTCCCAGCGCTGGTAGGCGCTCTGCTGTTCTTTCGGTATGGCCATCAGACGAACGAATCCTCACCCTTGCCGCCCAACACGATCTGGCCTTCGTCGGACAGACGACGCACAATCTGCAGGATCTGCTTTTGCTGCGATTCCACTTCGGACAGGCGCACCGGCCCCTTCGATTCCAGGTCTTCGCGCATCATTTCGCTGGCACGCTGCGACATATTCTTGAAGATCTTCTCGCGCAGATCCTGCGAGGCGCCTT
The DNA here is from genome assembly GCF_056279385.1 of Massilia sp. UYP34. Classification (NCBI taxonomy): domain Bacteria; kingdom Pseudomonadati; phylum Pseudomonadota; class Betaproteobacteria; order Burkholderiales; family Oxalobacteraceae; genus Massilia; species Massilia sp. UYP34. Next base: position 36,388 of record NZ_JBWBRF010000014.1, on the reverse strand, counting down.
TCAGCGCGATGATCAGCATCTCGGACTGCACTTCACGCAGCAGCAGCTGGATGCCGCGGTCGTCGATGTCGATGATGTTGTCGAACACGAACATCTCGTCCATGATCTTCTGCGCCATATCGTTGTCGTAGTTCTTGATATTGTCCATCACGGCTTGCTCTTGCTCGCCGCTCATGAAGTTCAGGATCTCGGCCGCGGTGCGCACGCCGCCCAGCGAGGACTTCTTGATGTGTTCGTTACCCGACAACAGCTTGGTCAGCACGTCGTTCAGCTCGCGCAGGGCGGCCGGCTGCACGCCGTCCAGGGTGGCGATGCGCAGCACGACGTCGTTGCGCAGGCGCTCGGTAAAGTTTGCCAGGATTTCGCACGCCTGGTCGCGCTCGAGGTGGACCAGGATGGTGGCGATGATCTGCGGGTGCTCGTTGCGGATCAGCTCGGCCACCGAGACCGAGTCCATCCACTTCAGGCTCTCGATGCCCGAGGCATCCTTGCCACCGAGAATGCGGTTCAGCAGGACGGCCGCCTTGTCGTCGCCCAGGGCCTTGGTCAGCACCTGGCGGATGTACTCGTCCGAATCGAGCCCGACGGTCGAGTGCAGATTGGTCTCTTCGACGAACTCTTCGAGCACCGTGACCACCTGGCCGTGCTGCACCGCCTTCATCTGCGCCATCGCCGCGCCCAGCTTGAGCACCTCGCGCGGGCCGAGGTACTTCATCACCTCGGCCGCTTCGGCCTCGCCCAGGGCCAGCATCAGGATCGCCGCCTTGTTCGTGCCTTCCTTGTCTTTATCACTCATTTGTACCCAACCATGCCTTGATGACGTTTGCGACGATGCGCGGATCTTCGTTTGCCAGGTCCTTCGCCAACTTCAGGTTCTCGCGGTAACCCATGTCGCGGCGAACCTTCTCTTCGTCCGCGAGGTCTTCCTCGTCCGCCGCGGCACCTTCGCCCAGTGCCTCGCCCGCGGCCAGTTCTTCCGCCTTCTGATCTTCCGGGATCGCGGTCGCTTCGTCGAACTTCTTGATCGCCGGACGCAGCAGCGGACGCAGGAAGCGGTAGTACAGGAAGGCGATCACGGCGAACACGAAAGCGTAGCGGGCCAGGTCCTTGAACAGCGGCATGTTCGCCGGGTCGCGCCACCAGTCCGGTTCTACCACCGGATCGGCCGGCTTGTCCACACCGTCGAACGGCGCGTTGGTCACATTCAGGGTGTCGCCGCGCGCCTGGTTGTACCCCATGGCCTGCTTGACCAGCTCGTTGATCTGGGCCACCTCGTTGGCCGCCAGCGGACGCACGGTGACCTTGCCGGTGGCCGGGTCGACGATGCGGCGGTAGTTGACCACCACGCCGACCGTCAGGCGCTTGATGCCGCCCATCGGCCGCTGCTCGTAGCGGATGGTCTTGTCCAGCTCGTAATTCATGGTGGCGTTCTTGGTGCTCGGGCCGGTGGCGGCAGGCGCTTCGGCCGGCGGCTCGCCGTCGATCGGCGCGGTGTTCACGCCCGGCGGCTGGTTCGACAGCGCGCCCGGGATGCCCGACGGGCCGGCGCCGGCGCCCAGCGTCTCCGAGGTCTGCTGGCTGCGGATGGCCTGCGGTTCCGGCGGCGAATTCGGCTTGTACATTTCGGCCGCGGTATCGACCTGGGCGAAGTCCACCTCGGCGGTCGCTTCGGCGCGGACATTGCCTTCGCCGACCAGCGGCTTGATGATCGATTCGACCTGCTTGATGATGTTCTGCTGGACCTGGTCGACGTACTTCAGCTGGGTGGCATCCAGCATCTTGTTGCCGGCGCCCTTGCCGGCCTGCTCGGACAGCAGGTTGCCGTTCTGGTCGACCACGGTCACGTTGCCGATGGTCAGTTCAGGCACGCTGGACGCGACCAGGTGCGAGATGGCGCTGACCTGGCCCGGATCCAGGGCGCGGCCCGGTTGCAGGTTGAGCAGCACCGAGGCGGTCGGCTTTTGCTGGTCGCGCACGAACACGGACGGCTTCGGCAGCGCCAGGTGGACGCGCGCGTTGCTCACCGAGCCCAGCGACTGGATCGAACGCGCCAGCTCGCCTTCGAGCGAGCGCTGGTAGTTGACCTGTTCCAGGAATTGCGACACGCCCAGCTTCTGGTTTTCCATCAGCTCGAAGCCGACGTTGCCGCCCTTCGGCAGGCCTTGCGCGGCCAGCTTCAGGCGCAGGTCGTGGATCTGCTCGGCCGGCACCAGGATCGCGCTGCCGCCTTCGGAAAACCTGTATTGCACCCCCATCTGGTCGAGCGATGCGGTGATCGCGCCACCGTCGCGGTCGCTGTAATTGGAGAACAGCACGCGGTACTCGGGCGCCTGGCTCCACATCCAGACCGCCAGCATCAGCGCCAGGATCAGCGCGATGCCGCCGCCGACGGCGACGCGCTTGCCCATGGTCGTCTGGAAAAACGACGGGGGCGCAGCCGGGGGCTGGCCCTGGGTGGTGTCGAGAAGGTCTTCCGCAGTTGCTGCCATGGTTGATGGATTCAGGTGAATGGATAGGGAACAGACAGCATTATGGAGCCCAGGGGCAACATTCAAATCCCGAAATAGGGGGCGTTTACCGCCCTAACTCACGGGTGAAACTGGCGCTTGCGCTGCTATTCTGCTTTCCTGAGTGCATTTGTGGATGATTCCACAAAGCAATAACATGCAGGAGGGTAACATGAGTATTGGCGGTATCGGCGGCATCGACAGTAGCCGCATCCAGGCCATGATGGAGCAGTTGAAGACGGCGGCCACCAAGCCGGAGTCGGCGGGGCCGGTCGCCCCTGGCGGGCTTGGCAGTGCCGGCGCGGTCGGCGGCAAGTCCGCGGTCAAGCTCGATTTCGCGGAAGCCTTGCACAACTCCCTGCAGGGCGTGAGCAATCGCTCGGCCGAGGCGCAGGCGCTCAGCCGGCGTTTCACCATGGGCGACGACACGGTGAGCCTGTCGGACACCATGGTCGCGATGCAGAAATCGAGCATTGCCTTCCAGGCGACGGTGCAGGTGCGCAACAAACTGGTGTCGGCATACCACGACATCATGAATATGCAGGTGTGATAGCGCCGGGCGCCCCTTCCCCCGAGCGCCGCGCAGGGAAGAACCCGGCCGGGCGCACCGGCGCTTTCAGTCAGGCCGGCGTCGCCAGTTTCAGTCCGATGATGCCGGCCGCGATCAGGCCGATGCAGGCGATGCGCGCCGGGTTGGCCGATTCGCCGAACAGGACGATGCCCACCAGGGCGGTGCCGACCGCGCCAATGCCGGTCCAGATCGCATAGGCCGTTCCCAGCGGCAGCGTCTTCATCGCCTGCGACAGCAGGACGAAGCTGATCGCCATCGCCACCACGGTGCCGACCGTGGGCCACGGGCGGGTGAACCCTTCCGTGTACTTCAAGCCGACGGCCCAGCACACTTCGAACAACCCTGCAAGAAACAATACCAACCACACCATGATGCTCTCCTCGAATGGATGCGGCAGACCTTGCCGCTGATGGAAACGCATCTTATGTGAATCAGGGTGATGGAAAAAGTCAGCAGCTGTCAGTATGATTGATAGATGGCTTTCGATCTCGACCACCTGCGCATCCTGCTCGCCGCCGTGGACCACGGCTCATTCTCGGCCGCCGCCCGCGCGCTCGGGCGCGTGCCCTCGGCCGTCAGCATGTCCATCGCCAACCTGGAGGCCGAGCTCGGCCTCGAGCTGTTCGACCGCGGCGGCCGCGAACCGCGTCCCACCGAACACGCGCTGGCGTTGCTGCCGCAGGCGCGCCTGCTGGTCGAGCAATTGCGGCTGCTGAACCAGCACGCGCTGTCGCTGAGCCAGGACCTCGAACCTTCGCTGACCCTGGTTCTGGTGCCCGAGCTGATGGCCGCCGCGCCCTGGCACGACGCGCTGCGTGCGCTCTCCGAGGCGTTTCCCTTACTGGAAGTGAACGTCTTGAGCGCCGCGCAAGCCGATGCCCTGGCGATGTTGCAGGATGGCCGCGCCGACCTGGCGCTGGTGTTCGAGCGCTACGGCATGGATCCGCGCGAAGGTTTCCAGGAAGTAGCCCGTGAAACCCTGGTGGCGGTGCTGGCGCCCGATCACCCGCTGCTGGCGCGTGTACCGGCCGGCGCGATCCGCGACCAGCACCTGCTGGGCGAGCGCCAGATCGTCATGGCCGGCCGCCACGCCGACCAGGTCGACAAGCGCATCGCCATGTCGCGCCTGCAGTGGAAGACCGACAATCCGGTCGCCGCACTGAGCCTGGTGACGGCGGGCCTGGGCTGGGCCTGGCTGCCCGCCGGCTTCGTGCTCACGCCGCTGGCGGATGGCCAGCTGGTGCACATTCCTTCCGCCAATTTCACCAACATCATGACGTTGTTCGTCGACGTGGTGTGGGCGAACAACCGTCCCCAGGGGCTGGCGGCGCGGCGCTTCGTGGCCCTGCTGAACGAGCGCCGCATGCATTCGTCCTGACGCCGCTGCGCGGCGACCTGTCCCGCGCGCCGCTCGAGCCGATTGCGGCCTCAGATCAGGCCGAGGGTCAGGGCCTTGAGGGTGGCGGCGGCGCGGGTGGTGCAATCGAGCTTGCCGAAGATGCTCTCGACGTGGGTGCGCACGGCGCTGGGGCTGAGGCGCATGGCGCGCGCGGCCGCCTTGTTGCTCTCCCCGAGGCTGATGCGCCGCAATACCTCGGTCTCGCGCGCCGACAGCGTGGCGCGCACCGGCGCGCCGGCTGCGGCGTTCGCACCCGCATCTGCTATTCCATTTCCCGGCGCGGCGCGAACGCCTGCCGCCGCGGCCAGCACGGCGTCCACCGTGGCGCGGTCGAAGCGGCCGCCCGTCACCTGGGCCGCGAGCAGGGCGCCGGCCGCCGCCGGCGCATGGGCGGCGCGCCATGGCCGCGGCGAGCGCAGCGCCACCCAGGCGGCGGCCGCGCCCAGCAGGCGCTGCGGCGCGCCGAGGGCGCCCGCGTCCAGGCTGCGAAAGTATCCGCTGCCGTCGAGCCGCTCGTAGACGTGCGACGCCAGTTGCGCGTCCGGTCCCAGGCCGTCGATGCGGCTGCCGGCGCGCGCGGTCCAGTAGGGCACCAGGCGCACCGCTTCCCAGTCGGCGGCGCTCAGTTTGCCGCTGCGCTCCCACACCGTGTTGGTCACCGCCGCGCGCCCGATCCCGTGCAGCAGGGCGGCGCGCGCCAGGCCGCGCTGCTGCGTCTCGGGCAGGCCCGCCAGTTGCGCCGCTTCCTGCGCCAGCAACGCGACGCGGCGCGAATAGCCGGCCAGCCAGGGCAGCTTGAGTTCGATCATGTCGGCCACCAGGGTGAGCGACGCCGATACCGGAAGAAAATCCGGCTGCGACGATGGCGCTTCGGCGGCCTCCAGCGCGTCGAGCCAGGCGCGCGCGTGCGGCGCCACGAGCGCCACCAGGCGCGCCGGATACTTGACGCCGCCCAGCTGCGCGATCATGTCCAGCGCGCGGTCGACACCATGCACGCGCGCCAGGATGTCGAGGTCTCCGCCCAGCGTCGCGTGATGCACCACGTCCGGCACGTCGGCGCCGCGCAGGTGCGACGGCAGGCCGCTGCCGTCGTCATGCTCCCACACGTGGCGCAAGCCGCGTTCGACCGCGGCCGGCAAGCCCATCATGGCGGCGATGTCGCCCGCCACTTCGCAGTGGACCTCGGCCAGCCCGGTGGTGTCGGAGAGGCGAGCCGCCTGCCGGGCATGGAGGGTGCGGCTCACCAGCGCGTGGCGCGCGCCGACGTCGTCGCCCAGCATCGCGGCGAAGCCGGCCGCGGTGGCGGTGCAGCCCGACCAGCGCAGCAGCGCCACCATGCGCGCATGCTCGCACGCCGCGGCGCCGGCGCCGGCCGCCGCGGCCACGCGCGCGGCCAGGCGCGCGGCGCGCGCCGAACCATCGAGCGGCTGGCCCATGCCCAGGTCGCCGACGATGGCGAGCAGTCCCATTGCCTGGGACAGGGTCGCGGTGTCGTGGCCGTGGAGAAGCGCCGCGGGAAACGACAGGGAAAGAGAAGATGCGCGCGCGGCCGTGTCCATCGATCTTCGTCGCTGAAATGCCCGCGCAGGGCCGGCCTCAGGCCAGGCCGGCGAGCTTCGCGTTGCGCTCGCGTTCGAGCTTGGTGATGTAGCGCTGCACGGCGGCCAGAGCGCCGCGCGAGATGTCGACGAACTGGCAGCCCAGGCGGCGGCTGGTCTTCTGGTTCAGGAGGGTGAGGTCGAGCGAGTTGCGGATCTCGAGCGAGGTCGCGATCGGACCGATCTCGGGCAGCTCGATGCGGCAGCCTTCGATCACGCGGCCGATGCTGGCGCCCAGCTGAAGCTTGTTGTCGAGCAGGGCGATGCCGCCGACGCTGATGTCGTGCAGCGGGAACACGCCCATGCCGCCGCCGGCGTCGATCGGCACCGGCACCAGCGCGCGCACCGGATTGCTGACCGGGGTCGGCATGCGGTAGTACTCGCGCCGCTGCAGGCGGATCAGGGTGGGCGGGATGTCGGCGCGCAGCGCGGGCTCGCCGCGCCAGGTGGTGGCGGCCAGGCCGTCGGCGCCGAACAGGATGCGGATCTTGTCGAGCGACGTCTCGCATTTCACGCGGCCGGCGGCCACGATGCGCTCGTTCTGGGCGCGGTCCACCGAGCGGTCCAGCACCACGGTGCCGCTGTCCTCGTCGACCGCCAGGATCGAGGTGACGCAGACGTCGGCCTCGCCCTTGATCAGCATGCGAATCAGCTGGTTCTTTTCTCCGATCTGGCGCAGCAGCGCCACGATCTCGCGGCGCGATGCTACTTCAAAGTCGTGCCAGTCTTCCAGTTCTGTTTCAATCATCGCTTGCATCTATCCTTGCCGCTGGTGCCAATGGGAGGTGGGGCGTCGGATCGGGCGCGGGAGGCAACAGATCATCGTGTTGTCGAGCCGACTCTATATGATATAGCCATGCCAACAGTTCTGCAATTGCCCGGTACAGGGCGGGAGGAATCTCGCGGTCGAGATCCACCTGCATCAGCAGCGACACCAGCTCTTTCGATTCGTGCACGAACACCCCGGCGTCCTGGGCGCGCCGGATGATCTGCTCGGCGACCAGTCCGGAGCCCTTGGCCACCACGGTCGGCGCGCGTTCTCCGGCGCCGTAGGCCAGCGCCACGGCATTCTGGCGCCGCTTGTCGCCCTGCTCACGCATGATCGTGATCCGGGTCTTCGGCCGCTCCGGCGCGCGCACGGGCGTCGAAGCCGGCCAGCGGCGTGCCCACCGCGTCGAGGGCGCCGGCCAGTGCCGGCATGTGCTCGCGCAGCAGGCCGGCGGTGGCTTCGTCGGCCGCCGCGAACTGCACCTGCAGGGCGCCGTTCACCATGCGCAGCTGCGCCTCGAGCTCGCCCAGCTGCGGAAAACGCAGGCGCAGGCGCGAGTGCCAGATCGCCTGTTCGCCGTCGCCGCTGCCGTCACCATCCTGATGGGCCTCGCGCTGCACGTCCCACTCCATCGGCTGGCCCGGCCACAGCTGGCCTTTCCATGACAGGTGCGATTGTTCGTGGGCCGCCAGCTGCATGCTGATGAACTGCGCAGTCGCGGGATCCTGCGCATTGGGGCGTGCCCCGCCCTGCGCAGCCTGCTGCTGCGGCTCGCCCGCCAGCTCGGACAGGGGCAGGGCGCCGCGCGCCCATTCGGCCACGTGCGATTCGTAGAACAGGCCGCTCTTGCCGAAGGCCTGCTGCAGGCCGGCCGCCAACGCCGCTGGATCCGCCCCGGGGCCGGGCGCCAGCGGAGCGCGGCCGACGATGGCGGACAGCTGGCTGTCGGCCTTCTGGGCTGCGGCCAGCACGCCGGCCAGGGCCTGGGCGGTGGGACTCAAGGTGGTGTTCTTCGCTTCGGCGCCGCCGGCGAAGGCTTGCGCGCCGAGTGCCGCGCTTGATGCCAGCAGGCCGGCGGCGCGGCCGATGGCGGCGCCTTCGCGGTACGACAGCGGCGCATGCGCGCCGTCGGCGTCCTCCTGCGGCGCGGGGCCGGCTTCGGCGAAGGCGGTGGTGGTGTGTGAACCGACCTGGAAGGTGGGACGCGGATGCAGGCCGACCAGGGTCAGCGGCACGTCGGCGCCGACCTGGGCGCCGGGAGGCAGCTGCATGCGGGCCTGGGTGTCGGCGAACCGGACGACGAACGTCCCATCGAGCAGCCGCGCCTGGATCGCGCCGTGGATGGTCTTGCCCAGCAGCGGCGCGATCTCGCGCGCGAACGCCTGCTGGCGCGGATCGACGGCCTGCTCGGCCGGCCGCGCCGGGGTGACGGGCGTGACGCTGCCGACGAGTTCACGCGGCAGCATCCAGCCCTCCCATCATCAGACGCCGTAGGCGCGCGCGACGCGGCGTTCGGTCGAGGCGCTCTTCATCAGCGTCGACAAGTGCGCCATCCATGGCGTGGTGAGGTCGCGGATCTGGCGGTCGAAGTCGAGCATGCGGCGGATCGCGTCGACCTTGCGCAGGCGTTCCTGGCCGCCCAGCGGCGCGCCGCCTTCATTCGCCTTCAACCGGTTCGCGTGGCGTGCGCATTCCTGCTCCAGTTCGGCCAGGCGGTCCCACTCGCTGGCGCTGGCCGCATCGAGCATGCGCTCGGTGATGCCGACCATGGTTTCGTAAGTGGTCACGACTTCCTGTCCGCTCATCGTCATCGTCGTCATCTCTCTCAGGCGCTCATCAGGGTGGGGGCTTGCTGGATCGCGGGCGGCATCGGCTCGGCCACGGCCTGCTGCTCGCCGATCTGGACCCAGGCTTCGCGCAGGTCGGCCATCAGGCCGTGCACTTCCTCGACGATCGTCGCGTCGTTCTTGATGTTCGCTTCCAGCAGGCGGCGGCTCATGTAATCGTACAGCGCGTCGAGGTTGGCGGCGATGTCGCCGCCGGCCTTCTTGTCGAGCGAGGCGCGCAGGCCGTTGTCGATGATCGTGATGGCCTTCGAAATCGCGGCGCCCTTGATGCCGATGTTCGACGACTTGATGCCGTTGATCGCGCTGAGCAGGGCGACGATCACGCCGTCGTACAGCATGACCACCAGTTTGTGCGGCGAGGCCGAGGCGACGCCGGTTTCCAGGCCGACCGTCGCATAGGCGCCCACGCCGCGTTTCTGGGTTCCAAACATGTAATTCTCCAGTGATGCTGAATTAACCCCGGTTGGCGGACAGGCTCGCCAACTGCTGGGTGAGGTAGTTAGAAGTCGACTGCATCGAGGACAGCATGGCGTCGAGTGCGACGAATTGCGCGCGATAGCGTTTTTCCATGCTTTCCAGGCGCATCTCGAAGCGTGCACGCTGCGCGGCGACCGATTTGATCGAGGCATCCAGGCCGTCGGTCTTGCTCTTGAGCAGACTGTCCTTGCCGATGAAGCCGGCCGCCAGGTTGGTCAGCTGGTAAGCGAAGCCTTGCGAGAAGGTGATGCTGCCGCGATCCCCGACCAGGCCGCCGGTGATCGAGACCTGGATGCCTTCGGCCGCCGAGCCGGCTGCGGCGGTCAGCGATTGACCGTTGCCGGTGGCGGCCACGCCGCCGATGGTGCCTTCGACGTCCTTGCCCTTGGTCGGCGTGGCGGCCCCGAAGATGCTGTCGACCGTGCTGCCGCTGATGCCGGCGATCTCAATGTTCGAGATGTCGCCATATTTGCTCGACGACAGCGTCAGGCGGCCGTCGTCACCGACCGCGGCCTCGACCGTGTCGCCGGCGCCGGCGAAGGTGGAGTTGCCGTTGATCGCCGAGCGGATCAGGGCCGCCAGGTCGTCGTTGCTGTAGGTGCCTGCCTGGAGCTTGATCTCCTGGCTCTTGCTTTCGGTGACCGGATCGGTCTGGTTCAGCGTCACGCGCCAGACGGTATTCGGGGCGATCGTGGTCGAGCCGCTGAGAGCGGCGCTGCTGACCAGGTTGCCCTGGGTCGCCAGGCTGGTGATGTTGATCGCGTAGGTGCCCGCCTTGGTGGCGGCGCTCGACTTGTCGAACTTGATCATGCTGTCGGTGGTCGAGCCCATGGCGGCGAACAGGCCGCCGAAGTCCGCCGCGTTTTCGCTGATCGCCTTGTTGAGTTTGGTGGAGTCGACCTTCAGGCTGCCGTCCTGCTGGAAGCCGATGCCGATCTGGCTCAGCGAATTGAGCTTGCCGCCGGAGCCTTCCATCACGGCGCTGATCTGGCGGCGCAATTGGCTCTGGATGGTGCGCACGCTGGCGTCGCCCTGCAGGATGGCGCCCTTGCCGCTGGTGGAGTTGAACGAGGTCAGGCCGCCGATCGTCTTGTTCAGGTCGTTATAAGCCTTGACGAAGTCGTTGACCGCGGTGGTGATCGACGCCGTGTCCTTGGACACCGTCAGCGTCGAGCTGCCGGTCGAGGTGACGTCCAGCGTCACGCCCTGGATCGCATCGGTGACCGTGGTGCTGTCGCTCTTGATCTCGATGCCGTTCATGTTCAGCCTGGTGCTCTGGGCGCCGGCCGTCTGGGTCAAGTTCTGCACGCCGGCCGGATCGTAGCCGAGCATCGCGGCAATGGCCGGATCCGCCGGGTTGCCGTCTTCGCCGCCGACGCTGATCTTCATCGTCGTCGCTTCACCGGTCTTGTTCGAGGTGAGCACCAGGTGATACGGCTTGGCGCTGCCGTCGGACACGATGGTGGCGGTCACGCCCATGTCGGCCTTGTTGATCGCATCGCGAATGCCCTGCAGCGACTGGTCGCCGGCGCCAAGCGTGACCGTCTTGCTGTTGATGGCCCCGTTGAGCGAAAAGCCCGATCCCATATGGGCGCCGACGCTGCCTGCGGCAAAGCCGGCGGCGGCCGGGTTGGTGCCGCCGACCACGATCTGGTTGCCGTCGTTCGAACGCAGGGTGACGCCGGCGGTCGCGGTCACGGTTGCACCGGTATTCACGGCAGTGTCGGCGTGTCCAATGCCGCCGTGGACGGTGCCGGTGACGGCTTCGGTCACGTCGATGGTCGAACCGTCGGAAGCGCTAAACTGCAACGTGCCGTCGGCGGCGCTGCCGGTGAAGGTGATGTTGGCGGCGGCCAGCGCATTGCGGGTGTTGGCGCCGGCCAGTACGGTGTCGAGGGCGGCGCCCGTCAGCGGCGTACTGCCCGGGGTCAGGTTGGCCAGCTGTACGCCGCCCACCGACAGGGTGTAGCTGGAGCCCGCATCGACGCTGACCTCGCCAAAATTCTCGAACAGGCCGGCAGCGGTGCTGGTGACGCCGGCGGTGGCGACCACGCCGGTCTTGTCGGATTGCGCATTGATGGCTTCCGCCAGCGCGCGGGCGCTGCGCGTGGTTGGGCCGGTGCCGATGGAAACGCCGTTCAGGTTCAGCGAACCGTTGGCGATGCCGCTTGCCGCCGCCGCCAGCCCCAGCGCGTTACCGGCGGCGCCGAAGGTGCCGCCGGTAACGGTGCCAAACTGGAAGGTGAGGGTGGTCGGGGCGCCGGCGCCGATGGTCGACGTCGTGCTGGCGTAGCCGTTCGTCTTCAGGCTCTGGGCCTGCGCCAGCTGGGTCACGTTGATCTTGTACTTGCCCGGCACAGCGCCTGCGCCGGCGGTCCCGCTCAAGACGTCCTTGTTGCTGGTGGCGGCGCCGAGGCCCTGGAACGTGGCAGACGTGTTGAGCTTCGTCAGCGCACCCTGGAAGGTGCCGACCGCGGCGCTGACTTGGGCGAGGGCGGCCGCACGAGCCTGGAACGCCGCGGTCTTCTTGTCATAATTGGCAAGCGGCGCGGCCTCAGCCTGCATCAGTTGGCTGACGATGCTGTTGATGTCGAGTGAGGTTGAACTAACGGCCACTTGTTTCTCCCGTGAAAGCAATATCGTAAGTGATTATCGACAGAAACAAACCGGACTTAAGAGCGGTAAAGGTCGCTTTATTTTGATTTTGCGAAATAGCCATATGCCGGCGCCGTGCTTGCACATGAAAAAAGCGCCACATTCTCGCGAATGTGGCGCTTTCTGATACGGAAGTTCAGGCGGTTTGCCGGATCAGCAATCCCTGCATCTTGTCGATCGACCTGGCCATTTCCAGGGCTTCCTCGGTAGGGATCTGGCGAACCACCTCCTTGGTGCTCTGGTCGATGATCTTGACGACGACCTCCTTGCTGCCCTCGTCGATCTCGAATTCCAGGCTCTGGGCCGAAGGCGGCATGGCCTCGTTGAGTTTCTTCACGGCTGCCGACACCGCGTCCCTTCCCGATACGGTGCCCGATATGGTGACCGGTACGGAGGCTGGCGCATCCGTGGCCGGCTGGCGGTCCGCAGGCGCAGGCTGCCCGGCCACCGCAACCGGACGGTCGTCCAGTTTCGTTGCGGGCGACGAACCCAATGATTGGATGTGCATGTCGATTCCCCTAGTAAAAATTCCCCGGCTGAATTTCTCCAGCCGAGGAACCGCTTACTTCGCGTTGTCGTTACCGCTCGTTAGCGATTAGCCACGCAGCAGCGACAGGACGCCGTTCGGCAGCGAGTTGGCCTGGGCCAGCATCGAGGTGCCGGCCTGCTGCAGGATCTGGCCGCGGGTCATCTTCGCGGTTTCGGCTGCGAAGTCGGTATCGACGATGCGGCTGCGCGATGCCGACAGGTTCTCGGTCGACGACGACAGGTTCGAGATCGCCGATTCGAAGCGCGACTGCAGTGCGCCGTATTCTGCGCGCTGGCTGTTCACGGCGGACAGTGCGGCATCGGCGGTCTTGATGGCGGCCTGTGCGCCTTCGAAGGTGCTGATGTCGAGGTCGGCCACCGCCTTCAGCGCCGAATTGCCGCCCAGGCCCATGGTGGTGGTCGCGTCGACCACCGAGAAGCTCTTGTCCGAGTCCATGGTGATCTTGCCCATCGCGGTAGCGCCATTGGCGCCGTTCGTTTCAGCTTGAGCGCTCAGCGCGCCGGCGGTGGTGTAGGTCGCCAGCATGGCGTCGCCCGCAGCGGCGCCGGTCGAGGTGTTCTTCAGCTTGACGTCGTTGCCGTCGGCGTGGCTCAGCTTGATGCCGCCGTTGGTTGAGTCATACGATGCGGTGACGCCGGTCTTTGCCGACTGGGCATTGAAGGCGCTGATCGCACCGGCATGGCCGTTGGCGTCGTTGGTGCCCACCGAGAACGAGATCGTCACCGCAGTGGCGTTATCCGACTGCATCGTGAACGTGTACGACTCGTTCGCCAGCAGTTCCAGGTTGGCGTCGGTCTTGGCGGTGGCGGTCACGCCGGTATCGCCGCTGACGGTGTTGATCTTGTCAACGGTGGCCTTGGCGGTATCCCCGGCGCCGACGTTGATGGCCTTCGAACCTTGCGAGCCGTTGATGGTCACGGTGCCGGCCACCACGCCGTTGGCCGAGCTGGCGTTAGTGGCCTTGGCTGCGACGTCGGTGCTGTTGTTGCCGTAGGTCGAGGTGGTGAAGTTCGAGCCGGTCATCGAGATCAGCTGGCCTGCGTTGGCGCCGACCTGGAAGTTCGCGGTGCCCATCGAACCGTCCATCAGCTTCTGGCCGTTGAATTCGGTGGTGTTCGAGATGCGGTTCAGTTCCGAGGTCAGTTGGGTAACTTCGGTTTGCAGGGCCTTGCGGTCGCTGGACGAGTTCGACGAGTTCGACGACTGCACTGCCAGCTCACGGATACGCTGCAGGATGTCGCCCGAGCTCGACAGGGCGCCTTCGGCGGTTTGCGCCATCGATACGGCATCGTTGGCGTTGCGGGTGGCTTGCGTCATGCCCTTGATCTGCGACTGCATGCGGTCGGAGATCGCGAGACCGGCGGCGTCATCCTTGGCGCTGTTGATGCGCAGGCCCGACGACAGGCGCTGGATCGAGGTGTTCAGCTGCGACTGCGAGGTAGCCAGGTTGCGCTGCGAGTTGAGGGATGCGACGTTGGTGTTGATTACGGATGCCATGGTGTCTACTCCAGAGACGTGGTCTTTCAGGGTGCAGCGACCTTGCTGCTGTGTACTTTGGTCCGTCGCGCTGTTCCGTGACGTTCAAACCGCTGTTATTGCTGGTAACGGTGCCCTATGGAAAAAGTTTAGGGCCGCCTGTCGAAAAAGATGGCCTGTAGCAGGAGTGCGGCCAACGACCGCGCCCCTTAGCGGCAGGCAAAAAGAGAACTTGAGGGTAAAAATAAATTTATTTATAGGGTTCATCGCGCTCGCCGAACCGGCGGAATCGACACCGGAGCGGCCTTGCCGCCCGGGCAGCGCCATCGGTCCGGCTCAGGTCTTGAGCAATGTGTACAACTTGCCCAGCTCCGCCCAGCCGCTGTCGTGCAGTGAGTTGTTGACGCGCGTGGTGTACCCGGGCACATGCTGGAAGCGCCGGCAGTGCAGTTGTACGGTCGAGACCATGGTGGCGAGCGGCGGCACGTCGCCCTCGGTATTGCATTGCACCGCGAGGATCAGGCGCAACAGGCCGAAGCGCGCCATCAACTGCACATAGCTGTGATAGGGGGTAGCCCCATTGAACGGGAACAGCTCGGAGAACACCTCGTTTACCAGGTAATGCTCGAGCAGCCACGGGGCGGCCGCCAGGGCCGCGTCGAGGCGCCCCAGGCCGCGCCGGTAGGCGCCGACCAGCCGCTCGGCGCTGACCTGGCCCTGGGCGTCGGCGCCGAACCTGGCGGCGACCTGGCGCATCAGCGCCTGCTCGTGCGGTGACGTGGATTCGAAACCCTTGGTGGCCCACAAGGTGGCGAACACCATGGCCTGGGCATCATGGTCGGGCTGGATCAGGTCGAGCGTCGCGACCAGCCCGCCGTCCTCGACCAGGCGCACGAAGTCGCCGATCATGGCGGGAATGGTCTGTTGCTCGCCACGTTCGCACACCCCGCTCAGCATGTCGCAGAACGCCCCCAGCAGCGCCAGGCGCTGCCACAGGGTCAGCTCGCGGGTACGCAACAGGTTCAGGCAAAAGATGCGGATCTCGGCCATGAGCGCCGGGGGCACGCCGCAACGTGGCCCGACGCCGAGCACGGCCGACTGGCGGACATGGATCGGGGCCTCGACGAAATCGAAGGCGTCTTCGGCAAGCAGGGCCAGGCGCGCCGCTTCGGGGCAGGAAAGCGTGATCGCCTGCTCGACCTGGCCGTCCACGCTGCGGCTGGTGCGCGGGTATTCGTGGCAGACTTCGGGCAGGTAGGATGCGCCGAGGTGGGCCTGTACCGAGCAGATGCCGTCGTGGAGCGCTGGGCATTGCTCCTGCTCGCCGACCGTCCTGATCGCCCCATAGGCGCGATCGCCCATCCCTTCCAGGCGCGTCATATTGGCCATCATGCGATCGAGCGCCGGGACCGATTCCTTGCGGTAGGCCTTGTAGGTTTTCTTGTCGACATGCACCGTCCAGCCGGAACAGCAGGTGTCCTCGCAACTGGCGCCGATGCAGCGAAACCGCTCGACGAAGCGAGGCTTGAGCGCGGTCAGGGTCTGGGTGCGATGCAGGATGGGCATGGACTGGCTGCTCGAAAGATTGGAAAGTTGCAGCGCAGTATAAATTCGGCAGGGCCAGGTTCAATCCGCGATCACCACCCGATTCTTCCCGCTATTCTTGGCTTGGTACATCGCCTTGTCGGCGCGCGCCATCAGCGAAGCCTGGTCTTCGTTGGGCGCCCGGAGCGCCACCCCGCACGAGAAAGTGATGAGCATCTTCTCGTTATCGTGCAAGAAGAAATGCCGGGTCAGCTCGCGCTGCACCCGCACCATGGCCGCCGCCGCCGCGTCGACCGTGGTCTCCGGCAGCAGGATCAGGAATTCCTCGCCGCCGAAACGGGCGATCACGTCCATCGAGCGCAGGGTCTCGCGCACCACCTTCACCAGGTGCCTGAGCGCGCCGTCGCCCGCCACATGGCCATAGGTGTCATTGAGCCGCTTGAAGTTATCGAGGTCGAGCAGGGCCACGCACAGCGGCGTCTTTCGGCGGTCGGCGCGCGCGCTCTCGCGTTCGAACACGTCGTCCAGGCCGCGGCGGTTCAGGCTGCCGGTCAGCTGGTCTTCGCGCACCAGCTCGCTCATATGCTGCAGCTCGGCTTCCAGCTCGCGGATGCGCTGCTCGGCTTCCTGCACCTCTTGATGCGCGCCGACCATGCGGTCACGCGACGCCAGCGCCTCGTCCTGGGCGTTGCGCATCTCGCGCAGCACTTCGTCGAGCACGCCGTTGATCTGGTTCACGTCCGTGGCCTTGCCGATGCGTTCCGAGAAGCCGCCCAGCCTGGCATGGTAGTCGCTCGTGGACGCGGCGGCCGAGCCGAGGCGATCGATGAAGGTCATCATCATGTTCTTCATCGCGCCGCGCACACCGTCGATGCCATGCTTGAGATGGCCCTGCCTGATGATCACGTCCTTCAGGCCTCGGGTGGCGTCTTCGAGCGCGCGCGTGTCGAGCGGGCCCTTGATCAGTTCCTGCACCACCAGCACCTGGCCGTGCATGTAGTTGTCGTCGTCGAGCAGGCCTTCGATATTGTCGAGCAGCAGGCGGAACAGGCGCAACAGCAGTTCCTGCCGTTCGGCGCCGTCGTCCTTGCGTAGTTCGATCTGGAAGCACAATTGCTTCAGGCGCGCCGCGATGTGCTGCAGCTCGGATTCGCCGACGGCGGTCTTGACCGCCGCGCCGAGCGCTTCGGCCTCGGCCGACAGTTCGGCGTCGCCGCTGAGCAGCGAGGCGCAGGCGAAGGACAGGGTGCGCGCCAGCATCTCGCGCAGCAGGACCGTGTCCGGTTCCTCGTCGCCCAGGGCCATCACCGGCGTGTTGCGGCGCAGGTGGCGCTCGAGTATCTGCCCCAGCGCCTGGGTGTAGCCGCCCCAGTCTTCCAGCTTGACCGCGCGCGCCATGCGGCGGCCATGCTCGGAAAGCTCGCCCGGCGTCTCGGCCATGCGCCGTGCGAAGCCGGCCAGCACCTCGACCGCGCCCGCATCCGGCGCCGGTGCGGGCGGCGCCGGTGGAGTGCCGGCGATCTCGTCATAGATGGCGCGGTAGTTGTCCGGCGTCGGCGCGAGGCGGCGCGCGGCGAGGCGGCGGAAGGCCTCGCGTGCGGTTTCAGCAGGATTCACAGCAGAACCGGCAGCAGAACCCGCAGCAGGGGTGGCTGGCTGGTTGACGGCGGGCGCGGCAGGAGTAGGCGGGATGGACATGGATGGCTGCGCAGTGACGAATGTGCGGGATTGGCCACATGATAATCAGCTTCTTTGCCGAGCATCAATTAAAAAACGGTAACACAGCCCTTGCGCGTGCCGGTGGCCGCCGTGGCGCAACGGAATGTGAGATTTAGAACCTATCCCGGTAGGTGGGAGGAAGTTCATGCCGATGCATGGCAGGCGTGAGCAAGGCGCGAGGAGGCCGCATGGCGAGCCATGCAACGACGAGCAACGCAGCGCACGCTTGCCAGGCGCGGCAGGAACGACTCTCACCTACCGGGATAGGTTCTTTAGTCGACCAAACCGTTACGGATGGCGTAGGTCGTCAGCTCGGCGCTGGTCTTGAGTTTCATTTTGACCAACAAGCGGGCGCGGTATTCGCTGACGGTCTTGACCGACAGCGACAGCTCGCGCGCGATCTCGCTGACCGTCATGCCGGAGGCGATCATGGTCAGGGTCTGGTACTCGCGGTCGGACAGGCCTTCGTGCACCGGCGCTTCGTGGTCCGCGCCGATCGAGCTGGCCAGGGTCTGGGCCAGCGCCGCGCTCACGTATTTCTGGCCGCCCGCCACCTGGCGGATGGCCGTCACCAGTTCGCGCGGCGCGCTCTGCTTGGTCAGGTAGCCGGACGCGCCGGCCTTCAGCGCGCGGATCGCGTACTGGTCTTCGCGGTGCATCGACAGCATCAGCACCGCCAGTTCGGGCTTGTCCTTCTTGATCTGCTTTAATACGTCGATGCCGTTGCGGTCGGGCAGCGAGATATCGAGCAGCATCACATTGGCTTTGGACTTGCCCACCAGCCGGGCGGCGTCGACGCCATTTTCAGCTTCGCCGGCGACGTTGATGTCGCGCTGTTCGGCCAGGATCTGCTTCAGGCCCTCGCGTACGATGGCATGGTCGTCGGCGATGAAAACGCGGATATGTACTTTTTCGGTCATTCTTGTTCTTGCGCCGCTTCGCGGGCCGCCGCCTGCTGCGCGGAGGTCCTGGATGCCAGCCTGGTCTTGATGGTCACCATCGTGCCACCTCCGGGCGCGGACGACAAGGCCAGCGTGCCTCCGAGTGCGCTGGCGCGCTCGCTCATGCCGCGCAGGCCGAACGATTGCGGCTTGAGGCGGTCGGCCGGCTGGATGCCGCGGCCGTTGTCGCAGATCGACAGGGTGAGCAGGTTGCGCTGGCGCCGCAGCGACACCGTGACCCGTGTCGCGCCGGCATGCTTGGCGATATTCGTGAGCGCTTCCTGGAAGATGCGAAACAGCGCGCTCGCGTGGTCGGGCGCGAGCTCCAGGTCTTTGTCCGGACAGCGCATGATGACGGCGGTCCCCATCTGCTTTTCGAACTCGCGCGCCTGCCATTCCAGTGCGGCGACGATGCCGAGGTCGAGCGTGCTCGGGCGCAGGTCGAGCGAAATGCGGTGCACCGCCTCGATCGTGCGGTCGACCAGGCCGTCGACGTAGTTCGCCTTGTCGGTCAGTTCCGGCTGGTCGGGCGGCAGGCGCGCCGACAGCATGGCCAGCGCCATCTTGATCGCGGTGAGGTTGCCGCCCAGGTCGTCGTGGATCTCGCGCGCGATGCGGGTGCGCTCGTCTTCCTTGGCCTGCTCGATATGCGCGGTCAGCTCGGCCAGGCGCTCGCGCGAACGGTGCGATTCTTCCTGCTCCTGCTTGCTTGCCGTGATATTGGTCATGATGCCGTCCCACTGAACCGCGCCGTCCTCGCGGGGGTGCGGAGTGGCGCGCAGGTTGATCCACTTGACGTCGTTCCAGACCGGGATGCGGATCCGTCCCTCCCAGTTCCAGGCCGCCAGGGCGGTGGCCGACGCCTGCATCGCCTCGTGGTAGGCGCGGCGGTCTTCCGGCAGGATCAGGCGTTCGAACAAGGCCGGATCGTCCTGCAGCTCGCCGGGCGCGATGCCGAGCAGCGCGCTGCAGCCTTCGTTCAGGCAGGCGAAGCTGGTGCTGCCGTCGGGGTGCAGGACGAACCGGTAGACCAGGCCGGACGAGGGTGGGTGTTCGGTGTGGAAAGAGGAGGGCAGGCTCATTGTTTTGTCTCGTTGCTTCTTTTTTTTCGCGCACTGCTTTTGGGCACGTCGAAAAACCTGCTGCGCGTTGCAGATTCGGTCGGGCCGCGTAGGTCTGCGATGCTCGCTGTACTCGAGTACAGCTGCGCTTCTCGACCGAATCTGCTGCCGCTCGCGACGGTTTTTCGAGGTGCCCTTCTGGCTTGTCTGCATCATACGATAAAAGCACGCGAATCCCGGCGCAGGCAATGCCAAGTCTCGTTACAATAAGGTCATGAATAAGGCATTTGTCAAAGAGTCGGACAACGAGGACGACGAAGAAGCATTGGCGCTGGCGCAGGCGATTCCCGCCGGCGCCAAGAACTACATCACCCCGGCCGGCTACCAGCGCATCAAGGACGAGCTGCTGCAGCTGATCGACGTCGACCGGCCCGAGGTGGTGCGCATCGTTCACTGGGCCGCCTCGAACGGCGACCGCTCCGAGAACGGCGACTACATCTACGGCAAGCGCCGCCTGCGCGAGATCGACCGCCGCATCCGCTTTCTCACCAAGCGCATGGATTCGGCCTTCGTCGTTGACCCGACTGTCCATTACGGTAACGACCAGGTCTTTTTCGGCGCAACGGTGAGCTACATCAACAAGGCCGGCGATGAACACACCGTCACCATCGTCGGCGTGGACGAGCTCGATCCTTTGAAGGGCAAGATCAGCTGGGTGTCGCCAGTGGCGCGCGCACTCACCAAGTGCCGCGAGGGCGACGTGGTGCCGTTGCAGACGCCGCTCGGCATGGACGAACTGGAGATTTTGTCGGTCGATTATCCCGAACCCGTGGCCGACTGAGGCCCTGGTTCGCTGCTAAGATGCGGTCATGAATCGACCTCTACAATCCGCGCCCGATGTGGACGCCCTGGCCGCGCTGCGCGCCGCCACTTCTGCACGCCACGAGCGCCTCGACGGCGGCTTGCCCCTGTCCGGCCCCGCTCCCGATCTGCATGACTATGCCACGCACCTCACGATGGTGCGCGACTGGCTGGCGCCGCTGCAGGTCTGGCTCGATGGTTTCGGCGATGGTCCGCAACAGGCGTTGCCGGCGGTGGGGCGGCTGGAGCTGATCGATGCCGATCTGGACGAGCCCGGCATGCCGCCGGTGCGTGCGCCGTCCGGCCCGCATGCCTGGCCACGCGATGCCAGCGCCGCCTACCGCTGGGGCGTGGCGTACGTGGTCGAGGGCTCGCAGCTGGGCGGGAAGGTGTTGTACGGGAAGCTCTCGGAGCGGCTCGCCCCGCATCCGCTGCGTTACCTGCGCGGGGCCGACGAAGGCCCGGGGCCGCGCTGGCGCGCATTCATGCTGGCGTTGAAGCAGCACGTGAAGTCGCCGGACGAGATTGCCGACGCGTGCGCGGGTGCGTGCGCGGCTTTCGACAGTATTCTCAGGCTATCGAAGTTGCCGGCATAGGGTGGACAACGCAGGGTGGACGATATTGGCGCGGCCGCCAGTCACGACCGCTCCCGCTCCACCCGGTTCACTCCCGCCACCCTGCGCAGATTGCGAATCAGCTGCGCCAGATGCACCCGATCCTTGATCTGGATCGTGAAGCGCAGCTGCGTCATGCTGTGCTCGTCATCCTCGTCCATGCCCACATAGGTGATGTTGGCGTCCGACTCGCCGATTTCGGCGGCCACGCGGGCGAGAATGCCTTTTTCGTTGTTGATCAACAGGCGGATGCGGCAGTCGAAGCGGCGGTTGAGTTCGTCGCCCCATTGCACCGCGATCCAGCGATCCGGCTCCTTGGCGCGGATGCGCTTGGCCGGCAGGCAGTCGCAGGTGTGCACCACCAGCGCCTGGTCGCGCCGCAGCTGGCCGGTGATCTGGTCGCCCGGGATCGGCAGGCAGCAGGCCGCCAACTGCACCGCCACGCCTTCGCTGCCGTAGATCGTGACCGGCGCGATCTCGCTGGCCGGCAGGGGCTTACTCGACGGCAGCAGTTCGGGGTCGCCTTCCATCAGCCCGAAGATGTGGCGCGCCACCAGGGCCGGCATGCGCTTGCCGATGCCGATGTCGGCATACATCTCTTCCATCGACTTGGCCGAGGTCTCGGCCAGCAGGCGCTCGATGACGGCGTCCGGCAGGTCCGGCTTGATATTGCGCACCGCGAGCGCCTGGGCCAGCAATTCCTGGCCCAGCTCGACCGATTCGTTGACGTCGATCAGGCGCAGGTGGTGACGGATCGCCGAGCGCGCCTTGCCGGTGCGAACGAAGGTGAGCCAGGTCGGGCTCGGACGCGATTCCGGGTCGGTGATGATCTCGACGATGTCGCCGTTGTGCAGCTCGGTGCGCAGCGGCTGGTCTTCGTT
Organism: Massilia sp. UYP34; assembly: GCF_056279385.1. Classification (NCBI taxonomy): domain Bacteria; kingdom Pseudomonadati; phylum Pseudomonadota; class Betaproteobacteria; order Burkholderiales; family Oxalobacteraceae; genus Massilia; species Massilia sp. UYP34. The sequence goes on along the minus strand of NZ_JBWBRF010000014.1, from coordinate 14,917 downwards.
GTTGATCTTGACGCCCACCGTGTGGTCGCCGATGCCGGTGTGGATCGAGTAGGCGAAATCCAGCGCCGTGGCGCCGCGCGGCAGGGCGATGATCTTCGACTTGGGCGTGAAGACATAGACCGAATCCGGGAACAGGTCGACTTTCACGTGTTCGAGGAACTCGGCCGAGTCGCCGGTCTGCTGCTGGATGTCGAGCAGCGACTGCAGCCAGGCATGGGTGCGGTGCTGCAGGTCGGTGATGTTGGAGTCGCCCGTCTTGTACAGCCAGTGCGCCGCCACGCCGCTCTCGGCGGTGCGGTGCATCTCTTGCGTGCGGATCTGGAATTCGACCGGGGTGCCGTAGGGGCCGATCAGGGTGGTGTGCAGGGACTGGTAGCCGTTGATCTTGCCGATCGCGATGTAGTCCTTGAACTTGCCGGGCATCGGCTTGTACAGCGCGTGCAGGGTGCCGAGCGCCACGTAACAGTTGGGCACGCTGTCGACGACGACGCGGAAGCCATACACGTCCAGCACTTGCGAGAACGACAGGTGCTTGTTGCGCATCTTTTTATAGATGCCGTACAGCGTCTTTTCGCGGCCGTCGACTTCGAACTGCAGACCGCTCGAGGCCAGCTGGTTCTTGACCGACTCGAGGATCTTCTTGACCACCTCACGGCGGTTGCCGCGCGCGGCCTTGATCGCCTTCGACAGCGTCTGGTAGCGCAGCGGGTACAGGTGCGAGAACGAGAGGTCTTGCAGTTCGCGGTAGATATTGTTCAGGCCGAGGCGGTGGGCGATCGGCACGTACACTTCCATCGTCTCGCCGGCGATGCGGCGCTTCTTGGCCGGCACCATGACGCCCAGGGTGCGCATATTGTGCAGGCGGTCGGCCAGCTTGATCAGGATCACGCGCACGTCGGATGCCATCGCCAGCAGCATCTTGCGGAAGTTTTCCGCCTGCGCTTCGAGCTGGCTCTGGAACTCGATCTTCTCGAGCTTGGACAGGCCATCGACGAGGTTGGCGACCTGGGCGCCGAAGCGCTCGATCAGCTCGTCTTTCTTGACGTCCTGGTCTTCAATCACGTCGTGCAGCAGGGCAGCCATGATGGCTTGCGCATCGAGCTTCCACTCGGCGCAGATCTCGGCGACGGCGATCGGATGGGAAATATAGGGTTCGCCCGACTTGCGCACCTGGCCCAGGTGCATCTCGTCGGAGAAGCGGTAGGCTTCCTTGACTTTCTTGAGTTCGGCCGGCGTGAGGTACTCGGACAGCATCGAGATCAGCTGCGTGACCGATGCCACGCCGGGAGCGACGGGCTCGAGGTAATCGGGCGGACGATTGTCGGCGCGCCGCTCGCGTGGAGCAGCAGGGTTGCGTGAATTGGTCGAATCCGGAGACAGGTTCATTACGTTAATCGTCAAGCCGTAGTAGGTACAGAATAACAGAAGACGGGATGACGCTAATCCAGGCAACCCCGAAGGGAATTACATCGGTACTTTTTTCAGCATTTCCACGCCGACTTTGCCGGCGGCGATTTCGCGCAGGGCGATGACGGTCGGCTTATCCTTGGCTTCGACCTTCGGGGTGTGGCCTTGCAGCAACTGACGAGCACGGTAGGTAGCGGCCAGGGTCAGCTGGAACCGGTTCGGGATGTTCTTGAGGCAGTCTTCGATGGTAATGCGGGCCATGTGTGTGCTCCTGATGTGCAAAAATTCGTTTCAAAACGCGGGAATGACAACGCTAGAGCGCGCCAATGGTACAACGCACCAACGGTGAAAAGCACGCCAGATTGGCGCGCCGATCAGGTTTGATGCGCGTGGATTCCCAGTTGGGCAAACAGCGTAGCGCTACGGGCGGCCTGTTGGGCAAACCGGCAACGTGTCGCTTTGATAATCGCCTGCAGTTCGGCCAGGGCGACGTTAAACTCTTCGTTGATGATAGCATATTCGAACTCCGGAGCGTGAGCCATCTCGCCGCCGGCCGCCAGCAGGCGGCGCGTGATGATGTGCGGCTCGTCGGTGCCCCGCTTGTGCAGGCGTTCTTCCAGCGCCTCGATCGACGGCGGCAGAATGAAAATGCCGGCCGCGTCCGGGAATAATTTCTTCACCTGGCGCGCACCCTGCCAGTCGATCTCAAGCAGGATGTCGGTGCCGTTCTTCATTTCCTGTTCGACGGTCAGGCGGCTCGTGCCATAGTAATTGCCGTGCACCTCGGCCCATTCCAGGAATTCGCCGCGCTCGGCGCGGGTGACGAAATCCTCGGCGCTGGTGAAGTGGTAATGCTCGCCATCCTGTTCGCCCGGACGCGGCGGGCGGGTCGTGGTCGAGATCGACAGCTTGATGCCGGGTTCCTGCGCCAGCAGGGCGTTGACCAGGCTCGACTTGCCGGCGCCGGACGGGGCGGCGACGATGAACAGGCTGCCGGAGAAGGCGTGTGGGAGCATGGTGGTTCCTTTGTTAATACGTTTCGTCGCGAGTGCGCGCCGCGATAATGATGACAATCACGCTAGCATAAATACGTCGTTCCCGCGTAGGCGGGAACCTAAGTTGCCAGCGCTATCGAGACGCTGAACAACTTGGGTTCCCGCCTTCGCGGGAACGACGTTTTGGGGCTAACAAAAAAATAAATCCACGGGCTGAACAACGTCAGCCGGATCACTCCAGATTCTGCACCTGTTCACGCATCTGCTCGATGAGCAGTTTCAGTTCCATCGACGCATCCGCCAGTTCCTTGACCGAGGCCTTGGCGCCCAGCGTGTTCGCTTCGCGGTTCAGTTCCTGCATCATGAAGTCGAGGCGCTTGCCGACCTGGCCGCCTTTCTTGAGGATGTGGCGGGTTTCGTTCAGGTGGGCCGACAGGCGCGACAGCTCTTCGGAGACGTCGATGCGGATGCCGTACAGCGTCACTTCTTGCCGGATCCGTTCCAGTACTTCCTGGCGCGTGAGCGTCGACGGATTGCCGTGGCCGGCCAGGCCCAGGGCGTCCTGCATGCGCTCGATGGCCTTGTGCTGGAATTGCGAAATGACTTGCGGAATGAGCGGCGTGATGCGCTTGACGATCGCTTCCATCGATTCGATGCGCGATTGCAGCATCGTTTCGAGCGCCGCGCCTTCGCGCTTGCGGCTGTCGACGAAGGCGGCGATGGTGGTGGCGGTGAGGGCGGCCACGTCCGCCTGGAGCGACTCCTGGCCGATGGTCGATTCTTCGACGACGCCGGGCCAGCGCAGCAGCTCGGCCACCGTCATCGGGGACGCCTGCGCGAAGTGACGCGTCACTTCGCCCTGCAGGCGGGCGAGGTCGGCCAGCAGTTCCTGGTTCAGCGCCGAGGAGCCGCCGCTGGCCTTGCGGCCGAACGACAGGCGAACCTCGACCTTGCCGCGCGTGATCGCGGCCATGATCGCCGAGCGCAGGTCGGGTTCCAGCGCGCGCAAATCGTCATTGATACGGAACTGGAGATCGAGGAAGCGCGAATTGACGCTCTTGATTTCGATCGTGAGGGTTCCTGCAGCGCCTTCGCTGGTGGCGACCGCGTAACCTGTCATGCTTGAAATGCTCAATGGGATCCCCGGTTTTTATTCTTTACAAAGCCGACATTTATCCACACAATCGCCCTGTTTAGCAAGGAAACCCAATTGGATGGCTGCACAGAATAACGCTCCCCTGCCCGATGGGCTGGACATTGCCGGATACCGCATTGTAAAGAAAATCGCGTCCGGTGGGTTCAGTATTGTTTACCTTGCCTATGACGGCGAAGGCAATGCGGTCGCCATCAAGGAGTATTTACCGAGCGCGCTCGCGCTGCGCCAGCCGGGCGAACTGGTGCCCGTCGTCGCCAAGCCGCACCTGGCCGTGTTCCGTATCGGCCTCAAGTGTTTCTTCGAAGAGGGCAGGGCGCTGGCGCGCATCGTGCACCCGAACGTGGTGCGCGTGCTGAACTTCTTTCGCGCCCACGACACCGTATACATGGTCATGGCCTACGAATCCGGCCACTCGCTGCAGGAACACATCGCGCGCGCCGCGGCCAAGGGCGGGCGCCTCGGCGAGCAGTTCGTGCGCCAGGTATTTACGGGCGTGTGCGCCGGCCTGCGCGAGGTGCACGCCAACAAGCTGCTGCACCTCGACCTCAAGCCGGCCAATATTTATCTGCGGTCCGACGGTTCGCCGCTGCTGCTCGACTTCGGCGCCGCGCGCCAGACCCTGCACAGCGATGCGCCGATGCTGGCGCCGATGTACACGCCGGGTTTCGCGGCGCCCGAGCTGTCCACGCGCGGCGCCAGCCTCGGGCCGTGGACCGATATCTACAGCCTGGGCGCCGCCATGCTGGCCTGCATGAGCTGCGCGACCCCGCAGTCGGTCGAGGCGCGCCGCGCCGGCGACGGGTTGGCCGAGCAGCTGGACCGGCTGGTGGGCCGCTATTCGCCCGAGCTGATCGACCTCGTGCAAGCCTGCCTGGCGCTCGATCCGCTCGCCCGTCCGCAGAGCGTGTTCGCCATCCAGAAAGCGCTGCAGGCCACCCCGGCGGCGCCGCGCGCGGCGGCGTCGGCAGCGGCGCGCGGCGGCTGGCGCGGACTCGTCGACCGTCTCGGCGCATTCGGGCGCGGCCAGGGGTAATCATGCAATTTTCCGTTTACCAGCAAAGCCATATCGGCGGCCGCAAGGTCAACCAGGACCGCATGGGCTATTGCTTCACGCGCGATTCGCTGCTGCTCCTGCTGGCCGACGGCATGGGCGGACACGCGCACGGCGAGATCGCCGCGACCATCGCGCTGCAGACGGTGTCGATGATGTTCCGCATGCAGGCGCGTCCCTACGTCAAACGGCCGGAGCGCTTCCTGGAAGAAGCGCTGCTGCAGGCCCACCACGACATCCAGGCCCATGCCGCCACCCACGGCCTGCCCGAGATGCCGCGCACGACCGTCGTGGCCTGCCTGGTGCAGCACAACTGCGCGGTGTGGGCGCATGCCGGCGACTCGCGCCTGTACTGGGTGCGGCGCAACCAGGTGCTGGCGCGCACGCGCGACCATTCGCATTTCGAGTACCTGGTCGACCGCGGCCGCGCCGATCCGAGCGAGCGCGCGACCCATCCCGACCGCAACAAGCTGTACAACTGCCTGGGCGCCTCTGGCGCGCCGAAGATCGAGCTGTCGCACCAGGTCAGCCTGCAGCCGGGCGACGTGCTGCTGCTGTGCTCCGACGGCCTGTGGTCGATGTTGCCCGAGGCCGAGATCGTGCATCGCCTGGCGACCGGCAGCGTGGTGCAGGCCGTGCCCGGGATGGTGCAGACGGCGGTCGCCGTCGGCGGCGCCCAGGCCGACAACACGACCGCGCTGGCCATCGCCTGGCAGGGCGCCGACACCGCGCATGCGGGGCTGCCCGATGTGATCTCGACCCAGCTGCTGGGCGAGGACATGGTCAGGTCGACCATCGTCGGGGACGAAGCGGCCCCGGGCGGCGCGGACGCGTTCGGCGACGACGACATCGAAAAAGCGATCGCCGAGATCCGTGCGGCGATCGAAAAGTCATCCCAGGTCATCAAGTAGACACCCGATAAACACGAAAGCAACCGTCATGACATTTGAACAGCGCCCCAGCGGCCGCGCGGTCGACCAACTGCGTCCCATCACCATCACGCGCAACTACACGCGTCACGCCGAAGGCTCGGTGCTGATCGAGTTCGGCGACACCAAGGTGATCTGCACCGCCAGCATCGAAGAGAAGGTGCCGGGCTTCTTGAAAGGGAAGGGCCAGGGCTGGCTGACCGCCGAATACGGCATGCTGCCGCGCTCGACCCACAGTCGCATGGACCGCGAAGCCGCGCGCGGCAAGCAGAGCGGCCGCACCCAGGAAATCCAGCGCCTGATCGGCCGCTCGCTGCGCGCGGCGTTCGACCTCGAAGCGTTCGGCGAGCGCACCCTGCACCTCGATTGCGACGTGATCCAGGCCGACGGCGGCACCCGCACGGCCAGCATCACCGGCGCCATGGTGGCGGCCCATGACGCCTTCGATAAACTGGTGGCGGCCGGCATGATCCCGGCGGTCCCGGTGCGCCATTTCGTGGCCGCGGTGTCGGTGGGCGTGTTCCGCGGCATGCCGGTGCTCGACCTCGACTATCCGGAGGATTCGGATTGCGATACCGACATGAACGTGGTGATGACCGAGACGGGCCACTTCATCGAGGTGCAGGGCACGGCCGAGGGCGCGGCGTTCGACCGCGCCGGCATGAACCGCCTGCTGGACCTGGCGCAGCACGGCATCGCCGACCTGATCCACCTGCAGAAGCAATCGCTACGGCTCCTGTGACCTGCATGGCGTGTGTGAAGCCGGTAAAATAGCTGGCTCATTCAATCCCACCCGCTTACCATGACCCAACGCCTGATCCTCGCCTCCAACAACGCCGGCAAGCTCAAGGAATTCGCCCAGCTGCTCGGCCCCATCGGGTTCGAGCTGCATCCGCAGGGCGAATTCGACGTGCCGGAGGCGGAAGAGCCGTTCGGCACCTTCGTCGAGAACGCGCTGGCCAAGGCGCGCCACGCGTCGCGCCTGACCGGACTGCCGGCGCTGGCCGACGATTCGGGCGTGTGCGTGAACGCGCTGGGCGGCGCGCCGGGCGTGCATTCGGCGCGATTTGCCGGTGAGCCGAAGTCGGACGCCCGCAACAACCAGAAGCTGGTGTCCGACCTGGCGGGACTCGGCGACAAATCGGCCTATTACTATTGCGTGCTGGTCTACGTGCGCCATCCGGACGATCCGCAGCCGGTGATCGCCGACGGCCGTTGGAACGGCGAGATCATCGCCAGCCCGCGCGGCGAGAACGGCTTCGGCTACGATCCGCATTTCCTGATCCCGTCGCTCGGCAAGACCACGGCCGAGCTGGCGCCGATCGAGAAGAACGCGCTGTCCCACCGCGGCCAGGCGCTGCGCGCGCTGGTCGAGAAACTGAAGTCCGCCTGACATGATCCCGATTAAAGTTGCGGCCCCTGGGCCGAGCGAGCCGCGTTCGCCGGCCAGCGCCGCGCTGCAATACCTGCAGCCGGGCGCACTCAACCTTGCCGCCTTGCCGCCGCTGTCGCTGTACGTGCACTGGCCCTGGTGCGTGCGCAAATGCCCGTACTGCGACTTCAACTCGCACGAATCGAAGGGCGAGCTGCCCGAGCAGGCCTACCTGGACGCGCTGCGCCTCGACCTGGAGCAGTCGCTGCCGCTGATCTGGGGCCGCAAGATCCACACCGTTTTCATCGGCGGCGGCACGCCGAGCCTGATGTCGGCGGCCGGCCTGGACCGCCTGATGTCCGACCTGCGCACGCTGCTGCCGCTGGAGCTGGACGCCGAGATCACGATGGAAGCCAATCCGGGCACCTTCGAGGCCGAGCGCTTCAAGAGCTACCGCGCGAGCGGCATCAACCGGCTGTCGATCGGCATCCAGAGTTTCAACCCGGCGCACCTGAAGGCGCTGGGCCGCATCCATGACGGAAGCGAAGCCTTGCGCGCGGTCGAGATCGCGAAGAACACCTTCGAGAATTTCAACCTCGACCTGATGTACGCGCTGCCGTCGCAGACGCTCGACGAAGCACGGCGCGACCTGGAGACGGCGCTGGCGTTCGCGCCGCCGCACCTGTCGCTGTACCACCTGACGATGGAGCCGAACACGGTGTTCGCCAAGTATCCGCCGGCGCTCCCGGACGACGACCTCTCCGCCGACATGCAGGACATGATCGCCGAGGTGACCGGCGCCGCGGGCTACGAGCATTACGAGGTCTCGGCCTATGCCCAGCCGGGCCGGCGCGCGCGCCACAACCTGAATTACTGGAAGTTCGGCGACTACCTCGGCATCGGCGCCGGGGCCCACTCGAAGCTTTCGTTCCCGCACCGCGTGCTGCGCCAGGCGCGCTTCAAGCAGCCCGCATCCTTCATCGAGGCCGCGAAGCGCGGCAATCCGGTGCAGGAAGAACACGAGATCGGCCGCGCCGACATGGGCTTCGAGTTCATGCTCAACGCGCTGCGCCTGACCGGCGGCTTCGATCCGAACCTGTTCGGCGAGCGCACCGGCATGAACATCGGTGCGATCACGAAGGCGCTCAACGAGGCCGAGGCGAAAGGCCTGATCTACCGCGACCACAAGCTGATCAAGCCGACCGAGCTGGGGCAGCGCTTCCTGAACGACCTGCAAGAGATGTTCCTGGCCGAATAGGGGGGTGGCCGAGTAGGGCCTAGATCTCGACGGCGCCGGCCAGCGCCTCCAGGGTGCGGGACAGGCCGCCGACGATGCGCGCCATGCCGTGGTAGTCGTTGCGGTCCTGCGGCCGCTCATGGGCCTGGTCTTGCTCCTGGCCGGGTGCCGCCTCGGCGTGGAAATAAGGAAAGCGAAGGAAGCCGGCGTCGGTGATCACCAGCGCAGGCCCGTCTTCCGGTCCGCCGCCATGCCCCGACAGGGTCAGCCCCATCACGTGGGCCGGCGCCGCCAGTCCTTGCCGGGCTTGCATCGGATCGTTGCGCAAGGCGGCCAGCGCCTGGCGCACCCGGGTCGACGATTCGCGCGTTCCAATGAAGGCCATGAAGTTGCCGCCATCGCGGCGAGCTGCGATGGCGCGCCGGTCCGCCGCTGCGGCCGGCTCATCGTTCACGAAAAAAACGAAGCGGACCTCGGTGCCGTAAGCGGGATGCAGCGTCCTGGCCGCGCGCGCCAGCTCGAGCACGGCGGCGGCGCCAGCGATCCCCGCAGGAGTGTCCTGATCGAGGTGGGCGCCGACGATGAAGGTGCGGGCGGGGCGCTCGCCGGGCGCCAGCCTGGACACCGCCACCTCGATGCTGCGGCCCGGATGCGCCGCGTCGCCGCCCTGTCGCACGCGAGGGGCATAACCGTAGCGCCGCAGCGACGCCTCGACGTGGCGCAGTGCGCCGTACGGCTTGCCCGACGCGGCGGACGCCAGCGCCTGGGTGTGTGCCTGGAGGCGCGCCGCCAGCGGGGGCGCGCCGGATGTGGTGTCGACGGTCAGCATGGCCAGCACGATCGCCAGCAGGATCGCGAGGATCACTTTCCAGTGTGAGTTGAAAAAATTGCGCATGGCGTCACCACAGCGCCGCGGGGCGCATTGACAGCAGTCGGTGCAATCAGTGTAGCCAAATCACCCGAGCCACGCGCCCCCGCGCGGGCAATTCCGCGTTACAACGACGGAAACGCCCTGCCGGGGGCAACCGCCCCGAATCTGCGGCTCAGCCGTTCGGCGCGCTGCTGTACCACCGCGTTGCCAGTGGTGCAGTTGCGCCCCATCAACCTCATCGTGATTTGCCGTGGCTATGATCGGCTTTGCTCATAGGCACTAGCGAACTGTTCATTCATGAGGTGGAAACCATGATCATCGATAAGTTTGCCGCCGGGGTCAGTAGTTTGACCGACATGAACCGCGCCATACGGCTGCGTCTGTCCACACCAAGGGGGATCGTCGACGATCTGCTGCTGGTGAAATATGTCAGCGGCGTGGAGACGATCTGCGGGGGAATTGAATATGCGCTGCAGTGCGTCTCCCTGCAGGCGGGCATGGAGCTCAAGCGCTTTATCGCCAATCCGGTCGAACTTCAGTTCGTGACCGACTCGGGCAAGCTTCGCAGCGTGTGCGGGATTATCGGCGGCGTCATCGAGGGGCAGAGCGACGGGGGGCTTGCGACTTATCAGTTGATGGTTCGGGACGCCTTTTCGCTGCTGGAGCAAACCTGCAATACACGGGTTTTCCGCAATCGCAACGAGATCGACATCACCGAGATCATCTTGCGCGAGTGGCGCCAGGCCAATCCGATCGCGGCGGCTGCATTTCATTTCGAATCGGGCGGGTTGAAGCAGTATCCGCCTCGCGAATTCACGATGCAGTACAACGAATCCAATGCGGCTTTCTTGCGGCGTCTCTGGAAGCGTCGGGGTATTGCATGGTTCATCAAGGCGGGCGCGTCGAATGAGCGAGGAAGCAGCGACGTCCCGGTCCATACGCTGGTCCTTGTCGATAACCCGAACGCGCTGGAGCAGAATCCAGCCGGTGCGGCGCGCTTCCACCGTGATCACGGCACCGAGCAGCGCGACAGTATTACCTCCTGGCATGCGGTACGTCACCTGACCGCTGGGCGTGTCAATCGCCGTAGCTGGGATTACGCCCAGACGTGGTCCATGAATAGCCAGGAAACGAGCCTCGTCGATCAGGGCGTGATGGGCAACCAGTTCGCGGCCAGTCTCGATGAGTACCTGATCGATTCCCCCCATGCTGGTGCCAATGGCGACGATTATCGGAGCCTTGGGGTGCTGCGCATGCAGCGCAAGGAATACGAAGCCAAGTTCTTTCAAGCGGAAAGCGGCGATCGGGACATGCGGGTCGGGCAATGGCGTCGCATGGATGGGCATCCGGAAATCGATTCCCATCCAGCCGATCAGCGGGAATTCGTCTGCACCGAGTTGCGGGTGGAAGCCGAAAACAACCTGCCGACGACGCTCGAGGAAAAGGCTGGCCGTCTGTTCGCCCTGAACCGTTGGAGCAGCGATCGCGCCGCCTTGCTGCAGGCCAGCGCTGAACGCGGTGTGCGTTACACGAACCGCTTTACGTGCGTGCGGCGAGGAATCCCGATCGTTCCTGCCTATGATCCGCGTATCGACTTGCCTCGGACTGAAGCGCAGACCGCCATCGTGGTCGGACCTGCGAACCAGGAAATCTACTGCGACGAGCGCGGCCGAATCAAGGTCTGCTTTCCGGCGTGCCGTCCGGAAGACCATGAGCACGCGGATGGTGCCGGCGCTTCCGGCAGTGACCGCGATTCGGCATGGTTGCGCGTTGCTTCAGGGTGGGCGGGTAACGGGTATGGAGCGATCTCGCTGCCGCGCGTCGGCGACGAGGTGGTCGTGGTGTTCATGGGCGGCGATCCTGACAAACCCCTCGTCATCGGCAACGTCCATGGCGCCCGGACGCCGTCGCCTTCGTTCAGCCGCAATAGTGCCCTTCCCGGCGACAAGCACTTGTCTGGAATCGTGAGCAAGGAAGGGCAGGGGGTGCGGGCCAATCAGCTTCGCATGGACGACACGCCGGGGCAGATCAGCGCGCAGCTTGGGAGCGAACACGCTCACAGCCAGCTGAATCTCGGCTACCTCACACACCCGAGGCGGGATGGTTCGGCCGAGCCACGTGGCGAAGGTGCGGAGCTGCGCACCGATGCAGCGCTTTCATTGCGGGGCGGGCAGGGGATTCTCATCAGTGCGGATGCGTCGCTGCGGGCTGCGGGAAGGCTGCTTGATCGTGATGGACTGACTGGTCTATTCGACGCATTGTCGAGTATTCAAAAACAGCTGGCCGAGTTGGCTGAGGCGCACGAAGCAGATGTGTCGGAAGGCGAGTCGCTCATGCAGCTGAAAAACCATCTCGAAAAGTGGGAGGACGGCACTAAGGCGGTAGGGCAGTCGACATCGGGAGCAAATGGCGAGCCGATCGTCGCTATTGAGGCACCGGCAGGTGTGCTGGTCGGCAGTCAGGCGGGTGTCGCAATTGGTGCTCAAGCACATATTGATCTTCTCAGTGTTGGGAATACGCAGGTATCGGCTGGCCGAAAATTGCTTCTCCAAGCACTACAGGGAATCAGCATATTTGTGCATTCCATTGGCGCCAAGCTGGTTGCGGCAAGTGGGAAAGTAGAAATCGAGGCGCAGGATGAGAATGTGGAGATTACTTCAGCGAAACGTATTGTCCTCTCTGCTTCCGAGGAAATCGTTCTGCAGTCTCCCCGAATAACACTGGTCACGCAAGGTGCCCAAGTCGTGTTTGGCGACGGTGCGATCACACATCAATGCACTGGTGGTTTTGTGGTTAAGGCATCCAAGTTTGAATTTCCCAGTGCTGGCGACGGTGTAGGGATGACGATGCATATGCCCGAAAGCGTGCTTAAGCATGATCAGCGTGTGCGCATGGTCGATTTGAGTACAGGAATGCCCTTGGTAGATCAACGGTATCGCGTCACGCTAGAGGATGGACAGACTGTCGAAGGGCGCACGGATCAGGACGGGATGACTCAGGATTTCTCTTCAGATATCCCATTTGCGCAATACACGATTGAAGCTTTGGACGATTAAATCACCGATATTGATATCAGAGAAAGCATCATGGCGACTGGTCAAAAGCTAGCAGGTTATAAGCTCCCAACGAAACCCGAGCAAAGTGGTGGAAAGTTGGCCCAAGGTTTCATCACGCCTAGCCAGAACAAGACTCCTCAAGTTCATAGTATCCCACCCAAGCGCGTTCTTCCCATCATATTCATTCCAGGTATCATGGGGTCGAATTTGCGAATGAGCGCGGAACGGCAGGCCAGCCTTGGGAAGAAAAATAATATTGCATGGCGACCAGATAATCTTTTCGAAACCGTGCCGATGAAGGAGGACAGTGCAGCGGAAAGACAATTGCGCTTTGACCCATCCCAAACCGAACTTGATACCTATGATCCCAAAATAAATATTACCGGAAACCCGATTGAAACATCAAATATACGTAACAAGGCTGCACATTTTTCCAGTCAGTATGGTGGAAGTTGGAGACGTATTGATGGGCCACTTCTGCAAAGCGACAGGCCCGGAACGAGCGACGCAAAAACTAGGGATGAAAAAGCGCGTGAACGTGGGTGGGGCGAAGTTTTCTTTGGAAGCTATGAGAAAATTCTTAGCGAATGCGAGGTGCGGTTGAATGGTGTGTTCTCCGATCAATTCAAAGACGGCTATTTAATGCGGTCAATCGTCAATGTTAATCCTTCCCAGTGGGAGGCACATCCAGGCTCATCTATGACTAAAATGGACGAAGCATCATTGCGCAATGCCGTCAAAGGATGTTGGTTTCCTGTACACGCAATGGGGTATAACTGGCTCCAAGGAAACATGGACTCTGGGATTGAAACTGCTGAGAGGATAACTGCGTTGATGAAGAAGTATCAGAGCCAGGGCTACCAATGTGAGAAGGTAATTCTAATTACACACTCGATGGGAGGCTTGGTTGCGCGAGCAATAATTCATCCAGAAATGGGTAAGATTGGCGATCAGGTTCTTGGTGTAATACATGGCGTAATGCCCGCGATAGGAGCGGGAACAGCTTACAAGCGCATGCGGTGCGGTTTTGAAGGCGACGATACCTCGGCAAGAATTCTAGGTGCAACGGGTCCCCATGTGACTGCTGTTCTGGGAAACTCTCAAGGCGGACTGGAATTGCTTCCTTCTCAGGAATATGGGAATAATTGGTTGCAAGTGACGCGTGGTAGCGAAGTAATTAAAAGCTTTCCTCAGAAAGGAGATCCCTATGAGGAGATATACAAGGCGAGCGATAAATGGTATGGACTTCTACGTAAAAACTGGCTCAATCCGGCAAATTTGCCAGGGAGGAACTTAAGGCGAACATTTCATTTAATTGATGAAGCAAAAAGATTCCATAATCAGATTGTTGAAACTTATCATGATCAGAGCTACGCCCACTATGGTGCCGATGCCAAAGGGCTCGCCTGGCATAAGGTGATATGGAAAATCGAGGGAGATGTTGTTTCGGATGACGTGACATCGCTAGAGATAGCCAGTGACGATGAAAAGGGGGGGCTGGATCTCAGAAATTCAAGTGCATCGTCGAAAAAAACAGAGAAAAAGATTTTATTAAAAACGCACCTCCAGCCTCCAGCCGAGCCGGGAGATCAAACGGTTCCAACATACTCAGCAGATGCGCAACTAAGAAGTGGAAAATTCAAAGGAGTGTTCCGGCAGACTGGATACGAGCATCAGGCCAGCTATAGCAATGAGTCGGTGATCGCGGCAACGATTTATTGTCTATATCGGATTATCTCAACAATGAGATGGTCGAAATAATGAGGGCGTCTTTATCTCGGAAATCTGTAATTTATTTACTAATGACCTTCTTGGCTTTGTTTTGTATTGAAGGATGCCGTCGAGCAGTAGATGATGCTTCCGGAGGAGCTGTGGAAAATATATCGCCCAAACTAAAATCAATGTTCAGCGAGACTAGATCTATTTGCTTTGGTCGTCTTGTAATGCAGGTTCCGCATGATGCTACTTTAGTATATGGCCCGGCGGAGATTGAATCATCGATCGAATATCGACAAGGGGAATTGGGGAGGTTCGATGAATATATCTCCGTGCGAATGAAGAAAATCGACAAAGAGCGCAGGTTTTTTAATGAGAGGAATTTTTCGAAGCTTCCGCTATTCGGAAAGGTACTTGATGGGGCGAGATTGAATCAAAAAATTATTATTGGCTCCGATGATAGGGTAGGCTATACGGTGTTGTCGCTTGTGCCGGTGAACGAAGATATTTTCATTCAAGAGGTCTACGGTGTTCTGCCAGAAGATGACTTCGTCAATCGAATGAATCGTGTAGCAACTATCTTGCGTGCTCGTGAGGCCGAAGAAATTCCAGCTGAGCCTGGATTGTGTATTGAAGGGGGATTTGTTGCTGGAGAGTATGAGTATGAACGTGTGACAATCGGAATAAGATTGATTGAATTTCCGGATGTGCATATATCAGTAGATGTCCATAAGAATCTTGAGTATCTGGACAATGATTCCAGCCCGAAAATACTGCACGAGCGTGCGCAACGAAATGCAGAAGCTGCAGGACTTGGGCCGGTATTCTCTCGTGGGAAAATATTGCGTGATCAAACGCGACGGATAGCACATTGGAATGGGCAGGAGATGGCATTTCGAACTCCAGCTTACAAGCGCGCTGCATCAGTTCACGAATTCCATTTTTACAGTGCTGGGTCTGTTAATGACCCTTTTCATCCAAAGTTAGATATTCGGCTTGACTCCGGTGTTCGCGAAAATGCAAAGGCAGCTATTAAGGCCACCTCTAAAAACCTCGGCCGAGACGCCTGCGGCTGGGTAAAATCCTGACATCGAACCAAGCCAGCGAGTGCCGTCATGATGAAACCC
>NZ_JBWBRF010000013.1:0-119695 GCF_056279385.1 Massilia sp. UYP34 | reverse complement strand
GATGATAGTGCTGCAACCAGTGTGAAAGTAGGTTATCGTCAGGCTAGTTATATAGAAAAACCCCACCAGGTGATCCTGGTGGGGTTTTTTGCTTTCAACTCCCGAAACCCCCTCTGTTATGCGTGTGGCATTTTTTGCTTTGGGGATTCCACCGCTTGTCCGACATCAGCGCCAAAGTCGCTGCCTCGCGGCAACATACTCTAGTCCCAACCACTGGAGAACCCCATGGATCCATCCAATGAACCCGCCGGCCTGAGCGACAAGCTGATGGGCCCGATCACGGCCGTCATCGACAAGCGGCGCGCAGACCTGATGCCGATGCTGCAGGGAGGCGCGGGCCACGCTGCCCAGGCTGCCCTGCGCGACGACGAGTGCGTGCGCAAGGTCGCCACCTTTTGCTATCCCTTGTTGCCTGTGCTGATCCGCCTGGCGGTGAAGGAGCCGACCTTCATCAGCTTCGTCCTGAACAACCGGGAGAAAGTGCTGGGGCGCCTCACTGCGCCCGCTTGAATCACTGCGTCGTCACCGTCACCGGCTCGGCCGTCGGGGCTACAGCCTGCCCGCGGCTGATGCTGTCGCCATCGTTGCGGCGCAGGCGCCAGAACACGGCCGAGGAGAGCACGGTCAGCACCGCCAGGACCGCAAAACCATGGTGCAGGGCCTGCGTCACTTGGCTCTGGTTGGTCTGCGACACGTCGCCCAGGAACCATGCGGTGACGATCGACCCGGCCGCCAGGCCAAAGCTCATCGACAACTGCTGGAGCGAGCTCGACATCGTGCTGGCCATGCTGGTATCGGCCGGCTCGATGTCGGCATAAGCCAGCGTATTCATGCTCGAGAACTGCAGCGAGTTGAAGAAGCCCTGCATCAGGCTGATGCCGACGATCACCGCCAGCGGCGTGCCGGCATCCACTAGCGTAAACATCGCGATGGTCACGCCGATCAGGATCGTATTCACCAGCAGCACCCGGCGATAGCCGAAGCGCGCCAGCAAGCCGGGTGCGAATATCTTCATGCCCATCGCCGCCAGCGCCGCCGGCATCATCAGCAAGCCCGATTGCCATGCCGGCAGTCCCAGGCCGAGCTGGTACAGCAGCGGCAGCAGGAAGGGCAGGCCGCCGATGCCGAGACGGGTGACGAAGCCGCCCAGCACCGCGATGCGGAAGGTGCGCACCTTGAGCAAGGTCAGGCGCAGGAGCGGGAACTTGGTGCGCAACGCATGCCAGGCATACGCGCCCAGCAGGCCGAGCGCCAGCAGGAACAACAGGCCAGCCGTCATGCCATCGAGCGTATGCTCGCCAAACACTTCCAGCACCCAGGACAGCAGGGCGGTGCCGCTGCTGAACAGGATCAGGCCGGGCACGTCGAGCGGACGCCGCTCTTCGGAGCGATAGTCAGGCATATGGCGCCAGACAAAATACAGCGCCGCCAATCCAACCGGGATATTGACGAAGAAGATCACGCGCCACGAAGTCCAGTGCACGATCAGGCCGCCGACCGTCGGCCCCAACAGCGGGCCGATCAGGGCCGGGATGATGACGAAGTTCATCGCCCCCAGCAGCTCGTTCTTGGGGAAGGTGCGCACGATCGACAAGCGGCCGATCGGGATCATCATGGCGCCGCCCAATCCTTGCAGCAGCCGGGCGCCGGTCATCATGTGGGCGCTCACTGACAGCCCGCACAGTACCGATGCGAAGGTGAACACGGCAATGGCCGTAAAGAACACACGGCGGGTGCCGAAACGGTCGGCCATCCAGCCGCTCAAGGGAATGCCGACCGCGAGGCCGAGGATGTAGCTGGTGACGATCGATTTCAGGCTCAGCGGCGTAACGCCGAGGCTGGTGGCAATGCTGGGAATGGCGGTATTGACGATGGTCGCATCGAGCTGCTCCATGAACAGGGCAGTCGCGACGAGCCAGGGAAGGTAGCGCTTGAGGGTGGGCGAAGGGGTCAATCGGGCCTCATGAAAACGGCAGGCGGCAGCGGCCGCCAGAGGCACGATTGTGTCACAAACTACAAGACGACCGCGCCATGGACCGGCCGTTGCCGGCCCATGCGCGCATCATGGAAATCAGAAGCGGTAAGCCGCCTTGGCGATGAACCAGTTGGCGCCCGCGTTCGGGCTCTTGATGCTGGCGTTCGAGTAATGCTGGTACTTCAGGCCGAAGTCCCACTTCTGGGTGGTGTAGCCGATGCCGATGTGGTCGCCGAACTGGAAGGCGGTCGACAGTTCCTTGTCCTCGTTCTTGTACAGGGTCGAGAACAGGTTGACGCCGATGCCGATCTCGCCGTACAGGCCGAGCTTGTTGTCATTCTGGTAGCGGAACACCGGGGTGAAGCCGATGACGCCGATGTTCTTGTTCTGGCCGCGCACGTTCTCATAGGAGTTCAGGCGCCACAGGGCCAGGTTGCCTTCCCAGTAGCCCGACAGGTGACGGCCGTTGCCAGCGAACCAGCGCTTGTCCCAGTCGGACTGGACCGCGATGCGGTACATGCGCTGCTGTGGGTTGGTGCCGACTTCGAACGAGGCGGAATCGATGTAGCCATTGCCGACGGTGGATTGCGCCGAGGCGAACGGAGCGAACAGCGCAGCGCAGCAAGCCGCCAGCGCGCCGATTTTTTTCTTGGTAGTGATCATGGTTATCCCTGGGAGGAAAAAGCGTATTTCTTATTTAATGCGCTATTGTACTAGCGAGAACAATAGCGTGCTGGCGGCCATGTCGCCATGTGACGAAGGTATGATAGAGCCCGCCGCAACCGAACCACATCAATAATAATGGCCGAACCAATCGAACCCACGATCGCTCCCTTGTACCCGCTGGCCGCGCCGATGGTGCGCCAGCCCGAACCCGCGGTGCTGCCGCACGATCCGGTGGGCGAGCACATCGCCGCCCATCTCGGCACGCCCGCCATGTATTTCCACGAGACCGGGGCCGACGGCGTCCAGGTCGACATTCACGTGATCGGGCCGACCGCGTCCTATCCCTACGTGCGCCTGGTGACGTCGGGCATGAGCAGGCAGCCGATGAACGTGCCGCAAGGCGCACCGGCTTACGCCGAGCTCATGATGGCCCTGCCGGCCACCTGGCAACTGGACGAGGCGGCGATGCAGGACGAGCGCTGGTACTGGCCGGTCGCCCTGCTGCGCCACCTGGCGCATTATCCGCATAAAGAGCGCACCTGGATCGGCCTCGGCCACTCCTTGCCGAACGGGAACCCGGCCAAGCCGTATATCGCCGGCATCGGTTTATGCGGCGCCATCGTGCTGCCGCCGGCATCGAGTCCGGAACCGTTCCACTCGGTCACGGTCGACGGCAAGGACGTCTATTTTCACTGCGTCGTGCCGCTGTACAAGGAAGAGCTGAACCTGGCGCGCCGCCGCGGCTTTCCGGAACTGATCGACAAGTTCAACCAGTACAACGTCACCGACGTGGTCGACCCGGCGCGCAAGAACACGGCCCGAAAGAAATTCCTCGGGCTGTTCTAAGCGTTAGACAGGCTCATCTCCGCCAGCCGCACCCAGTAGCTGGCGCCGATCGGCAGCAGGTTGTCGTTGAAGTCGTAGCTGGCATTGTGCAACTGGCAAGGGCCGAGTCCATGGCCGCCAGCGCGGTGCGCGCCTTCGCCATTGCCGATGAAGACATAGCAGCCCGGCTTGGCCTGCAGCATGAAAGCGAAGTCCTCGGCGCCCATGGTCGGTTCGACATTGGCGTCGACCTGGGCCGGCCCCGCCACCGCGCGCATCGCCTCGATCGCGAACGCGGTCTGTTCCGGATGGTTCACCAGCGGCGGGTAATTGCGCTTGAAACCGAAGTCGATGCTGGCGCCAAAGCCGGCCGCGATGCCATTGGCCATCTCCTGCATGCGGCGCTCGACCAGGTCGAGCACCTCGGTGGTGAAGGTGCGCACCGTGCCGACCAGTTCGGCTTCATCGGGGATGATATTGGTGGCGCTGCCGGCATGGATTTGCGTGATCGACAGCACCGCCGTGTGCAGCGGGTTCTTTTCGCGCGAGACGATCGTCTGCCAGGCTTGCGCGATCTGCACCGCCACCATCACCGGATCGATGCCGCGATGCGGCTGCGCCGCGTGCGCACCCTTGCCGCGCACGGTCACGCGGAATTCGTTACTCGAGGCCATCATCGGGCCGGCGACGACACCGAAATGCCCTTCCGGAATGCCTGGCCAATTGTGCATGCCATACACGGCGTCCATCGGGAAGCGCTCGAACAGGCCGTCGTCGATCATGCGTTTGGCGCCGCCGCCGCCTTCTTCGGCCGGCTGGAAGATCAGGTACACGGTGCCATCGAAGTTGCGGTGCTGCGCCAGGTAGTGGGCGGCGCCGAGCAGCATCGCGGTGTGGCCGTCATGGCCGCAGGCGTGCATCTTGCCCGCGTGGGTCGAGGCATGCGCGAAGCCGTTCAGCTCTTGCATCGGCAGCGCGTCCATGTCGGCGCGCAGGCCGATCGCGCGTGCCGACGTGCCGTTCTTGATGATGCCGACCACGCCGGTCACGCCCAGGCCGCGCACCACGGGGATGCCCCACGCGCTCAGGCGTTCGGCAACGATGTCCGCGGTGCGGTGTTCTTCATAGCACAGCTCCGGGTGGGCATGCAGGTCACGTCGGATGGCCTGGATCTCTGCTTGAGAAGCCAGGATGGGTTCCACTAGTTTCATCGTGCTCTCCTCGCTGTTTGCGAATCTGTTACCACGCTGTCCAGCCTTTGCATGGCATCGTTTTAACTATTGTAGCCTGCCTCAAACAGACTTGACAGAGGAGGGCGCGAAGCCCTCCGGAATCGTATAAAGTATTGGATTAACGCAGTTTTTCACCGAAGTCCGATAAGAAAATGACCACTACCCAAGTCCGTGCGACCTGCCCCCACGACTGTCCCGACACCTGCGCCATCCTGGTCAAGGTCGAAGACGGCGTCGCGACAGAAGTGAAGGGCGATCCGGAGCATCCGACCACGGCTGGGGTGTTGTGCACCAAGGTGTCGCGCTATGTCGAGCGCACCTATCATCCGGACCGCGTGCTGTACCCGATGCGCCGCGTGGGCCGCAAGGGAGAAGGGAAATTCGAACGCATCAGCTGGGACGAGGCGCTCGACCTGATCGCAGGGCGTCTGACAGACATCAGCGCGCGCGATCCGCAGGCCGTCCTGCCCTATAGCTATTGCGGCACCATGGGCCTGGTGCAGGGCGAATCGATGTCGCTGCGCTTCTTCAACAAGCTGGGCGCCTCGCTGCTCGATCGCACCATCTGCGCCACCGCCGGCGCCACCGGCTACCGCTATACCATCGGCAGTTCGATCGGGACCGACCTCGAGGAGTTCCAGGACGCCAGGCTGATCCTGATCTGGGGCGGCAACCCGATCGCATCCAACCTGCATTTCTGGATGCGCGCGCAAGAGGCCAAGCGGCGCGGCGCCACCCTGATCGCGATCGATCCCTATCGTTCCCTGACGGCCGAGAAGTGCCATCAGCACATCGCCCTGTTGCCGGGCACCGACGCGGCGCTGGCGCTGGGCATGATGCACGTGTTGATCAAGGAAGACCTGCTCGACCACGACTACATCGAGCAACACACGCTCGGCTTCGAGCCCTTGAAGGCGCGCGCCCTGGAATGGACGCCGGAACGCACCGCCGACACCTGCGGCATCACGGTCGATGAAGTGGTCAACCTGGCACGCCTGTACGGCCAGACGGCGAAGAACGGCGAAGCGGCCGCGATCCGTATCAACTATGGCATCCAGCGCGTGCGCGGCGGCGGCATGGCGGTGCGCAACATCGCCTGCCTGCCGGCGCTGGTGGGCGCCTGGCGCCTGCCGGCCGGCGGCATCCAGCTGTCGACCTCGGCGTCGTTCCCGACCAACCGTCCGGCGCTGCAGCGCCCGGATTTGCTGGCCGGCCGCATGCCGCGCACGATCAATATGACCACCATCGGCGACGACCTGCTCCGGGAAGCGTCGCCCGATTTCGGCCCCAGGATCGAGGCCGTCATCGTCTACAACGCCAACCCATTGGCGATCGCGCCCGATTCGCGCAAGGTGCAGCAGGGTTTCGAGCGCGAAGACCTGTTCACCGTGGTGCTCGAACACTTTCACACCGATAGCGCCGACTATGCCGACATCCTGTTGCCGGCCACTACCCAGCTCGAGCACGTCGATGCGCACCTGGCCTATGGCCACCTGTACATGATGGCGAATAATGCCGCCATCGCCCCGGTCGGCGAATCGAAGCCGAACACCGAATTCTTCCGCCTGCTGGCGGCGCGCATGGGTTATGACGACCCGTGCTTCCAGGAAAGCGACGACGAGATCGCGGCCCAGGCTTTCAACAAGAACGATGCGCGCGCGATCCACTTCGACTGGGAGTCGCTCAAGCGCAGCGGCTGGAAAAAGCTGAACATGCCGGCCGCGCCGTTCGCCGCGGGCGGTTTCTCGACCCCCTCCGGCAAGTGCGAATTCTTTTCCGAGAGCATGCTGGCCGATGGGCTCGATCCGGTGCCCACCTATATTCCGCCATACGAGTCCGTGGCGTCCAATCCGATTCTTGCCGAAAAATACCCGCTGGCGATGATTTCTCCGCCGGCACGGAACTTCCTCAACTCGACGTTTGTCAATGTAAAGAGCCTGCGTGCAACTGAGGGCGAACCGCACCTCGACATCCACCCGAACGACGCCGCGGCACGCGGCATCGCCCACGGTGACATGGCGCGCATTTTTAATGACCGCGGTTCGTTCATCGCCCGCGCACGCGTGACCGACAAGGCGCGTGCTGGATTGGTGGTGGGCTTGTCGATCTGGTGGAAGAAACTCGCCAGCGACGGCAAGAACGCCAATGAAGTCACCAGCCAGCGTCTGACCGACATGGGCCGGGCGCCCACTTTCTACGACACCCTGGTGCAGGTCGAAAGAGCTGCACCCTCGACGCGAGATGAAACCCTCTAGATTCTCCCAGGCCTTCAAGCCAGTCATGGTCGCGGCAGCCGCGGCCCTCATGTTGTCAAGCTGCTCATCCCTCTCCTACTACACCCAGGCCGCGCAAGGCCAGCTGCAATTGCTGACCAATGCGCGTCCGATCGACGACTGGATCGCCGACAGCAACACCAACGTCAAGCTGCGTCATCGCCTCGAGTCGGCGCGCCAGATCCGCCGCTTCGCCATCCAGGAAATGAAGCTGCCCGACAACGGCAGCTATACCAACTACACCCATCTCGGCCGGCCCTACGTGTTGTGGAACGTGGTCGCCACGCCCGAGCTGTCGCTCAAGCCAGTCCAGTGGTGCTTCCCGGTGGCCGGCTGCGTGAACTATCGCGGCTACTACAGCAAGGCCGAGGCCCAGGCGTATGCAAAGAAACTGCGTGCGCAGGGCAACGACGTCGAGGTCGGGGGCGTGAGCGCCTATTCGACCCTGGGCTGGTTCAGCGATCCGCTGATGTCGACCTTCATCAATTATCCGGACGCCGAGCTGGCGCGCCTGATCTTCCATGAACTGGCGCACCAGGTGGTCTACGTGGCGGGCGATTCGCAGTTCAACGAATCGTTTGCCAGCGCGGTGGAGCAGGCCGGCGTGGAAGCCTGGCTCGAGCGCTTCGGCAATCCCCAGATGAACGAAGCGTACGAGCGCTACAAGAACCGCAAGAGCGACTTCCTGGCCTTGCTGCTGCGCTATCGCGGCGAGCTGGAGCGTACTTACAAGAGCATGGAGCCCGACAGCGTCAAGCGCGCGGCCAAGGCGCGCCTGTTCCTGGGGCTGCAGGATGATTACCTGGTGCTCAAGGCGAACTGGGGCGGCTACGCCGGCTACGACCGCTTCTTTGCCGAGCCGCTGTCGAACGCCCATCTGGCTTCGGTGGCGACCTATAATGATTTCGTGCCGGCGTTTCGCGTTTTGCTGCACCGCGAGAAGTCGTGGCGCGGCTTCTACAAGGCCGTCAACCAGCTGGCCAAGCTCGGCAAGGAAGAGCGTCATCGCGTACTCAAGCGCCTCGGCGCGAAGGCCACGCCGGGCACGCTGGTGGTGCAGCGCACCATGGGAGCCTCTCCGTAGAGGGCCGGTTCCAATCGCCGCAAAACCGCTTGCGTACAGGGGCGCTGCCCGATAGCATCACCACCAGCGATGGCAAAGGCATAAGCCACGTGCACAGGCGCGCCCGGCAAGCCCCTCCGGCCGCCCGACCAAAACGATAAAAATCGAGACAGAGGTGAGCGATGGACAAAATTTGGCTGCAGTCGTATCCCCCGGGCGTGCCTGCGGAGATTGATCCGGATCAATACCGCTCCTTGGTGCATTTGCTCGAAGAATCCTTCAGCAAGTATGCGGACCGCAAAGCCTATGTGTGCATGGACAAGTTCCTTACCTATGGCGAACTCGATGCGTATTCGAAGCGGCTCGCCGCCTGGCTGCAGAGCCGCGGCCTGGCCCCGGGCGCGCGCGTGGCGATCATGATGCCGAACGTGCTGCAGTATCCGATCGCACTGGCCGCCGTGCTGCGCGCCGGCTACACCGTCGTCAACGTCAATCCGCTGTACACCGCGCGCGAACTGGAGCACCAGATCGGCGACTCGGGCAGCGAAGCGATCATCGTGCTGGAGAATTTCGCCCACACCGTGCAGAGCGTGATGGGCAAGACCCCGCTGCGCCACGTGGTGGTGGCCAGCATGGGCGAGATGCTGGGCGGCGTAAAGGGCATGCTGGTCAACTTCGTGGTGCGCAACGTCAAGAAGATGGTGCCCGAGTTCTCGCTGCCGAACATGGTCACCTTCAAGGAAGCGCTGGCCCAGGGCGAGCGCATGCCGTTCAAGCCGGCCGAACTCAGAGGCGACGACGTCGCCTTCCTGCAGTACACGGGCGGCACCACCGGCGTCTCGAAAGGCGCCACGCTCACCCACCGCAACGTGATCGCCAACGTGCTGCAGACCGAGGCCTGGGCAGAGCCGTGCATGAAGCAGACCGCTGGCGAGCAGGTCACGATCGTGTGCGCGCTGCCGCTGTACCACATCTTCGCGCTGACCGCCTGCGCGATGTGGGGCATGCGCATGGGCGCCCTGAACGTCCTGATCGTCAATCCGCGTGACATTCCCGCCTTCGTCAAGGAACTGGCGAAGTACCGCGTCAACATGCTGCCGGCCGTGAACACGCTGTACAACGCGCTGGCCAACAATCCCGAATTCGCCCACCTCGATTTCTCGTCGCTGCGCATGTGCAACGGCGGCGGCATGGCGGTGCAAAAGCCGGTGGCCGACAAGTGGCGCGAGCTGACCGGGGTGGCCATCGTCGAAGGCTACGGCCTGTCCGAGACGTCGCCAGTGGCCACCTGCAACCGTGCCGACAGCAAGGAATTCACCGGCACGATCGGCCTGCCGGTGCCGTCGACCGACATCGCGATCATCGACGACGAAGGCCGCCACATGGCGCCGGGAGAGATCGGCGAGATCGCCATCCGCGGCCCGCAGGTGATGGCCGGCTACTGGAACCGTCCCGACGAAACCGCGAAGGTGATGACCGCGGACGGCTTCTTCCGCTCGGGCGACGTCGGCATCATGGACGCAGCCGGCTTCGTGAAGATCGTCGACCGCAAGAAGGACATGATCCTGGTCTCGGGCTTCAACGTCTATCCGAACGAGCTCGAAGGCGTGATCGCCGGCCATCCGGGCGTGCTCGAATGCGCCGTGGTCGGCGTGCCCGACGACCATTCGGGCGAGGCGGTCAAGGTATTCGTGGTAAAGAAAGACCCTGACCTTACGGCCGAGCAGCTGATGGACTACTGCAAGCAGCAGTTCACCGGCTACAAGCGACCGAAGTACATCGAGTTCCGCGACGAGCTACCGAAGACCAACGTCGGCAAGATCCTGAGGCGCGCGCTGAGGGACGAGAAAAAGCAGGCGGAGACCGTGACGTAAGCATTGTGATGGGACTGACCCGGCGAAAGCCGCCCCGTCGGGCGGCTTTCGCGTTTTATTGGAACCAACAAGGAAGGCAGGACAGATGGACAAATTTTGGCTCTCGTCGTACGAGAACGGCGTGGCGGCTCAGATCGATCCGACCCAGTACCGCTCGCTGACGCATCTGCTGGAGGAGGCGTTTCGCAAGTACGCCGACCGCAAGGCCTATGCCTGCATGGGCAAGTCCATCACCTTCGCGGAACTGGATGCGATGTCGCTGCGCATGGCTGCCTGGCTGCAGGCGCGCGGCCTGAAGCCAGGCGCGCGCGTGGCGATCATGCTGCCCAACGTGCTGCAGTATCCGGTGGCGCTGGCCGCCGTGCTGCGCGCAGGCTACGTGGTCGTCAACGTCAACCCGCTGTACACGCCGCGCGAGCTGCAGCACCAGCTGGTCGATTCCGGCGCCGAGGCGATCGTGGTGCTCGAGAACTTCGCCCACACGCTCGAGCAGGTGGTGCGCCAGACGAACGTCAAGCACGTTGTGCTGGCCACCATGGGTGACCTGCTGGGCGGCCTGAAAGGCACGCTGGTCAATCTGGTGGTGCGCAAGGTCAAGAAGATGGTGCCGGCCTATTCGCTGCCGGGCGCGGTCGGCTTCAACACGGTGCTGGCCGACGGCGCGAGCGAGACGCTCAAGCCGGTCGCGGTCGGCCACGACGACATCGCCTTCCTGCAGTACACGGGCGGCACCACCGGGGTGTCGAAGGGCGCGGTGCTGCTGCACCGCCACGTGATCGCCAACGTGCTGCAGAACGAAGCCTGGTTCGGGCCGACCCTCGCCAAGCTGAAGGCCGGCGAACAGCCGCAGTTCGCCTGCGCGCTGCCGCTGTACCACATCTATGCGCTCACGGTCTGCGCACTGCTGGGCCTGCGCACCGGCGGCATGAACCTGTTGATCCCGAACCCGCGCGACATCAATGGCTTCATCAAGGAGCTGAAAGGCTATCGCATCAACATCTTCCCGGCCGTGAACACGCTGTACAACGGCCTGCTCAACAACGACGATTTCGCCAGGCTCGATTTCTCGGGCCTGATGGTGTGCCCGGGCGGCGGCATGGCGGTGCAGAAGGCCGTGGCCGACAAGTGGCTCAAGACCACCGGCATCCCGATCGTCGAGGGTTACGGCCTGTCCGAGACCTCGCCGGTGGTGACCGCCAATCGCTGCGACATTACCGAATTCACCGGCACCATCGGCCTGCCGCTGCCCTCGACCGAGCTGCGCATCCTGGACGAGGCGGGCGCCGAAGTCCCGTTCGGCACCGCCGGCGAGATCGCCGTGCGCGGCCCGCAGGTGATGGCCGGCTACTGGCAGCGCGACGACGAGACGGCCAAGGTCATGACCGCGGACGGCTTCTTCAAGACCGGCGACATCGGCATCATGGACGACAAGGGCTATACCCGCATCGTCGACCGCAAGAAGGACATGATCCTGGTCTCGGGTTTCAACGTCTATCCGAACGAGGTGGAGGGCGTGGTGGCCGCGCACCCGGGCGTGCTGGAAGTGGCGTGCGTGGGCGTGCCTGACCAGAACTCGGGCGAGGCCGTGAAGCTGTACGTGGTGAAGAAGGACGCCGATCTCACCACCGAACAGCTCAAGGAATTCTGCAAGGACCAGCTGACCGGCTACAAGCGGCCCAAGTTCATCGAATTTCGCGAGTCCCTGCCGAAGACGAACGTCGGCAAGATCCTGCGGCGCGAACTGCGCGACGAGAAGAAGAGCGCGTGATCGGCGATTGCGCGATCATGCGCAACGCCGACAATTTACGTTAGCCCCCGCACGTCGTTCCCGCGCAGGCGGGAACCTAAGTACTGCGTGCGTTGCGATAACGCGGGCAAACTTGGGTTCCCGCCGAGGCGCCCGGCGAGGGCGGGAACGACGTTTTTGGGCTAACAAAAAGGGGAAACTTAGCGGTGCGCCACCAGCGACTCGAGCGGCGGCAGCTGGCGCGGCTTGCGGTCCGGGCCGGTGGCGACATAGGTCAGCGTCGCCTCGGTCACCTTGACCACCTCGGCCGCCAGGCGGTTGCGCTCGGCGTACACCTCGACGAAGACGGTGACCGAGGTGTTGCCGACCTTGGTGATGTCGGCGTAGAACGACAGCAGGTCGCCCACGAACACCGGGTTCTTGAACAGGAAGGAGTTGACGGCGATGGTCGCCACGCGGCCGTTGGCGCGGCGGGTGGCCGGCAGCGAGCCGGCCAGGTCGACCTGGGCCATGATCCAGCCGCCGAACACGTCGCCGTACACATTGGCGTCGGACGGGGCGGGCATGACGCGCAATTCGGGCATTTTTCCTGCCGGCAGACGTACCGTGGTCGGGATGGTGGGTGGGGCGTTTTCGGGCGTGGTCATCGTGAATTCTCGGTAAAAGCTACAATCGACCCGAATTGAACCATAAATCCAGAAGCCCCGTCATGCGCCGTAACTCCGCACCGCTCCCTCCCGATACCCAAGCTGGCCCCCGTAACGACTGGGCCACGCTGACAACGCTGTTCCCCTACCTGTGGGTCTACAAGTGGCGGGTGATGGCCGCCATGGCCGCGCTGGTCGGCGCCAAGATGGCCAACGTCGGCGTGCCGCTGGTGCTCAAGAAGATCATCGACGGCCTGGCGATCGACCCGGCGCACCCGCATGCGCTGCTGGTGCTGCCGCTCGGCCTGCTGGTCGGCTATGGCCTGCTGCGCCTGTCGATGACGGTCTTCACCGAGCTGCGCGAATTCCTGTTCGCGCGCGTGACCCAGCGCGCGGTGCGCACCATCGCGCTCAAGGTATTCCGCCACCTGCATGCGCTGTCGCTGCGTTTCCACCTGAACCGCCAGACCGGCGGCATGACGCGCGACATCGAGCGCGGCACGCGGGGCGTCAATTCGCTGATTTCGTATTCGCTGTTTAACATCTTGCCGACCCTGGTCGAGATCACGCTGGTGCTGGTCTACCTGGTGTTCAACTACGACATCTGGTTCACGATCATCACGGCGGGGGCGCTGGCGTCCTACATCACCTTCACGGTGATCGTGACCGAGTGGCGCACGCACTTCCGGCGCACGATGAACGAGCTGGAGTCAAAAGCCAGTACCCGTGCAATCGACTCGCTGCTCAACTACGAGACGGTCAAGTACTTCGGCAACGAGGACTACGAGGCGCGGCGCTACGACGAAGGCCTGAAGAACTACGAGAACGCCGGGGTGCGCTCGCAGACCTCGCTGTCGTTCCTGAACACCGGACAGTCCTTGATCATCGCCACCGCCGTCACGCTGATCCTGTGGCGCGCGACCGAGGGCGTCATTGCCGGCACCATGAGCCTGGGCGACTTGGTGCTGGTCAATACCTTCATGATCCAGCTCTACCTGCCGCTCAACTTCCTGGGCGTGATCTACCGCGAGATCAAGCAAAGCCTGGCCGACATGGAGCGCCTGTTCGGCCTGCTGGACCAGAACCGCGAAGTGGCCGACAGTCCCAAGGCCCAGGCGCTGGTGACGAAAGGCGCCGAGGTCGCGTTCTCGCACGTCGAGTTCAGCTACGAATCCAAGCGGCAGATCCTGTTCGACGTCGACTTCACGATTCCCGCCGGGACCACGACCGCGGTCGTGGGCCATAGCGGCTCGGGCAAGTCGACCCTGTCGCGGCTGCTGTTTCGCTTCTACGACGTCAACGGCGGCGCGATCCGCATCGACGGCCAGGACCTGCGCGACGTCACCCAGGAATCGCTGCGCGCCGCGATCGGCATCGTGCCGCAGGACACGGTGCTGTTCAACGACACGATCGAATACAACATCGCCTATGGCCGGCCCGGCGCCAGCCGCGCGGACATCGTGGCGGCGGCGCGCGCGGCCTCGATCCACGACTTCATCGAGAGCCTGCCGGACGGCTACGGGAGCATGGTGGGCGAGCGCGGCCTGAAACTGTCGGGCGGAGAGAAGCAGCGGGTGGCGATCGCGCGCACCTTGCTCAAGGATCCGGCGATCCTGATCTTCGACGAGGCCACGTCGGCGCTCGATTCGCGCTCGGAGCAGGCGATCCAGGCGCAACTGAAGGAGATCGCGAAGAACCGCACGACCCTGGTGATCGCGCACCGCCTGTCGACGATCGCCGATGCGCAGCAGATCATCGTGCTCGACCACGGCAGGATCGTCGAGCGCGGCACGCATTATTCGCTGCTGGCGGAGCAGGGCCTGTATGCGCAGATGTGGGAACGGCAGCTGGCGCGGCCCGACGAGGACGTGGCCTCGCCGCCGCTGGAAATGATGGAGGGCATGGACGGCGCGCCATCCATGCCGAAGGCGCACTCCTGACGGCTCAGGGCTTCTTGTAGACCACGCCGTCCTTCATCACGAACTTGACCTGCTCGAGCACCTTGACGTCCTTGAGCGGGTCACCCTCGACCGCGATGATGTCGGCCGCGAAGCCCGCTTCGATCGCGCCCAGGCGCTTCGGCTGGTCGAGCAGGATGGCCGCGTTCACGGTGGCCGCGCGGATCGCGTCGAGCGGCGTCATGCCCGCTTCGACCATGTAGCCGAATTCCTTGGCGTTCTCGCCGTGCGGGAACACGCCGGCATCGGTGCCGAAGGCGATCTTCACGCCGGCTTGATAGGCGCGGCCGAAGGTGGCTTGCAGCTGCGGGCCGATCGCGGCCGCCTTCGGGCGCACCAGGGCCGAATAGTAATTCGGATCCTTGGCCTTGTCCGCCACGTAGCGGCCGGCCGAGATGGTCGGCACGTACCAGCCGCCGCCTTTCTTGAACAGCGCGACGACCTCGTCGTCCATCAGGGTGCCGTGTTCGATCGAGTCGACGCCGACGCGCAGCGCGCGCTTCATGCCTTCGGCGCCGTGGGCGTGGGCCGCGACGCGGAAACCGTAGTCCTTCGCGGTGCTCACCACGGCGCGCAGCTCGTCCTCGGTGTACTGCGAGTTCTGGCCGCTGGCCGCCTGGCTCAGCACGCCGCCGGTGGCGGTGACCTTGATCAGGTCGGCGCCGTCCTTGTAGCGGGTGCGCACCGCCTGGCGCGCTTCCTCGGGGCTGTTCAACACACCCTCGACCGGGCCGGGCGTGCCGATCTTCTCGGACAGGAAGTGCGACAGGTTGTTGGTCGGGTCGGCGTGGCCGCCGGTGGTGGCCAGCGATTTTCCGGCGGTGAACATGCGCGGGCCCGGCACGTCGCCGGCGGCGATGGCGCGCTTGAGCGCGATGTTCAGGTTGTCGGCGGCGCCCAGGTCGCGCACCGTGGTGAAGCCGGCCATCAGGGTGCGCTCGGCGTATTTCACCGAACGGAAGGCCATGTCGGCCGGGTTGGCGGTCAGGCGGTCGCGGTAGGCGTCGACCGCCGGCTGGGTTTCGCTGGTCAGGTGCACGTGCATGTCGATCAGGCCCGGCAGGCAGCTGTGGCGCGACAGGTCGATGTTGCCGGCGGCCTGCGCCATCGGCCCCACCGACACGATGCTGCCGTTCTCGATCACGATGCTGACGCGCTCGCGCCATGCGCCTTTCTGGACGTCCAGCAGCCGGCCGCAGTCGACCGTCTGGGTGGCGGCGTGCGCGCCGTTCAGGGCCAGCAGCATGCCGGCGGCAACCATCTGTTTCATCTCTCGCTCCCTTTTTTCATTATTGACGCATAAAAAAAGGCCCTCCATCGCTGGAAGGCCCCGTTACTACAAGCAGCCGTTCGCCGTCTTCATCGCAGCGGCGAGACGGCCGGTTCCTTGTTCGGTTCCCCCAGGTCGCCCTCCCACTTGGCGACGACGGCGGTGGCGATGCCGTTGCCGATCACGTTGGTGGCCGAGCGCGCCATGTCCAGGAAGTGGTCGATCGCCAGCAGCAGCAAGAGGCCCGCTTCCGGGATGTCGAACTGGTTCAGCGTGGCCGCGATCACGACCAGCGAGGCGCGCGGCACGCCGGCCATGCCTTTCGAGGTCAGCATCAGCACCAGCATCATGGTGATCTGGGTGCCCAGCGACAGCTCGATGCCGTAGGCCTGGGCGATGAAGACGGCGGCGAAGGTGCAGTACATCATCGAGCCGTCCAGGTTGAACGAGTAACCGATCGGCAGCACGAACGAGGCCAGGCGGTTCTTGACGCCGAAGCGCTCCAGGCTTTCCAGGGTTTTCGGGAAGGCGGCTTCGGACGAGGCGGTCGAGAAGGCCAGCACGGTCGGGCCGCGCAGCTCCGAGATCAGGCGCAGGATGCGCGGGCCGATCACGGCCATGCCGATGCCGATCAGGACGATCCACAAGAGCGCGATGCCGAAGTAGAACTGGGCCATGAAGATGCCATAGGTCGACAGCACGCCCAGGCCGCTCTTGGCGATGATGCCGGCCACCGCCGCGAACACCGCGATCGGCGCGAAGTTCATCACGTAGCCGGTCAGCTTGAGCATCACGTGGGCGACGCCGTCGATGACGTCGATCATCGGCGTGGCGCGCGCGCCGACGGCGGCGGCGGCGGTGCCGAAGAACAGCGAGAACACCACGATCTGCAGGATCTCGTTCTTGGCCATGCCGTCGACGATCGAGGTCGGGATCAGGTGGGTGATGAAGTCCTTCAGCGTCAGGCTGCCGCTGGTGATGCCCGATTGCGCGTCGACCGGCGGCATCATGCCCGCCGCGAACAATGCATCGCCCGGGCGGAAGATGTTCACCAGGACCAGGCCCAGCGACAGCGAGATGATCGAGGCGATCACGAACCAGCCCAGCGCCTTGACGCCGATGCGGCCGACTTCCTTGGCGTCGCCCATCCTGGCGATGCCGACCACCAGGGTCGCGAACACCAGCGGCGCGATGATCATCTTGATCAGGCGGAGGAACATCGTGGTAATCAGCGACATCGTGTCGGAGAAGCTCGTCGCGCCCGCCGTGTCCGTATTGGCGTTGACCAGGTAGCCGACCACGATGCCGATCACCAGGGCGATCATGATGAAGGTAGTCAGGCGGTTTCGGTTGTTCATAAAGCTTCCTGTCGTGTGGACCTGTGCAGGGCCGGCAACGGCGGATCGCGCTGTCGCGGGCGGATTGTTCGGGCAGTGACCGGTTTTCGAGGACCGAAGGCCGGGCGATTCTGAAGATTATGGCAAGTTCCGCAGTATCCTAGGCACTGTTAGTGCTGTCAAGCATGCTTACAAGGTTGACGTAACGGCATGCCGGCTACCCCGTCGGTATTCTCGGGCGGTCAACGCCGATGCTCTTGCGTGGTGGATGAAACGCACCTCCGGGCCCGCCGCGCGGGTAAAATACGCCATTCGTTTTTCGAGATCCGCCATGTCCACCATCGAGACCCCAGACACCATCACCATCACCCGTCCAGACGACTGGCACCTGCACCTGCGCGACGGCGCGGCGATGGCCAGCGTATTGCCGCACACCGCCCGCCAGTTCGGCCGCGCGATCGTGATGCCGAACCTGAGGCCGCCCGTGACCACGGCCGCCGCCGCCCTGGAGTACCGCGCCCGCATCCTGGCCGCGCTGCCGGAGGGGATGCGCTTTACGCCCTTGATGACGCTGTACCTGACCGACAATACCGATCCGGACGAGATCCGCCGCGCCCAGGACACCGGCTTCATCCACGCGGTCAAGCTGTACCCGGCCGGCGCCACCACCAACTCGGACGCCGGCGTCACCGACCTGAAAAAGTGCTACAAGACGCTGGAAGTGATGCAGGAAGTGGGCATGCCGCTGCTGGTGCATGGCGAAGTGACCGACAACGAGATCGACCTGTTCGACCGCGAAGCCGTGTTCATCGAGCGCGTGATGCGCCCGCTGCGCCGCGACATGCCGGCCCTGAACGTGGTGTTCGAGCACATCACCACCAAGGACGCTGCCCAGTACGTGGCCGAGGCCGAAGGCCCGATCGCGGCCACCATCACCGCCCACCACCTGCTGTACAACCGCAACGAGATCTTCCGCGGCGGCATCCGCCCGCACTTCTACTGCCTGCCGGTGCTCAAGCGCGAAGAACACCGCCTGGCGCTGGTCACCGCCGCCACCAGCGGCGACGAGCGCTTCTTCCTGGGCACCGACTCGGCCCCGCACGCGGTGCACACCAAATACGCCGCCTGCGGCTGCGCCGGCTGCTACACCGCGCTGCACGCGATGGAGATGTATACCGAAGCCTTCGCCCAGGCCGGCGCGCTCGACAAACTGGAAGCCTTCGCCAGCTTCAACGGCCCGGCCTTCTACAACCTGCCGCGCAACGAGGGCACGATCACGCTCAAGCGCGAAAGCTGGACCCTGCCGGAATCGGTGCCGATGGGCGAACACCAGCTGGTGCCGCTGAACGCGGGCGAGAGCATCAACTGGAAGATGGTGTAAGCCGTACCGTGCTGCCGCCGATCGACTGGGCGCAGCGGTGGTACGACGCGGTGCGCCCGGCGTTCGAGCGCGCCGCGCCGCCGCCGGATGGCTTCGTCGAGGCCTTCAACGCGGCGGCGCGCGCGCTCGACCTGCGTAACGGCGCCGGCATGCCGCTGTCCTTCGTGCCGCAGGCCGCGCTGCCGGAAGGGGCGGCCTATGAAGAATTCATCGGCGCCACCGGCCAGGTGCCGACCCGCGACAACCTGCACGACTTCTTCAATGCGTTGGTGTGGCAGACCTTCCCGGGTATCAAGCGCGCGCTGAACGCGCTGCAGGCGGCGCAGATCGCGCAGGCCGGCGTCGGCAAGTCGCGCGGGCCGGCGCGCGATGCCGCCACCATCTTCGACGAGAACGCGGCCTTGCTGGTGGTGCGCGACGATGAAACCGGGCGGGCGCTGGTCGAGGACTTGCGTGCGCACCGCTGGCTCGCGGCCCTGTACGATCGGCGTGACGCGTTCGGCAAGGACGTCGAGGTCTGGCTGTTCGGCCACGCGCTGATGGAAAAGCTGGTGGCGCCGCGCAAGGCGATCACCGCGCATACGCGGGTGGTGTTCGCCGGCGACGATTACTTCGCGCTGGCGTGGGACGCGCGCCGCGCATGGCTCGACCGCGAGGTGGCCGCCAGCCTGGCGCATCAGGAACTGACGCCGGGCGCCTTCACGCCCCTGCAGGTGCTGGGCATTCCAGGCTGGTGGCCTGGGCAAGACCCGGAATTTTATCTGGATACGACTGTGTTCCGTCCGAAGCGGACGGCTTGAATTGGGAGCAGCCAATGGCTGAAACGGTACGCTGGGGAATACTCGGCACGGGCAAGATTTCGCGTGCCTTTGCCAATGCACTGAAGGACGTGCCGGGGGCCGTGCTGGCCGCCGTGGGCTCGCGCAGCCAGGACAAGGCC
This sequence comes from Massilia sp. UYP34, assembly GCF_056279385.1. NCBI lineage: Bacteria > Pseudomonadati > Pseudomonadota > Betaproteobacteria > Burkholderiales > Oxalobacteraceae > Massilia > Massilia sp. UYP34. The sequence goes on along the minus strand of NZ_JBWBRF010000013.1, from coordinate 100,507 downwards.
GCGGCTTTCGCCGCGGAATTCGGCGCGCTGGCCAGCTACGGCTCCTGCGAGCTGCTGGCCGAGGCCAAGGGCATCGACCTGATCTACATCGGCACGCCGCATCCGGAACATGCCGGCAACGCCTTGATGGCGCTGCGCGCCGGCAAGGGCGTGCTGTGCGAGAAGCCGTTTACGATGAACCTGCGCGAGGCCGAGCAGGTGGTGACCCTGGCGCGCTCGAAGCGCCTGTTCCTGATGGAGGCGATGTGGACGCGCTACCTGCCGGCCTACCTGGAAGTCAAGCGCATCCTGGCCTCGGGCGAGATCGGCGCCCCGCGCCAGATCGTCGCCGACTTCGGCTTCGCCGCCGCCTTCGGTCCCGAGCACCGCGTGTTCAACCCCGATCTCGGCGGCGGCGCGCTGCTCGACCTGGGCATCTATCCGCTGTCGGTCGCGGCGGGCCTCTTGGGCCCCGTGCTCGAGGTCCGTGCGCAAGCCCAGATGGGCCCGACCGGCGTCGACGTGCAGACCGGCTTCATGCTCAAGCATGAAGGCGGCGCCATGTCGGTGTGCAGCTGCTCCTTCCTGGCGCGCTCGCCGGCCGAACTGACCGTGTCGGGCGAGCGCGGCCAGGTGCGGATGAACACCATGTTCCACCGCGCGACCTCGGTCACCGTCAAGCTGCACGACGGCAGCGAGCGCACGATCGAGACCCCGTATCTCGGCAACGGCTACGTGCACGAGGCGATCGAAGCCCAGCGCTGCTGGCGGCAGGGGCTGCTGGAAAGCCCGTCGATGACGCAGGACGAGACGCTGGCGCTGATGGGCGTGATGGACGAGATCCGGCGCCAGATCGGCCTGCGCTACGCGGCCGACCGCGCCTGAGGGACGCGCCATGAAGCTCGGGAGCGTTACGCCGATCCTGCGCATCTTTGATGAGGCCAGGGCGCGCGAATTCTACGTCGACTACCTCGGCTTCACGGTCGACTGGGACCACCGCTTCGGCCCCGGCATGCCGCTCTACCTGCAGGTCTCGCGCGGCGGCTGCGTGCTGCACCTGAGCGAGCACCACGGCGATTGCTGCCCCGGCGCGGCGCTGCGCATCGAGGTCGACGACATCGATGGCCTGCATGCCGAGCTGGCCGCCAGACAATATGGCTATGCGCGGCCCGGGATCGAGGACACGCCGTGGGAGGCGCGCGAGCTGAGCGTGAAGGATCCGTTCGGGAACCGGCTGACGTTCACCGGCGGGTGATGGTGCCGGGCGGCCTGCGGCAGTGGTGAGGAAGCGCGCATATTGATGCGTAGCGGCTCTGCTACAGTAGGTCGACCTGTAGCGCCGGAGACGCCATGACGAATGAAACAAAAGTCGCTGTCCTGCTCGACTGCGACAACACCAACCCGGCAGTCGTCGCCCATGCCATGCGGATCGTCCCCAAGCTGGGAAGGGTCGTGATCAAGCGCGGTTACGGCAACCACGCCACCCTGGCCAATAAATGGCAAGAGACCCTCGTCCAGCAGGCGTTTACGCCTTGCCTTCAATACCAGTACGCTGCCGGCAAGAACACCTCGGATATCGCGCTCGCGCTCGACGCGCTGGAAGCCTTGTTCGATCATCGCGCCGACTGCTTCTGCGTCGTGACGAGCGACTCGGATTTTGTCTACCTGTGCCGCAAGTTGCGTGAGCGCGGCGCCACCGTGCACATCGTCGGCGAAGCGAAAACGCCGCTAGCGCTGCGCAACGCCAGTGACCAGTTTCACGAATGGACGCCAGAATCGCCGGCGTCCGAGCCGGTTCCAGGGGCGGCCATGGCGATCGAACCGACGCGCAAGGCCGGTGTGCCGCCGCCTGCACAGGGGAAGCGTCGTCCGAAAATGGTGGTCGAGGCCGTGGCGCTGCTGGCTGGCGATTCGTCTGAGGGCAAGGTCCATCTCGGCACGCTCGGGCAGTACCTGCGCCGCATCGACCCCGGTTTTTCTCCGGACGGTCATGGCTACTCCGGCTTGCTCGACATGCTGCGTGCCTACAACCGGCTTGCGCTGACCAAGGAAGACGGTGGTCATTACACCGTCAAGCTGGCGCCGGCGCAGTAAATCCAGCGCCCTTTCGTCACCGGACGGGGGCACTGCTACAGCCTCGCTACTTGTGTTGCGATTTCATGTCGGCGGCGTGGCGGCATCCAGCCGCCTGAACAGGTCACGATGCAGTTCCCGCGTGTGTTTCTCCATGTGCGTGCGCGCATGCCGGATTTCTTTCAACTCGCGCTGCGCCACCGCCTCCTTGCCATTGGCGAGCGCCCACAGCGCCAGTTCGACGCGCGCCTCGACGCTGCCGAAGCGGTCGACGACCGCCTCGAACTCGGCGCCTGCGTCTTCTGGCCGGCCGGCAGCGGCATAAGCCCGGCCCAGCGCCAAGCCGACTTCGTCGGCGCGAAAGTTCGGATGCTTCGACTGCAGCGGCGCCAGCAGCGCGATCGCCGCCGCCGGCTGCCCATGCGCCGCATTGGCGCGCGCCGCGCCCAGGATCACCTCGGGATCGCCCGCGAACGGTCCGTTCAGGCAGGCGTCGAAATGCCGCACCGCTTCCTCGGATTCGCCGGCGTCCAGCAGGGCGGCGGCCAGGCGCATCCGGTTGTGGGCGGTCGGGGTCAGGTCGAAGGCGTGCCGGGCTGCGCGCACGTCGCGGCCCGGGTCGAGGCTTTGCTGGAGCGCGCGACCGGCGATGCGCCCGCGGCGCTCGAGGCGCGAGGCCGGCAGGTATTCCACGACGAAGTAGGCAAGGCTGCCGAGCAGCGGGAAAGAGAAGAGGATCAGCAGCCAGTACAGCTGGCGGCGGTTGCGTACGGCATGGACCGCGAAGAAGAGGGCGATGAGGAAGTGCAGGCCGAGTCCAAGAAAGGGCATTGTCGGTTCCGTGTCGGGTGATGAACGAGTGACGCGACTTGCTGAGCGTGATATCGCGCTGCCGCCACGATAGCCGGAATCGACGGTGAAATTTCTAACCGATTGTCACGGCGCCCGCCTGTGAGATGGTTATCCAGCCTGGTTATCCACCACGGTTATCCACCGCAGCAGGTTCATCAGTCGGCCACCGGCGCATCCACGATGTGCCGCGCATCGAGCGCGCGGATGCGCGGCTCGACGTAGTAGCCGCCCGCCTCGACATAGGTGAGGCAGTAGCGCAGGCATACGGTGCATTGCTGGACCGCGCAGCGGTTGTAAGGAAAATGGTGGATGGCGATCGGCGCGTCCGGCGACCAGTAATTGGTCCCGTGCGGATGGTATTCGGCGAAGGTCGGATCACAGTACGGATCGCCGGCCAGCGTGCCGGCCGGGCGCATCTGCGCCTGTGGGAACGAGACCGGCGTGCGCGTCCACCCGGGGTAGCTGGCGACCTCGCACGTGCAGTCCTGCGTCACCCGCGCCATGGCCTGGGCCAGGGCAGTCAGTTCGTCGATGTTCAGCGCCTGTTCCTGCTTCATTGCGTGTCTTTCCTTATGTTGAACCGTCAGACCTTCAAGAACTCTTCCCGTCCGCCCAGCCAGCGCGCCAGGTGCGCATCGACCACCGCGATCTTCTCGGGCTTTTCGCCGTCGAGCAGGTATTGCGCCACGTCGCGCGCCCGGTCGACAAGCCAGCCATCGAGCTCCAGGTCGGCAAAGCGCAGCATCGCCTGGCCCGACTGGCGCGCGCCCAGGAACTCCCCCGGCCCGCGGATCTCCAGGTCGCGCCGCGCGATCTCGAAGCCGTCGGTGGTCTCGCGCATCGTCATCAGGCGCTGCTTGGCCACCTGGCCCAGCGGGCTCTGGTACAACAGCAGACAGACCGACGCCGCCGAACCCCGCCCCACGCGTCCGCGCAGCTGGTGCAGCTGCGACAGGCCGAAGCGCTCGGCATGCTCGATCACCATCAGGGACGCGTTCGGCACGTCGACCCCGACCTCGATCACGGTGGTCGCCACCAGCACGTGCACCTGGCCGGCCGTGAAGGCGTCCATCACTTCCTGCTTTTCGGCCGGTTTCATGCGGCCATGCACCAGCCCCACCTGCAGTTCGGGCAGCGACTCGGCCAGGGTTTCGTAGGTCTCGGTCGCGGTCTGCAGCTGCAAGGCTTCGGATTCCTCGATCAGCGGACAGACCCAGTACACCTGGCGGCCTTCGAGCGCCGCCGCGTAGACGCGCTCGATCACCTCGTCGCGCCGCATCTGGTCGATCGCGCGCGTGACGATCGGGCTGCGCCCCGGCGGCAGCTCGTCGATCACCGACACTTCGAGGTCGGCGTAATAGGTCATCGCCAGCGTGCGCGGGATCGGCGTGGCCGACATCATGAGCTGGTGCGGCACCAGGCCGTCGCTGCCCTTGTTGCGCAGGGTGAGGCGCTGGCCGACGCCGAAGCGGTGCTGCTCGTCGACGATCACCAGGCCCAGTTTCGCGAACTGCACCGTGTCCTGGATCAGCGCATGGGTGCCGATCACCAGATTCGCCTGGCCCGACTCGATCAATTCGTTGGAGGCGGCCTTTTCTTTTTTTTTGAGGCTGCCGGTGAGCCAGGCCACCTTGACCCCGAGCGGCTCCATCCAGGCCGCGATCTTGCGAAAATGCTGCTCGGCCAGGATCTCGGTCGGCGCCATCAGCGCCGCCTGGTAGCCGCTGTCGATCGCCTGCGCCGCGGCCAGCGCCGAGACCACGGTCTTGCCGCTGCCGACGTCGCCCTGCAGCAGGCGCTGCATCGGATAGCCTTCGCGCAGGTCGTTGCGGATCTCTTGCACCACGCGCTGCTGGGCGCCGGTGAGCTTGAACGGCAGCGCCGCCAGGAAGGCTTCCGACAGCCGGCCCACCGCTGCCAGGATCGGCGCGCCTTTGTCGCGCCGCGCGCGCTGCGCGCGCTTGAGCGACAGCTGCTGCGCCAGCAGCTCGTCGAACTTCATGCGCTCCCAGGCCGGGTGCGATTTTTCGCCCAGCGCATGCTCGTCGACGTCGGCCGGCGGATAGTGCAGCAGCTTCACGGCCGGCTCGAAGTCGATCAGCCCCATTTTCGTGCGGATGCCCGCGGGGACGGTATCGCTCCAGTCGATACGCTTCATCGCATCGGCGATCGCGCGCCGCAGCACCGTCTGCGACAGGCCTTCGCCGGCCGGATACACGGGCGTGAGCGAGGAGGGGAGCGGCGCGCCCTCGTTGACCACTTTATAGGCAGGGTGCACCATCTCGGCCCCGAAGAAGCCGTGTTTCAGTTCGCCGCGCGCGCGAATCCGCACGCCTTCGGCCATCTGCTTGACCTGGCTGCCGTAGAAGTTCATGAAGCGCAGCAGCAGGTCGCCCGATTCGTCGGCGATGGTCACCAGGAGCTGGCGCCGCGGTTTGAACGAGATTTCGTTCTTGGTCACCACGCCTTCGACCTGCGACACGTGGCCGCCGCGCAGGCAGGCCTCGCGGATCGACACGATCCGGGTCTCGTCCTCGTAGCGCATCGGCAGGTGCAATACCAGGTCCATGTCGCTGCGCAGTCCAAGGCGGGCGAGCTTGCTTTCGAGGGTCTTGGGTGGATTTGTGGTCTTGGAGGCGGGCATATCGCGGCAAAATGGCGCTCGCTGGCGTAAAATAGAAGGTTCGCCATCAGCGCTGGAGCCTGTATTGTAAAGCTGGCAGCGCTTATTTTCCCAGAATTGAGAATAATGTACTCGCTTTCCGATTTCGACTTCGAGCTGCCCCCCGAGCGCATCGCGCAATTGCCGCTGCCTGACCGCAGCGCCTCGCGCCTGCTCCAGCTCGACGGTGACCAGATCACCGACCGCCACTTCGCCGACATCGTCGGCCAGCTCCAGCCGGGCGACCTGCTGGTGATGAACAATACCCGCGTGCTCAAGGCGCGCTTCTTCGGCGTCAAGGAAACCGGCGGCCAGGTCGAGGTGCTGGTCGAGCGCGTGCTCGACAGCCGCTCCGTGCTGGCCCAGGTGCGCGCCTCCAAATCGCCCAAGCCGGGCAACCGCATCCGCCTGGCCGACGCCTTCGACGTCACGGTCGGCGAACGCGCGGGCGAATTCTTCACCTTGCAATTCGAAGGCGATGTGTTCGAACTGATCGACGCCCACGGCCGCCTGCCGCTGCCGCCCTATATCGAGCACACCGCCGACGAATTCGACGAGCAGCGCTACCAGACCGTGTACTCGAAGGAGCCGGGCGCGGTCGCCGCGCCGACGGCCGGCCTGCACTTCGACCAGCCCCTGCTCGACAAGTTGGCGCAAAAAGGCGTCAAGTTCGCCTATGTCACCCTGCACGTCGGCGCAGGCACTTTCCAGCCGGTGCGGGTCGAGGATTTGAGCGAGCACAAGATGCACACCGAGTGGTACACCATTTCGCAAGAGACGGTGGATGCGGTGCGCGCCGCGAAAGCGGCGGGCCGCGACGTGGTCGCCGTCGGCACCACCAGCTTGCGCGCGCTGGAATCGGCCTCGCAAAGCGGCGAGCTGGTCGCCGGCAGCGCCGATACCGCGCTGTTCATCACGCCCGGCTATCGCTTCAAGACTGTTTCGCGCCTGATCACCAACTTCCACCTGCCCAAGTCGACCCTGTTGATGCTGGTGTCGGCCTTTGCCGGTTTCGATCCGATCCGCAAGGCCTATGCCCATGCGATCGCCAACGAATACCGCTTCTTCAGCTATGGCGACGCCATGCTGCTGACGACGCAGTCACGCTGAACCCTACGTTAAAGAACACGATGCTCGAATTTACCCTGCTCAAGAAAGACACCAGCGGCCTGTCGCACGCCCGTCGCGGCCGCCTGAAGCTGAACCACGGCACCATCGAAACGCCGATTTTCATGCCGGTCGGCACCTACGGGTCGGTCAAGGCGATGTCGCCGGTCGAACTCAAGGAAGTCGGCTCGCAGATTATCCTCGGCAACACTTTCCACCTGTGGCTGCGTCCCGGCGTGGACGTGATGAACAAGTTCGGCGGCCTGCATCAGTTCATGGGCTGGGACAAGCCGATCCTGACCGACTCGGGCGGCTTCCAGGTGTTTTCGCTGGGCGCCATGCGCAAGATCACGGAAGAGGGCGTCAAATTCGCCTCGCCGATCGACGGCTCGCGCCTGTTCCTGTCGCCCGAGATCTCGATGCAGATCCAGCGCGCGCTGAACTCCGACATCGTGATGCAGTTCGACGAATGCACGCCTTACGAAATCGACGGCCGTCCGGCGACGAGCGAAGAAGCGGCCAAGTCGATGCGCATGTCGCTGCGCTGGGCCCAGCGCTCGATGAACGAGTTCAACGGTGGCGGCAACCCGAACGCGCTGTTCGGCATCGTCCAGGGCGGCATGTACGAGCACCTGCGCGACGAGTCGCTGGCCGGCCTGGAAGACATCAACTTCCCGGGCCTGGCGATCGGCGGCCTGTCGGTGGGCGAACCGAAGGAAGACATGAAGCGCATCCTGGCCCACGTCGGCCCGCGCCTGCCCGAGCACAAGCCGCACTACCTGATGGGCGTCGGCACGCCGGAAGACCTGGTCGACGGCGTGGCGAACGGCGTCGACATGTTCGACTGCGTGATGCCGACCCGCAACGCGCGCAATGGCTGGCTGTTCACCCGTTTCGGCGACGTCAAGATCAAGAATGCGCGCTACAAGGATGACAAGGCGCCGCTGGACGAGAGCTGCGACTGCTATTGCTGCAAGAATTTCTCGCGCGCCTATCTGCATCACCTGCACCGCTCGAATGAAATCCTGGGCGCCCGCCTGAATACCATCCACAACCTGCATTATTACCTCAAGCTGATGCAGGAAATGCGCGACGCCATCGATGCCGACCGTTTCAATGAGTTCCGCATCGCCTTCAATGCGGGCCGCGCACGCGGCGTGTAAGCGCTCGCTCAGTCGCCGAGCCCGGCGCTGTCGTATTGACGGTAGCGCCGGATTTTAATTCCAGCAGGCTCTTGTAATACCTAAAAGCAAGATCACCTATTCCCGGATTTGGTTTTCGGTGACTGGCCGATGCTAGAATACACCGCTTATTTTTTTAACTTCACCATCGGAGTTCCTTGTGTTTATTTCCAACGCTTACGCGCAAACCGCCGCCGCAGACCCGGGCATCATGGGCAGCCTGACGACCTTCCTGCCGCTGATCCTGATGTTCGTGGTCATGTACTTCCTGATGATCCGTCCTCAGCAGAAACGCCAGCGCGAGCTGAAAGCGATGATGGAAGCACTGGCCAAGGGCGACGAAGTCGTGACCGCCGGCGGCATCGTGGGTCGCGTCTCGAAAGTGACCGACGCCTACGTGACCCTGGAAATCGCGGCCGGCACCGAAATCACCGTGCAGAAGAACGCGGTGACCACCCTGCTGCCGAAGGGCACCCTGAAAGCCCTGTAAGAGCAAGCCCGTGCGGCCCGCGGGCCGCACTGCCCAACCTGAACGCCGGAACACTATGAATCGCTATCCCGTCTGGAAATACCTAATGATCGTCATCGCGCTGCTGCTCGGCGCGTTGTACACGGCGCCCAACTACTTCGGCGAAACGCCGGCGTTGCAGGTGACATCGGGCCGTTCGACCCTGAACATCACCAGCGCCTCCACTACCCTGGTCGAGGATGCGCTCAAGCGTGCCGGCATTGCCCATACCGGGATCTCCCTTGAAGGCAGCGGTCACACGACGTCCGTACGTGCGCGCTTTGCCGGTACCGAAGAACAATTCAAGGCCAAGCTGGCCCTGGAACGCGAATTGAACCGCGACCCGGCCAATCCCGATTACATCGTCACCGTCAACCTGGTCACCAATACCCCGGCCTGGATGGAAAAGATCGGCGCGGGGCCAATGAGCCTTGGCCTGGACTTGCGCGGCGGCGTGCACTTCCTGCTGCAGGTCGATACCCGGGCAGTGGTCGACAACAAGGTCAAGGCGCTGCAGGCCAGCGTGCGCAGCAACCTGCGCGACGAAAACGTGCGCCACGCCGGCATCGAGCGCGTGGGCGACACCATCGAAGTGCGCTTCCGCGACGCCGCGACCCGCTCCACCGCACGCAATGTGCTGACCACCCGTTCGAACGAGCTGAACTTTGCCGACGCCGCCGACGGCGCCGACCAGAAGCTGGTCGTCAGCCTCAAGCCCGACGCGATCAAGCGCAGCGTCGAAGAGGGCGTCAAGCAGAACATCGTGACCCTATCCAAGCGCATCAATGAGCTGGGCACCACCGAGCCGATCATCCAGCAGCAGGGCGCCGACCGCATCGTGGTCCAGCTGCCTGGCGTGCAGGACGTGGCGCGCGCCAAGGACATCATCGGCCGCACCGCGACCCTCGAGCTGCGCATGGTCGACCAGACCGTGACCCCGGGCACCGAACTGTCGGCGGCGATCCCGCTCAATTCCGAACTGTTCACCGAAGGCCGCGGCGCCCCGGTCGTGCTGTCGCGCGACATCATCCTGACCGGCGAGTACATCTCGAGCGCCACCGCCAGCTTCGACCAGAACCAGCAGCCGGCCGTCTCGATCGACCTGAACGGCGACGGCGGCCGCCGCATCCGCCAGGCGACCCGCGACAACGTCGGCAAGCGCATGGCCATCCTGCTGAAAGAGAAGGGCGTGTACAACGTCCTGTCTGCCCCGACCATCCAGAGCGAGCTGGGTTCGACCTTCCAGATCACCAATATGGGGACCTCGCAGGACGCCAACGAACTGGCGCTGCTGCTGCGCTCGGGCGCGCTGTCGGCGCCGATGGAATTCGTCGAGGAACGCGTGATCGGCCCGCAGCTGGGCGCCGAGAACATCGAGCGCGGCCTGCAATCGACGATCTGGGGCTTCGTGGCGATCGCGGTCTTCATGGTCCTCTACTACCACCTGTTCGGCGTGTTCTCGGCGCTGGCGCTGGCGGCCAACGTGCTGTTCCTGCTGGCCCTGCTGTCTCTCCTGGGCATCACCCTGACCCTGCCGGGCATCGCCGCGATCGCGCTGGCGCTGGGCGTGGCGATCGACTCCAACGTGCTCGTCAACGAGCGCATCCGCGAAGAGTTGCGCGCCGGGGCGCCGCCGCAGGCGGCGATCGCGGCCGGTTCCAAGCACGCCTGGGACACCATCGTCGACTCCAACGTGACCACCCTGATCGTTGGCCTCGCGCTGCTGATCTTCGGTTCCGGCCCGGTGCGCGGCTTCGCCGTGGTGCACTGCCTGGGCATCCTGACCTCGATGTTCTCGGCCGTCGTCGTGGCCCGCGGCTTCGCCAACCTGTGGTACGGCCGCCAGAAGAAACTGACCAAGATTTCGATCGGCACGGTCTGGCAGCCGGGCATGTCGCCCACCAAGAAGTAAGGACTCGAGACTGACATGGAATTTTTCAAGATCAAACGGGACATCCCGTTCATGCGCCACGCCCTGATCCTCAATGCGATCTCGGTGATCACCTTCGTGCTGGCGGTGTTTTTCCTGTTCAGCAAAGGGCTGAATTTCTCGGTGGAATTCACCGGCGGCACCGTGATGGAGCTGCGCTATCCGCATGCGGCCAACCAGGAAAAGATCCGCGACACGCTGCGCGGCATGGGCTATTCGCACCCCGAGGTGGCCAGCTTCGGCACCGCCCAGGACATCATGCTGCGCCTGCCGATCCTGGAAGGCGCGGAAGCGGCCGGCACCTCGGCGCGCGTCTTCAACGCCATCTGCGCCGCCGAAGGCGGTGCGCCAAAGCAGCGCCAGGTCACGACCGACAAGGGTGAGGTGGTCAATCACACCAGCTGCGCCAGCGCTTCCGGTGAAGAGCTGATCAGCCTGCAGCGGGTGGAGTTCGTCGGCCCGTCGGTCGGCGACGAGCTGGCCCAGAACGGCCTGAACGCGCTGATCATGGTCATCGTCGGCATCATGATCTACCTGGCGATCCGCTTCGAATGGAAGTTCGCCGTCGCCGCCGTGGTCGCCAACCTGCACGACGTGGTCATCATCCTCGGCTTCTTCGCCTTCTTCCAGTGGGAATTTTCGCTGACGGTGCTGGCGGCAACGCTGGCGGTGCTGGGCTACTCGGTCAACGAGTCGGTCGTCATCTTCGACCGGATCCGCGAGATGTTCCGCCGGCAGCGCCGGATGTCGACGGCGGAAGTCATCGACCACGCGATCACCAGCACCATCTCGCGCACCATCATCACCCACGGATCGACCCTGATGATGGTGATGTCGATGCTGTTCTTCGGCGGCTATGCGCTGCACTACTTCGCGATCGCGCTGGCCATCGGCATCCTGTTCGGCGTGTACTCGTCGGTGTTCGTGGCGGCGGCGGTGGCCATGTGGCTGGGCGTCAAGCGCGAAGACCTGATCAAGCCGGTCAAGGAAAAAGACGAGACCGACGGCGCGGTGGTCTGAGCCGCCGTCCCCCGCATGAACATGCCGCCCCGGCCCTGTCGCGGCGGCATGTTGTTTGATGCGACTCCGTTATACGGCGAATTTGACAGTGTTGTGTGTGGCAGCGCACGGATTTGCCTTTCTGGCGCGCCTATAGTGAACCTGTCTCTTTCAGGACATCCCTAGTTTTGGACTTCACCCGCTTCGGTAACGAAGCGGGTTTTTTTTGGCCGGCATTTCTTGCCTTGGATTGAGAATATTAAAAAGACATGTTCAGTGTGAAATGACGCACCGAGGGCCGGGCGCCGCTCGCATAAGATGGACTCGTCTCTTTCAGGACATTCCTAGTTTTGGACTTTACCCGCACCGGCAACGGCGCGGGTTTTTTTTGTCCTAGAGCTGCCAGGGATGCTTGATATCGCCGTCGAGCGCCGCATCCAGATAGGTCGCGGCGCTGATCAAGGCCAGGTGGGTAAACGCTTGCGGGAAGTTGCCGAGCAGCTCAGCCTGGTTGGTAAACTCTTCGGCATACAAGTGGACGTGGTTGCCGTAGGCGAGCAGCTTTTCCATATTGTTGCGGGCCTGGTCGATGCGGCCGGCGCGCGCCAGGCATTCGACGTACCAGAAGGAGCAGGCCGCGAACGCGCCTTCCTGGCCCTCGAGGCCGTCGTCGCGGTCGTAGCGCAGCACCAGCGCATCGTCGCCGAGCTGTTCGCCGATCGCGTCCAGGGTGGCCAGCCACTGCGGATCTGTCGAGCCGACGAAGCGCACCAGCGGCATCATCAGCAGCGCGCCGTCCAGGTCGCGCGAACCCTTGCTGCGCACGAAGTGGCCCAGCTCCTCGTTCCAGAACGTGTCCCAGATATAGCGCGAGATCTCGTTGCGCGTCGCGATCCAGCGCTCGAACGGCGCCCTGAGCGAGCGCTTGCCGGCCAGCCGCACCGCGCGGTCGACCGCCACCCAGCACATGAGTTGGGAATGCAAATGCTCGCGTGGCGGCTCGCGTCCTTCCCAGATGCCGGCATCCGGACGCTGCCAGTTTTCGCAGACAAAATTGACGACCTGACACACGCCGACCCAGTCGGCATGGGAAATCGCCTCGCCATATTTATTGCTGAGGTAGATCGAATCGAGCAGGGCGCCGAAGATATCGAGCTGCAACTGGGTGGCGGCGGCATTGCCGATGCGAACCGGTTTGGAGCCGGCGTAGCCCGCCAGGTGGTCGAGGTCGATTTCCTCCTTCACCGGGCTGCCGTCCAGCGCATACATGATGCGCAGGTGGCTGTCGGTCGAATCGTGCTTCGGCCGTTCGGCCGACCAGCGCGTGAACGCCTTGGCCTCGTCGACGTAGCCGAGCCGCATCAGCGCGTACACGGTGAACGAGGCGTCGCGGATCCAGGTGGCGCGGTAGTCCCAGTTGCGCGAACCGCCCAGCACCTCGGGCAGGCCGAAGGTCGCGGCTGCGACCATCGAGCCGTGGCGGCACGAGGTCATCAGCTTGAGCACCAGCGCCGAGCGGTTGACCGCTTCGCGCCAGCGGCCCTTGTAGGTCGAGCGTCGGGTCCAGTCCTGCCAGCGCCGCACGACTTCGGCGAGCAGGGCGTCGCGTGCGCTGGCATCGAGCGCCGAGTCGCCGTCCTCGTCGAGCACGAAATCCATCACGTCGCCGGCGCGCAAGACGATCGATGCGCCGGCGCCGCCGTCGGTTGCCGTGAAGTTGACCGGCGCCGACAAGCGCAGGCGCAGGCCGCCGGTGGCATCAGGGGTGGCGAATACCACATGGTCCTGCCCCACCGTGACGTCGGGTCGCTGGCGGGCGTAGTCGAAGCGCGGCTGGCAATTGATCCGGATGCGGGCTTCGCCGCTGCCGACCCGCACCCGGCGCACCAGGCGCGCCGCGCCATGGCCGAGTTCCTCGGGACCGGCCATGAAATCGATGAGTTCGACGTTGGACGTCTCGCCCAGCCACTGGGTCAGCAGCACATTGGTGTCGGGCACATAGGTCTGCACCACGCGCATGTCCGGGTCCTCGGGCGCGATGGTGAAGTGTCCGCCCTGCTCGGGGTCGAGCAGGGCGGCGAAGATGCTGGGACTGTCGAAGTCGGGCCAGCACAGGAAGTCGACCGTGCCGTCGAGCGCCACCAGCGCGATCGTGGCCATGTTGCCGATGGCGCCATGGTCGCCGATCGGGCGCGGCGGGCGGGTTGCCTTGAGTTCAGCCATTGTCTTCGAATCCTGGATAGAGCGACATGCCGCCGTCGACGTAGACCGTGGCGCCGGTCATGTAGTCGGCCAGGTCGGACGCCATGAACAGCGCCAGGCTGGCCACGTCGTCGGCCTCGCCGATGCGTCCATACGGAATCAGCTCGAGCAGCTTCTTGCCCGCCTCGCCTTCGGTGGCGTCCTCGTTGATCGGGGTGCGGATGGCGCCGGGCGCGATGCCGTTGACGCGGATGCGTTCCCGCGCCACTTCCTGGGCCAGCGAGCGCATGAACATGCCGATGCCGCCCTTGGACGCGGCATAGTTGACGTGGCCGGCCCAGGGAATCGTTTCATGGACCGAACTCATGCACAGGATGACGCCATTGGCGCGCATGCGGCCACGGTTGCCCTGGCGCCGAAAGCGCCGCACCGCCGCGCGGGCGCACAGGAACTGGCCGGTCAGGTTAACGTCGAGCACGGTCTTCCACTCTTCCAGCGACATGTCGGCGATCCGCGCATCCTTCTGCATGCCCGCGTTGGCGACCAGGATATCGAGGCCGCCGAAGGCCTGGTCGGTCTCGTCGAACAGGCGTGCGACGTCGTCCTCGCTGGACACATCGCACTGCACCGCCAGCGCCTGGCCGCCGGCTTGCTGGATTTGGCGCACGACTTCGTCGGCCTTGTCCTGGCTGCTGTTGTAGTTGACCACCACCTTGGCGCCGGCTGCGGCGAAGGCGATGCAGATGGCGCGGCCGATGCCGGAGTCGCCGCCGGTCACGAGCGCCACCTGGTCGTTCAGGCTGATTTTCATGAAATGTCCTCCAGAGCGTGATTGCGCCGGACGCGCTCTGCAGTCGCGTCCTGGCTGGACGACCTTAGCAGAAAGTAGGGATCGGACATGCACGCCTGGGTGGCGTGTGGTGCACGGCAAATGAAACGCGGAGCCTGGCCGATAGTGTGCGTGAGCGTACGGAGTGCGCCACGCCACCGGCATAAGATGAGGCTGTCTCTTTCAGGACATCCCTAGTTTTGGACTTGGCCCGCTCCTTACCGAGCGGGCGTTTTTTTTGACGCTGTCCTCGTTAGCTGTGGATGAGCATTGAACTGCTGAGCTGACCCGCGGTCCAATCCCGGTCGTCATCGATCGGGAGCGTACGATGAAAGCGCCGCAGTTTACGAAGCTGTTCGCCCAGCTGCTAAAGCTGAACCAGCCGCAGCGCCAGAAGGTGCTCGCCGCCCTGCATCCGGCAGCCGGGCTGGACCGGGTGACCGGCCTTATCGGCGAGATCCGGTCAAAGGGCCGGCGCTGCCCGGGCTGTGCCTGCGAACGTTGCCACCGGCATGGCCAGGCCAATGGTCTGCAACGCTATCGCTGCTGCGCGTGCGGCCGCACTTTCAACGACCTGACCGGCACGCCGCTGGCACGGCTCAGGCTCAAGGGCAAGTGGCTCGACTATCTGGAAACGGTGCTTGATTCCCGCTCGGTCCGCTCTGCGGCCAGGCGTGTCGGCGTGCACCGCAATACCGCCTTTCGCTGGCGTCATCGCTTTCTCGAGCGGGCCAAGGACGACCGCCCGGCGCGTCTTTCAGGCATCGTCGAGGCCGACGAGATGTTCCTGCTCGAATCGCAAAAAGGATCACGCAAGCTCGATCGCCAGCCGCGCAAGCGCGGCGGCAGGGCTGCCCTGCGCGGGATCTCGCATCATCTCGACTGCATCCTGGTGGCACGCGACCGCAGCGGCCAGACCATCGACGCCGTGACCGGACGCGGCGCCTTGAAGGCAGCGCAGCTGGTCAGGCACCTGCTGCCGAAACTCGATCCCCAGGCGCTGCTGGTAACGGACGCCAACGCCGCCTATGCCGCCTTCGCCCGTACCCACGGCATCGCGCATCAAGCGGTCAATCTCAGTGCCGGCGAACGGGTGCGCAAGGGCGTCGAGGGCGCCATCCATGTGCAGAATATCAACGCCTACCACCGGCGCTTCAAGGAATGGCTGGCGCGCTTCCATGGCGTAGCTTCATGCCGACTGCCCAACTACCTGGGCTGGCATTGGGCGCTCGATGGCGGGCGGGTACCATCTGTCGAGCAATTGCTGCGCATCGCATTCGGGGTCATCAACACCTAACGAGCACAGCGCCTTTTTTTTGGGGAACGGACGTCGCTTACAGCAGCGCCGACGTCAGGCTCTTGACTTCCTCGCTTGACTCTTCCAGCACGCCCTTGAGCGTGCCCGCGCCGAACACGAAGTCGATGGTCGCGGCCGCGGTATGGGTGGTGGCGCCGGGCGGCGCGAACAGCGGAGAAGGCAGGGGCGCCAGGTCGTTGGCCAGCAGCAGGGTGTCGCCCAGGGTTTCCGGCGGCAGCGCGCGCATGCCGTCCCACAGCGCCTCGATCGCGCTCATGACCGGCGCCGGGACGCCCAGCTTGTGCAGCACGCCGCGGCCGACGGCCGCTTCGCCATGGTCGAGCCAGGCGTCGAGGTTGTCGTCCAGCAGGCCAGGGAGGGCTTCGGCGCGCGACAGCAGGTAGAAGCCGCCGACCTCGTGCACGATGCCGGCGAACAGCGCGGTGTCGGGATCGACGAAGGACACGCGGCGCGCGATCACCTGGGCCAGCGCAGCCACGTGGGCCGAATGGGCCCATAGCTGGTCGGCCTTGTGACGCAGGCCCGGATCGCGGATCTCGCTGGCCAGCTGGCGCACGATGACCGAGGCCGCCAGGGCGCCCAGGGTGCGAAAGCCCACGCGCTGGACCGCCGCGCGCACGTTGGTGACGTCGTTGCCGCTGCGGTTATAGGCCACCGAGTTGGCGATCGCGACCGTGCGCGCCGCCAGTAGCGGCTCGGCCTGCACCAGGCGGGCGGCGGCTTCGATATGGCAGTCGGGTTCGCCCAGCGCCCGCTGCAGGGTCAGCGAGGCGTTGACGCTGGTGGGGAAGGCAAGTTCGCCGCGGCTGGCTTCGGCGGCAATGCTGTCGAGTGCGGAGACTGGGTCCATGAAAAAATTATACCCTCAACGCAACACCTTGCATGCAAAAATATTGCCCCACAGTATTGATTTCGGTGGGGCCGTGGCATCCAGGCGTCGTTACTCTTCGCTGAAGATGGCGTCGCAGCCTTCCTTCTGTTCTTCGAGGTTTTCCAGCTCGTCGACCAGGCCGAGGTCGAGCAGTTCCTCGACCGCGTTCATGTAACTATTGAGTTTGGTTGCACCGATGAGGCGATAGATCTCGCCCGTCTCGTTGCGCACGCCGATCAGCATCGGTTCCTGGCGCACTTCGTCCAGCGGGGCGACGTCGAGCAGGATGTTGCCGATGATGTGCTTGTCGAAATGGGCCGGCTTCTTGCCGTCGATGAGAGAAGTTTTCAAGGCGTTTCCTTCAGTTGGGAGGGGAATGGCGTCGGGTTGCCGCCCAGGTCGATGCAGCTGCCGTCGCCGTGGATGCGGGTGCGCAGCAGGTCGAGCGCCTGCTCGAGCGCGGCGAAATCGGCATCGCTGTAAGCGGTGAATAATTCTTTTCCACGTGCAATCACTTTTGGGAACACATTGCAGAACACCTGGTCGCCGGCCGGCGTCAGACGCACGAAGAACGATCGCTTGTCGTCGTTGCTGCGCTCGCGCAGCACCAGGCCTTTTTGTTCCAGCCGCTCGATGACGCCGGTCAGGGTGCCTTTGGTGATCAGGGTCCGTTCGCCCAGTTCCTTGTAGCTCATGCCGGTGGTATTGCCCAGGGTGGCGATGATATCGAACTGCGCATGCGTCAACCCGTGCTGGCGTACGGCATCGCCCGAGACGCGCTCGAAGCCCTGCATGCACTCGGCCAGCAGCCGGACGCTTTTTAGATATCGTTCCCCCATGGGCCGGGATTATAGCCGCCCACCGCGCCTTCCGTTGCCCGCTACGCAATATCTCCATGGTGCAACACGCCCGGAACGGCGCTATTGTTCTCCGGTATGATAGACGACCATGTCCAACCACGTCCGCCGCGAATTTGCCTTCCCCGCCATGGCATCGACCGTCCGTTGCGATGCAGCCTGACCTGTCCGTGCTGGCGCAGGAACGGCCGTTGCGCGTCCTGCTGGTCAATGCCGGCGAGCCCGATGCGCTGACCTGGTCCGGGCTGTACCAGCCGCTGCGCCTGGCGGCCAAGGTGCTGGGGCCGGACCGGCTGCACGTCGACGTGCGCGGCCCGGACAAGTTCATGAGCGACGCCGGGCGCCACTGGCACCTGGTGCTGCTGGTGGCCGACGAGGCCGAGGCCGCCCTGCGGCCGGCCAATCTGCGCGCGCTGGTCGAGCGCTGCCGCGCCGCGCCGTATTGGGGCGGGGTGGGGGCCGGGGTACTGTGGCTGGCCGATGCCGGCGTGCTGCACGGCGCCCGCGCCGCGCTGCCCTGGGCGCTGTATCCGGACGTCAATGCCCAGGCCGAGCAAGCCCTGCTCAGTCCCCACCTGTACGAGTTCGACGGCCACCGCCTCACCTGCTGCGGCGGCGCGGCCAGCATCGACTTCGCCCTGATGCTGGTCGAGCTGCTGTTCGGCGCCACGGTCCAGGCCCAGGTCAAGGAAACCCTGTGCATCGACCGGGTGCGCGGCCCGGACGAGCGCCAGCGGGTGGCGCTGCAGGCCCGCTTCGGCGTCCTGCAGCCGAAGCTGTCCGAGGCGGTGGCGCTGATGGAGGCGAACATCGAAGAGCCGCTCTCGACCGACGAGATCGCCCAGCTGGCCGGCGTCTCGCGGCGCCAGCTGGAGCGCCTGTTCAAGCAATACCTGGGCAGCCTGCCGTCGCGCTACTACCTGGAGCTGCGCCTGCGCCGCGCACGCCAACTGCTGCTCGACACCAATCACTCGATCGTGCAGGTGGGGCTGATGTGCGGCTTTTCGTCCGGATCGCATTTCTCGACCGCATTCGGTTCGCTGTTCGGCAATACGCCACGGGAAGAACGGCAGAGAAAGCTTGCTCAATAGTCAAGCAGCGTCAAAAATGAAAATGCCTGTCGCACTTCTAAAAGAAGTTGTCAGGAAGCGTTTCTATAATGGCCCGATCATGCGGTGATTCCATCCCGCGCCACCCACACTGATTGGATGAGGAAAAGAAGCCATGAACGCAAAGCTTGATTCGGGTATCGCCACGCGGCCTGTCACTCGGCAGACCTTCGACGAGGTCCTGGTTCCCACCTATGCTCCGGCCGAGATGGTGCCGGTGCGCGCGTCGGGCCTCGACCTGTGGGACCAGGAAGGCAAGCATTACCTCGACTTCACCTCGGGCATCGCCGTCACCGCCCTGGGCCACGCCAATCCGGAAGTGATCGAAGCGCTGACCAGGCAACTGAACACCCTGTGGCACGTCGGCAACGGCTACACCAACGAGCCGGTGCTGCGCCTGGCCTCGGCCCTGATCGACGCCACCTTCGCCGAACGCGCCTTCTTCTGCAACTCGGGCGCCGAAGCCAACGAAGCGGCCCTCAAGCTGGCGCGCAAATACGCGCACGGCAAGTTCGGCCCGCACAAGTCGCGTATCGTCTCCTGCCTGTCGTCGTTCCACGGCCGCACCCTGTTTACCGTCTCGGTCGGCGGCCAGCCGAAGTACACCGAAGGCTTCGAGCCGCTGCCGCAAGACCTCTCCCACATCCCGTACAACGACATCGAGGCGGCGCGCGCCGCCATCCTCGATGACGTCGCCGCCGTGATCGTCGAGCCGATCCAGGGCGAGGGCGGCGTCATCCCGGGCAACCCGGACTACCTGAAAGCGCTGCGCGAGTTCTGCGACAAGACCGGCGCGCTGCTGGTGTTCGACGAAGTGCAGTCGGGCATGGGCCGCACCGGTTCGCTGTTCGCCTATGAACAGATGGGCGTGGTGCCGGACGTGCTGACCTCGGCCAAGGCGCTGGGCAACGGCTATCCGATCGGCGCCATGCTGACCACCACCGAGATCGCCCAGTACCTGGCGGTCGGCACCCACGGCACCACCTACGGCGGCAATCCGCTGGCGTCGACCGTGGGCCTCAAGGTTCTCGAGCTGATCAACCAGCCGGCCTTCCTGGGCCGCGTCAAGGAAGCCAGCGCCAGGGTCATGGCCAATCTGCAGCAGCTGGCGGCGGATTATCCGAACGTGTTCGGCCAGCCGCGCGGCATGGGCCTGCTCATCGGCCTGCCGATGGCCGAAGGCTTCAAGGGCCGCTCGAAGGACTACACCAAGCTGTGCGAAAAGCTGGGACTGATGCTGCTGATCGCAGGTCCCGACGTCGTGCGCCTGGCGCCGGCGCTGGTGGTGTCGGACGAGCAGATCCTCGAGGCCGACCGCATCATGCGCGCGGCGGTGGCGGAATTCACCGGCGCCTGATCGCCAGGCTCCGGTCGCGGCCGGCCCGCCTGCGAGGGCGGGCCGGCCGCGGGCATCGTCTCCACATATTGTCTCCACCTACGTTTCGCCAGGGAGTACCCATGTATGTTGTCCGTGCGGTAGATCGCGCCGATATCGGCGCGCTGGAAGCGATGGCTGCCCTCTCGATGCCGGGCGTGCACACGCTGCCGCGCACGCGCGAGGGCGTCAACGCGGCGGTCGAGCGCTCGATCGCCTCGTTCGCGGCCCAGGTCGATATCCCGAGCGAAGAATCGTATCTGTTCGTGCTGGAAGACCTGCGCTCGCGCGAAGTGGTCGGCACCGCCATCATCCACGCCTCGGCCGGCTCGAACGGCACCTATTTCGCCTTCCGCAACGACGTGATCCAGCAGGTCTCGCGCGACCTGAACATCAGCCACAGCGTGCATGCGCTGACCCTGTGCTCCGAGCTGACCGCCTATTCGCAGCTGTCCGGATTCTTCCTGCGCCACCGCGACAGCGCCGGCGTCGAGGCCGCGCTGCTGTCGCGCGCGCGCCTGCTGTACGCCATGCTGGCGCCGCACCGCTTCGGCGACCGCTTCTTCGTGCCGCTGGCCGGGCGCCTGGACAGCGACGGCGAGTCGCCGTTCTGGAATGCGCTGGGCCGCAAGTTCTTCAAGATGGATTTCCTCGAGGCCGAGCGCCTGATCGAGGGCGCCCGCAACCGCACCCTGATCGTCGAGCTGATGCCGCACTACCCGGTCTACGTGCCGCTGCTGCCGGGCGACGCCCAGGCCGCGCTGGGCCAGATCCATCCCGGCGGCCAGATGGCCTTCGACCTGCTGGCGCAAGAAGGCTTCGAAGCCGACGAATACATCGACATCTTCGACGGCGGCCCGATCCTGCAGGCGCACAGGAACGCGCTGCGCTCGTTCTGCGCCTCGCACCGGCTGCGCGTGGGCGCGGGGCCCGAATCCGGCCCGCCCTTCGCAGCGGACGTGGAACCGGTCGACTACGCCGTGGCCACCATCGACAATGGTTTTCGCGCCGTGACCGTGCGCACGGCGCCGATCGAACATGCGCACACCATCGCGTTGCCGCGCGACGTCCAGCAGGCGCTGGGCGTGGCGCCGGGCGACGAAGTGGTGTGCGTGCGCATCCAGGGAGAACCCGCATGCTCGTGATCCGTTCCGCCAAGTCCTCCGACCTCGACGCCCTGATCGAGATGGCGCGCCAGGCCGGCAGCGGCATGACGACGCTCAAGCCCGATCCCGCGATGCTGGGCCAGCGCCTGGCCACGTCCGAGGCGTCGTTCGCCGAAACCGTCCCGCCCGAGCAGCGCGACTACATGTTCGTGCTCGAGCACACCGGGCCTGCCGGCGAGGCCCGCAGCATCGCCGGCGTGTGCGCGATCAAGGGCGCGGTCGGCCTGACCGAGCCGTTCTACAACTACCGCATCGGCACCCTGGTGCACTGCAGCCGCGAGCTGAACGTGTTCACCCGGATGGAGACGCTGTACCTGTCGAACGACCTCACCGGCTCGACCGAACTGTGTTCGCTGTTCCTGCTGCCGCAGTACCGCGCCGGCTTCAACGGCAAGTGGCTGTCCAAGAGCCGCTTCCTGTTCATCGCCCAGTTCCAGCACCTGTTCACCGAAAAGATCATCGCCGAGATGCGCGGCTACCAGGACGAAACGGGCAATTCGCCGTTCTACGAAGGCCTGGGCCGCCACTTCTTCAAGATGGACTTCAACCACGTCGACGACCTGACCGCGATCGGCAAGAAGTCCTTCATCGCCGAGCTGATGCCGCGCCAGCCGCTGTACGTCGACTACCTGCCGCAGTCGGCGATCGACGTGATCGGCAAGGTGCACACCTCGACCCAGCCGGCGCGGCGCCTGCTGGAGCAGGAGGGCATGCACTACGAGGGCTACGTCGACATCTTCGACGCAGGTCCGGTGCTGCAGGGCCGCGTGTCCGAACTGCGCGCGGTGCGCGACAGCGTGCTGGCGGTGGCGGCCGAAGGGCTGCCGGTCGAGGATCACGCCGGGGCCGAACCTGCGCCGGACACCGAGCACATGCTGGTGTCGAACACCCGCCTCGGCGACTTCCGGATGATCCTGACCCGCGCCGTGCCGGGCGCCGCCAGCGTCGTGCTCAAGCCCGAGGAGCTGGCCCAGCTGGGCTGCCGCGCGGGCGACAAGGTGCGTACCCTGACACTCAATACCAGGAAGACTTCCCATGGCTAATCTCTCGAACTACATCAACGGCGAGTGGCTCGCCGGCAGCGGTCGCGAACTGGCCACCGTCGATCCCTCGACCGGCCGCCAGACCTGGACCAGCAACGAATCGACGCAAGAAGACGTGGCGCGCGCGGCCCAGGCGGCGCGCGACAGCTTCGAGGCCTGGGCGCTGCGCCCATTGGAAGAACGCATCGCCATCGCCACGCGTTTTCGCGACCTGCTGAAGGAAAACGCCGAGGAACTGGCGGCGACCATCGCCGAGGAGGTTGGCAAGCCGCTGTGGGAAGCGCGCACGGAAGTGGCGACCATGGCCAACAAGATCGACATCTCGGTGCAGGCGTACGGCGCCCGCACGGGAGAGAGCGCCAGCAAGGTCGCCGACGGCAGCGCCGTGCTGCGCCACCGTCCGCACGGCGTGTTCGCCGTCTATGGTCCCTATAACTTCCCCGGCCACCTGCCGAACGGCCACATCGTGCCGGCCCTGATTGCCGGGAACACGGTGGTGTTCAAGCCGAGCGAGTACGCGCCGCGCACCGCGGTGAAGACCGTCGAATTATGGGAGAAAGCCGGCCTGCCGAAGGGCGTGCTCAATCTGGTCAACGGCGGCCGCGAGACCGGTATCGCGCTGGGACGGGAGCCGCTGGTCGATGGCGTGCTGTTCACCGGCAGCAGCCAGACCGGCGCGGCCTTGCATCAACAGTTCGGCGGCCAGCCGGGCAAGATGCTGGCGCTGGAAATGGGCGGCAACAATCCGCTGGTCGTGTGGGATCTCAATGACAACCCGCTCGATATCGACGCCGCCGTCCACCACACCGTGATGTCGGCCTTCATCTCGGCCGGCCAGCGCTGCACCTGCGCGCGCCGCCTGGTGATCCAGGACAACGAGGCGGGGCAGGCCTTCCTGAAGCGTCTGGTCGAGGTCGCGGCGAACCTGCAGGTCGGCCCGTCGAACGCCGAGCCCCAACCGTTCATGGGGCCGGTGGTCTCGAGCGCCGTCGCGGCGCGCCTGGTGCAGGCGCAGGCCGACATGGCGACGAAAGGCGGCACGATCCTGCTGCAGATGCGCCAGCTCGACACCAGGGCCGGTTTCGTCACCGCCGGCATCGTCGACACCACCGATGCCATCGGCATCCCGGATGAAGAATGGTTCGGCCCGCTGCTGCAGGTGATCCGCGTGAACGACTTCGACCACGCCCTGCGCGTGGCCAACGCCACCGAATTCGGCCTGGCTGCCGCGTTGCTGTCGCCGTCGGAAGACTTGTGGAAGCGGTTTGCCGTGCGCGCCAGGGCCGGCATCGTCAACTGGAACCGCCCGACCACGGGCGCGGCCAGCTCGGCGCCGTTCGGCGGCGTCGGCAAGTCGGGCAACCACCGTCCGAGCGCCTATTACGCGGCCGACTACTGCGCCTATCCGGTGGCCTCGATCGAGACGGCCGAACTCGAGATGCCGGCCAGGCTGTCGCCTGGCCTGGTCTTCCCGGCGCAAGGAGCTTGAAGCATGCGTGACGCCCGTGAATTCAACTTCGACGGCCTGGTCGGCCCGTCGCACAACTACGCCGGCCTCTCGTTCGGTAACGTCGCCTCGTTCAGCAACGTGCGCTCGGCCTCGAATCCGCGCCAGGCCGCGCTGCAGGGTCTGGCCAAGATGCGCGAACTGGCCGCGCGCGGCTTCGCCCAGGCGGTGATGCCGCCGCAGGGCCGGCCGAACTTCCGGTTGCTGCGCAGCCTGGGCTTCTCGGGCCTTGATTCCGATGTGTTGGCGCGCGCCTGGCGCGAAGCGCCGGTGATCCTGGCCTGCGCCTGGTCGGCCGCGCCGATGTGGACCGCGAATGCCGGCACCGTCAGCCCATCGGCCGACTCGCTCGACGGCCGCGTGCACTTTACCGCCGCCAACCTGAACAACAAGCTGCACCGCGCCGAAGAGCACCTGCAGGCGACCCGCACCCTGCGCGCGATCTTCGCCGACGCCAATCACTTCGTGGTGCATGACGCCTTGCCGTCGGTGCCGGCCTTCGCCGACGAGGGCGCCGCCAACCACACGCGCTTTGCCGCCAGCCATGGCGCGGCCGGCGTCGAGTTCTTCGTCTATGGCCGCGTGGAGTTCGACCCATCGGCGCCGAGCCCCAGGAAATACCCGGCGCGCCAGACGCTGGAAGCCTCGCAGGCGATCGCGCGCCTGCATGGCCTGGACCCGGCGCGCACCGTGTTCGCCGCGCAGAATCCGGACGTGATCGACCAGGGCGTGTTCCACAACGACGTGATCGCGGTCGGCAATGGCAACGTGCTGTTCTACCACGAGCAGGCGTTCGCCGACGAACAGGGCACCCTGGACGCGCTGCGCCGGGCCCTGGCCGGCGTCGATACCGAGCTGCAGGCGGTGCGCGTGGCGAGCGGCCAGGTGCCGGTGGCCGACGCCGTGGCCAGCTACCTGTTCAACAGCCAGCTGCTGTCCAAGCCGGACGGCCGCATGGCGCTGGTGGTGCCGCACGAATGCCGCGAGAACGCGGCCGTGTCGAACTACCTGGCCGGCCTGGTCGCCAGCGGCGGCCCGATCGACGAACTGGTCGAATTCGACCTGCGCCAGAGCATGCGCAATGGCGGCGGACCGGCCTGCCTGCGCCTGCGCGTGGCGCTGACCGCCGAAGAAGCCGCCGCCATGCACCAGGGCGTGATCATGACCGAGGCGCTGTATGCGCAGTTGGTGGCCTGGGTCGAGCGCCATTACCGCGACCGCATCGAGCCGAAGGACCTGGCCGATCCGCAGCTGGCGCTCGAGTGCGCGACGGCGCTGGAAGAACTCACCCGCATCCTCCGATTGCCGGGGTTATACGATTTGTAACGATGTAGTAGTCGGGCGGGAAGATCCCTGTCCTCGAATGTAAGCCTAGAAAAGCAGGGCCGCGTCGGGCCACGAGCCCGAGACGCACCAGGCACCCAACTTTGGAGAAGCAAGATGAAAGACATGCCCCACGATTTGCGCAACCAGACGCTCGCTCTGGTCGGTGCAAACCAGTCCGCCGACAGCGCGCAGGTCAATACCCTGATCGCCGCCTGGCTCGGTTCGCTCGACGACGAAGACCTGGCCGGCACCGCGCCGCACAGCCTGGCGCCGGTGCTGGTGGAAGGGTTCTCGCAGCTGGCCAGGCGCAGCGGTCCCGGCGCCCAGATCGCCACCATGCGCTACTCGGACGGCCGCGGCGGCATCGCCACCGCGCTCTTGATTCTGAACGACGACCGCCCCTACCTGGTCGACTCCTTCGTCATGGCCTTGCGCCGCGAACGTCTCACCGCCGCCGGCGTGATGAACGCCGTGCTGCCGGTGCGCCGCGACGGACAAGGCGCGGTGGCCGGGGTCGGCGAAGCCGGCAGCCCGCTGGAATCGATCGTGCTGTGCCTGCTGAACGATGAATTGCAGTTCGAAGAACTGGACAAGCTGACCGCGCGCCTGCGCATGGTCGCCAGCGACGCCGCCACCGTGCAGCGCGACGCCGTCGCCATGGGCGACCGCCTGACCGCCGTGGCCGCCGCCGCCGCTGCCGCCGGCACCCCGGAAGGCCAGGAAGTCGCGGCCTTCCTCGAGTGGGCCAAGAACGAGGGCTTCGAGCCGTTCGGCTATGCCTACTACGTCGTCAAGCCGGGCGCGCGCGAACTCGAACGCGACATCCCGAGCCGCATCGGCGTGCTGAAGGATACCGCGCACCCGGTCTACGGCACTTGCCTGGCCAGCATTCCGGGCGACTTCGAGACCCTGTCGCTGCGCGCCGAAAACCTGTCGATCGTCAAGGCCGACGTGGCCGGCACCCTGCACCGCGACGCGCCGCTGGACTTCATCGGCGTGCGCGACCTGGATGCGCAAGGCAAGATCCTGGGCGAGCACTGCTTCATCGGCCTGTTCACCCGCGCCGCCACCTCGACCCCGCTGGCGCGCCTGCCGTTCGCGCGCGGCCGCGTGGCGCGCGTGCTGACGATCGCCGGCGTGCGCCAGGAAGGCTTCCGCGCCGAGAAGTTCATCGAGATCCTCGAGTCGCTGCCGCGCACCGAAGCGCTGGAAGCCGAGCCCGAATGGCTGGCCGAAGTCTGCAGCGCCGTGGTCTCGCTGTACAAGCAGCCGCGCGCGAAGGTCTTTGCGCGACGCGACGTCTACCAGCGCCACCTGAACGTGCTGGTCTACCTGCCGCGCGAGCGCTTTTCGGCCGCGGTGGCCGCCAGCCTGGCCGGCGCCCTGAAGGAAAGCGCGGGCGCGCGCGAGGTCGACGTCCAGACCCTGGTGGCCGACGGCCCGCTGGCGCGCGTCTACCTGATCGCGCACGCCGCGCGCTATCCGCTCGACCTGGAAAGCGACATCCAGCGTCCGCTGCTGGGCGTGCTCGATGGCTGGCACGACCGTTTCGCCGAGTTGATCAACTCGGTCGACGACAGCCGCCAGCGCAGCCTGATGCGCAAGATCGTGCCGACCCTGCCGGTCAACTTCGTGACCGCGACCGCGCCCGAAACGGCGTTTCGCGACGTGCATGCGCTGCTCACCAAATGCCGCCCCGACCGCGTGACCGCGCGCATCGAGAACGAGGACGCCGCCGGCGCCTCGATCCGCCTGTATTCGAGCGAGACCGTGCCGTCGCTGTCGCGCATCCTGCCGGCGCTGCAGAACGCCGGCATCGCGGTCGACCGCGAGCAGACCTTCCGCCACACCGGCCTGGACGGCGTGCGCCGCTACGTGACCGCGCTGACGGTCGATGCCGAGAGCGCGGCCAAGCTGGCCAAGCCGGGCATCGCCCCCGTGGCCGAAGAATTGTTCAGTGCCCTGTTCAACGACGAAGCCGAAGACGGCCGCATGAACGGCCTGACCATCGAAGGCGGCCTGTCGCTGCGCGAAGTGCAGCTGGTGCGCGCCTACATCAGCTACTGGCGCCAGCTGGGCTCGAAGTTCTCGGTGCGCTACATGGCCGAGACCCTGCGCACCCAGCCGGCCCTGGTGAAGGAGTTCGTCGCCGGCTTCATCCAGCGCTTCGACCCGAGCCTGAGCCTTGATCAGCGCAACGAAGGCAGCAGCAGGCTGACCTCCCTCAAGACCGGCTTGCCGAGCGTGAACCACGCCGACACCGAAGAAATCATGGGCGCGCTGGTCGACTTGGCGCTGGCCACCGTGCGCACCAACTACTTCCAGAACAGCGGCGAAAAGATCATCTTCAAGGTCGACACCAGCAACCTGGCGCTGGCGCCGGAGCCGCGTCCCTACCGCGAGATCTATGTGTTCTCGCGCCGCTTCGAGGGCGTGCACCTGCGCGGCGGCCCGGTCGCGCGCGGCGGCCTGCGCTGGTCGGACCGCATGGAAGACTACCGCACCGAGGTGCTGGGCCTGGTGAAGGCGCAGATGGTCAAGAACGCCGTCATCGTGCCGGCCGGCTCGAAGGGCGGCTTCGTGTGCAAGCAGATGCCGACCGGCGCCCCGCGCGAGGTCGTGGCGGCTGAAGGCGAAGCAGTCTATCGCCTGTTCATCGCCAGCCTGCTGGAAGTGACCGACAACCGCGTGCAGGGCGCGATCGTGCCGCCCGCGGCCACCACGCGCCATGACGGGGACGATCCTTACCTGGTGGTGGCCGCCGACAAGGGCACCGCGACCTTCTCCGACATCGCCAACAGCATCGCGGTCGAGCGCGGCTTCTGGCTGGGCGACGCCTTCGCCTCGGGCGGCTCGAACGGCTACGACCACAAGAAGATGGGCATCACCGCCAAGGGCGCGTTCGAGGCGGTCAAGCGCCACTTCTACGAACTGGGCCACGACCTGGCCAACAACCCGATCACCATGACCGGCGTGGGCGACATGTCGGGCGACGTGTTCGGCAACGGCGTGCTGCTGTCGCGCCAACTGAAGCTGGTGGCCGCGTTCGACCACCGCCACATCTTCCTCGATCCGACGCCCGACGTGGAAGTGTCGTTCAAGGAGCGCGAGCGCATGTTCGCGCTGCCGCGCTCGTCGTGGGAAGACTATGACAAGAACCTGATCTCGCCAGGGGGCGGCGTGTACCCGCGCAACGCCCGCTCGATCGCGCTGTCGCCGCAGATCCGCGAAGTGCTGGGCATCGAAGAGACGGCGCTGGCGCCGCAGGAACTGATGCACCGCATCGTCAAGGCCCCGGTCGACCTGTTCTACAACGGCGGCATCGGCACCTACATCAAGGCCTCGACCGAGACGCACGCCCAGGTGAAGGACCGCGCCAACGACGCGATCCGCGTCAACGGCAACGAGCTGCGCTGCAAGGTGGTGGCCGAGGGCGGCAATCTGGGCGCGACCCAGGCCGGCCGCATCGAATTCGCGCTCGCCGGCGGCCGCATCTTCACCGATGCGATCGACAATTCGGCCGGCGTGGATTGCTCGGACCACGAAGTCAACGTCAAGATCTGGCTCGACACCGAAGTCAACGCCGGCAAGCTCCCGGCGTCCGACCGCAACCGCATCCTGAACGAGATGACGGGCGAGATCGAGCGCCTGGTCCTGCGCGACAATACGCTGCAGACCCATTTGCTGACGCGCGAAGTGCAGGCGCAGGCCAATAGCGCGGTGGTCGACGGCTACATGGCCCTGATCGGCAACCTGGAAGCCGAAGGCGCGGTTTCGCGCGAGCTCGAACAACTGCCGCTGGACGCCGAACTGCAGCGCCGCAAGTCGCTGGGCCTGGGCCTGACGGCGCCGGAACTGGCGGTGGTCATCGCCAACGTCAAGAACCGCTTCAAGCGCACGCTGGCGGCGCTGCCGCTGACCGACGAAGTATGGGCCGATTCGCTGCTGCGTCCCTACTTCCCGGCCCAGCTGGTGGCGACCCGCGATCCGCTGGACCATCCGCTGGCCAACACCATCCTGGCCACCGTGCTGGCCAACGAGGCGGTCAACCGCTGCGGTCCCCTGATGCTGCGCGACCTGGCGCTGGAACACCGCATCGACGAGACCGAAGTGGTCAAGGCATGGGCGCGCGCCTGGGCGGCGCTGCACCTGGCGCCGGTATTCGAGGCGCTCGACGCCGACGCGCTGGTGGTGCCGCGCGACGTCTCGGTCTCGGTCGACAACCGCAGCCGCGCCATGCTGCGCGCCACGGTCGAAGGCGTGCTGTCGCTGCCGGCCAATTCGGACGGCCTCAAGGAACTGTCGACCTTGTTCGCCGAGGCCGACCAGAGCCAGGCGCCGCAGATCCGTTCGGAAGCCGACGGCCACACCGGCCTGCCGGCGCCGTTCGCGGCGGCCTGGAAGGCGGTCGAGATCATCGAGTCGCAGGCCTCGTTCCTGTTCGCCGCCGTGTCGGTGCAGCGTCCTGCCGGCATGACCCTGCTGCAGTTCCTGCAGATCGGCACCGTGCTGCGCCAGAAGGTCGGCATCGACACGCTGGAACTGGGCCTGAAGCTGCCGGCGCAGAGCAAGTCGCAGGAACAGCTGCGCAACTACGCGCTGCAGTCGCTGCGCCGCGCCCAGCAGCGTTTGCTGCTGCAGGTGATCGAGCGTGCCGGCAAGGATGGCGAGAGCGGCGGCAATATGGAAGCGGCGGTCGAGGAAGTGATGGCCGCGCGCGGCCTGACCGGCTTCGCCCAGCCGGCCGACCTGGAGCAGGCGATGCTGGACGTGTGGGCCTTGTCCGAAGGCCTGAGCCCCGAACGGCTGGCGGCCTGAGTCATGAGCGCATTGCCTGAAGCAGTGCGCGCGCTGGCCGAGGCGGATTTCGCCGCGGTCGCGCAGCGCTTCGAGCGCGCCGGCTTCGCGGTCGCGCAGCCGGCGTCCGGCGTGCTGACCGTCAAGGCGGCGCTGCCGGATGCCGGCCGTCCCAGCGTGCTGGTGTCGGTCGGCGTGCATGGCGACGAGACCGGGCCGATCGAGATGGTCGCCTGGCTGGTCGAGGCGCTGTCGCGCACGCCGCAAGCGCTGGCGGTGGACTTGATGCTGTGCGTCGGCAACATCGACGCCATCCGTGCGGCCAGGCGCTTCGTCGATGCGGACCTGAACCGCATGTTCCGTCCCGAGCGTGGTGCGCTGGCCGGAACCTTCGAGGCCGGCCGCGCCGACGTGCTGATCGACGTCACCCGCGCCTTTTTCGAAGGCAGCGGGCCGCGGCGCTGGCACCTCGACCTGCACACGGCGATCCGGCCCTCGCACTATCCGATGTTCGCGATCGTGCCCGAGCTGATCGAGGACCGGGCGCGCGACGCCCTGATCGCGTGGATGGGCGAGGCCGGGATCCAGGCCATCATCATGAATCCGGCCTCCGCCGGCACCTACAGCTATTTCACGTCCGAGCACCTCGGCGCGGCCGGCAGCACGGTCGAGCTGGGGCGGGTCGGCACGCTGGGGCAGAACGACCTGTCGCAGTTCGCGGATGCGTCGGGCGCGCTGGAGCGCTTGCTGCGCGGCCAGCCCGCGCAAGCGGCAAAGGCCGCGCCGCACGTGTTCGCGACGGCGCAGTCGATCACCAAGCTGTCCGATGCGTTCAGCATGCGCGTGGGTCGCGAGACCTGGAACTTCACGCCGCTGCAACGGGGCGAGGTGATCGCCGTCGATGGCGACACGGTCTACCGGGTCGAGCACGACGAGGAGCTGGTCGTGTTCCCGAACCCCGACGTGCGCGTCGGTTTGCGCGCCGGGATCATGGTGGTGCGGATTGACTAGCAAGCGCAGTTGGCACAGGCGCGCCGCGGCGCGCCGAGCTGCCTTCTGCACGAATCCGCCCGCCGGGCTAGACTGGTGATTCCCGATCTGCAGGAGTCATCATGAGCAAGCTGTTTTCCCCGTATTCCCTGGGCTCACTCGAGCTGTCCAACCGCATCACCATCGCCCCGATGTGCCAATATTCGGCCGTCGACGGCCTAGCTACCGACTGGCACATGATCCACCTCGGCAGCCTGGCCCTGTCCGGCGCCGCGCTCCTGATCATCGAAGCCACGGCCGTCACCCCCGAAGGCCGCATCTCTCCGGACGACCTGGGCCTGTGGTCCGACGCACATGCCGCCGCCCTGGAACCGGTCATCGCCGCGATCCGCCGCCATTCCCCGATCAAGGTCGCCGTCCAGCTGGCCCACGCCGGCCGCAAGGCGTCGAGCGAAGCGCCGTGGGAAGGTGGGGCGAACATCCCGCCCGACCAGCCGCGCGGCTGGCAGACCGAAGCCCCGTCCGCCGTGCCGCATGCCGACGGCGAGACCGTGCCGCTGGCGCTGGACGACGCGGGACTCGCGCGCGTGAAGGACGCCTTCGTGGCCGCCGCCCGCCGCGCCCAGGCGCTGGGCCTGGACTCGATCGAGCTGCACGGCGCCCATGGCTACCTGCTGCACCAGTTCCTGTCGCCGCTGGCCAACCACCGCGACGACGCGTATGGCGGTTCGCTGGAAAACCGCATGCGCTACCCGCTTGAGGTGCTGGCCGCCGTGCGCGCGGCGGTGCCGGGGATGACGGTGGGGATGCGCATCTCGGCCACCGACTGGGTCGAGGGCGGCTGGGACCTGGAGCAGAGCGTGCGCTTCGCCCACGCGCTCAAGGCCCAGGGCTGCGACTTCATCCACGTCTCGACCGGCGGCGTCTCGCCCCTCCAGAAGATTCCGGTGGGGCCGGGCTACCAGATCGAATTCGCCGAGCGCATCAAGCGCGAGACGGGCTTGCCGACCATCGGCGTGGGCCTGATCACCGAGGCGCGCCAGGCCGAGGAGATTCTGCAGCGGGACCAGGCCGACGTCATCGCCCTGGCGCGCGCCATGCTGTACGACCCGCGCTGGCCCTGGCATGCGGCGGCCGAACTGGGCGACCAGGTGGTCGCGCCGCCGCAGTACTGGCGTTCGCAGCCGCGCGAGCACAAGGAACTGTTCGGCGAAACCCGGCTGGGCCAGCGCTGATCCGTTCGCCCGCGCCTCGAACTCGGGCGCGGGCGGTATCCGCATGGTTGGCCACCCGGCCCGGCGCCGCAGCGGCGGCGCCCCTTCATCCTGATGCATCTTATTAAACAATTTATTGCGGGGGAGGCGGACTCACCTATAATCGCATCTTCGTTTTGAGACTGTTGAGCTGCGGCCGTCGCCGCGATCACTACCGCGCATCGAAGGACTCGCCGTGAACCAGACCCTGGGCCAGAAGCTGTTACGTACCAAATCGGCGGCAAGCCATCACGAGGAGACCGCCAGCGTCGGCGTCGCCGGCGCCGTGCCCGGCCTGCATCGTTCGCTCGGCCTGTTCCCCCTGACCATGATCGGCGTGGGCGCCACGATCGGCACCGGCATCTTCTTCACGATGGTCGAAGCGGTGCCGAAGGCCGGTCCCGCGGTCGTGCTGTCGTTCCTGCTGGCGGCGCTGACCGCCGGCCTGACCGCGCTGTGCTACGCCGAACTGGCCGGCCGCGTCCCGGCCTCGGGTTCCTCGTATTCCTTCGCCTACGCCACCGTCGGCGAATTCGCGGCCTTCGTCGTCGCCGCCTGCCTGCTGCTCGAATACGGGCTGGCGGCGAGCGCGACCTCGATCGGCTGGTCCGACTACCTGAACAACTTCCTGATGAATGCCTTCGGCTGGCAGATACCGGAGCAGCTACGCTCGCCGATGTTCGTCTCGGACCACCATGCCGTGAGCTTCCATCCGGGGAACATCAACCTGCCGCCGATCCTCCTGGTCATCATGTGCGGCTTCCTGCTGGTGCGCGGCGCCAGGGAATCGGCCACCACCAACGCCATCATGGTGATCATCAAGCTGGCGATCCTGGTGTTCTTCGCCGCGATCGCCTTCACCGGTTTCGACGCCAACAACTTCGAGCCCTTCTTCAACACGAACGAGGCCTCGGGCTACGCAGGCATGGCCGGCGTGACCGCCGCCGCCGGCACCGTGTTCTTTTCCTTCATCGGCCTGGACACCATCGCCACCGCCGGCGAAGAAGTGAAGGACCCGCGCCGCAACGTGCCGATCGGGATCCTGGCCGCCCTGATCATCGTGACCGTGTTCTACATGCTGGTCGCGGTGGCCGCCATGGGCGCCCAGCCGGCCCATATGTTCGAAGGCCAGCAGGCCGGCCTGTCGGTGATCCTGCAGAACGTCACCGGCCAGGCCTGGCCGGCGCTGGTGCTGTCGGCCGGCGCCGTGGTGTCGGTGTTCTCGGTGACCCTGGTGACGATCTACGGCCAGACCCGCATCCTGTACGCGATCAGCCGCGACGGCCTGATCCCGCAGGTGTTCCAGAAGGTGAGCGCGCGCACCCAGGCGCCGGTGAAGAACACCATGATCGTGTGCGTGGTGGTCGGGCTGGTGGCCGGCAGCGTCGACGCCACCTTCTTGTGGGATATGGTGAGCATGGGCACCCTGACCGCCTTCATGGTGGTCTCGATCGCGGTGCCGGTAATCCGCAAGCGCCAGGGGCCTGATGCGCCGCCGGGCTTTCGCGTGCCGTTCGGCCCCTACGTGATCCCGGGCCTGTCGGTGCTGGCCTGCCTGTACATCATGAAGGACCTGTCGCCCGCGACCTTCCGCGTGTTCTTCATCTGGATGGCGGTGGCGGTCGTTGCCTACTTCGGATACGGCATGCGCAACAGCCGCCTGAACAAGGCCAGGTAAGTTGGCAACCAGGATGGACAAGTTCGAACGACGGCGCGACCGTTTCGCGCTGTTCGACGGCATGGACAGCCCCGCGGTCAACCTGTGCTTTCCGCTCGAGCTGCCGGACTTTCGCCCGTGGTGCAAGGCGCAGGGCCTGGCGCCCTTCCACGTGCTGCTGTGCGCGGCGCTGCGCTCGGTCCTGAAGATCGAGAATTTTTGCTACCGCATCCACGACGACGACGTGATCCGCATCGAGCGCCTGATTCCGTCGTTCACCGTCAAGAACCGCAACGACGACCTCAATTTCGCCACCTTCGACTGGTCCGACGACCTGCGCGAATTCGTCGCGCGCGGCCGCGCGGCCGGCCTCGAGGCGATGGGCATGACGGGTTTGAACCAGCGCTACGCCACGCTGTCGCCGCGCGACGCCAAGGACCAGGTGTTCGTCACCTGCATTCCGTGGCTCGACTTCACCTCGATCCAGCATCCGACCACGCGCGTCGGCCGCTCGGACATTCCGTCGCTGGCCTGGGGGCGCTTTCGCGACGGGGCGGACGGCAAGCTCGTGCTGCCGTTCTCGGTGCAGGCCCACCACGGCTTCGTCGACGGGTTCCACATCTACCAGCTGGGCCAGCAGATGGCGGCCGAACTGGCGGCGATGATGCGCGCCGCTTCGCCGGCGGCCGCGTAGTCTTTCAGCGCCGAAGGAATAAACTGCGCAACATCCCATGAAAAAGGCCGCGCCCCTTGCGGTGACGCGGCCTGTATGGGATGCAGGAACGATTACTGCACGTTCATCTCTTTGAGCAGATTATCCGCCTTGTCGACTTCCTTCATATTCCACAGCATGTAGCGGCTGTCGACCTGGATCGAGCGGGTCATGGCCTTGTTGAAGTCCCAGTCCGAGATGATCGAATCCAGGGTGCCGTCGAAGGCCAGGCCAATCAGCTCGCCCTTGGCGTTCAGCGCGGCCGAACCCGAATTGCCGCCGGTGATGTCCAGCGTCGCCAGGAAGTTGACCGGCAGGGTCCTGAGTTTCGGGTCCTGATACTTGCCGAAGTTCTTCGCCCGGATCGCGGCCAGCTGGTTGTCCGGTGCGTCGAACTCGCCTTCATCGGTGTGCTTGGCGGTCACGCCGGCCACGGTGGTGAAGGCGGTCCAGCCGGTGGTGCCGTCGGCGCCCACGTCGCGGCCGGCGATCTTGCCGAAGGTGACGCGCAGCGTGGAATTGGCGTCCGGGTAGACGGCCTGGCCACGGCTGTTCATGTAGGCGATCTTTGCCTTCATATAGTTGCCGTAGGCTTGCTGGATCTTGCCGGCGGCTTCCTCGCCTTTTTCCTCGTCCTTGATGTCGGCGTCGTACATCGCGACCGCGGCCTTGATGAAGCTGTCGTTCGATGCCTTGAACTCGGCCGGCGACTTCTTCAGCCACGCGGTGCGCTCTTCCTTGTTGGCCAGCCTGGAGCCGGCATAGATGCGGTCCAGCGCCGACTTCAGCTCGGCTTCGCTCATGCCCGGCTTGATGCCGAGGGCGGCGTCGAACGCCGCGTCATGCTCGGCGGCCGGCTGCGCGTTGTACTGCTTCAGGAAGTTCAGCACCAGCGCCTTGTCGACTTTTTCGTCGTAGGTGCGGTCCTGGCCTTCGATGACCGAGGTCAGGCGCGGCAGGTCGCGTTCCTGGTAGCCGGTCTTGCGCTCGGTGTCCGGCTTGGCGCGTTCGTTGGCCAGGCGGTACAGCGTGCGCGCCGAGGTCAGGAACTTCGGCTGCGAGTAGGTCAGGAAGAAGCCCTTTTTGGTGCCGGCGTCGCGCTCGGCGATCAGCTTTTCGGCCGCTTCGATGTCGGCGCCGTATTGCGCCTTGCGCGATGCATCGGCGTTCACCCAGGCCTTGAGCGCGTTGTGCTCGGCGGTCTTGCGCTGCAAGAAGTCGCTGTTCTGGTACGAGACCAGCATGCCCTTGCGGTTCTTGTAGTAGTTGTTCACGCCGGCGATCTGGCCGGCATATTTCAGGCGCGCGGCCGGATCGTTCCTGGTCTCGCGGTCGATGATGGCCAGGGTCTCGCCGGATGCCCGCACGAAGGCCGGGTAGTTCCAGTCGAAGGTGAACGCCACTTCGGACGGCAGGCGGTGGCGGTTGGTGCGGCCAGGGTAGCCCAGCACCATCACGAAGTCGCCTTCCTTGGCGTGGTCTTGCGCCAGCTTGATGACGTGCTTCGGCTTGTACGGCACGTTGTCCTTCGAGAACTCGGCCGATTTGCCGTCGCGGCTCACATAGGCGCGGTAAAAGCCGTAGTCGCCGGTGTGGCGCGGCCACATCCAGTTGTCGGTGTCGCCGCCGAACTTGCCGACGCCTTCGGCCGGCGCATGCACCAGGCGCACGTCGCGGATCTCGAGCTGCTTCAGGCGGTAGAACTCCAGGCCGCCGTAGAAGCTGGCCACGGTGCAGCGGTAGCCGGCATCCTGTTCGCAGGCCGCCACCAGGGTCTTCTGGTTCTTCTCGATGGCGTCGATGCGGGCCTTGCCGGTCAGCTTGGCAACCACAGGGGTGATGATCTGGTTGGTGACGTTGGTGACCTCGTCGGTGACGAAGATGCGGCTGCCGGGCGCGGCCGGCAGTTCGTCGGCCATGGTCTTGGCCAGGAAGCCGTTCTTGAGCAGGTCGCGCTCCGGGGTCGAATTGACGGCGATGCTGTTGTAGACGCAGTGGTGGTTGGTGACCACCAGGCCTTGCGGCGACACGAACGAAGCCGAGCACCCGCCCAGGCTGACGATGGCGCCCATCGGGAACTCGGTCAGGCGGGTCAGGTTGGCCGGATCCAGCTTGAGGCCGGCGGCTTTCAGTTGCTTGGCTACTTGTGGCAGCTGTTGCGGCATCCACATGCCTTCGTCCGCGTGGGCGGCGAAGCTGCTCAGGATGGCGAGCGAGAGAAGGGTCTTTTTCATGCGCGTGATCTGGTTGGGATGGGATACTCGGATTGGAAAGCGTCCATGAGTATCGTTAATCCCATGATGGATCGTCAACCGCTATTTCGAGCGCGCAATCAAAAACCCTTTTTTCGTCAAATGGCCGTGGTTTGTTCCATCTTTATTACAGCTGCTTGTCCACCAGCGAGGCCGCCCATGTCGCCAGGCGCTGCCACCATGGCCGCTTGGCGAACTTGTGTTCGGTCACTGGCGTCGCCCGGGCCCAGTCGTGTTCGTAGATCTCGCTCATCTGCATGGCGAAGCCTTCGTCCATCACGTTCAGGTTGGCTTCGTCGTTGATGCTGAACGAACGGTTGTCGAAATTGGTCGAGCCGACCGACACCAGCAGCTTGTCGACGATCAGCGTCTTGACGTGGTACATGGTCGGCTTGTACTCCGAGATCTGCACGCCGGCGTCGAGCAGCTCCGGCCAGCGGTCGCGCGAGGCTGCCTTGACCAGGTCGGAATCGATGATCGGGCCGGGCGTGATCAGGCGCACGCGCACACCGCGTTTCGCCGCCGCGATCAGGGTGCGGATGGTCAGGTCGTCCGGCACGAAATAGGCCGCCGACAGGTCGATCGTTTCGCGCGCGGCGGTGATCGACATCAGGTACATCAGGTGCATGCTCTCGCTGCCGCCGGTCGGCGAGCTGGAGAACATCTGCGCCGGCATCGTGCCCTTCGGCTCCAGCGCCGGGAAATAATCGGGCCCGTCCAGCACCACGCCGGTGGCCTTGACCCAGTTGTCGTTGAACACCGCCTGGATCTGGCCGACGACCGGGCCTTCCACGCGGAAGTGGCTGTCGCGCCAGTGATCTTCGTCTTCGGCATTGCCGAGCCACTGGTCGGCGATGCCGACGCCGCCGGTGAAGCCGATCTTGCCGTCGATGACCAGCAGCTTGCGGTGGGTGCGGTTGTTCATGCGCGCCAGCTTCCACCAGACCGGCTTGTGGTAGCGCTGCACGCGTACGCCGGCTTTCTTCATCTCGTCCACCAGCGCATTGTCCATCTTCATGCTGCCCATGAAGTCGAGCATGACGTGGACCTTGACGCCGGCGCGTGCGCGCTCGGACAGCGCTTCGGAGAATTCCTTGCCGATCGATTCCGACCAGTAGATATAGGTTTCCAGCGTGATCGTCTTTTCCGCCTGGCGGATCGCGGCCAGCATGGCCGGGAAGATCTCGTCGCCATTGACCAGGGCATCGACCTTGTTACCTTCGAGAATCGGTGGTCCCAGCAGGACGCCCATCGAGCGCCGGAATTGCGGGTCGTGGGTATCGTACTGCCGCGTCAGCTGCCGCTCGATCTGCTTTTCGCTCGGCATGAAATTCAGCGCCAGCACACCGAGTACCAGCGTCGCGGCGATCGTGATCAACACTGTCCAGAACATTTTTGAGCTCATCAATAAAACCACAGAGGAAAAAAAACCAACGCCGCAGCGTTGGTTTTTAGGAATAGCGCCTTGCCCGCATTAACGAACGCGGCCGCGACGCAGCAGGTTGACGATGGCCAACAGGATGACCGCGCCCAGGAACGATACCAGGAGCGAAGCGACGCTGAAGTCGTCCGAGTTGATGGTGCCGGTGCCAAACAGCGGCGACAGCAGCCAGCCGCCCAGGAAGGCGCCGATGATACCAACGACCACATTAAGAATGATGCCTTGCTCTGCGTCGGTCTTCATGACCATGCTGGCAAGCCAGCCAAGGATGCCGCCGACGACGATCCAGATGATGAATAACATGGTGCTTCCTCCTCAAGTTGAAAGACATACTCCCAGGCCCAACAATTGCCGTGACCATGGGAAAAAGTCTAGAGATGCTCCCCCATCAAGTCGGTGCGGCAACTCACGTTAGATAGCGTTTTTGCATCGCTGTTCATGCACCGGCCCGGTGTCATCTCACTGTTGCTGCGGAATACGGCGGGTCAGCGCCGAAGGGTGCGTGAACGAACAGAGCCATAAGGCAGAGCGGAATAAGGTGGACGTCCCTGGCAGTGCCGCTTCACAGCGCCTGGCCACCCATCTACCAGAAAGGATTCGTCATGAGCAGCTTCGACACCAATCGTCAGAACCAGAACCAGCGCATGGTCACGGGCCTGTTCCCCGACCGCGCCAGCGCCGAGCGTGCCTATGGCACCGTGTCCGACCGCGGCTACAGCCGCGACGACGTCAACCTGATGATGTCCGACGCTACCCGCCAGACCCACTTCGCGGATAAAGATACGGAACTGGGCAGCAAGGCGGCCGAAGGCGCGGGCATCGGCGCCGGCATCGGCGGCACCATCGGCGCCGTGCTGGCCGGTATCGCTGCCGTGGGCACGACCCTGGTGCTGCCGGGCCTGGGCGTGGTCGTCGCTGGTCCACTGGCGGCGGCCCTGGCCGGCGCCGGCGCAGGCGGCATCACGGGCGGCCTGATCGGTGCGCTGATCGGCGCCGGCATTCCCGAAGAACGCGCCGCGCACTATGAAGAAGGCATCAAGAACGGCGGCATCCTGATGGGCGTGCATGCCCGCTCGGACGAGGACGCGGCCCATATCGAGGAAAACTGGACCAAGCAGGGCGGCTCGCACGTGATCGGCGCCGGCCTGGGCATCGCGGGCGGCGCGGCGCTGGGCGCCACGGTCGGCACCGTGGCCGGTCCGATCGGCACCGTGGCCGGCGCCGTGGTCGGCGGCGTGGCTGGCGGCATCGCCGGCAAGGGTGTGGGCGAAGTGGTCAATCCGAAGGCCGGCGACGACCTGGCTGAACACCACCTGGCCAAGGGCGTGGGCGCCGGCACCGGCGCGGCCGCCGGTGCGGCGGTCGGCGCCGTGGGCGGCCCGATCGGGATGGCGGCGGGCGCCGTGGTCGGCGGCCTGGCCGGCGGTGCGGCGGGCCGCGGCGCGGGCGAGGTCGTCAATCCGAAAGCCAGCGACGAACTGCATGACCATAACCTGGCGCAGGGCGTGGGCGCCGGCGGCGGCGCCACCGCGGGCGCGATCATCGGCGCCGCGGCCGGCCCGCTGGGCGTGGCGGCGGGCGCGGCGATCGGCGGCCTGGCGGGCGGCGCAGCCGGCAAGGGCGTCGGCCACATGGTCAATCCGCACGAGGAAAACGAGTACTGGCGCACCCAGTACCAGACTCAGCCGTATTACTCGCCGGGCTACACCTACGACGACTATGAGCCGGCCTATGCGCTGGGCTACAACAGCTATGGCAAGTACGATGGCGGCTATGACGCCAACGAAAGCCACCTGGCCGGCGAGTGGGAACGCTCGAAGGGCAACTCGCGCCTGCAGTGGGACCAGGCCAAGGCGGCCACCCGCGCTGGTTGGCACCGCGTCGAGCGCGCGATTCCGGGCGATTTCGACCGCGACGGACGCTGATCGCACGGCGTTGAAACGCACGTAAAAAAGCCCCGCCGGCTTGTCCGGCGGGGCTTTTTACATGGGGTTTTTTATATGATGCGATCGATTGTGCGACCGATCAGCGCTTGACGGCTTCGACCTGGATCGCCAGCTTCACTTCCGGCGAGAAGTTCGGCAGGCCGAAGCTGATGCCGAAGTCGTCGCGCTTGAAGGTGCCCACCACGTCGGCGCCGCAGGCTTCTTTCTTGAGCATCGGGTGCATGATGCACTTGAACTTGTTGATCTGCAGGGTCAGCGGCTTGGTCACGCCGTGCAGGGTCAGCTCGCCGTCGACCGAGGTCGGCACGTCGCCGGTGTACTTGATCGACTTCGACTTGAAGGTCGCGGTCGGGTACTTGGCGGCATCGAAAATGTCCGGCTTCTTGGCGTGCTCGTTCATCTTTTCATGGCCGAAGTCGATGCTGTTGATGTCGACGGTGATGTCCAGCGAGCCGGTCTTGGCTTCGCGGTCCAGGGTCACGGTGCCGCTCGACTTGTTGAACTTGCCGCGCCATACCGACAGGCCCATGTGGTCGGCTTCGAAGCTCGGGTAGGTGTGGTTCGGCTCGATGTCATAGGTGACCGGCGCGGCGAAGGCGGTGCTGGCGGCGAGGGCGGCGGCGGCCGCGATCAGGTGCTTGATCTTCATGTGGTGATGTTCCCTTTTGTGAGTGGGTGGTGAGGTGTGGTGAGGTGTGTGATTGGGGTCAAGGCGCCGCGGTGACGCGGAACTTGATCACGACTTCGTCGGCGACCATGCTCGTGTCCTTCCACTCGCCTTCGCCGATGTTGAAGGCCAGCCGCCTGATCGGCAACTGACCCTCGAATACCTGTTTGCCGCCTTCGGCCTTGACCGCCAGCGGGAAGCTGACGTCGGCGGTTTTCCCTTTCAGGGTCAGCTTGCCCGACACGGTCAGCTTGCCGGCGCCGTTTGGTGCGATGCTGGTGGACACGAAGCTGGCCTTAGGGAATTGCGCGGAATTGAACCATTCCTTCTTGGCGACTTCCTTGTTGTACATCGGGTCGCCGATGTCGAAGCTGGCGGTATTGATCTCGACGCTCGCTTTCGAGGCGGCCGGCTTGGCCGCGTCATAGTCGATGCTGGCGCTGAAGCTGCGAAACGGCGCTTCCACCGGCACGTTCATCTGCTTGAACACGGCCGAGACGCTGCTCCTGGCCGGGTCGGTCTTGAGCGGGACGGCGGCGGCGATGGCGCTGGCGCCGACCAGGGTTGCCACCAGCAGAGCCTTGAATGGGTTCATCGTTTTTCCTTCGGGGTAGGGATGGGGAGCATGCGCTGCATCACGCCGTCGCGGTCGACCAGCAGGTGCTTGAACGCGGCCAGCACGTGCAGGGCCACCAGGGCGGCCAGCAGCATATTGAGCCAGTAGTGCACGTCGCGCAGCACGGCGCGCAGCGCGGGATCGGGCCCGATCAGCACCGGCAGCGGGATCTCGCTGAAATAGACGACCGGGAAGCCGGCCGCCAGGCTGAAGAAATAGCCCGACAGCGGCACCGCGAACATCAGCACGTACAGCAGGCCGTGCAGGCCATGCGCGGCGCCGCGCTGCCAGGCCGGCATGGCGTCGGCATACTGCGGCGGGTGGTTGAACAGGCGCCACAAGAGGCGCAGCGCCGCCAGGCCGAGCACGGTGACGCCAGCCCATTTATGCCAGTTGGTGTAGCGGATCTTGGCCATGCTGATGCCCTGGATGTCGGTCATGACCAGGCCGAGCGTGAAGGTGCCGACGATGGCGATGGCGATCAGCCAGTGCAGCACGATTGCGGGCATCGTATAGCGGCGCATGTTTGTGTTCAGGCAATTAGTACGAGTTAGAACTAACCAACTATAGCAAAAAAGCGCTCACGCTGCTGCCGGGCTTGAATTTCTGTCGCAACACTAGCACGGACTTGTAAAAAACGCAGTATCCGGCGCGACCGCATGACCAGCCGGCGATGAATTTTTGTTGCTGATTGTTGCCTTGGCCTCGTGTCGGTCACGGGGGCGGCCGCCTGTCTGGCCGGCGGCCGTCGCCATGCCTTCTTGCATGGCGCTGGACGCGCGCGTCGGCGTGATGTACCGCGCGCGGTGCGAGCCGCGGGCGGGTGGGGAGCTGAGGTGGGTTACTGAGGTAGGTTACTGAGGCGATGCCGCCGCAGCGGCGGCATCGATCGACGCGGTGTCAGATATCGGCCGCCAGCTTTGCCGCCAGGCCGGTGTAGTTTGCCGGCGTCATCGCCAGCATCAGGTCCTTGGCTTCCTGCGGCACGGCCAGGGTCTCGATGAACTCGCGCAG
This sequence comes from Massilia sp. UYP34, assembly GCF_056279385.1. Classification (NCBI taxonomy): domain Bacteria; kingdom Pseudomonadati; phylum Pseudomonadota; class Betaproteobacteria; order Burkholderiales; family Oxalobacteraceae; genus Massilia; species Massilia sp. UYP34. The sequence goes on along the minus strand of NZ_JBWBRF010000013.1, from coordinate 58,268 downwards.
TGCGTCGCGCGTGATGCCCTTGCCGCGGGTCAGTTCCTTCAGCTGCTCGTAGGGATTGGCGATGCCGTAGCGGCGCATCACGGTCTGCACCGGCTCGGCCAGCACTTCCCAGTTCGCATCCAGGTCCTGCTCCAGGCGGGCGGCGTTGACTTCGAGCTTGTTCAGGCCGCGCAGGCAGCTGTCGTAGGCCAGCAGGGCGTAGCCGAAGCCGACGCCGATATTGCGCAGCACCGTCGAATCGGTCAGGTCGCGCTGCATGCGCGAGACCGGCAGCTTGTCGGCCATGTGGCGCAGCATCGCATTGGCCAGGCCCAGGTTGCCTTCCGAGTTCTCGAAGTCGATCGGGTTGACCTTGTGCGGCATGGTCGACGAACCGATTTCGCCGGCCCGCAGCTTCTGCTTGAAGTAGCCCAGCGACACATAGGTCCAGATGTCGCGGTTCAGGTCGAGCAGGATGGTGTTGGTGCGCGCGATCGCGTCGAACATCTCGGCCATGTAGTCGTGCGGCTCGATCTGGATCGTGTACGGATTGAAGCTCAAGCCCAGGCGCTGCTCGATCACGTTCTTCGAGAAGCTTGGCCAGTCGAATTCCGGATACGCCGACAGGTGCGCGTTGTAGTTGCCGACCGCGCCATTCATCTTGCCCAGGATCTCGACGTCGGCGATGCGCTTGACCGCGCGTTGCAGGCGCGCGACCACGTTGGCGAATTCCTTGCCGAGCGTCGTCGGGCTGGCGGTCTGGCCGTGGGTGCGCGACAGCATTGGCAGCGCCGCGTTGGCGTGGGCGATCTCGGTCAGTTTCGCGATGATGGCCTGCAGGGCCGGCAGCAGCACGCCGTCGCGCGCGCTTTTCAGCATCATGCCGTGCGAGGTGTTGTTGATGTCTTCCGAGGTGCAGGCGAAGTGGATGAACTCGCTGGCCGCGACCAGTTCCGGCACGTCCTTGACCTGTTCCTTGAGCCAGTATTCGACCGCCTTGACGTCATGGTTGGTGACCGCTTCGATTTCCTTGATGCGCGCGGCATCCTGTTCGCCAAATTGCGCGGCGAGCTTGTCGAGGTGAGCGATCGCGTCAGCCGAGAACGGCTTGATCTCGGCAAAGCCGGCCTGCGACAGCGCCTGCAGCCACGCGATCTCGACCTTCACGCGGTGGTGCATGAAACCAGTTTCCGACAGGATCGGGCGCAGCTTGTCGGTTTTCGAAGCGTAACGGCCGTCGAGCGGGGACAGGGCCGACAAGGTAGGGGACAGGGCGGTAGAGGTCATGGCAGCAGTGGCGGTCAAAAACGCGGATTTTACCACCGGACGGGCGGCGAACCCTTGCGCATGCTGCGGTGCACGACTGTGTTGGGGCGGCGACAGCGCAGGTTTTGCTGCAGGGCCCGATGTTATACTGGGCTTCGATTCCCAACTGCGACCTCCCATGAAACTCATCGGTTCTGTCACCAGCCCCTACGTCCGCAAGGTCCGTGTCGTGATGGCGGATAAAAAGCTCGACTATTCCTTTATTCAAGAGAACGTCTGGGCCGCCGACACCACCATCCAGCAGACGAATCCGCTGGGCAAGGTTCCATGCCTGGTGATGGAAGACGGCAGCACCCTGTACGACTCGCGCGTGATCGCCGAATACCTCGACACGCTCACCCCGGTCTGCAAGCTGCTGCCGCCGAACGGCCGTGACCGGGCCGAGGTCAAGGTCTGGGAAGCCCTGGCCGACGGCGTGCTCGACGCCGGCATCCTGGTGCGCCTGGAAACCACCCTGCGTCCCGAAGCCCAGCAGAGCCCGGAATGGATCGCCCGCCAATGGGGCAAGGTGCACGCCGGCCTGCGCGTGATGTCCGAGCGCCTGGGCGAGTCAAGCTTCTGCGCCGGCAACCACTATTCGCTGGCCGACGTCGCCGTCGGCTGCGCCCTGGGCTGGATCGCCTTCCGCTTCCCCGACATCGACTGGCGCGGCGACTATCCGAACCTGGCCCGCCTGTTCGATAAATTGTCCGAGCGTCAGTCGTTCAAGGACACCGTCCCCTCCCTCGCATGAACGGCGCGCCGGGCATGTCCACTGCCGTGGTGTTCGGCGAAGCGCTGGTCGACGATTTTCAGTCCGAGCAGGTCGTCGGCGGGGCGCCGTTCAACGTGGCGCGCCACCTGGCCGCCTTCATGGCGAGGGTAGCGGTCATTACCCGCATTGGCGAGGACAAGAACGGCCGGCTGGTGCGCGCCGAATTCGAGCGCTTCGCCATGAGCGAGGCCGGCCTGCAGCTCGACCCGCTCGAAGAAACCGGCCGCGTGGTGGTCGAGCGCGGCCCGCGCGGCCACCGTTTCACGATCCTGCCGAACCAGGCCTACGACTTCATCGACCGCGCCGCGGCGGTGGCGAGCATGGACGGTGTCGCGCCGGGCATCGTCTATTTCGGCATGCTGGCCCAGCGCCACGAAGTGGCGCGCGGCGCGCTCGAGGCGGTGCTGGACAGGGGCGCCGGCACGGTCCTGCGCTTCCTCGACCTGAACCTGCGCGATGGCCAGTACGACGAGTGCGGCGTCACCCGCTCGCTGCAGGCGGCGAACGTCGTCAAGGTCAACGAAGAAGAATTGCAGGCGCTGCTCGGCTGGTACTGCCAGATCAAGCCCGACGATCCGCCGCTGGCGGCCGACGAGGTGCATGCCTCGTGCCAGGTTTTGCTGAAGATGTTCTCGCTCGACGCCCTGATCGTCACCCTGGGCCACCGCGGCTCGGCGTACTTCGACAGCGAGGGCCGGGTCCTGTCCCAGCGCGATCATCCGGCCCCGCCGTTCGTGATCGATACGGTGGGGGCGGGCGACGCCTTCGCGGCGATCTTCCTGCTGGGACGCATGCGCGGCTGGCCGCTCGAGCTGAGCCTGGCGCGTGCGAACGAATTCGCCGGCGCCATCTGCGCGATTCCCGGCGCGGTGCCGAGGGATATGGGGTTCTACGACAAGTGGATGACGCGCTGGCGCTGAACGCCAGGCCGGGCATGCAATGAAAAAGGGCCGGCGCAAGCCGGCCCTTTACGTTCAAGTCGCGATCACGGCGCGATCTGGCTCTGCAGGTAGTTCTGGATGCCGACCTTGACGATCAGGTCGAGCTGGGTTTCCAGCCACTCGATGTGTTCTTCGGTGTCTTCCAGGATTTCCAGGAACAGGTCGCGCGACACGTAGTCGGCAGCCGCTTCGCAGGCGGCGATGCCTTCCTTGACGGTCACTTGCGCGGCGCGTTCCAGCTTCAGGTCGCATTCCAGCATTTCCTGGGTCGATTCGCCGATCAGGAGCTTGTGCAGCGCCTGCAGGTTCGGCAGGCCGTCCAGCATCAGGATGCGGTCGATCAGTTTGTCGGCATGTTTCATTTCGCCGATCGATTCTTCGTATTCTTTCTTGCCCAGTTTTTCCAGGCCCCAATGGCGGTACATGCGCGCATGCAGGAAATACTGGTTGACTGCGGTGAGTTCGTTGGTCAGCTGTGCGTTCAGCAGACGGATGACGTTTTGATCGCCTTTCATTGGAGTGCCCCTAATTGATTTTGAATGGACACCATGATAGCAAACAAGCCGCTGCAATATGGCCTCAAAAGAGAGAATTTTCGCCAAAAAAGCGCATTAAATCGCAGAAAATGCCAAAAAATACGGCGTAATAGAAACCGTTCTCACTCCATACTGGGAACGCTTCTCGCTACCGCCAGAATGAAAATGAAAGCACTTCTCATTTCACCCGCACGTGCATCTTTCGGAGCATGTTTTATCGATTAAAAACCATGGCCGCTCGGTATGACGCGCCCGCGCAGCAGGGTCGCGAGTTCGTCGGAATTGCGGCGTCAGGTCGACGCCGGCGCGCCGCAGCAGCGCGCATTCAATGACGGACAGGAAAATGGTTGACCGGCCAGGCTGGCCGGGCGCGATGAACGGCTGTTCAAGCGACGGTCGCGGACCGGACAAGCCCCGCCGCGTGGCGGGACAGAAGCGGCGCTATTCGGCAGTTCAGGCCGCTTGGGGGATGCGGCGAACTTCGGTGATCGTGGTCTTGCTGTCGATGTGCTCATGCAGGACTTCGCGCGCATAGCTGACGCATTTGCCGCACATGGTGCCGACGCCCAGTTCCTTGCGCAGCTCTGCCATCGAGGAGATGCCCAGGTCGGCGGCCTGGCGGATTTCACGGTCGGAGATGTTGTTGCAGACACAGACGATCATCGAGACTACCCTTGCTGTTTACACTACAAAAATGCGAATCATTCTCATTTGCGTTGCTATTTTCTGTAAACCGGACCGCGAAATCAAGTGATTTTTACGTGTCATGGACACTTTTTTTGCGCTTTCCGCTCATGCAATGACAAGCTGCAAATAGAAATAATTCGCATTTAGAGCTATGATGTCGGCATCATTCTTGTCGCTGTCTCATAAGCGCAACAACCATCTGGAAGCTGCCATGACCCTAGCCCCCACCCTGTCCACACTCGACTCGCTGAAAGCGGGCCAGAGTGCCACCGTCGTCCAGCTGGCGCCGCATGCGCAGGGCGGCGTCGACGTCCAGCGCCGCCTGATGGAGCTGGGCTTCGTGCCGGGCGAGCGCATCCGCGTGCTCAAGCGGGTGCTGGGTGGTCCGCTGGCGGTCAAGGTCGGCGAGTCGACCTTCGCGCTGCGTCGCTTCGAAGCTGCCCTGATCTCGATCGATTCGGTCAATTCGATCAAGGCGGACTGAACGCATGGGAGTCATGGAACAACAAGTGGCCGCCCGCACTCCGCTGGTCGCACTGCTCGGCAACCCCAACTGCGGCAAGACCGCGCTCTTCAACCGTCTCACCGGCTCGCGCCAGAAGGTCGCGAACTATGCCGGCGTCACCATCGAGCGCAAGGAAGGCAGCTTCAAGTTGCCATCCGGCCGGGCGTTCCGCGTGCTCGACCTGCCGGGCGCCTACAGCCTGAATGCGCAGACGCCGGACGAGGGCATCACACGCGACGTGGTGGTCGGCCTGCGCGCGGGAGAACAGGCGCCGGACGCGGTGCTGTGCGTGGTCAACGCCACCAATCTGCGCCTGAACCTGCGCCTGGTGCTGGAACTCAAGCGCCTCGGCCTGCCGATGGTGCTGACCCTGAACATGGTCGACGTCGCCCGGAAGCGCGGCATCGAGATCGACACCGCGAAGCTGGCGCAGGAACTGGGCATGCCGGTGGTGGAAACCGTCGCCATCCAGTCGGGCGGCGAACAGGCGCTGCTGGCCGAGCTCGAGCGCATGACCTTCGACGCGCCGGTCAAGGTCAATCCGCTGTCGGCGATCGATGCGGTGCCGGTCGAAGAGACCCAGCGCGAGGTGCGCCGCATCCTGTCGATCGCCGTCTCCACCGCGAAGGACAGCGGCAACCTGACCGAAAAAATCGACAATGTCGTGATGCATCCGATTGCGGGACTGGTCATCCTGGCCGCGCTGATGTTCCTGATCTTCCAGGCCGTGTTCAGCTGGGCCGGCACGCCGATGGACCTGATCGAGGCCGGCGTCGGCGCCCTGGGCGGATTCGTCGGCGACCTGCTCGGCGAAGGCATCCTGCACAGCCTGATCGTGGACGGCATCATCGCCGGCGTGGGCAGCGTGCTGGTGTTCCTGCCGCAGATCCTGATCCTGTTCTTCTTCATCCTGCTGCTCGAAGACGTGGGCTACCTGCCGCGCGCGGCCTTCCTGCTCGACCGCATCATGGGCAGCGTCGGCCTGTCGGGCCGCTCCTTCCTGCCGCTCCTGTCCTCCTTCGCCTGCGCGATCCCCGGCGTGATGGCCGCGCGCACGATCCAGAATCCGCGCGACCGCCTGGTGACGATCATGATCGCGCCCCTGATGACGTGTTCGGCGCGCCTGCCGGTGTATGCGCTGCTGATCGCGGCCTTCATCCCCGACCAGACCGTGGCCGGCATCCTCAACCTGCAGGGCCTGGTGCTGTTCATTCTGTACATGGCCGGCATCCTGTCGGCGATGGGCGTGGCCTGGTTCATGAAGCGCCGCAGCACCTACAAGCAGCACGCGCTGATGCTCGAACTGCCGGCCTACCACTGGCCGCAGCTGAGCGCCCTGGCCTCGGGCCTGCTGGAACGCACCAGGATCTTCCTGATGCGGGTCGGCACGCTGATCCTGACCATGATGGTCCTGCTCTGGCTGCTGTCGAGTTTCCCGGGCGCGCCGGAAGGCGCGGCCGAGCCGCCGATCTACTACAGCGTGGCCGGCATGATCGGCCGCGCGCTGGAAGTGATCCTGGCGCCGATCGGCTTCAACTGGCAGATCGCGATCGCCCTGGTGCCCGGCATGGCCGCGCGCGAAGTGGCGGTCGGCGCGCTGGGCACCGTGTACGCGCTGTCCGGCGGCGACGAGGTCGGCGACACGCTGGCGCCGCTGATCGCGCAATCGTGGTCGCTGGCCACGGGCCTGGCGCTGCTGGCCTGGTACGTCTACGCGCCGCACTGCCTGCCGACGCTGGCCACCGTGGCCCGCGAAACCGGCAGCCGCAAGTACGCCTGGATCATGGCCGGCTACATGTTCGGCCTGGCCTACGTGGCCGCCTTCATCGTCTATCGCGTCACCCTCGCCGTCACTGGAGCCTGAATCATGCAGGAACTGCTGGTTGCCGTCATCGTGCTTGCCTCGGCGCTGTACCTGGGCGCGAAAACCATGCCGGCTGGCCTGCGCGTGCGTCTGGTCAGGCACCTGACCCGGGGCGGGCGCACGTCGGTCTTGGCGCGCTGGCTCGACAAGGCGGGAGGCGGCGGTTGCGGCGGCGGCGGCTGCGGCAGCGGCTGCGCGCCCAAGCAACCGGATTCGCCCGGCAAGCACCGCGTGATCAAGCTGCACCAGAAACACTGAGTTTTCTTCTTCAATCCCGCAGCGCCGCGATCAGGCGCTGCGCGTCGAACGGCGCATGCACCTTGATGTCGTTGTCGAAGTAGCAGTAGACGTCGCGCTTGCTGCGCTTGCGCGGCGCCTTGTCCGACGCCAGGCAGGCGTCGTGCGGCTGTCCGCCATCGCGCCAGGCGCGAATCTTCCTTGCCCAGTGTTCGATGGCCCGGTCGTCGTAGCCGCTCGCATACAGTTCCTTGTCGCCATGCAGGCGCACGTACATGAAGTCGGCCGTCACATCCTCGATCCGCGGCCATTTTCCGGCCGTGTCGGCCACCACCAGCGCCACCTTGTACTTGCGCAGCAGGGCGATGAAGACGGGGTCGATGAAGCTGTCGTGGCGGATCTCGACCGCATGGCGCATCGGTCTCCTGGGTCCCGGATCGAGCGCGACCCGGCCTTCCATGCGTTTTTCGTGCCCCTTGGCCAGTTCGGCCGCGGCATGGGTGTCGTGCGGCAGCAGCGCGAGAAAGGCTTCGAAGCGCTCCGGCTCAAAAGAAAAATTGGGCGGGAACTGCCACAGCATGGGACCGAGCTTTTCGCGCAGCATGAACACGCCCGAGGCCAGCACATTGGCCAGCGGTTTGCCGGCGACCTTCAGGCGCAGCATGTGGGTGATGAAGCGGTTGCCCTTGACCGCGAACACGAAGCCGGGCGGCGTGGCCGTGTACCAGGCAGCATAGCTCTCCGGCCGCTGCAGCGCGTAGAAGGAGCCGTTGATCTCGATGCTGGGGAGCTGGCCGGACGCGTATTCGAGCTCGCGGCGCTGGACCAGGCCGGGCGGATAGAACTTGCCGCGCCACGGCGCGTAGCGCCACCCCGAGATGCCGATATGGGTCGATCCGCTCATGCCTGCCACGATACACGGCGCGCCGGCGCGTGGTCGTACGCTGGCGCACCCAGCCGGCGCCCGTGCCGTCGAAGCGCGCGCCGCCGGTCCACCGGGCGGCTGCGCCCTTTTGGCAAAGGCGCAACAGTGCTAAGCTAGCGCCCATCGTCACTCCCAGAGCCGCCATGATCGTCGTCCACCACCTGAACAATTCGCGCTCGCAGCGCATCCTGTGGCTGCTGGAAGAGCTGGGCCTGGAGTACGAGATCAAGCGCTACCAGCGCGATCCCCGCACCATGCTGGCCCCGCCCGAGCTGAAGGCGGTGCACCCACTGGGCAAGTCGCCCGTCATCAGCGACGGCGGCCTGGTCGTGGCCGAGTCGGGCGCCATCGTCGAGTACCTGGTCGAACGTCATGGCGACGGCCGCCTGCGGCCCGCTGCCGGCACCCCGGCGCGCCTGCGCTATACCCACTTCCTGCATTATGCGGAAGGGTCGGCGATGCCGCCGCTGCTGCTCAAGCTGGTGTTCGACAAGGTCGAGAGCAGCCCGATGCCGTTCTTCGTCAAGCCGATCGCGCGCGGCATCGCGCAAAAGATCAAGGGCAGCTTCGTGCTGCCGCAGATCGCGCTGCACCTGGGCTATCTGGAAGCGGAACTGGGCAAGCATCCCTGGTTCACCGGCGAGGAATTCACGGCGGCCGACATCCAGCTCAGCTTCCCGCTGGAGGCGGCGGCCTCGCGCGGCGGACTGGATGGCAAGTATCCGAACCTGAGCGACTTCCTGAAGCGCATCCATGCGCGGCCGGCCTACCAGCGCGCGCTCGCGCGCGGCGGCAAGTACGAGATCGGCAAGGCCTGACGGAGTCCAGCGCATGGCCAAGCTGCTCGCCATCGACGGCCTGAACATCGTGCGCCGGGTGTACGAGGCCAGTCCCGAACCGGATTCGGATCTGAAGGCCAGCATCGCCTTGCGCCACGCCTTCTCGTCGTTTCGCAACCTGCTCGAGACGCATGCGCCGACCCACGTGCTGGCGGCGTTCGACCACGGCGGCGAGAACTGGCGCCACGCCCTCTATCCGCGCTACCGCGAGGGCAGGGCGGCGATGCCGCGCGAACTGCGCGCGGCGCTGCCCGAGTTCCACGAGCGCCTGCGCGGCGCCGGCCTGCACGTGGTGTCGATTCCCGAGGTCGAGGCCGACGACGTGATCGCCACCGGCGTGATGCGCTGGCTGTCGGAAGGACGCGGCGAAGCCATCGTCGCCACCACCGACAAGGACCTGCACCCCTTGATCGCGCATGGCGCGCTGGTGTGGGACCATTTCAAGAACGAATGGCACGACGACGCCTGGGTGCGCCAGCGCTTCGGCGTCGCGCCCGAGCGGCTGCACGACCTGCTGGCGCTGATGGGCGATCCGACCGACGGCGTGCCGGGCGTGTCCAAGATCGGCATGAAGACGGCCGCGCGCCTGCTCAATGCCTATGGCAGCCTCGACGCCGTCATTGCCGGCGCCGGCATCCTCAAGACGCCGCTGGGCGAAAGGCTGCGCGCCGAGCGTGAGATACTCGAGATCTCGCGCTGCCTGGTGTCGCTCAAGCTCGACGTGCGCCTGGGCGTGACCTGGAACATGCTGGCCTATGAATCGAATTAAGAGGGAAACGACGCGATGCTCAAGGCGGTAATCGTGGATGGAAACGCGCTGTCGCGTTCGATGCTGGGCACCGTGCTGGCCGACGGCAGCTATGAGGTGGTGGGCGCGACCCATACCAGCGCGCTCGGCTACGCCCTGGCGATCAAGCACCGCCCGCACGTGATCTGCATCGCGCGCGAGCAGGTCGAGGACGGCAACAACGTGGTCGAACAGCTGCGCGCCGAGCTGCCCAAGACCCTGATCTTCCTGGTCTCGGGCACGCTCGATGCGCAGGCCGTGCAGTCGGCAGCGTCGCGCGGCGTGCACGGCTTCATCGTCAAGCCGTTCAAGGCCGACACCGTGCTCAAGACCATTCGCAATACCGTGATCTCCTTCGTCAAGAAGCAGCAGGCGGCGCCCAAGGCGGACTAGCCGCGGCGCCCGACTTCGTCGGACGCGATGGCCGCCAGTTCGCGCAGCGCACGCAATTCGCGTTCGCGCAGGCGCCGCGGTTCGCGGTCAAGCACGCACAGCGAACCGAGCGCCAGCCCGTCGGCGCCCCGCACCGGATAGCCGGCATAGAAGCGGATGTACGGCGCGCCCGTTACCAGGGGATTGGCGGCGAAGCGCGGGTCGGCGCCCGCATCTTCCACCACGAAAACCCCGTCCTGCATGATCGTGTGGCTGCAGAAGGCCACTTCGCGCGGGGATTCGCGCAGCGCGATGCCGATGCGCGACTTGAACCATTGGCGTTGCCCGGACAGTAGCGTGAGCAGGGCCATCGGGCATTCGGTCACGTGGCTGGCCAGCCAGGTCACGCGGTCGAACACGGCTTCCTCGGGCGAGCCCATCAGCCTGGACGCGGCCAGCGCCGCCAGGCGCTGCGCTTCGTTGGGCGCCACCGGATAAGCGGGGGCCGGCGAGGGGAGTAATTCGGCGGCGAGCCGCGCGGACTGCGCCGCGGGCAGGCCGGCTTCGCGCTGCCGCATCAGCTGCGTCACCGCGCTCAGGCGCACCCTGCGATGGCCGCCTGGGGTCTTCCAGGTGGGCAGCGCACCGCCTTCCATCCAGACCTGGGCGGTGCTCACCGCCACGCCCAGCAGCCGCGCCGCATCGCGCGTGGTCAGGATCGGATCGTCGTCGTGTCTCGTTGTCATGATGTGGTGTATTGCTGCAATACAGGGATTTTATACCAAGCAACAAAAAATGACGGATTTGACGAAAAATTGACAATACTTGTTGACTGTAAGAATTTTTATTGCAACAATGAATCAAAATTCGTCAATTCCGTCATTTCTGGTGCATGTGCGCCAGCCAGGGCCCGCGCATGAACTTACCGATCAAACCAGCACTATTGGCCCCGTCCATCCATGAAGCGGCGCGTCTCGAAGCCCTGCATCGGCTCGAATTGCTGGACACGCCGCCCAGCGAGGCCTTCGACCGCATCACGCGGATGGCGGCCCAGCTGTTCAATCTGCCGATCGCGGCGGTGTCGCTGACCGACAGCGATCGCCAGTGGTTCAAGTCGAAGGTCGGCGTTCCGCATGATTCGATCCCGCGACTGCGCGCGCCGTGCGCGACGGTTACCGACACGGCCCACGTGCTGGTGGTGCCTGACCTGCTTGAAAACGCCTTCTTTCGCGACAGCAGGCTGGCCGCGGACGGCATCCGCTTCTATGCCGGCGCCCCGCTCGTGACCAGCGACGGCTTTGCGCTGGGCGCGATGTGCGTGCTGGGCACCGAACCGCGCCAGGTGACGGCGGCCGAGAGGCAGACGCTGCAGGACCTGGCGACGATGGTGATGGCGCAGGTCGAGTTGCAGCATGCGCTGGGCCGGATCGATCCGACCAGCGGCCTGCCCAACCGTAACCAGTTCATCGGCGACTTCACCGATCTCGAGCTGGCCGGACCGGCGGGCGACATGCGCCTGGCGGCCCTGGTCAGCCTGGCCAGCCCGCAGGAGCTCAGCGACGCCCAGCGCGTGATGGGTTCCGGCTATCTCGACGAGATGATGCGCGACGCGGTGCCGCAGCTGCGCCTGGGCGGCGCCAGCAAGATCTACCACGTGGCCAGCACCCAGTTCGCCTTCTTCGCGCCGCCCGGCGTCTCGCTCGATACCTTCCGCGTCCAGCTGCAGTCCTGGCTCGACGCCCGCGCCAGTTGCGGCCAGGGGCGCTTCATCACCACCACCACGGTCGGCATCGCGCCGTTCACGGTTGGCCAGACCGAAGGCCTGGACCTGCTGCGCAATATGCACAGCGCTGCCTACGACGCCCTGGCGACCGAGGGCTGCGTGCGCGTGTTCTCCTCCGAGCACGACGCAATCCTGCAGCGCAGCTTCTGGCTGGTGAACGCCTTCGGCGCCGCGCTCGAGAGCCGCGACCAGCTGCACCTGGTGTACCAGCCCAAGGTCGGCCTGCGCGACGGCGCCTGCTCCGGCGTCGAGGCGCTGCTGCGCTGGAACCATCCCGAGCAGGGCGCGATCTCGCCGGGCGAATTCATTCCCGTGATCGAGGGCACCTCGCTCGCGCGCGCCACCACCGAATGGGTGCTGGGCGCCGCCATGCGCCAGATGGCCGCGTGGCGTCACGACGGCGTGACGTTGCAGGTGGCGGTGAACGTGTCGGCGGTGAACCTGGAAGAACCGGATTTCTGCGACCGCGTATTGAAGCGCCTGGTGCGCCACGGCCTGGCGCCGTCAAACCTGGCGATCGAGCTGACCGAGAGTGCGCTGATGCGCAACCCGAAGGTGGCGCAGGCCACGCTGGAGCGCCTGGCGCACGCCGGCGTGCAGCTGGCGATCGACGATTTCGGCACCGGCTACAGCAGCCTGTCCTACCTGCAAAGCCTGCCGGCGAACGTGGTCAAGATCGACCAGAGCTTCATGCGCAACCTGGCGCACGACGAGCGCCGGCGCGCGCTGGTGGGGACGATGATCAAGCTGTCGCACGACCTGGGCCACAAGGTGGTGGCCGAAGGCGTGGAGACGGTGGAAGTGGAAGACTTCTTGCGCGCGGCGGGCTGCGACGAGGTGCAGGGCTACCTGCATGCGCGCCCGCTGGCGCCTGGCGCGCTGGCCACATGGCTGGCCGGGCGCGCTAATGCCGTTAAGTTAAGCTAGCTGAGCTAGCCGTCAAATACGTCGTCCCCGCGCAGGCGGGGACCCAAGTTCTGCAAACGTCGTCGAAACGCTTGCAAGATTGGGTCCCCACCTTCGTGGGGAGTCGTTACTGCCAGTGGCAGTAACGACGTTTTTACGCTAACTCAAGAAGACTTTCGCCTTAACTTAACGTCATTAGGCCGGGCGCGCCCCTTGATGCGCCAGCGTCAGGCCACGCCCGAGCGCGCGTCGATGATGCCGCCGCCCAGGCAGACGTCGCCGTCGTACAGCACGGCCGACTGGCCAGGGGTGACCGCCCATTGCGGATCCGCGAAATCGAGCGCGAAGCGGCCGTCGCTTGCAGCCTGCATCCTGCAGGCCACGTCGGCCTGGCGATAGCGGGTCTTGGCCGACAACTCGCGCGGATCCGGGGCCTGGCCCGCGATCCAGCTGGCCTGGCCGGCTTCCAGCCGGTTCGACAGCAGCCATGGGTGGTCATGGCCCTGCACGATGTACAGGGTGTTGGCCTCGATGTCCTTGCGCGCCACGAACCATGGCTCGCTGGTGCCGTCCGCATTCCTGCGCGATTTCAGGCCGCCGATGCCGATGCCCTTGCGCTGGCCCAGCGTGTAGAACGACAGCCCGACGTGTTCGCCGACCGTGGTGCCGTCGTCGAGCCTGATCGGGCCCGGCTTGTAGGACAGGTAGCGGTTCAGGAAATCGCGGAACGGGCGCTCGCCGATGAAGCAGATGCCGGTCGAATCCTTCTTGGCGGCGTTCGGGAGCTTGAGCTTTTCGGCGATCTTGCGCACTTCGGTTTTCGGGATCTCGCCCAGCGGGAACAGCGACTTCGAGAGCTGCGCCTGGTTCAGGCGATGCAGGAAGTAACTCTGGTCCTTGGTGGCGTCAAACGCCTTGAGCAGTTCGAACCTGCCGCTGCCCGTGTTCTGGCGCACGCGCGCGTAGTGCCCGGTCGCGATCAGGTCGGCGCCCAGCTTCAGCGCATGGTCGAGGAAGGCCTTGAACTTGATTTCGGCATTGCACAGCACGTCCGGGTTGGGCGTGCGGCCGGCCTGGTATTCGCGCAGGAACTCCGCGAACACGCGGTCCTTGTATTCCGAGGCGAAGTTGACCGCCTCGATGTCGACCCCGACCACGTCGGCCACGCTGGCCGCGTCGATCCAGTCCTGGCGCGTCGAGCAGTATTCGGAGTCGTCGTCGTCTTCCCAGTTCTTCATGAACAGGCCGACCACGTCGTAGCCTTGTTCTTTCAGCATCCACGCCGCGACCGAGGAGTCGACTCCGCCCGACATCCCGATCACGACTTTTTTCTTGCTCATGTTGCGTCCGTATCGAATTCAGATCCCGCCCTCGAATACCGAGGAATGGGTGTATAGCAGGGACAGCGGCGTACTGCTGCCGGCCAGGTAGTCGTCCACGCACTTGAGCACGATCGGGCTGCGGTGGCGGTCGGCGGTGGCGGCGATCTCGTCGCGGGTCATCCACAGGGTGCGCAGGATGCCTTCGTCGAGCGGCTGGTCGAACTTGCGGCCGACGGTCCCGGCGAAGGTGAAGCGCAGGTAGGTGACATCGGCATTGCGCGACTTCGAGTGGTAGCGCGACATGTACATCCCCACCAGGCTGCGCGGGATGAACTCGTGGGCGGTTTCCTCGAGCGCCTCGCGCACGACCGCCTGTTCCAGCGATTCGTGCGGGTCGAGATGGCCGGCGGGCTGGTTCAGCTTGACGCCCTCGCTCGTCTCTTCTTCGATCAGCAGGAAACGGCCCTCGTGCTCGATGATCGCAGCCACGGTAACCGATGGTTTGAAGATGTCGCTCATGCCTGTCCTTGAAAATGAGCCGGTATTCTACCTCGGGCGGCGGCTGCTCTGCTCAGCCTCCCCCTCCCTGTGGCGCTTGCCTGACGTTAATTGCGCTTGATCTGTCGCAAAAATGTTGGCAAATCTCCCGAGCGGCATGAGTTTTGTCATAAGCATTGCAAGATCAATAAAAGGAGGCGTATATTGTTGTATTTGCTGTAAAGACAAGCTGTGCACTCGAGTATTCCAACGTACGGAGGTGTCATGAGGATAGGCATACCGGCCGAGACCAGGCCGGGCGAGACCCGTGTTGCAGCAACTCCTGAAACTGTCAAAAAACTGGCCGCCAAGCACCAGGTCCTGGTGCAATCCGGGGCCGGCCTTCATGCCGCGGCGCCCGATGCTGCCTATGAGGCGGCCGGCGCCAGCATCGTCGATGCCGCCGCCGCATTCGGCGCCGACATCGTCCTCAAGGTGCGCAGCCCGGACAGCGCCGAACGCGGCCTGATGCGCAGCGAATCGGTGCTGGTCGGGATGCTCGATCCCTTCGATGCCGAGAACCTCGCCGCGCTGGCCGCGAGCGGCCTCATCGCCTTCGCGCTGGAAGCGGCGCCGCGCATCACGCGCGCGCAGTCGCTCGACGTGCTCTCTTCGCAGGCCAATATCGCCGGCTACAAGGCCATCCTCCTGGCCGCCAATACCTACGGGCGTTTCATGCCGATGCTGATGACGGCGGCCGGCACGGTCAAGGCGGCGCGCGTGCTGATCATGGGCGTGGGCGTGGCCGGGCTGCAGGCGATCGCCACCGCCAAGCGCCTGGGCGCCGTGATCGAAGCGTCCGACGTGCGTCCGCCGGTGAAGGAACAGGTAGAGTCGCTCGGGGCCAAATTCATCGACGTGCCGTATCTGACCGATGAAGAACGCGAGATCGCCCAGGGCAGCGGCGGCTATGCGCGGCCGATGCCTGCCGACTGGATGCGGCGCCAGGCCGAACTGGTGCACGAGCGCGCGAAACTGGCCGACATCGTCGTCACCACCGCCCTGATCCCGGGCCGCAAGGCGCCGGTCCTGATCGGCGAGGAGACGGTGCGCGCCATGAAGCCGGGTTCCGTGATCGTCGACATGGCCATCTCCCAGGGCGGCAACTGCCCGCTGACGGAGCTGGGCAAGACCGTGATCAGGCACGGGGTGCACATCATCGGCGAGCCGAACCTCGCGGCGCTGGTGCCGGCCGATGCGTCGGCCCTGTATGCGCGCAACGTGCTGGACTTCCTCAAGCTCGTGATCGACAAGGACGACCGGTTCTTCATCGACCGCGAGGACGAGATCGTGGCCGCGACGCTGATGTGCGCCGGCGGGGAAGTGCTGCGTAAATAGATTGCTTCAGACAAGTCCGGAACAGGACTGGACAGGACAGGACAGGAGACTAGGCATGGAAATCAGCCACACCATCATCAACCTGATCATCTTCGTGCTGGCGATCTACGTCGGCTACCACGTGGTCTGGACCGTCACCCCCGCGCTGCACACGCCCCTGATGGCGGTCACCAACGCCATCTCGGCGATCGTGATCGTCGGCGCCATGCTGGCCGCCGGCTTGACCGAGGGCCTGGCCGGGCGCGTGTCCGGCACGGTCGCGGTGGCGCTGGCGGCGGTCAACGTGTTCGGCGGCTTCCTGGTCACCCAGCGCATGCTGGAGATGTTCAAGAAGAAGGCGCCGAAAGCCGCGAAGGAAACGCCCGAGGCGAAGACCGGGGAGAAGCAGTCATGAACGGCATCAGCATGAACGTCGTCACCCTGTTCTACCTGGTCGCCTCGGTATGCTTCATCCAGGCGCTCAAGGGCCTGTCCTCGCCCTCGACCGCGCGCATCGGCAACGCCTTCGGCATGGCCGGCATGGCGATCGCCGTGGTGACCACCGTGGCGCTGATGCTCAAGCTGCAGGACAGCCTGGGGCAGGGCGGCGGCTCGGGCTTCGTCCTGGTGCTGCTGGGCGTCGTGGTCGGCGGCGCGATCGGCGCCTATGCCGCGAAGAAGGTCGAGATGACCAAGATGCCCGAGCTGGTGGCGGCCATGCACTCGCTGATCGGCCTGGCGGCGGTGTGCATCGCGATCGCCGCCGTGTCCGAGCCCTGGGCCTTCAATATCGCCACCCGCGAGACGCCGCTGCCGTTCGGCAACCGGCTGGAGCTGTTCATCGGCACCTTCGTCGGCGCGGTGACCTTCTCGGGTTCGGTGATCGCCTTCGGCAAGTTGTCGGGCAAATACAAATTTCGCCTGTTCCAGGGGGCGCCGGTGCGCTTCGTCGGGCAGCACATCCTGAACCTGGCGATCGCGATCGCGATCGTGGCGCTGGGATTGATGTTCTGCTTCGCCGACGGCGTGGCGCCGGCCTGGACGCCCTTCATCGCGATGGCGGCGCTGGCCTTCGTGCTGGGCGTCCTGATCATCATCCCGATCGGCGGCGCCGACATGCCGGTGGTGGTGTCGATGCTGAACTCCTATTCCGGCTGGGCGGCGGCCGGCATCGGCTTCTCGCTGAACAACTCGATGCTGATCATCGCCGGCTCGCTGGTCGGCTCGAGCGGCGCGATCCTGTCGTACATCATGTGCAAGGCGATGAACCGCTCCTTCTTCAACGTGATCCTGGGCGGCTTCGGCGGCGAGGCGGTGAGCGACGCCGGCGGCGAAAAAGAGCAGCGTCCCGTGAAATCCGGTTCCGCCGAAGACGCCGCCTTCATCCTGCAGAACGCCGAGTCGGTGATCATCGTCCCCGGCTACGGCCTGGCGGTGGCGCGCGCCCAGCACACGGTCAAGGAACTGGTCGACAAGCTCACGGAGCGCGGCGTGACGGTGCGCTATGCGATCCACCCGGTTGCCGGCCGCATGCCGGGCCACATGAACGTGCTGCTGGCCGAGGCCGAGGTGCCCTATGACCAGGTGGTCGAGATGGAAGACATCAACGGCGAATTCGGCCAGACCGACGTGGTGCTGGTGCTGGGCGCCAACGACGTGGTGAACCCGGCCGCGAAGGACCCGAAATCGCCGATCGCCGGCATGCCGATCCTGGAGGCCTACCGCGCCAAGAGCATCATCGTCAACAAGCGCTCGATGGCTTCCGGCTATGCCGGCCTGGACAACGACCTGTTCTACCAGCCCAACACGATGATGGTGTTCGGCGACGCCAAGAAGGTCATCGAATCGATGGTCAAGGCCATCGACTAAGAGGGCGGCGTGGGAATGGAATGACAACTTCCGGCCAGGAAGTGATCCGATCATCCATTCCCGCCCTCGGTGCGGGCGCCGGCCAGAAAAATAATGTGAGAAAGTTCTAGACGACTGGTCTAATTCGATCTATAGTGCCGTCATGGCCAAGACAACGACACATGACTCTTCCGACGTCCGTGACAATATTGTCGCGGTCGGGCAGCGCATCATGGCCGGCAAGGGTTTCTCGGCGGTCGGCTTGAACGAGATCCTGGCCACGGCGGGTGTGCCGAAAGGATCCTTCTATCATTACTTCGGGTCGAAGGACGCCTTCGGCGAAGCGCTGCTGGCAAAGTATTTCGAGGATTACCTGGCCGACATGGACCGCATGTTCCAGCAGGCCGACAAGACCATGGCGGAGCGCGTGGTCGCGTACTTCGAGTCCTGGCGCGCCAACCAATCGTTTTACGATTGCCAGGGCAAATGCCTTGCAGTCAAGCTGGGCGCGGAAGTCGCGGACCTGTCGGAACCGATGCGCCTGACCCTCAAGCAAGGTACCGACGGCATCGTGACTCGCCTGGCACAGGCGATCGAAGGCGGTGCAGCCGATGGTTCGCTCGCGGCGCAGGCAGATCCCGCGCAATTGGCGGCAACCCTGTACCAGCTCTGGCTCGGCGCCAGCGTCATGGTCAAGATCGTGCGCGATGCATCGCCATTCGATGCCGCGATGGAAACAACACAACGCCTGCTGCGCCTGGCCCGCTGAACGCGGGTCGCACCGGACGCTTCCCAGCGAAGCGTCTTTTTTCGGCGCCAGGATTAGACGACTGGTCTACTTCATAAATTGCAGGAGCAAGCCCATGAATAAACTGACCGTAACCCAGGCCGAGCCCATTGAGCCCGCCACCGAACCGAAAGACTCCTACATGTCCCATCATCCATCCTTGTTCGCGCCGGCGCCCCTCGGGCGCCATACGCTGAAGAACCGCATCGTGCTGCCGCCCCTGACCCGCCAGCGCTCCACCCAGCCCGGCGACGTCGCCAACGACCTGATGGCGAGCTATTATCGCCAGCGCGCCAGCGCCGGACTGATCATCACCGAAGGCACGCAGATCGAGCCGCGCGGCAAGGGCTACGCCTGGACGCCGGGTATCCATGACGCCGCGCACATCGCCGGCTGGCGCAAGGTGACCGAGGCCGTGCATGCCGAGGGCGGCATCATCTTCGCCCAGCTGTGGCACGTCGGCCGGGTCTCGCACGCCGCGCTGCAACCCGACGGCGGCGCGCCGGTGGCGCCGTCCGCCATCCGGGCCGCCGGGGTCAAGGTCTTCATCGAGACCGGCCCCGGCGCCGGCGAGCTGGTGGAGCCATCGGTGCCGCGCGAGCTGAGCGTGACCGAGATCGGCGAGCTGGTCGCCCTGTACGCCCAGGCGGCGCGCAACGCGCTGGCCGCCGGCTTCGACGGCGTCGAGATCCATGCCGCCAACGGCTACCTGGTCAACCAATTCATCTCGGCCCACTCTAACCACCGCAGCGACGAATACGGCGGCTCGCTGCAGAACCGCCTGCGCTTCCTGCGCGAGATCGTGCAGGCGGTGGGCGAGGTGGTCGGACCCGACCGGCTCGGGGTGCGCTTCGCGCCGCTGTTTTCCGGCACCGACGAAGAACGCGTCTACATCGGCCTGGTCGAGGACGATCCGCACCAGACCTATCTGGAAGCGATCGCGGTACTCGAACGCGCCGGCGTCGGCTACCTGTCGATCGCCGAGGCCGACTGGGACGGGGCGCCCGACCTGCCGCTCGCGTTCCGGCAAGCAGTGCGCGCCGCCTTCAGCGGCAAGATCCTGTACGCCGGCCGCTATACCGCCGAGAAGGGCGCGCGCCTGGTCGAGGCCGGCCTGGCCGACCTGATCGCTTTCGGTCGCCCCTTCATCGCCAACCCGGACCTGCCCGAGCGCATCGCCCAGGGCTGGCCGCTCAATCCGCTCAACGCCGCCACCATGTACGGCGGCGGCGAGGCCGGCTTTACCGATTACCCGCGCCATGCGCAAACCATCAACCAAGGAGAACCAGCATGAATCAGCACATGAACCAGCAAATCGAAGGCAAAGTAGTCCTGATCACCGGCGGCGGCACCGGCATCGGCGCGGAGGCTGCGCGCCTGCTCGCCGAACGCGGCGCCCGGGTCGCGGTCGCGGCCCGCCGCAAGGACAAGATCGACGGCGTCGTCGCCGAGATCGCCGCCGCCGGCGGCGAGGCCAGGGGCTATGTCCTCGACGTCACCGACAAGAAGCAGGTGGAGGCGGTCGTGGCCGCCGTGGTCGCCGACTTCGGCCGGATCGACGTCCTGATCAACAACGCCGGCCTGATGCCGATTCGTCCGATGGCCGAGGTCAATACCGACGAATGGGACGCCATGATCGACGTGAACATCAAGGGCGTCCTGTACGGGATCGCCGCGGCCCTGCCGCGCTTCCTGGCCCAGCAAAGCGGACACATCATCAATCTGAGCTCGGTCGCCGGGGTCAAGGTGTTCTCGCCGGGCGGCACGGTGTACTCGGGCACCAAGTTCGCGGTCCGGGCCATCTCGGAAGGTCTGCGCCACGAAGTCGGAAGCAAGGTCCGCGTCACCTCGATCGAGCCCGGCGCCGTGGAAAGCGATCTCAAGCACAGCACCACGGGCGGCGCGACCCAGACCGTGCTCGACTTCTACCGGCAAGCGATTCCGGCCGCTTCGGTGGCGCGGGCGATCGCCTTCGCGATCGAGCAGCCGGCCGACGTCGACATCAATGAAATCGTACTGCGACCGACCGCACAGGAATTCTGACCAGGAATTTTTGAACCGGGAGCGAATCCGCTCCCGGCGCCCTGCCGCCAGCCGGCGGCAGGGCCGCGCATCCACCCGGCAGGAACGGTTAGCGGCGACCGAACATCATCAGGTCGGCCAGGAGCGTGCGCGCGGGTCTGGCCAGGTCGAGCGCCGCCAGGCCCAGGCCCAGCAGTGGTTGCAGCGGCTTGCTGCCGGTGAAGGCGCGGGCCATGGTGTCGGTCAGGCCGATCGTCAGCTTGCGGTCTTGCGCGCGCTCTTCCTGGAAGCGTTCGATCGCGGCCGGACTGGCGTCGCGCGCCAGCTGGCGCGCCAGGACGGCGGCGTCGCGCAGGCCCAGGTTCAGGCCCTGCCCGGCGACTGGATGCAGGGTTTGCGCGGCATTGCCGATGGCGACCGTGCGCGCCGTGGCGCGCGCTTCGGCGTTCAGGCCGAGGGGGAAGGCGACGCGGGGGGACGCCTTGGTGAACGCGCCGAGGCGCGTGCCGAAGGCTTCGCCCAGCTGCTTCAGGAACGCCGTTTCGTCCAGCGCGAGGATCGTGCCGGCGCGCGCGCGGCGCACGCACCACACCAGCGCATACTGGTGGCCGTCGGGACCGTCTTCCGGCAGCAGGGCCAGCGGGCCTTCGCCGGTGAAGCGCTCGAAGGCGCGGTGGGCGATCGGCGCGTCGCTCGTCACGCGCGCGATCACG
Source organism: Massilia sp. UYP34 (assembly GCF_056279385.1). Classification (NCBI taxonomy): domain Bacteria; kingdom Pseudomonadati; phylum Pseudomonadota; class Betaproteobacteria; order Burkholderiales; family Oxalobacteraceae; genus Massilia; species Massilia sp. UYP34. Next base: position 37,281 of record NZ_JBWBRF010000013.1, on the reverse strand, counting down.
GCGCTCTGTTCGTAGTCGCGGCTCCTGGCGCGCTGGTCTTGCCGGCCGAAGATGCCGCCCTCGGCCTGGACCGCCACCTGCGCGCGCACCAGGCGGCCGTCGTCCAGCGCCAACTGCACGCCAATGGGGGTGTCGTCCAGCGCCTGCACGCGCGCCGGGCGCAGCATGGCGACGCCGGCCGCCTCGCAGCGCCGCGCCAGGGCGTCGACCACGGCGCCGTAGCGCGTGACGTAGCCCAGTGCCGCGACGTCGTGGTCGCGGCGGTCCATCAGGCTGCGACCCAGATGGCCGCGGCGCGAGACGTGGATCTGGTGGATCGCGGTGGCCGGCAACGGCCAGGCCTTGAGCTCGTCCAGCAGCTGCACGCTGCCCCAGGACAGCGCGATCGAGCGCGGGTCCGAGATCGCCTGGCCCAGCGACTTGCCGTCGATCAGGGCGATACGCGCACCCGGCACGCCGCGCCGCACCAGGAAGGCCGCCAGCGCCAGGCCCACCGGGCCGGCGCCGCAGATCGCCACGTCGAAGTCCAGGTCTGCTGGCGTCATCGTGTCTCCCGCATCAGTGCTTCGATCTCCGCCATGTCCTTCGGCGCGCCGGCGGTCAGGATGCGGCAGCCGGCGTCGGTCACGACCACGTCGTCCTCGATCCGGATGCCGATGTTCCAGTATTGTTCCGGCACGCCTTCGCCGGGCCGCACATAGATGCCCGGCTCCACCGTCAGCGCCATCCCCGGCTGCAGGGGCCGCGACGGCTTGTCGGGCAGGCTCGGGTCGCGGTAGGCGCCGACGTCGTGCACGTCCATGCCCAGCCAGTGGCCGGTGCCGTGCATGTAGAACTGCGCATAGGCGCGCGATCCGATCGCGTCGTCGAGCGAGCCCACCTTGTTCCGGTCCAGCAGGCCCAGGTCGAGCATGCCTTCGGTGAGCACCCGCACCGCCGCATCGTGGATCGCGCTGTACAGGCGGCCGGGATGGATGGCCGCAAGCGCCGCGGCCTGCGCGCGCAGCACCAGCGCGTACAGGGTGCGCTGGGCGTCGCCGAAGCGGCCATTGGCCGGATAAGTGCGCGTGATGTCGCTGGCGTAGCCGTCCAGCTCGCAGCCGGCGTCGATCAGCACCAGGTCGCCGTCCTCGACGCGCCGGTCGTTGGCGCTGTAATGCAGCACGCAGGCGCGCGCTCCCGCGGCGACGATCGGGGGATAGGCCGGGAATTGCGCCCCGTTGCGGCGGAATTCGTGCAGCAGCTCGGCCTCGATCTCGTACTCGAACATGCCGGGCCGGGTGGCGCGCATCGCGCGCGCATGGGCCTCCCCCGAGATCGCGCCGGCGCGCGCCATCAGGGCGATTTCGTGCTCGTCCTTCACGAGCCGCATCTCGTCCAGCATGCCCAGCAGGTGGTGCATCGTCTGCGGCGCGGCGACGCCGCTGCGGCCGCGTGCGCGCACCGCCCTGAGCCAGCCGGCCACTCGGGCGTCGAGTTCGGCGCCGTGGCCCAGCGCGTAGTACAGCGCCGGCGCATCGGCCAGCACGTCGGCCATGCGCGCGTCGAGTTCGTCGATCGGCCAGGCCTCGTCGAAGCCGAAGGCATCGCGCGCCGCTTCGGGGCCGAAGCGGAAACCGTCCCAGATCTCGCGCTCGACATTCTTCTCGCGGCAGAACAGAATCGTGCGCGCCGGCAGTTCTCCTCGGGCCGCGACCAGCACGACGAAGCTTTCCGGTTCGGCGAACCCGGTCAGGTAATAGAAATGGCTGTCGTGGCGGTAGGGATAGTCGCTGTCGCCGTTGCGCGGCGCCGTCAACGCGGTGCCCAGCACGGCGACCGCGCCCGGTTGCATGCGGCCCAGCAGCTGCGCGCGCCGGGCCGCATGCGCAGCGCAATGCGGCATCATGAAGCCGTCTTGGCCGCCCGCAGCGGCGCGTTCAGTTCTTCCAGCTGGCCCACGGTGCCGACGTTGACCCACTGGCCCTGGTAGATCTCGCCGCCGACGCGGCCCTGCTCGATGAACTTGCGCATCAGGGGGCCGAACTTGAGGAATTCGCCGGCGCGGAGCCCGTCGAACATCTCGGCGCGGTACACGCCGATGCCCGCGAAGTTCCATTTGGTGGCGCCGTCGTTCTTGAGCGTGTACATGTCGAGCGCGAAGTCGCCCTCGGGGTTGTGCCACGGGTTCGGCGTCAGCCACAGCCAGGCGATGTCGCGCCGGTCGACCGGGTAGGGAACGCCTACCGCATCGATATCCTTGAGCGCGTCGAGCGCCAGCGAGAAATCGAAGTAGGGTGCATAGATGTCGCCCGACACGGCCAGGAACGGCTCGTCGCCCAGCAGGTGCAGCGCATTGACGATGCCGCCCGCCGTCTCGAGCGGCGTCGGCTCGTGCGAGTACACGATGCGCGCGCCGTAGCGGCTGCCGTCGCCCAGTTCTTCCTCGATCATGTGGCCGAGGTGGGAGTGGTTGATCACGATGTCGGTGATCCCGGCGCGCACCAGGTTCAGCACGTGCCAGGTGATCAGGGGCCGCCCGCGCACTTTCAGCAAGGGCTTGGGGCAGCTGTCGGTCAGGGGCCGCATGCGCTCGCCGCGGCCGGCGGCGAAAATCATTGCTTTCATGCTGGACCTCAGAAGGTGTAGCCGACTTGGGGCGCCTTGTTTTCCACGGCGTCGAGCAGACGCAGCAGCGGCTTGAGTTCGGCGTAGCGGTTGGCGGTCTTGCGCACGTAGTCAAGCACCGTCGGCAGGTCGCCCATGTAGTGCGACTTGTTGTCGCGGTAGTTCAGGCGGCAGAAGATACCGAGGATCTTCAGGTGGCGCTGCATGGCCATGAACTCGAAGTCGCGGTAGAAGGCGTCGATGTCCGGGTTGACCGGCAGGCCGGCCCCCTTGGCGCTCTGCCAGTAGCGCACCACCCAGTCCAGCACGATCTCTTCGTCCCACTGGATATAGGCGTCGCGCAGCAGCGAAGCCAGGTCGTAGGTCACCGGGCCGTACACGGCGTCCTGGAAATCGAGCACGCCGGGGTTGCCCTGGTCGAGGAACATCAGGTTGCGCGAATGGAAATCGCGGTGCATGAACACCTGCTGCTGCGCCAGCACGTTCGAGGCGATCGCCTCGAATACCTTGTCCAGCTGCGCCTGCTGCTTGTCGTCCAGGGTCACGCCCAGGTGGCGGTTCAGGTACCACTCCGGGAAGATGTTCAGCTCGCGCAGGATGAAGGCGCGGTCGAACTCGGGCAGCACGCCGGGCTGGCTGGCCATCTGGAACTTGAGCAGGGCGTCGACCGCGTCCGAATACATGAACGCGGCGTTGTCGCTGGAAAGGCGCGCCAGGTAGGTGGTGCCGCCCAGGTCGCCCAGCAGCAGGAAGCCCTGTTCGACGTTGCGCGCGGCAATCGCCGGCACGGTCACGCCGGCGTCGAACAGCAGGCCCTGCACGTGGACGAAGGCCGGCACGTTCTCGCGTTCCGGCGGCGCATCCATGGCGACCAGGGTCGCGCCCAGCTTGTCCTGCATGGCGGGCACGACGTCGTAGCGGAAATAGCGGCGAAAGCTCGCATCGACGGAGGCAGGGCGGCCGCTTCCGACTTCCACCAGGCCGGTCGAGGCCAGCCAGTCGTTCAGCTGTGCCAGGCGCGGATCGGTCTCGTGCGCGGCGCCGACCGAAGTGGAAGAATTTTGATACAAAGATGACATGGAGCGGCCTGACGAATCCGGTTGGTTGAACTAATTCCCATATAATAAGGGATTCATTCTAAAAAAACCGCCCTTTATGGTGCATGTCCGATTTTCCGTGAGCTGCGATTTTCCATGAGCTGGTCGTCAAGCCAACCTTTCCCACCGCGGCAGGTGCTCGCGCTCTATGCACTGGTTTCCGCAACCGCGATCCCGGCATTCGCCCAGAGTGTCCCCCCTGCGCCCCAAGCCGAAGACGAACTTCCCGTCATCATCCAGGCCGAGGAGATCGGCGGCCGTCCCGACCGGCGGGTGGATCTCAACCGCAACGTCGAGATCACGCGCGGCCAGAGCGGCATCACCGCCGATACCGCCTGCTACCTGCGGGTCGAGGACGAAGTCACGGCCACCGGCAACGTGAACATGTGGCGCTTCGGCGACCGCTACAAGGGCGACGAGCTGCAGCTGAACCTCGAGACCGGCAAGGGCTACCTGCTCAATCCGACTTATTTCCTGGCCGACAGCAATGGCCAGGGACGGGCCGACCGCATCGACTTCCTGGGCGAGCAGCAGGCCGTGGTGCGCAACGGCACGTACAGCACCTGCGAAGGCCCCGATCCCGACTGGTACCTCAAGTCGAGCACGCTGCGCCTGGACCGCGGCCGTGACGTCGGCACCGCCGGCAAGACCATCATCTATTTCAAGGATGTCCCGATCATCGGCACCCCGGCGATGTCGTTCTCGCTGTCGGGCCAGCGCCGCTCCGGCTGGCTGCCGCCCACGGTGGGCTTCGGCTCCCAGGGCAAGGCCGAGGTGATGGTGCCGTACTACGTCAACATCGCCCCGAACCGTGACCTGACGCTGTATCCGCGCATGATGTTCGACCGCGGCTTCCAGATGGGCGCCACCGGCCGCTACCTGGGCAGCACCTACCAGGGCGAGACCCACGTCGAGGTCTTGCCGGACGACCGCGAGACCAATACCACGCGCTGGCGCGTCGACTCGCTGCACAGCCAGTCGATCAGGCCGAACTGGTCGTATGGCTGGAACCTGCACGGCGCCTCGGACGACGAATACCCGTCCGACTTCTCGCGCACCGTTGCCGCCAGCGCCGAGCGCCAGCTGCTGCGCGAAGTGCGCACCGATTACTATGGCCAGTTCTGGAGCCTGACCGCGCGCGCCCAGAACTACCAGGTGTTGCAGGACCCGGCCGCCGTGACCAATCCGAGCCTGACGGTGCCGCGTCCCTACGACCGCCTGCCGCAGATTAATTTCCGCGCGGCGCGCTACGACGTGGCCGGTTTCGACTGGGCGATCGACGCCGAGGCGACCCGCTTCGACCACCCTACCTGGGTCACCGGCAACCGCGCCGTGATGCAGGGCCAGGTGAGTTATCCGATCGTGCGTCCGGGCTGGTTCGTCACGCCCAAGCTGATGTACAACGCGGCCAAGTACGAGATCCAGGACCATCCCGACCGGGTCGGCAGGGACACCAGGCTGACGCGCACGATCCCGACCTTCTCGGTCGACAGCGGCATGGTGTTCGAGCGCCGGACCACGCTGTTCGGCGGCGCCGCCACCCAGACCCTCGAGCCGCGCCTGTTCTACGTCTATACGCCGTACGAGAACCAGGACGACGTGCCGCTGTTCGACACCGGCCGCGCCGGCTTCAACTACGCCCAGCTGTTCTCCGAAAACCGCTACGTGGGCCTGGACCGCGTGTCCGACGCCAACCAGGTCACGGCCGCGCTGGTGTCGCGCTTCATCCAGGAAGACGGCGCCGAGCGCCTGCGCCTGGCCTTCGGCCAGCGCCTGTATCTCGAACAGCCGCGCGTGCGCATCCCTGGCGAAGAACTGCACAAGAGCCGCTCCGACCTGCTGCTGGCCGCCGCCGGCACCATTTCCGAGGCCTGGACCTTCGATAGCGGCGTACAATACGATGCGAACGGAAGCAGTTTGTACAGCTCGAATGTGGGTGTACAGTGGCGTCCGGGGCAGATGAAGGTGTTGAACGCCGAATACCGTTATCAGCGTGACAGCTTCCGCAATATCGACTTCTCGGCGCAGTGGCCGATCGGCCGCCGCTGGTATGGCGTGGGGCGGGTCAGCTATGCGCTGCGTTCGTATGGCGTGGGGCAGGAAGTCAATCCGGCCACTGGCGGCAAGCTGATCGAGAGCCTGATCGGCCTCGAATACAAGGCCGATTGCTGGGTGTTCCGGATGGGCGCGCAGCGCTTCGTGACCGCCGCGCAAGAGACGTCGACGCCGATCTTCTTCCAGCTCGAGCTCAATGGCTTGTCGCGCCTGGGCCTGGGTAATCCGCTCGAGTCGTTCAACAAGAGCATCCCGGGCTATACGCGACTGAATACCGGAATTGGACGTCCATAAGCTAGCGTTCAGACTAGCAGCCCATACTGGCCGTCCATGATTCGTCCATCAAGTGAACTATCCTGAAATGAGTGCTTTCCAGATGATGCGTACTACCCGTTTGCAGTCCCTCCAGATGGCGGCAGCACTGCTGTGCGCGCTCACCGCCGGCCAGGCGCTGGCCCAGGCCGCCACCGGCGCGGCGCCCGCCGCCCAGACCGGGCCATCGGCCGCCACCAGCGGCGGCTTCCTGCCGCCGGCATCGGCCAGCGCCAAGGTGATCGATTCGATCCAGGTCGTCGTCAATGACGAAGTGATCACCCGCAACGAAGTGGCCGGCCGCGTGGCCCAGGTCAGCCAGAACATGAAGGCGCGCAACGCCCAGATACCCGATCCGGCAACGATGGAGCGCCAGGTGCTCGAGGCGATGATCGTCGAACGCGCCCAGCTGCAGCTGGCGAAAGAGATGGGCGTCAAGGTCGACGACCGCACCCTGGACGCCACCATCGGCCGTATCGCCGAGAATCAAAAGATGTCGGTGCAGGACATGCGCAACCAGATGGAAAAAGAGGGCATGCCGTTCGCCCAGTTCCGCGAAGACATTCGTAACGAGATCATGATGCAGCGCCTGCGCGAGCACGAGGTCGACAGCAAGATCCAGGTCTCCGAGGCCGAGATCGACACCTATATGGCCGCCGCCAAGGCTGCCGAGGCCGACCGCGTCGAGGTCGACATCGCCCAGATCCTGGTGCGTGTGCCAGAGAACGCCTCGCCCGAGCAGATCGCCGCGCGCGCCGCGCGCGCCGAGGAAGTGATGCGTCAGTTGCGCACCGGCGCCGACTTCGCGCGCATGGCCTCGACCTATTCCGACGCGCCCGATGCGCTCAAGGGCGGCGAGATCGGCTGGCGCGACGCCGACCGCCTGCCGCCGATGTTCGCGACCGAGCTGCGCAAGCTCCAGGCGGGCCAGGTCACGCCGGTCCTCAAGACCAACGTCGGTTTCCACATCCTCAAGCTGTCGGGCAAGCGCCCGCTGGGCGGCGAGGCCGAGAAGTCGGTGGTCGAGCAGACCCACGCGCGCCACATCCTGATCAAGGTCACCCCGACCATGACCGAGGGCGAGGTCAAGCGCAAGCTGCTCGAGCTGAAGGAAAAGATGGACAACAACGCCGGCACCTTCGAGGACCTGGCGCGCCTGCACTCGCAGGACGGTTCGGCGTCCAAGGGCGGTGACCTGGGCTGGCTGTACCCGGGCGACACGGTCCCGGAATTCGAGACCGCGATGAACGCGCTGAAGCCGGGCGAGGTGTCGGACGTGATCCAGTCGCCGTTCGGCTTCCACCTGATCCAGGTCATCGGACGCAAGAGCGAAGACGTGACCCAGCAGAAGGAACGCAACATGGCGCGCCAGGTGCTGCGCGACCGCAAGATGCAGGAAGCGATGGAAGACTGGATGCGCCAGGTGCGCGACCGCGCCTACGTCGAGTTCCGCGAGGAGCAGTAACACCATGGTTGCGCCACAGGCGCCCGGGCGCCCGTTGGCGCCGCAGTCGGCAGCAGCACGGCCCGCATCTCGCCCAACCTTGGCGATCACGGTCGGCGAGCCGGCCGGGATCGGCCCCGAGATCGCGATCCGCGCCGCCTGGGCCCTGCGCGAGCAGGCCAATTGCGTGCTGATCGGCGACGCCGCCTTCCTGGCGCTCACCGCCAGCCTGATCGATCCAGCCATCCGCCTGGCGGCGCTATCGACCCAGGCCCTCCGTAACGGCGGCCTGCCGCACTTCGGCGCCCAGCGCCTGGCGGTGGTCGACGTGCCGCTGGCCGCGCACGTGGTGCCGGGCCAGCTCAATCCCGACAATGGCCTGGCGGTGCTGGCCACGCTCGACCTGGCGATCGAAGGGTGCCGGGGCGTCAACGATCGCGGGTGGTTCGACGCCATGGTCACCGCGCCGCTGCAAAAAAGCACGATCAACGATGCCGGCATCGCTTTCTCCGGCCACACCGAATACCTGGCCGAGAAGACCGGCACGCCCAAGGTGGTCATGATGCTGGCCGGCGCGCCGGGACAAGACCTGCCCTACCTGCGCGTCGCCCTGGCCACCACCCACCTGCCTTTGAAGGACGTGCCGGGCGCGCTCACGCGCGACAACCTGACCCGGGTGCTGGACATCCTGCACGCCGATCTGCGCGACAAATTCGGCATCGCGGCGCCCGTGATCCTGGTCACCGGCCTCAATCCCCACGCCGGCGAGAACGGCTATCTGGGCCGCGAGGAGATCGACGTCATCACGCCGGTGCTGATGGAGGCGCGCAGCCGCGGCATCGACGCGCGCGGCCCGTATCCGGCCGACACCCTGTTCCAGCCGGCATACCTGAAGGATGCCGACTGCGTGCTGGCGATGTACCACGACCAGGGCCTGCCGGTGCTGAAGTACGCGACCTTCGGGCGCGGCATCAACGTCACGCTGGGCCTGCCCCTGATCCGCACCTCGGTCGACCACGGCACCGCCCTCGACCTGGCGGCCCGGGGCCTGGGCCTGGCCGATTGCGGCAGCATGGAAGAGGCGATCCGCGCCGCCATGCACATGGTGGCGGCGCGCCGCCAGGCCACCACCGAATAATCAAGAAAGCAAGCATGAAACACGTCGCACGCAAGCGCTTCGGCCAGAACTTCCTGACCGACGACAATGTCCTGAACAATATCATCGACGCCATCGCACCGCGGCGCGCTGAAACGATGGTCGAGATCGGCCCGGGCCTGGCGGCGATGACGGCGCTGCTGCTCAAGTCGCTCGACCATATGCACGTCGTCGAGCTCGACCGCGACCTGGTGGCGCGCCTGGAAAAAGCCTATCCGCGCGAACGCCTCACCGTGCATTCGGGCGACGCGCTCAAATTCGATTTCGGATCGATCCCGGTCCCGGACGGGCAAAAACTGCGCGTGGTCGGCAACCTGCCGTACAACATCTCCAGCCCGCTGCTGTTCCACCTGGCCGAATTCGCCCATCTGGTCGAGGACCAGCACTTCATGCTGCAGAAGGAAGTGGTCGAGCGCATGGTGGCCGAGCCGGGCACCAAGGCCTATAGCCGCCTGTCGGTGATGTTGCAATGGCGCTACGACATGGCCATGCTGTTCATCGTGCCGCCGACCGCCTTCGATCCGCCGCCGCGGGTCGAGTCGGCCATCGTGCGCATGGTGCCCACCCGCCGCCAGTTGCCGTGCGACGGCAAGCGCCTGGAGGCGGTGGTGGCCAAGGCCTTCTCGCAACGGCGCAAGGTGATCCGCAACTGCGTGGCCGGCATGTTCACCGAGGCGCAGCTGGTCGAGGCGGGCATCGATCCGGGCGTACGTCCGGAAGCGGTCAGCCTGGAGCAATACGTGGCGCTGGCTAACCTGCCCGTGTCCTGACCCGGCGTGGTCGCTGCGGCGACCCCTTCCGCCCCTAAGCGCCGCCTCGCCGGCGCTTTTTTGCGTCCGACCACGCCTTGTTGCGCCGCAGCATACGGGTTATCACGTACTTCCGCGTGCCCGGTCGCCCATGTCGCAGGTGGCGATCGGCATGGGCAAGATCGCCAGGGTGAAGGTGCGCGCCGCACGCTGATCGTCGTCGGCAGGGGCCCATGACGCGGGCAAAAAAAAGCCCGCTCTAGAAGAGCGGGCTGAAATCCAATTCTTTTCTGAGGAGAGTTGGAGGAGACAGGAGTTATTATGCTGCGCGACAGCATATAAATCCAATTTTCCTTTCAAATACTCGACATAAGAATTGTGTATATCTGATCAGTTCGACGCAGCCACGCAAGTGACGTTGATATTGCTGACGTTCGCGGCTCTCATGACGCCGGCGGCATTTGCCACCGTGCAAATCTGGCCGGTCGGCTGGGTGATGACGGTCACGCCATAGGTCTGATCGTATTCAACCAGTCCGGCGAAAACGTAGCTGACCGGCGTCGTGACACCTGCTGCCGGCTTGGCGACTGGAACCGTTCCCCCGGTACTGCCATTGGCCAGCACCAGGCCATCCGCGGTGAGGCCGCTCACAGTGCCGCCGATCGAGTAGGCATTGACCTGGCATGCGAAGGTGATGTTGATCTCCGCCAGGCGGCCGGCGGTATCGTTAAAGTTCGGAATAGTCTGGAATGGCGTATCGCATCGCTGATTATCCGGGAAACTTTCGAACTGGACGTTATATACGTCGCCATATTCCAGCTTGTCAGGGAATGCGAAACTGACCGTGTCGCGTGGCGTGGCTGGCGGCGGGACGGCGATTTTCATGCCATTGGTGGTCAGGACGGCGCCTGGATAGACGATGCCGGTGATCGTGCCTTTGACGACGAACTCGGCTTTGTCGCTGCCGCCACAGCCGGCCAGGCCAGCGGCCAGCGCCAGCGCGAGCGCCGGACGGATCAGGGAAGACTTCATGCGTAACGCTCCAGGAAAATTAAGGGGTGCAGCTAACGGCCACGTTGGTGACAGGGGCCGGACCAACGGTACCGCTGCCATTGCTGACAGTGCAAGTCTGGCCGGCCGGTTGTTCCAGGACCGTGATGCCATATGGCGAATCTTCGGCAATGTCGGCCATCCTGAACGAGGTGGCGCCGGCCTGCAGGGTGACGCGGTCTGAACCGTTGACCAGGACCAGGTTGCCCTTCAGGTTGCTGACGGTGCCGGACAGCGCATGGCGGTTGAGCTCACACGCGATGTAGACGGAATAGACGTGGTAGCCCGCACGACCGCTCCCATTGGTGACTGTGCAATCCTTGACGTTCGACGGCTTGGACTTGATGACGACGTCGTAGCGGTCGTCGGTCGAGATCAGGTTGTCGAACGTCCATCGGCCGGCGCCGGTACCATCGGCCGGCGGGGTGATCGCCTTTTCCTGGCCGTCACTGGTCACGACCAGGCCGGCCTTGGTCACGCCGACGAAATCGCCGCCCAAGACCAGCTGGCCATCGCTGCCGCCACAGGCAGACAAGGCGACCGCGCATGCCAGCGCCGCGCCGGCACGCAGGTAGGAACTCTTCATAACATCTCCAAAAAATCGAGCGGGAACGCGCAGCTGCGCGGTAAGAATTGAAAAATCGCTCAACATTTTAGTTCATTTGGCAAGCAGCTGGACCATTTCGGGCGCATTTGGTTTTGTATCTTGGTGTAACCAGAATTTAACAAGCGCAATATTCCATGGGATAGACGGCGTGCGCATTGCATTCAGCGTAGCGCATCGCTATGCTTGGGGCGCACCTTGCTCCTAGTCTGGAAACCGATGACCCGCCAACCCTGGCCGAAAGCCGTCCTGTTCGACCTCGACGATACCCTGTGGCCAATCGCGCCCGTGATCCTGGAAGCCGAAAAACTGTTGTATGCCTGGCTCGGCGAGCACGCGCCGCGGGTCGCCGAACGCTTCACGATCGACAGCTTACGAGCGGCGCGCCTGGAATTGCTGGCCGCGCGCCCCGAATTCGGGATCGACCTGGGCGCGCTGCGCCATGCCGGGTTGGTCGCCGCATTCGAGCAGGTGGGCGAGGACGCTGGCAAGGTCGAACTGGCGATGACCGAATTCTTCGCCGCCCGCAATGCCGTGACGCCTTACGACGATGTCGTGCCGGGCCTCGAGCGCCTGAAAAAACGCGTGCTGGTCGGCTCGGTCACCAATGGCGTGGCCGACCTGCAGACCATCGGCCTGGCCCACCATTTCCAGGCCTCGGTGGCGGCGCGGCAGTTTGGCCGCGCCAAGCCCGACCCGGGCATTTTCCTGGCCGGCTGCGCCGCGCTCGGCGTCCAGCCCGGCGAGACCCTGTACGTGGGCGACGACCTGTTGCTGGACGTGCAGGGCGCCCAGCGCGCCGGCCTGCGCGCGGCCTGGATGAACCGGACCGGCAAGGTCAACGACCTCGCCCATGAAGTCCGGCCCGACGTCGAAGTGGCCAGCCTCGACGCGCTGCTCGACTGGCTCGACGCTGCCCACGCGCACAAATACAACGGTTGACCATGCGTCACAGCAAGCCTTGTGCTGTCGCGCCACGCCCCAACCTGCCTATAATGCACACACTGAGAGCCTGTCCCGTAGGTGGGAGTCGGGCCGAGAGCGCCTGGCAAGCGTGCGCTGCGTTGCTCGTCGTTGCATGGCGCCACCATGCGACCTCCTCGCGCCTTGCTCGCGCTCGCCATGCATCGACATGAGCTTCCCCCACCGACCGGGATAGGCTCTAATACGAGCGTCACCGAACTTTTCCCGGAATCATGCAACTCGACCAACGTGCCCAAACCCTGCTCAGAGCCCTCGTCGAGCGCTATATCGCCGACGGCCAACCGGTAGGCTCGCGCGCGCTGTCCAAGCTGTCAGGCCTGGAATTGTCGCCAGCGACCATCCGCAACGTCATGGCCGATCTCGAGGAAATGGGCTTCGTCGCCAGTCCGCATACCTCGGCCGGCCGCATCCCGACTCCGCGCGGCTATCGCGTGTTCGTCGACACCCTGCTGACGGTGGGGCCGATCGACGACATGGCGGTCGACGCCGAGCGCATGCGCCTGCCGGTGCAACATCCGCAGAAGCTGATCGCCAACGCGGCGCAGATGCTGTCTTCGCTGTCGCAATTCGCCGGCGTGGTGCAGAGTCCGCGCCGCGAGTCGGTATTCCAGCAGATCGAATTCCTGCGCCTGGGCGAAAAGCGCATCCTGCTCGTGATCGTCGATCCGCGCGGCGATGTCCAGAACCGGCTGCTGCAGCTCGACAAGGATTATTCTCCGGCCCAACTGACCCAGTCGGCCAATTACCTGAACCAGAATTTCGCCGGCCTGTCCTTCGACGCGGTGCGCAAGCGCCTGAGCGGCGAGCTGAAGCAATTGCGCGATGATATGGGCCGCCTGATGCAGGCGGCGGTCGAGGCCGGCAGCGAGGCGATGGCCGAGGGCGACGACATGGTCATCTCCGGCGAGCGCAACCTGCTGTCGGTGTCCGACCTGTCGTCCAACATGAGTTCGCTACGACAGATGTTCGAGATGTTCGAGCAAAAGACTGGCTTGATGCAATTGCTCGACGTTTCGAGCAAGGCCGGCGGCGTGCAGATCTTCATCGGCGGCGAATCGAAGCTGGTGCCGATGGACCAGATGAGCGTGGTGACGGCGCCGTATGCGGTCGACGGCCGCATCGTCGGCACCCTGGGCGTGATCGGCCCGACGCGGATGGCCTATGAAAGGGTGATCCCGATCGTCGACATCACGGCCAAGCTGCTGTCGAACGCCCTCAGCCACTCCTGACATCGACCGCCATCGGACGAAAAAAAGGCGCATCGAGAAGTTCTCATGCGCCTTTTCTTTTATATGCCAGGGAGGCACGCTGCCGATGTTATTCCGGCTTGCTGATGCCCCGGCACTGCGGGCAGCTGCCATAGATCGCCAGCGCATGCTCGACGATCGTGAAGCCGTGCTGCTCCGCAATCATCTGTTGGCGCTTCTCGATCTCGTCGTCATAGAATTCTTCGACGCGGCCGCAGGTGACGCACACCAGGTGGTCATGGTGGGAACCGGCGTTGAGCTCATAGATGGCCTTGCCGGTCTCGAAATGGTTGCGGTTGAGCAGGCCAGCCTGCTCGAACTGGGTCAATACCCGGTAGACGGTGGCAAGGCCCACGTCCATATTGTCAGCAAGAAGGATCTTGTAGACATCTTCCGCCGTCAAATGCCGCACGGAGCTGTTCTGGAAGATTTCCAGGATTTTCAGTCGCGGCAGCGTGGCCTTGAGGCCGCTCGCCTTCAGGTCGGTCGGGTTGTTACTCATGTTTGTCACTCGAATATTGGCGGAGTGCTTTATGATATAGCGTTTTGAACGCTCCCGCTCGAACGTATTGAGGTTAACTATGCCTGTCAAACAAGCCGTATTCCATCGATTCACCGCCAAAGCGGCGCTGGCGGCGGGTCTCGCCTGCACGTTGGCGCTGTCCGGCTGCGCCTCCTGGCGCAACCAGACGCGTCCGGCGCCGCCGGTGGCGACGGATGCGGCCGCCAGTGCGTCCGACGCGGAAAAATCGGCCGCCATCGCCAATGCCGGCGCGCAGACCGTCCAGGCGACGCGCCTGCAGAAGTTCCTGTGGATCTTCTCGCCCTACCGCCCGGACATCCAGCAGGGCAACTTCGTCTCGCAAGAGATGCTGAACCAGCTCAAGGCCGGCCAGACCCGCGACCAGGTGCGCTTCCTGCTCGGTTCGCCGCTGCTGATGGATGCCTTCCATGCCGACCGCTGGGATTACCCGTTCTACCTGGCGCGCGGTAATGGCGAGCTGACCACCAGCCGCGTGACCGTGTTCTTCAAGAACGACGTGGTCGAGCGCTTCGAGGGCGGCAACCTGCCGAGCGAGCGCGAGTACATCGACCGCATCGCCGGTCCAGTCAAGGTCGCCAAGGCGAAGCCCGACAGCCGCCCGGTCCAGCCGGTCACGGTCACCGCGCCGGCAACCCAGCAGTAAGGACACACACCATGACCATGTTGAATATCGCCGTTGCCGGCGCCAGCGGCCGCATGGGCCGCATGCTGATCGAAGCCATCCAGTACGCACCCGACATGCGCCTGGCCGGCGCCCTCGACGTGCCGGGCTCGCTCTTCATCGGCCAGGACGCGGGCGCCTTCGCCGGCATCCTGACCGGTGTGATGATCGAGGACAGCATCAAGCACGGCCTGCACAATGCCGACGTGCTGATCGACTTCACCCGCCCCGAGGGCACCCTGCAGCACCTGGAATACTGCGCCGCCAACGGCAAGCGGATGGTGATCGGCACCACCGGCTTCGACGAGGCCGGCAAGGCCGCGATCCGCGCCGCCGGCGAAAAAATCGGCATCGTGTTCGCCCCGAACATGAGCGTGGGCGTGAACGTGACGCTCAAGCTGCTCGAAATGGCGGCCCGGAGTTTTTCGGAAGGCTATGACATCGAGATCGTCGAGGCGCACCACCGCCACAAGGTCGATGCGCCGTCCGGCACCGCGCTCAAGATGGGCGAAGTGATTGCCGACGCCATCGGCCGCGACCTGAAGGAGTGCGCCGTCTATGGCCGCGAAGGCGTGACCGGCGAGCGCGATCCGTCGACCATCGGGTTCGCCACCGTGCGCGGCGGCGACGTGGTGGGTGACCATACCGTGATGTTCCTCGGCACCGGCGAGCGCATCGAGATCAGCCACAAGTCGAGCAGCCGCGTGACCTATGCCCACGGCTCGCTGCGCGCGGCGCGCTTCCTGGCGGACAAGGCCAGCGGCCTGTTCGACATGCAGGACGTGCTGGGCCTGAAGGGGTGATCATGGCGGTGGCAGAACTGAACGGCGCCGTCATCACCGACGAAGCGTCGTTCCACCGGCAGAGCCGCGAGGCCTTCGGTTTCCCGGCCTCGTATGCGGACAGTATCGACGCCTGGGTCGACTGCATGAGCTATCTGCGCGACGACGAGAACATGACCAAGTTCCGGCTGAAAGCGAACGAAGTGCTGGAAATCGTCATTACGGACGCCGACAAGATGAAGGCGGCGGCGCCGGACCTGCTCGACGAACTGGCCTATTGCGTCGGCGGCATCAACGAGCGTTATGAGGACTACGGCGAGAAGCCGGCGCTGGAACTGATCCTGCGTTGATCCTCGAAGGCAGCGGTCAATCGATGCTGCCTTTTTTGCACTTTCCCTCACGCACCGCGCCGGCGCCGCGGTGCAAAATGAACGGGTTATAATGACCGGTTCCACCTCCCACATTACGTCTGCAGAATCATGCAAGAAAAATATAGTCCAGCTGAAGTAGAACAGGCCGCCCAGGCCTACTGGAAGTCGATCGACGCCTATAAAGCCGTCGAAAACGACCCGCGTTTCCCGAAAGGCAAATATTACGCCTGCTCGATGCTGCCATACCCGTCGGGCAAGCTGCACATGGGTCACGTGCGCAACTATACGATCAACGACGTGATGTACCGCTACCTGCGGATGAACGGCTACAACGTGCTGATGCCGATGGGCTGGGACGCGTTCGGCATGCCGGCCGAAAACGCGGCGATGGCCAACAACGTGCCGCCGGCCGAATGGACCTATTCGAACATCGCCCACATGCGCGGCCAGATGGAATCGATGGGCCTGGCGATCGACTGGTCGCGCGAGATGACCGCCTGCAAGCCGGATTACTACAAGTGGAACCAGTGGATGTTCCTCAAGATGCTCGAGAAGGGCATCATCTACCAGAAGACCGGCACCGTGAACTGGGACCCGGTCGACCAGACCGTGCTGGCCAACGAACAGGTCGTGGATGGCCGCGGCTGGCGCTCGGGCGCGCTGATCGAGAAGCGCGAGATCCCGATGTACTACGTGCGCATCACCGACTACGCCGACGAGCTGCTCGACCACGTCGACAACAAGCTGCCGGGCTGGCCGGAGCGCGTGCGCACCATGCAGGCCAACTGGATCGGCAAGTCGACCGGCGTGCGCTTCGCCTTCCCGCACAACGTCAAGGACGACAACGGCGAACCGATCAACGACGGCCGCCTGTACGTGTTCACCACCCGCGCCGACACCATCATGGGCGTGACCTTCTGCGCCGTGGCGCCGGAACACCCGCTGGCCCAGCACGCGGCCCGCAACAACCCGGCCCTGCAGGAGTTCATCGCCGAGTGCAAGATGGGTTCGGTGATCGAAGCCGACATGGCGACCATGGAGAAGAAGGGCATGCCGACCGGCCTGTTCGTCACCCATCCGGTCACGCAAGAGCAGATCCCGGTCTGGGTCGGCAACTACGTCCTGATCACCTATGGCGACGGCGCCGTGATGGGCGTGCCGGCGCACGACGAGCGCGACTTCGGCTTCGCGAAAAAATACAACCTGCCGATCAAGCAGGTGGTGGCGGTCGAGGGCCAGGAATTCTCGCTGGAAGCCTGGCAGGAGTGGTACGGCGACAAGGAAAACGGCCGCACCATCAACTCGGGCAAGTACGATGGCCTCGATTACACCTCGGCCGTCAATGCGGTCGCGGGCGAACTGGCGGAGCAGGGCCTGGGCGAGAAGAAGACCACCTTCCGCCTGCGCGACTGGGGCATCTCGCGCCAGCGCTACTGGGGCACCCCGATCCCGATGATCCACTGCGACGAGTGCGGCGCGGTGCCGGTCCCCGAGAGCGACCTGCCGGTCGTGCTGCCCGAGCACCTGGTCCCGGACGGCACCGGCAACCCCTTGAACAAGGACGAAGCCTTCCTCAAGTGCGACTGCCCGACCTGCGGCAAGCCGGCGCGCCGCGAGACCGACACGATGGACACCTTCATCGATTCGTCGTGGTACTACATGCGCTATACCTCGCCGGGCTCGAACGATGCGATGGTCGACGCCCGCAACGATTACTGGATGCCGATGGACCAGTACATTGGCGGCATCGAGCACGCCGTCATGCACCTGCTGTACGCGCGCTTCTGGACCAAGGTGATGCGCGACTTCGGCCTGGTGAAGTTCGACGAGCCCTTCGTCAACCTGCTCACCCAGGGCATGGTGCTCAACGAGACCTATTACCGCGAAGACGCATCGGGCAAGAAGACCTGGTTCAACCCGGCCGACGTCGAGCTCACCTTCGACGACAAGGGCCGTCCGCACAGCGCCATCCTGAAGGCCGATGGCCAGCCGGTGGAGATCGGCGGCACCGAGAAGATGTCGAAGTCCAAGAACAACGGCATCGACCCGCAGGCCCAGATCGAGCAGTACGGCGCCGACACCGCGCGCCTGTTCACGATGTTCGCCTCGCCGCCCGAGCAGACCCTGGAATGGTCGAACAGCGGCGTCGAAGGCGCCAGCCGCTTCCTGCGCCGCGTGTGGGCCTTCGGCTACGCGCAGCGCGAGCGCATCGCGGCGAGCTTCAACGGCGAAGCGCAAGGCACCCTGAACGACGGGCAGAAAACCCTGCGCCGCGAAGTGCACAAGGTGCTGCAGCAGGCCGACTACGACCTCAAGCGCATCCAGTACAACACCGTGGTCTCGGCCTGCATGAAGATGCTCAACACGCTCGAGTCGGCGAAGCTGGACGACTCGGCGGCCTCGAACGCGATCGTCGCCGAAGGCTTCTCGATCTTCCTGCGCCTGTTGAACCCGGTCGCACCGCACATCACCCACGCGCTGTGGCAGGAGCTGGGCTTTGCCGGCGCCCATGGCGACATCCTGAACGCCGCCTGGCCGCAGGTCGACCCGGCCGCGCTGGAGCAGTCCGAGATCGAGATGATGATCCAGGTGAACGGCAAGCTGCGCGGCTCGGTCAAGGTGCCGAAGGAAGCCGACAAGGCCGCCATCGAAGCCGCCGCGCTGGCATCGGAAGCGGTGCAGAAGTTCATCGAAGGCACGCCGAAGAAGGTCATCGTGGTGCCGGGTAAACTCGTCAATATCGTGGTGTAAGGAGTCGTATGATCAAATCCGCGTCGAACAAGACCCTGGTGCGCGCCCTGGCCGCGATGTTGACGGCGGCCGTGCTGGCCGGCTGCGGCTTCCAGCTGCGCGGCAGCGACGGCCAGTACAACATGCCGTTCCAGAGCATCTGGCTGTCGTTCAACGAGTCCTCGCCGCTGGGCACTGAGCTCAAGCGCAACCTGCGCGCGGGCGACACCGTGCGCATCGAGACCGATGCCTCGAAGGCCCAGGCCCTGTTCGACGTAATCAGCGAAACGCGCGGCAAATCGATCCTGTCGCTCAACAGCCTGGGCCGGGTACGCGAGTACTCGCTGAGCTACACCCTGGTGTTCCAGGTGCGCGACGCCAACAACCGCCAGCTCCTGGCCCCGACCGAGATCACCCTGCGCCGCAACATCGCCTTCGACGAATCGCAGGTGCTGGCCAAGGAATCGGAAGAAGCGCTGCTGTACCGCGACATGCAGTCCGACCTGGTGCAGCAGATCCTGCGCCGCCTGACGGCGATCAAGCCGGCATAAGGAAACAAGTCACGATGCAGTTGCGGCTCGAGGCGCTCGACGGCCACCTGGGCAAAGGCCTGGCGCCCTTGTACGTGATCACCAGCGACGAGCACCTGCTCGCGCTGGAAGCGGCCGACCGGATCCGCAGGACGGCGCGCGCGCAAGGCTACACCGAGCGCGACGTGCTCACGGTCGAGCGCAGCTTCAAATGGGGAGAGCTGCTGGCCGCCAACCAGGCGCTGTCGCTGTTCGGCGACAAGAAGCTGATCGAGCTGCGCATCCCGACCGGCAAGCCGGGCAAGGACGGCAGCGCCGCGCTGCAGAGCTACGCGAAGGATCTCAGCCCCGACAACCTCACCCTGATCACGCTGCCGAAGCTGGATTGGCAGACCGCCAAGTCGTCGTGGGTGACGGCGCTGCAGGGGGCGGCGGTGTATATCGAGATCCCGAACGTCGAGCGCGCCCAGCTGCCGGGCTGGATCGGCCAGCGGCTGTCGATCCAGGGCCAGAGCGCCGAGCGCCAGAGCCTGGACTTCATCGCCGACCGGGTCGAGGGCAACCTGCTGGCGGCGCACCAGGAAATCCAGAAGCTGGGGCTGCTGTACGAACCGGGCAAGCTCAGTTTCGAGCAGGTGCACGACGCGGTGCTGAACGTGGCGCGCTACGACGTGTTCAAGCTGTCCGAGGCGATGCTCGGCGGCGATCCGGCGCGCCTGGCGCGCATGCTCGAAGGCTTGAAGGGCGAGGGCGAGGCGCTGCCGCTGGTGCTCTGGGCGGTATCCGAAGAGATCCGCACGCTGCTAAAATTAAAGTCCGGCATGGCGCAGGGCCGCCCGCTGGGCGCACTGCTGAAGGAATACCGGATCTGGGGACCGCGCGAGCGGATGATGGAACCGGCGCTGCGCCGCGTGTCGCTCGGCACGCTCGAGGCGGCGCTGCAGGACGCGGCGCAGGTCGACCGCATGGTCAAGGGCTTGCGCGCGAAGGGATTCGCGGGCGATGCGTGGGATGCGATGTTGCAGCTGGCGTTGAAGGTGGCGCGCTAAGAACCTGCCGGAACAGGTTCCAAGGCAGCCGCTCTCGATACGGATGTGCATCGCTCGGCGCGCCTGATCGATAACGCAACGGGAATACGATGGACATCACCGCACACATGCACCAACTGGGCCGCCAGGCCAGAACCGCCTCGCGTGCCATGGCGCGCGCCGACACGGCGACCCGCAACCGCGCACTCGAGCTGATCGCGACCGCCATCGAGCGCGACGCCGGGTTACTGCGCGTGGCCAACCAACAAGACCTGGACGCCGCGCAGGCCGCCGGCCTGGCCCCGGCCCTGATGGACCGCCTGGCATTGTCGGATGGCGCGATCGCCACCATGGTCGCCGGCCTGCGCCAGATCGCCACCTTGCCCGATCCGGTCGGGGAGATCTCGAACATGAAGGTGCGTCCGAGCGGCATCCAGGTCGGCCAGATGCGCGTGCCGCTGGGCGTGATCGGCATCATCTACGAAGCGCGCCCGAACGTGACGGTCGACGCGGCCGGCCTGTGCATCAAGAGCGGCAACGCCGCCATCCTGCGCGGCGGTTCGGAAGCGATCCACTGCAACCGCGCGCTGGCCAAGCTCGTGGCCGAGGGCCTGGCAGGCGCCGGCCTGCCCGCGGCCGCGGTGCAGGTGGTCGACACGACCGACCGCGCCGCCGTCGGCGCCCTGATCACGATGCCGGAATACGTCGACGTGATCGTCCCGCGCGGCGGCAAGGGCCTGATCGCGCGCCTGATGAAGGAAAGCACGGTGCCGATGATCAAGCACCTGGACGGCATCTGCCACGTCTATATCGACGACAAGGCCGATATCGAGAAGGCGGTGGCGGTCGCGTTCAACGCCAAGTGCCATCGCTACGGCACCTGCAACACGATGGAAACCCTGCTGGTCGCGCGCGGGATCGCCCCCATCGTGCTGCCGCGCCTGGCCGCGCTGTATGCGACGAAAGAGGTCGAGCTGCGCGCCGACCCGGAGTCGCGCGCGATCCTGGCCGGCTACCCGCATCTGGCCAACGCGAGCGAAGAGGACTGGAGCACCGAATACCTGGCCCCGATCCTGGCGGTCAAGGTGGTGGCCGACATGGATGGGGCGATCGACCACATCACCGCCTATTCGTCCAAGCACACCGAGGCCATCATCACCGAGGACTACACGAGCGCCATGCGTTTCCTGCGCGAAGTAGACTCGGCCTCGGTGATGGTCAACGCCTCGACCCGCTTTGCCGATGGCTTCGAATACGGCCTGGGCGCCGAGATCGGGATCTCGAACGACAAGCTGCATGCGCGCGGCCCGGTCGGGCTGGAAGGCCTTACGTCGCTCAAGTACGTCGTGTTCGGACACGGCGAAGTTCGTCAATAATCAACAACAAGGAACCGCATGTACCTCTGGATCAAAGCCCTGCACATCGTCTTCATCGCCTCATGGTTCGCCGGCCTGTTCTACCTGCCGCGCATCTTCGTGAACATGGCCCAGGAAACCAACCCGGCGGCGCTCGAGCGCCTGCAAGGCATGGCGCGCCGCCTGTACCGCTTCACCACGATCCTGATGGTGCCGGCGCTGCTGCTCGGCCTGTGGCTGGCGATGATGATCGGCATGAAGCACGGCTGGCTGCACGCGAAGCTGCTGCTGGTGATCCTGGCGATCGGCTACCATCACGCCTGCGGCTCGATCCTGAAGAAATTCGAGCGCGGCGTCAATACGCGCAGCCACACGTGGTTCCGCTGGTTCAATGAAGTGCCGGTAGTGCTGCTGCTGGTGATCGTGATCCTGGCGACGGTCAAGCCGTTCTAAGCACCACCACCAAAGCTCGCACCGTCGTTACTGCCACTGGCAGTAACGACTCCCCGCGCAGGCGGGGATCCAAGTCCTTTGCTCAGCCGCTGTTGCATGCGCTAGTGGCCGAGCGGGCAAACTTGGATCCCCGCCTGTGCGGGGATGACGTTTTGGAGCAGGTGGCTTTAAATAATCAAACGGTCATCCACTGATGTGGCTGACGCGTTATCAACACAGTTTCATCAACGGACAAAGGGTTCCCCTCATGGCTTCTTATTTTTGCCCATGCCCGCGCGGCATGGAAGCGGCGCTGGCCGAAGAACTGGGCGAGATCGCCCAGCTTTCCACCACCTTCAAGGTGCACAACCAGGTGCCGGGCGGCGTGCACTGCTCGGGCACGATGCAGGACGCCTGGCTGGTCAACCTGCATTCGCGCATCGCCTCGCGCGTGCTGATGCGCATGGGCCAACGCAGCTACAGCAACGAGAACGACATCTACGACCTGGTGCTCGAGCAGCCCTGGGAAGACTGGTTCGGCCCCGACCACACGATCCGCGTGGACGTCACCGCCGTCAAGTCGCCGCTCAAGAGCCTCGAATTCACCACGCTCAAGATCAAGGACGCGATCTGCGACCGCTTCCGCGACCAGTTCGACAAGCGTCCTTCGGTCAACACGCGCGAACCGGACATGCGCATCGTCGGCTTCCTCGACCAGCGCAACTTCATCATCTACCTCGACACCTCGGGCGAAGCGCTGTTCAAGCGCGGCTGGCGCGAAGAGACGGGCGACGCGCCGCTGCGCGAAAACCTGGCCGCCGGCCTGCTGCGCGTCTCGGGCTGGAAGCCGGGCGTGCCGCTGTTCGACCCGATGTGCGGCTCGGGCACGATCCTGGTCGAGGCGGCCCAGATGGTGCAGGGCATCCCGCCCGGCGCGCGCCGCCGGTTCGCCTTCGAGCAGTTCGCCGATCACGACCGTCAGGCCTGGGCCGCGATGAAGGCCGCCATCAAGCCGAACCCGCTGCCGGGCGAGCCGACCATCTTCGGCTCCGACATCTCGGGCGACATGGTCGCCATGACGCGCCATAACCTGAAGGTGGCCGGCATCCTGTTCGAGGTGCCGCTCAAGCAGATCGAAGCCCAGCACGTGTCGGCGCCGACCGAACAACCCGGCATCCTGCTCACCAACCCGCCGTACGGCGAACGGATCGGCGTGCGCGGCGACAGCACCGTGCCGCAGGACGAGATGGCGCTGGGCTTCTACTCGGCCTTCAGTACCACGCTCAAGCAGCGCTTCGCCGGCTGGACCGCCTACCTGTTCACCGCCGACCTGGGATTGCCCAAGATGCTGCGCCTGAAGGAATCGCGCAAGACGCCGTTCTTCAACGGCGCGCTCGAATGCCGCCTGTTCCGCTTCGACATGGTGGCCGGTTTCAATCGCCGTGAAGAAGCGAAGCCGAAACAGGACTGAACCCGACTGGACCGCGATGCTGACGCCAACCGACCCGCCCGATCTTCCCAAGGACCCCGTCACCCCGGTTCCACCGCCCACTCCCCACAAGATCGTGATGCTGTCGGCGGGCGGCCTGGCGACCCTGCTGGCGGCCCTGGCGATGCTGGGGCCGTTCTCGATCGACGCCTATCTGCCGGCCTTCCCGCAGATCCAGGCCGAGCTGCGCGCCACCCCGCTCGAAGTGCAGCAGACCCTGACCGCCTACATGCTGGCCTTCGCCGGCATGGTGCTGTGGCATGGCGCGCTGTCGGACGCCTTCGGGCGCCGCAACGTGATCCTGGTGGCGCTGGTGGTGTTCGCGATCGGCACCTTCGGCTGCGCCTCGGCGTCCTCGGTGCATTACCTGTGGGTGTTCCGCATCATGCAGGGCGTGTCGGCAGGGGCGGGCGTGGTGGTGGGGCGCGCCATCATCCGCGACCTGTATTCCGGCACCGCGGCAGCGCGCCTGCTGTCGATGGTGACCATGATCTTCTCGATCGCGCCGGCCATCGCGCCGGTGGTGGGCGGCTGGATCGTGCTGTGGTTCGACTGGCGCGCGATCTTCCTGGCGCTCTGCCTGTACACCGTGCTGCTCGGCTGGTTCTGCTGGAAGCACCTGCCCGAGACCATCCCCGCACCGAAGCGCCAGCCGTTCAACCCGCGCTTCCTGGCCAGGAACTACGGCGCCATCTTCGGCTCCTTCCTGTTCCACATGAAGGCCGGCGTGACCGCCCTGAACTTCGGCGGCCTGTTCCTGTACATCGCGGCGGCGCCCGTCATGCTGCCCGAAAGCCTGGGCCTGGGGCCGTCGCAATTCGCCTGGCTGTTCGTGCCGACCGTGAGCGGGATCTTCCTCGGTTCGCTGATGGCCAACCGCCTTGCCGGCAGGATGGACTTCCCGCGCCAGATCCGCATCGGCTACTTCTTCATGCTGGGGGCCGTGACGTTCAACGTGGCCTACCACGCCTTCCTGCCGCCGGCGCTGCCGTGGACGGTGGCGCCGATGTTCTTCTTCACCTTCGGCAGCTCGCTGATCGCGCCCGGCGCGACCCTGCTGGCGCTCGACCTGTTCCCGCACATCCGCGGCACCGTGGCCTCGTGCCAGTCCTTCGTCTCGACCCTGCTCGGCGCGGTGGTGGCCGGCGTGGTCGCCCCGGCGCTGTCGCACTCGGTGCTGGCGCTGGCCGTCGGCCAGATGTCCTTCGTGCTGGTCTCGCTGGCGTTCTGGGACACGGCGCGGCGCCACCGGCGAAAATTGCGGGCGCAGGGAGAACACATCCCCTGAGCACGAACCCGCCAGGGGCGGGGCTTTATGTCTGAAACTTAAGATTTTTTATGCAACAGTCGTATTGATGCAACAAGCATATGTTTGCTTTCCCTCTGCCGTACGGTTAGAGCGCACCCTCGGCAATAGTTACTACTGTAACTATTGTTCCTAGTCGGAAATGTATATATGCTACGATACGTTTTTTACGTCTGGAGCAGAGGGCAAATCACTCGCCTGTTCCATGGACTGAAGTGTCAGATGTCGTGGCCGCCCGGAACGGTGGGCAACGCCACCAACCAAACCTTCGACAAGTGGCGGCCGTGCTAGAAAACATGCACCAATCCGACCAGGACATCCGCAATCGCTTGCTGATTGCCCGTCTGCCGGCCATGCCGCAGATCCTGGTCAAGCTGATCGAGCACCTGCAGGCCGATGACCTCGGCATGCCGGAACTGGCCGCCCTGATCGCGAAGGATGCCGGCATGACCGGCAAGCTGCTGGCGGTGGCCAACAGCTCCGCCTACCACCGCCACACGCGCAACGCCGACCTCGAGCAATCGCTGGTGGCGCTCGGCACCGACATGATCAAGACCCTGGTCATCAGCGATTCGGTGTTCCAGACCTTCAACAGCTTCCCCCATTCGAACAGCATCGACCTGCGCGCGTTCTGGAAGCATTCGCTCAGTGCGGCGGTGCTGGCGCGCGACGCGGCGCGCGCGCTGGGCTACGCGCATCCCGAAGAAGCCTATCTGGGCGGCCTGCTGCACAACGTCGGCCGGCTGGCGCTGCTGGCCGCGGCGCCCAAGGAATACGCCTTCAATTTCACCGCGCGCGACGACGACGACCTGTGCGCGGTCGAGCAGCGCACCCTGCAGATCACCCACACCGAGGCCGGCGCCTGGCTGATCGAGCGCTGGCAGCTCGATTCGTTCCTGGCCGACGCGGTGCTGTACCACCACGAACCGAGCGAGCGGCTCGAGTCCAGCCATCCCCTGATCCGCATCGTGCGCCTGGCGCATGTGCTGTCCCATCATGCGGACGATGCGACGATGGTGGTCGACGCCAGCGCGCTGTGCGGCCTGCACGCCGGACAAGCGGCCCGGATGGTCGAGAGCGCCGCGCGCCAGGTCGAGCAGGCCGCCGCCCACCTGGGCATCGACCTGACGGGCGCCGACGACATCCCGAGTCCGCCGGCCTATGCGCCGCCAGCGCCTGCCGATCCGGTGCAACAGCGCCTGAACGAGGAAGTGCGCAATATGGTGCTGGTGTCCGAAGTCGGCCAGAGCCTGGCGCGCCAGCAGGGCGAGTCGGGCCTGCTGGACGCGATGACGCGCACCGCGCGCATCCTGTTCGACTTCGACAGCGCCGTGGTGCTGCTCGAGAACCCGACCGGCCAGCTGCTGTCCGGCGCGCCGACCTTCGGCGTGCAGCGCATCGCCGAGTTTACGCTGCCGCTGTCGAAGGGCGGCCCGGTCGCGCGCAGCGCGCTGGAGCGCCGTCCGGCCTTCGTGCAGCGCGCGCGCCACCAGGACCAGCTGGGCCTGGCCGAGGAACAGCTGCTGCGCATGCTGGGTACCGACAGCCTGGTGGTGGTGCCGCTGGTCGTCGGCCCGCGCTGCCTGGGCGTGCTGGTCGGCGGCGTGCCCGGCTGGCAGCTGCCGCATTGCCAGCGCCGCGAGCGCTTCATGCAGGCCTTCGGCGGACAAGCCGCCGCCGCGCTCGAAAACCTGCTGCTCGAGCGCGGCCACGCGCGGCGCCAGCTGGCCAGCGTGGCCGAGGAATTCCGCGACGCCTCGCGCCGCGTGATCCACGAGGTGAACAATCCGCTGGCGATCATCAAGAACTACCTCAGTGTCCTGGACGGCAAGCTGGCGCGCCAGGAGCCGGTGGGCGGCGAGCTGGCGATCCTGAGCGAAGAGATCGACCGCGTCGGCCAGCTGATCGGCAGCCTTGCCGACCAGCGCACGCCGGACGCCGCTCCCCGCCCGCTCGATGCGGCCAAGGTGGTGGACGACGTGCTGCGGCTGTTCCGCGGCAGCGGCTACATGCCGGCCACGATCCAGGTCGTGGCGCGCATGGAAGGCGATGGCGCGATCGAGGGCGATCCCGACCTGCTCAAGCAGATCCTGGTCAACCTGGTCAAGAACGCGGTCGAGGCCCTGGGCTCGCGCCCGGACGGGCGGATCGAGATCGTCAACCGCGGCCACGTGAACCGCGAGCGCCGGGTCTACCTGGAACTCGTCGTCAGCGACAACGGCCCGGGCCTGTCGCGCGAGGTGCTGGCCAACCTGTTTTCTCCGGTCAGGAGCGCCAAGGACGGCCTCGAGGCCGGCGCCAACCGCGGCCTGGGCCTGTCGATCGTCCATGGCCTGGTCAAGCAGCTCGACGGCCACATCGCCTGCCGCAGCGGCAGCGCCGGCACTTCCTTTGAAATCCTCCTGCCGGCGTGGTCCGGCGCCGGCGCGACCCCCGCGTTCCCGGCGCGCGCCCTCGGTTCCGCTTAACCCGCACATGCACGCCCATCCCGCCACCGCCACCATGCCTCCCGGCGACCCCGCTCCCCTTTCCCAGACCCTCGACACCGACAGCCAGCCACGCCTGCTGCTGGTCGACGACGAGCCACGCCTGCTGTCCTCGCTGTACGAACTGCTGCAGGGACGCGGCTACCGTCTTGTGACGGCGCCGTCAGGAACTGATGCTCTCGCTCACCTTTCGCGTCAGCACTTCGACCTCGTCCTGCTCGACCTGCGCCTGCCCGACATCGGCGGCCACGAGATCATGGACTTCATCAACGAGAAGGGCATCGACGCCGACGTCATCGTGATGAGCGGGGAGGTCGGCATCGACGCCGCGATCGGCGCGCTCAAGCGCGGCGCCTACAGCTACCTGCGCAAGCCCTACAGCCGCGAGGAGCTGCTCTCCACCGTGAGCAATGCGCTGCAGCGGCGCCGCCTGACGCTGGACAACGCGCGCATCGCGAACCAGCTCGAGAACTCCGAGAAGATGTACCGCTACCTGGTGGACTCGTCGCCGGACATCATCTATACCCTGAACCACGAGGGCCGCTTCACTTTCGTGAACGACCGCGCCTACCAGCTGCTCGGCTACACCCGCGAAGAGCTGATCGGCCAGCATTACTCGATCCTGGTGCACGAGGAAGACCTGGAGCGGGCGCGCTACGTGTTCAACGAGCGCCGCGTCGACGAGCGCGCCTCGCGCAACGTCGAGCTGCGCCTGAAATGCCGCGGCGGCATTGGCCATGACCGCACCTTCAACACCACCCTGATGACGATCTCGCTCAACGCGATCGGCATGCACGTGCCGGACCAGGAAGTGAAGAAGCTCGAATTCTTCGGCACCTATGGCGTGGCGCGCGACATCACCGACCGCAAGCGCGCCGAAGAAGTCATCTCCTACCAGGCCTATCACGACATCCTGACCGACCTGCCGAACCGTATCCTGTTCAAGGACCGCCTCGGCCTGGCCGTGATCCAGGCCAAGCGCAAGCAGACCGAGCTGGCGGTGATGTTCATCGACCTGGATCGCTTCAAGCTGGTGAACGACACCCTGGGCCACGTGAAGGGCGACGAATTGCTGCAGCAGGCGGCCGGCCGCCTGAAGGAGTGCCTGCGCAAGGGCGACACCCTGGCGCGCCAGGGCGGCGACGAATTCACCATCGTGCTGCCCGAGCTGCGCGACCGCGACGATGCGCGCATGGTGGCCGATGCATTCCTGGAGGTGCTGCAGGAACCGTTCGACCTGGACGGCCATCAGGTGCACATCTCGGCCTCGATCGGCATCGCGATCTATCCGAAGGACGGCGAATCGATCGACGAGCTGCTGCGCCACGCCGACATCGCGATGTACCAGGTCAAGGCGCTGGGCAAGAACGGCCACAGCTTCTACCACGACTCGATGCTCGAAGTGTCGCATCAGAAGATCGCGCTGGAGCAGGCGCTGCGCCGCGCGCTCGAGCACGACGAGCTGGAGATGTTCTACCAGCCGCAGATCGACGCCATGACCGGCCGCATCACCGGCGCCGAAGCCCTGATGCGCTGGAACCATCCGACCCGCGGCCGCCTGTCGGCCGGCGAGTTCCTGCCGTTCGCCGAAGAGAACGGCCTGATGCTGCCGATCTCGGACTGGATGATCGGCGCGCTGTGCCGCGACATGCTGAAGTGGAATGCGATCGGCGGCAGCGAGATCCGCCTGTCGCTGAATCTGTCGCCGCAATACCTCGACCGCGGCGACTTTTTCGAGAAGATGCGCGGCGCGCTGGTGCGCTACGGTATTTCTCCGCAGCAGATCGAGGTCGAGATCACCGAGAACATCTGCATCCGCAATCCGCAGTACGCGATCGAGCAGCTCAACAAGCTGTGCCAACTCGGGGTGTCGATCGCGATCGACGACTTCGGCACCGGCTACTCGTCCTTGTCGTACCTGCACCGCTTCCCGATTCACACCGTCAAGATCGACCAGTCCTTCGTCAAGGAGATCCACCAGGAAGACGGCCACTATCCGGTGATCCTGGCGATCATCTCGATCGCGCGCGGCCTGGGCCTGAACCTGATCGCCGAAGGCGTCGAGACCGAGGAGCAGGCGCGCTACCTGCGCGCCAACGGCTGCCTGACGATGCAGGGCTACCTGTTCTACCGTCCGATCCCGCTGCAGGACTTCATGGCCGCGCTGCGCACCCAGTCGGGCGGCAGCCTGCGCGCGGTGCAGGCCTGACCGCCCATGCCCGACGCCCCGCTGCGAGCGAGCGCCGCGCCGGCTGATAGCGCCGCGCATTTCGCTGCGCGTTCCGCCGCGCATTCCGCCGCGCATTCCGCCGAATTCCTGCGCGTAAAAGCGCAGGCCGAGCGCGGCGTGGCCCAGGCCCAGCACAGCCTGGGCTTCATGTACGCGAGCGGCCAGGGCGTGCCGAAGAGCGACGAGCTGGCGGTGGCCTGGTACCGGATGGCGGCGGCGGCGGGCCTGGCGCAGGCCCAGTACAACCTCGGCGTGATGTTCCAGAAGGGCCAGGGCGTCGAGCAGGACTTCGGCCAGGCGGCCCACTGGTACGGGCGCGCGGCCGACCAGGGTTATGCCCCGGCCCAGTACAACCTGGGCTGGCTGTACGCGAAGGGCCATGGCGTGACCAGCGACGTGGGCCGCGCGCTGCACTGGTTCAGCCAGGCGGCCGACCAGGGCGAGCCCGGTGCGCAGCACAATCTGGGCATGATGTTCGAGACCGGCAAGGGCGTGGCCCAGGACCAGGAAGCGGCGCTGCGCTGGTACCGGCGCGCCGCCGAGCAGGGTTATGCGCGCTCGCAGTACAACCTGGGTCTGCGCTACGAGGCCGGCCAGGGCGTGGCGCGCGACGCACGCGAAGCGCTGGCCTGGATGCGCAAGGCGGCGGAGCAGGGCCACGCGCCGGCCCAGTTCAACCTCGGCCTGCGCTACGACAAGGGTCAGGACGTCGAGCAGGACAGCCGTCAGGCGATCCTGTGGTACGGCCGCGCCGGCGAACAGGGGCACGCCAGCTCGCAGTTCAATCTCGCGCTCATCTACGACTCGGGCGACAGCGGCGGCCACGGCGTGGCGCGCGACGAGGCGCTGGCCCTGGCCTGGTACCGGCGCGCGGCGGAGCAGGGGCATGCCGGCGCCCAGAACAGCCTCGGCATGCGCCATGAACATGGGCAGGGCGTGGCGGTTGACGCGGCGCAGGCGGCCGCCTGGTACCGGCGCGCGGCCGAGCAGGGACTGCCGGCGGCCCAGTATCACCTGGGACAGTTGCTCGATGCCGGCAACGGGGTCGGGCAGGATCCGGCCGAGGCGACCGGGTGGTATCGCAAGGCGGCCGAGCAAGGCCACTTGCGGGCCCAGTTCGACCTGGGCCTGCGTTTCGAGGCCGGCAACGGCGTCGAACAGGACAGCGCGCAAGCCCTGGCCTGGTACCGGCGCGCGGCCGGCCAGGATTACGCGCCGGCCCAGTACATGGTCGGCGCGCTGCTCGACCGGCTGGAAAACGGCGACCCGTTCGAAGCGACCGACTGGTTCCACAAGGCGGCCGACCAGAAGCACGCGCTGGCGCAGTTCGAGCTGGGGTTGCGCTACGACTGCGGCAAGGGCGTGGAGCGCGACTACGAGGCGGCCCATTTCTGGTACCTGTGCGCCGCGCGCCAGGGCCATGCGCGGGCCCAGTTCAACCTCGGCGTGATGTACGCGGCGGGGCAGGGCGCCCAGCGCGACCTGGTCGAGGCCTACGCCTGGCTGCACCGGGCCGGCGCCGCCGGCGTGGCGCCGGCCAGCGCCTACCTGACGAAGGTCGCGCGCAGGATGGAAGCGCATCAGTTGTCCCAGGCGGAGCGCTTGATTTCGGCCTGACGTCCCGCATTTGAACCGTCGGCAGGCGCACATCCCTGCGCCAGCGCACCGTACACGTATGCACGCCGCGTTATACTGTATGCCCATACAGTCAGGTGCGCGCGATGGAACTCAACGACAAGCTCGAAATCCTGGCCGACGCGGCCAAGTACGACGCATCCTGCGCCAGCAGCGGCGCACCCAAGCGCGGCTCCGAGGGCAAGGACGGCCTGGGCGCCACCACCGGCATGGGCATCTGCCACAGCTATACGCCGGACGGCCGCTGCGTTTCGCTGCTCAAGATCCTGCTCACCAACTTCTGCATCTACGACTGCCAGTACTGCATCAACCGGCGCACTTCGAACGTGCCGCGGGCGCGCTTCGCGGTCGATGAAGTGGTCAAGCTGACCCAGGATTTTTACCTGCGCAACTACATCGACGGCCTGTTCCTCAGCTCGGGCATCATCCAGTCGGCCGACTACACGATGGAGCAGCTGGTCGCGGTGGCGCGCCAGTTGCGCGAGGTGCACCAGTTCCGTGGCTACATCCACCTCAAGACCATCCCCGACGCCGATCCATTGCTGATCCAGGAAGCCGGCCGCTGGGCCGACCGCCTGTCGGTGAACATCGAGCTGCCGACCCACGACAGCGTGACCCGCCTCGCGCCCGAAAAAAGCGTCCACACGATCAAGCTGGCGATGGGCTCGATCCGGCGCAAGCTGGACGAAAAAGCCGAAGAGCCGAAGGCGCCGGCCTTCGCGCCGGCCGGCCAGAGCACGCAGATGATCGTCGGCGCCGACGCCAGCGACGACCACACCATCCTGAACACGGCCGAGACGCTGTACGGCAGCTACAAGCTCAAGCGCGTGTACTACTCGGCCTTCAGCCCGATCCCGCAAAGCCCCGGCAGCGTGCCGCTGGCGCCGCCGCCGCTGCTGCGCGAGCACCGCCTGTACCAGGCCGACTTCCTGTTGCGCGGCTACGGCTTCACGGCCGGCGAACTGATGCCGACGTCGGGCAACCTGGCGCTGGACGTCGATCCCAAGCTGGCCTGGGCCCTGGCCAACCGCGAGCACTTCCCGATGGACCTGAACCGGGTCGACGCCTCCCTGATCCCGCGCATTCCCGGCATTGGCCTGCGCAATGCCAAGCGCCTGGTGGACCTGCGCCGCCTGCGCCGCATCCGCTGGGAAGACCTGTCGCGCCTGCGCTGCAGCCTCAAGAAGCTCGCGCCCTTCGTCGTCACCGCCGACTACAAGCCGGCGCAGGGCGCGACCAGTTCCGACCTGCTGCGCAAGCACATGGCCGATGCGCCGCAGCAGATGAACCTGTGGCCCGAATTGCAGGCCGCATGAATTCCCAGTCCAACGCCGCGGCCCTCGCCGCCACGGCGGTGGCGAGCGTGCATGCGGGCCGGCCGCTGCTGGTGGACGGCTTCACCACATGGCGCGCGGTGGCGCGCGAACTGCTGCACGCCGGCGTGCCGCCCGAGGCGGTGACCTGGGGCGCGCCGGGCGCCGACCTGTTCTCGGGTGCGCCGGCTTCCAACGCGGCTGCGCATAATGGGGGCGACCTCCTGTCGTCCCCGACTGAACCGCAAGCGGCCGGGCAGGAGCCTTCCAATGCAACGGCGCCAAGGCCGCCGAGGCCACACATTCCGCGCTCCCTGATGGAGATGCTGCAGACCGCCGCCTGCTACCGCGACCATGACCGCTGGGCCTTCCTGTACCGGGTGATCTGGCGCTGGCAGCAGGGCGAGCACGACGTGCAGTCGCCGGCCGACCCGGACGGGCAGCGGCTGCATGCGATGGTCAAGGCGGTGCGCCGCGAGGTACACGATATGCATGCCTACATCCGTTTCCGCGAACGGCCGTTCGAGGCCGGCGCGCCCCATTTCGTGGCCTGGTTCGAACCCGCCCACGACGTCCTGCCGCAGGTGGCCGAGCATTTCGTGGCGCGCATGGGCAAGGTGAGCTGGATGATCGCCACGCCCGACGCCAGCGTGCTGTGGGACGGCGCCACCCTGCACCATACCGGCCCGCTGCTGTCGAGCGCGGCCGACCTGACTGATGCCGGCGAGGCGCTGTGGCTGACCTATTACCGCAGCATCTTCAACCCGGCGCGCCTGAATACCCAGGTCATGAACAGCCACATCCCGTCGCGCTTCTGGAAGAACCTGCCGGAAGGCGCGCTGGTGCCGTCCCTGGTGAGCCAGGCCGGCCTCGGCGCGCGCCGCATCGGCCAGGTCGAGGCGGTAGGCCGGCGCAGCGGCCGCACGATCCCGATCGACGCCGAGCAGGCGCAGCCCGAGCGGCAGCAGCCGTCGAAGCTGGACGAGTGCCGGCGCTGCGCGCTGTGGGAACACGCGACCCAGGCGGTCGGCGGCGAAGGGCCGCGACACGCGCAGATCATGCTCGTCGGCGAGCAGCCGGGCGACCAGGAAGACCTGGCCGGCCAGCCCTTCGTCGGCCCGGCCGGCAAGCTGCTCGACCGCGTGTTCGAAGAGGCCGGCGTGGAGCGCAAGAGTGTCTACATCACCAACGCCGTCAAGCATTTCAAGTGGGAGCCGCGCGGCAAGCGGCGCCTGCACAAGACGCCGGCGCAGAAGGAGATCGAGGCCTGCCACTACTGGCTCGAGAAAGAGGTCGCCTCGCGCAAACCCAAGGTCATCGTCGCCATGGGCGCGACCGCGCTCAAGTCGGTGCTGCAGACCGGCAGCGTGACCCTGAAGGACAAGCTGGGGCGGCCCGTGCGCCATGGCGACAGCTGGGTGGTGACGATCTACCATCCGTCGTACGTGCTGCGCGTGCCGGACGAAGCGTCCAAGCAGGAGGCGTTCTCGGTGATGGTCAAGGGCTTGCGGCTGGCGCAGGAATTATTGGCCCGGCCAGATGCGCCGGAACCGCCGGAAAGCTGACATATGCACACTATGCGCCGCTCATGTAATTGAAACAGCCGCGTTACAGCCGGGTGGCCGACGCGGTCCTTGACGTAAGATCTGGTGGTGTTCCACAACCGGATTTTTTCATGAGCAAACTTGCCGTATCCGCTTTCTGTCTATCCCTGCTGGCTGCACCCGCATGGGCGCAATCGGAAGACGTGCCAACCCCGGCGCAGGCCGCCGTCGATGCCGGCGCGGCCGAACCGGCGCCGGAACGGATCCCACGTCGTGGCCCAGCGCCCAGGTCCGGGCATGTGGAAAGTGTCGAAGGGCGAGCACGTGCTGTGGGTGTTCGGCATGTACGGTCCGCTGCCGAAAGACATGCAGTGGCGCTCGCATGAGGTCGAAAACGTCATCCGGAATTCGCAGGAATACCTGTCGGCGCCAAGCGCCTCGGCCAAGCCGGGTTTCTTCAAGTCGATCACGCTGCTGCCAAGCATGATCGGGGTGCGCAAGAATCCGGACGGCGCCACCTTGCGCGACCTGATGCCGGCTGACGAATATGCGCGCTGGAGCGCGCTCAAGGCCAGGTACTTGCCGGACAACGACGACGACGTCGAGCGCGAGCGCCCGATCTTCGCGGCCGAGGTGCTGGCGAACGCCGCGCGCAAGCAGGCCGGCCTGGTCGACGGTTACGTGGTGCGCAAGCAGGTGCTGGACCTGGTGCAGAAGGCGAAGTTGAAGGAGACCTCGTCGACGTACCAGCTGCCGATGGACAATGCGCGCACGGTGCTGAAGAACTTCAAGAAGTCGACCCTGGGCGACGCCGCCTGCCTGGCGCGCACGATGGCCACGCTGGAGCAGGACATCGAGGCCGCCAGCCGGCGCGCCGATGCCTGGGCCAAGGGCGACATCGAAGCGATGCGCAAGCTGGACTTCGCCAGCCGCGAAGAGGCTTGCTTCGGCGCGCTGATGAACAGTACGGCGTTCGATGCCGAACCCGAATTCAGGCATATGAAGACGCGTGCGAACGAGAAATGGATCGCCTCGGCCGAGAAGGCGCTCGCGGCCAATGCTTCGACCTTCGCCGTGCTGAAGATTGGCGATATCCTCGACCCGGGCGGCGTGATCGCGGCGCTGGCGGCGAAGGGATATGCGGTCGAGCAGCCGGATTGATCCCCGGCAGACGCGGGTTGGGCGGAAAATTGTCAAACCGCCCCGAACGCGCGTAGAATGTTGCCAACGCGGGTGTAGTTCAATGGTAGAACGGCAGCTTCCCAAGCCCCTCCACATCAAGAACAACCACTGTTCATGCACGTTTCCCCCACGCGAGACATCCGTTCGACCAAAAAACCACTTAAATCAAGGGGTTAGGTACCATCACATTTTCGACCCCTCATTGTTTTCGAAAAGCTGTTGATGTGATCAATAAAGAACGTGGAGTCGTTCGCGTTGTCCGGTTCACCGTTTTCCTAGATGGTTCCCGTATTGCAATAATCGGAAGCCGTCAATGGATCAGCATCATCTGAACTACAAAAATCTAATTCAACTCATTCCTGCTCTGCATGAGATAACCGGGCCAGTGAGGCTCGTTGCGCTAGGGTACGGAGATGTACATGTGGATGTGATAAAGCGGAATCGTCACCGCCTAGTGCTTCGTATGAGCCACTACCTCGAGCGGCGGGATGGTACAGCGATACCTGATCCTGACATGACCCTCGAGGTGTACTCGGTGGCCGAAACCGTCAGTGCGCTGACCTACTGCGATTGCTTTGGCTCGCGGAGAGTGTTCTGTCCGGAACTGATGGCTATCAGCCCCTTGGCTAAGGCAGAGCTAAATAATTTCCTCAGACAATGGCTGACGAAACTAATTGCCGAGGGCCGGCAGCTGCCGGTGGGCGAAATTTCTTAGCTGTGCTGGGCCAGGCTTGACCTGGCACATCGCCCTCGCTGCTAGGAGATACCCAGTTCAGACATCGCAGCAAATTCTTCCCCGCTCGATGAGCTTTGCATAGCTACTCATTGGACTGCCTCGTCCCCAATGCATCAGCGTTGTGCCATCTATCGCATCTTATATGGCATAGATGGCGAAGGATTTGGGTTCAGGCCTTCGAAGGGCTTGATATAGCCTTTCACAAGACTATCTACTTCCCCATGCGTCAGCGTTGCGCCATCGTCCGCATCATTTATGGAAGTGATGGTTCAGAATCTGCTTGCATTGTTGCGAGTGATGCGATATCGTTAGGTCATCGATGGCGCATCGATGCGTACTCGCTAACAATCACCTCATGGAGCAAGAAATGGGAAATATAACCGCAGTAGTCGTGATGACGGCCCGTGGGCCGGACCGTATCCTCCAGGAGGGTGGAAGCCAAGCATGGGTACTCAACCCTAAGAATGCAGTCAAACATGACTACCTCATTACGGTCCAGAACCGTCACAACGGCCAGTGGGGCGGTGCTACAGAACCTCACGGCACTGCGTTCCTGATCGGAAAAATCTCTGCGGTCGTTCCGAGTCCTGAGCCTAAGTCTAAGGGACGGTACTTAGTCAGGATTAGTGAATACGCGCGCATCAGCGTACCGTCCAAGTGGCGCGGAAGCAATCCAGTGCGCTACTTAGACATCCAAAAGGAGTTCGGTATCGATCCCGATACGCTCGACTTTGTGCCAGTGCCTGCTCCTGATGTTGAGCATTCAGAAGCTGCTGAAGATACTCAACTTGACGGCGATTTTGAGCCAAGCGAAGGGCTCGTATTAACCATCGCTCAGGCTAAGACTGGTCTCGCTGCAAAATTCGGTGTCAGCGAAAACCAGATTGAGATCATCATTAAGGCGTAGAACCCGGGCTGAGTGTCGCGCTAGGTAGGCGACCACTCGGCCGATTAGCGCATGATGTGTTGGCATTATTGATCATGGATGCCATCCGCCACTCTCAATTCTTGTGCGTACGTGAACTTTAAACTGCTCCGGAGTCAGCTCAGCTTTGCGGGAATGACGGTGCAGGTTGCAGAACCGGCAGGCGGCAGCGATGTTGGAAGCCAGGTTGCTACCGCCATCTTTTTTTGCGCAGAGATGCTCCGCCGTGCACTGAAAACGGCGAGCTTGTTTTACTGTGAGCTTGTGTTTGGCCGCGAAGCGTGAAGGTTCTGAAAGCCACATTGGACTGTGACAGTAGATGCAGCGACCATGCTGGCGCAGAAATGCACGTGCGCGAACGCGCTGTAGAGTTTTGGGCATCAAGGCTCCTTTGTTAGAGAAACCCGTCTGCTCTCAGAACATCGCGGGAACCACCAGACTCAGTCTAGGTGGCACATCGAACGACCTCATGGTACGTCCTGGCTGAGTTTGCCCGATTTACAAAGTTGATGCAAGTGCCCGCTCAACGCAACTACAGCCTGCACATGAATGCTACGCGCGAATCATTGCTTAACCCAGCTTCGCTTTGATCAGCTGGTAATTGGCCTTCCCCCATCGTCACGGACACTTCCGTTAGGCGCATTTTAGATTTTCAAACTGTACCGGGCTGATGTAGCCGATAGTGGAATGACGCCGG
>NZ_JBWBRF010000012.1:0-132894 GCF_056279385.1 Massilia sp. UYP34 | reverse complement strand
GGACTGCTGAACCCAGCAATCAAGTCGTCGAGCATAGCCTTTGCTCGGAACAAAGGCCAGCTACGGCGAGGAAAATGATCGCACGGCACTGAACAGGTAGGTTCGATTCCGCCCCGGGCCACCAAGAATAAACAAGACGCCACCCCTCGGGTGGCGTTGTTGTTTTCCGGTGCGGTATTCCTTCCCGTGTCCGCCGGGCGAACGCCCGGCGCCGGCAGCGTCGCACGGGCCAAGGTCCTCGGCATGGGCACGGCGCCCACGCTGGCCGCAGTCAGTGCACCTTCGGCCGTGGGGCGTGGTGCCCCCTCGTCGCGTGAGAGGCATGCGCCCGCGCGGCAAAGCGCATGGCGTCGATCAGGGACTCATCGTCGAAGCTGCCTTCATACCGCTCGCCATTGATGAAGAACGTTGGCGTGCCGGCCGCGCCGCTGCGCACGGCGCTCATGAAGTCGTCTTTCACCTTGGGAAGAAAGCGGTGGGACGCCACATCGTCGGTGAAAAGCTGCATGTCGAGCCCGAGACGCTGGCCCAGCCGCGTCAGCAGCACCGGGCTGAGCAGATCCTGGTTCTCGTAGATCAAGTCGTGCATGAGCCAGAACTTGCCCTGGGCGCCAGCCGCTTCGGCCGCCTCGGCCGCCAGTTGCGCCATCGGGTGGATCTGGGTCAGCGGCATGTGACGGAACACGAAACGCATCTCGTCCCTCACCGTCGCCAGCACGTTCTTCAGATAAAAGTGCGCCGCTCTGCAGTGCGGACATTGAAAATCGCCATACTCAACCAATGTTACCGGCGCATCCGTCAGGCCCAGCACGTGGTCGGTGTCATCGATTGGCTTTACTAAACTCATGATTTCCCCCCATCCATTTCTTCGAGCGCCTTGAGGATACCGTCGGCGCCCGGGTTGATGCCGATCGGGGAAACATGAGCCCAGCGCACCACGCCTTCCTCATCGATGACGAACAAAGCCCGTTCGCTCACCCCTTCCCCGCTCCGGTATACGTTGTAGTTGCGGGCAACTTCGCCCTTGGGCTCGAAGTCGGACAGCAGCGCAAGTTTGTAGCCGCGCTGCTCGCGAAAGGCGGCATGGCACCAGGCGCCGTCGACTGAAATGCCGAGGCAGATCGCGTTGTGTTTGGAGAACTCGTCGCGCAGCTCGTTGTAGATTGCCAGCTGGTCGCCGCAGATCGGACTCCAGTCGGCCGGATAGAACGCGAGGACCACACGCTGGCCACGAAAATCCGAGAGCTTTACACGCTGGTCGGGAGTGGAATTCAGTTCGAATTCTGGTGCAGATGTGCCCGCCTTTAATGCCTTCATGCTGACCTCCTTGATCGCTTAAAAACCCGGTAACGCATAGCTACGGGAGGTGGCGAGCTAGGTCCACTATATATCAGATGGCGCGGAAGGCAAGGCTGGTAAAAGATGACCGGCTTGCACGATTTTCGAGCCCGCGCATGAACGAATCCGCGCGCTGTCGCCCGAGGACAGTGGCATCATGTTCGCGTCACGGGCAAGGGTGGGAGAGATCAAATGGAACAGAAATACTATGCGATGGACTTCGCGTTCTACAGTTCGATGGGCGTGTACGACTTCGACGACTGCTGCGAGATCAGTCACGCAGTCGGCTACGATGCGATGCTGCTGTCGGTATGGGACGGCCGCAACTGGGCGCAGGCGGAGCAACTGGCGAGCATGAAGTCGCGTTTCGGCATCGATCCGGCCGGCGTGTACGTGGTGCTGAACCTGGCGCAGGGCGAACAGGATCCGCGCAACAGCGGCATCCTGACCATGCTCCAGACCATGCCCGAGGGATCGACGGTTCAACTCGCGATCCGGAGCGCCGCACCCCATCTGCGCCCGTCCGACCCCGCAGGCGACGCGCCGGTGGCGGCATGGCTCCAGCGCGCGCTGGCCATCGCGGCGGCGCGCCACATCCAGATCCTGCTGTATCACCACCTGTCGTTCTGGGTGGAGAAATTTGCCGATGCGATCCGCCTGTGCACGGCGCTGGCGCATCCGAACCTGGGCGTCGTGTTCTGCGGCTACCACTGGTACGCGGTCGAGGGCGCCGGTCTGGCGCCGCTCCTCAAGCAAGCGCTGCCTTACCTGCGGCAGGTGAACCTCTCCGGCAGCCGCCGCAGCCCGCTCGGATTCGGCCAGGTCGCCACCATCGAACCGCTGGACACCGGGGAAATGGATAACTTCGCGGTGATCGCACTGCTGCACCGCCTCGGCTACACGGGCATGCTCGGCTATCTGGGCTGGGACGAAGGCGGCGACCCATATGGCAAGCTGGAGCGCTCGCTGCGGGCGCTGAAGGCGATGCGCACCCATGCCGAGCGTCATCCGCGCTGGGCCAACCATATCGATGCGCAGGCGTGACCTGTCCTGCCTCAGGGCGGGCACGGCATGCCGGCCCTGATGGAAACTTCGCCGTTACATTCGGGCCGGCCGGCTCAAATCATTTCCAACGGCATCTTGTGGTCGGGCGGCGGGAACGCGCGGTCCAGCTCGGCAAGCTCGTCGCGCCTCAGGTGAATGTCGAGCGCGATCCGGTTCTGCTTCACATGCCCGGGCATGCTGGCCTTCGGGACGGCGATCAGGTTTTCCTTGCGCAGCACCCAGGCCAGGGCGATCTGGGCCGGCGTGGCGGAATTTTCATCGGCGATGCGCCGAAGCACAGGATGCCCCATCAGGCGGCCCTGCTCCAGCGGCGAATACGCCATGACCGGAATGTGACGCTGCTCGCACCATGGCATCAGGTCGTACTCGATGCCGCGCCGGGTCAGGTTGTACAGCACCTGGTTGGTCGCAACCGCCGCCCCGTCCGACAGGCTGGCGACTTGCTCCATGTCCGGCACATCGAAATTACTCACACCCCAGTAGCGGATTTTTCCGGCGCGGATCAGATCGTCGAAAGCGGCCAGCGTTTCCTCCAGCGGCACCGCGCCGCGCCAGTGCAGCAGGTACAGGTCGATGCGGTCGGTCTTGAGGCGGCGCAGGCTCTTCTCGCAGGCCGCGACCGTGCCTTGCCGCGTCGCGTTATGGGGAAGCACCTTGTCGACGATGAAGGCCTCCGCCCTGCGTCCTTCGAGCGCCTTGCCGACCAATTCCTCGGACGCGCCGTCGCCGTACATTTCTGCCGTGTCGATCAGCGTCATGCCGACGTCGATGCCGAAACGCAGCGCATCGATTTCGTTCTGGCGATTCTCGGTACGTTCCCCCAAGCCCCAGGTGCCTTGTCCGAGTACCGGCACTTCCTCGCCCGAGGGAAATTTAGTCTTGCGCATGATTGCTCCTGTCGTGATCTTGCATTGATTTGAAGGGGTCACATTATCCTGAGAACGACCTTGCCGCGCACATGGCCGGTGAGCACCTCGTCGAGTGCGTCCTGGGCATCGGCGAACGGCACGATGTCGTGTAACGCCACCTGCAGCGCGCCGTCGTCGACCAGGCGGGCCAGCTCCGCCAGGCGCGCGCCGTTTCCGCGCACCACATGGTGCGAAATAATTTCCACACCAGGCCGGTCGACCGATACCGAACCGGTCAGGTCGACCATCTTCCCGCCCTCCTTGAGCGCCCACACGTAGTCGTTCGCATCCTCGCCGCGAACGCAGTTGAGGACCTTGTCGACGCCGCCGGGAAAGACCGCCAGGATTGCCTTGGCCAGGTCGTCTTCGTCGGTATAGTCGATCACCGCCTCGGCGCCCAGGTCGGCCAGGAAATCCCGGTTGCGGCGGCTGGCGGTCGCGCCGACACGCGCGCCGAACAGCGACGCGATCTGTACCGCGAGGTGGCCGACCCCGCCGGCGCCGGCGCTGACCAGCACGATCTCGTCTTCCTTGACGCCGAGCAGGTCGATCAGCGCTTCATACGCGCTCAGCCCGGCGATCGGCAATCCGCCGGCCTCCATCAGCGCGATCGAGGTCGGCACGCGCGCGACGTAGCTGTCGGGCACCAGCATGTACTCCGCCCACGACCCATTGTCCGCCAGCGGATAATTGTAGGCGTACACATACTGGTCCTTGGCAAAGCCCTCGACCTGCGCGCCCACCGCCGCGATCGTGCCCGCGCCACCCAGGCCCAGCACCAGCGGGAACGAGCGCGCCACGTTGCATGCGCCGGTGCGCACCAGCTCGTCCCAGATGCCGACTTCGGCGCTGCGCATCCTGATCAGCACATCGCGCGGACCCGGTGCAGGAACCGGAAGGTCGTCCATTAACACGATCTCGCCGCCGTAGCCGTTGATGGCCCAGCCGCGCATTGTTTCCGTCGAAGGTCCTGTGGTGGCCATTGCCGATCCCCTGTCATGACGAAGCGCCTTGCAGCAACATGCGGGCGGCTTCCGGCACTTCAAGCGTGTCCAGCCGGCGCCGCGCGCGCGCCGCCAACCGCGTCATGCGCGCCGCCGCTGACTTGGGTCACGGCGTGGGAGCCGTTCAGCGCGCTTGAGCGGGCCCGTCATCGTCCCCGTTCTGCTCCAGGCGCTCTACCAGAAAATCGATGAACGCCCGGATCCGCGGCGACAGATGCCGCTTGCTGGGATAGACCACCCTGATCGGCTCGGGCGCGGCCGTGAATGCATCGAGCACCGTCACCAGCCTTCCGTCGCGTATGGCGTCATCCAGCATGTAACGTGGAAGCTGCACCAGGCCGAAGCCCGAGATGGCGGATGCCCGCATGGCTTCGGAGCTGTCGATATTGACCCGGCCCGGTCCTTCGAACGTCGAGGCGCCGTCCGGTCCGGCGAAGCGCCAGGTGCGCCGCCTTTCCGCATTCACGAAGAAGATGGTGTCGTGGTCAGGCAACTGCCGCGGGTCGAGCGGCGTGCCGCGCCGCGCCAGATACGCCGGGGACGCGCACGTCACCATGTGCTGCCATGCGATCGTGCGGGTCAGCACGCGCGAATCGGCTGCCGGCTCGCCGATCCGGATGGCGATATCGAAGCCTTCCTCGACCACGTCGACGAACCGGTCCGTGAACGAGATATTGGCCTGCATTTCGGGCCACAGGGAAAGGAAGGCATTCAGCACCGGCAAGATGTGGCGCTGACCGAACGACAGCGGGGCCGTCAGCTTCAGCGTGCCGCTTGGCTTCAGGCGGCGCCGGGCCATCATTTCGTCGACCTCTTCCAAGTCTTCGAGGATCTGCCGGCACCGCTCGAACATGGCGTGGCCCTCATCGGTCAGGCTGACGCTGCGCGTGGTGCGGTTGAGCAGACGCACGCCGAGTTGCGCCTCCAGCCGTACCACACTCTTGCCGACCGCCGACCGCGTCAACCCGGTCGTCTTCGCGGCATTCGTGAAGCTGCCTGCTTTCACCACCGCGACAAAGGCGGCGATATCGCCAATTCTGTTCAGTTCCATCTTCTACCTCGGTCGGGGGCCGGCCGGTTTCCCAATAAGGGAACCACATTCCCCAATTATCTCATTAAGATGCGCATATGTTTTATGGCGCTGCAAATCCATCTCGGAATCGCCCGAGCGCCTTACCCAACAGGAATCGATACCGTGACCGACAAGAACACGCAAGCACAGGATCTGCAGGACCACGCCGCCTACCGGCGCGTCTTCACCCCAGGAAAGCTCAGCTTCGGCTTCATCATGCCGCTGGAAGCCTACCCGGACTCCCCTTTCCCCACCTTGCAAGACCATACCCGGCTGGCGCGCATGGCCGACGAAGCCGGTTTCGCGGCGCTGTGGATGCGCGACGTGCCGTTCTACGACCCGCAGTTCGGCGACACCGGACAGATGCTCGACCCGATGGTCTACCTGGGCTACCTGGCTGCGCATACCAGCCGGATCACGCTCGGCACGGCCGGGATCGTGCTGCCCTTGCGCGACCCGATCATCG
Source organism: Massilia sp. UYP34 (assembly GCF_056279385.1). Lineage (NCBI taxonomy): Bacteria > Pseudomonadati > Pseudomonadota > Betaproteobacteria > Burkholderiales > Oxalobacteraceae > Massilia > Massilia sp. UYP34. The sequence continues at coordinate 127,041 of NZ_JBWBRF010000012.1, read as the reverse complement.
TGGCGAAACAGGCGGCGTCGGTGGACCAGCTAACGGGCGGCCGGCTACTGCTGGGACTATCCACCGGCGACCGGCCGGTCGAGTATCCGGCCTTCGGCGCCGATTTCGAGAACCGTGCCGAACGCTTCCAGGAAGCCATTTCCCTCATCCGGACGGTCACCGAAGAAACCTTCCCGCGCGCTGAAACCCGCCATTACGGCAAGCTGGAGGGCAAGCTCGACCTGATCCCGAAGCCGAGGGCGAAGCGCCTGCCACTGGTGGTGGTTGGCCGTGCGCGCCAGGATCTGGACTGGATCGCCCGCAATACGGATGGCTGGATCGGTCATATGAGCGATTTCAGCCGCATGGATGAATTGCTGGACCGCTGGCGCGCCGGCGCGCAAGGCCAAGGCTTCAAGCCCTACGGCTACGGGTCGTTCTTCGAGCTGGACGCGAATCCGGCAGCCCCGCTGCGTTACCTCGGCAACCGCTTCACCATGGGACGCAAGGCCTTGATCGACTTGTGGACGCTGCAGCAGGAACAGGGCGTCAACCACGTGGCGCTCAATCTGAAGCCGTCGCGCCGGCCGGTGGAAGAAGTGATGCAGGAACTGGCCGAATTCGTGCTTCCCCAGTTCCATAACCAGTGAGGCGGCGAGAATGCATATTGACGTGAGCAACCAGGATTGAAAATCCTTGTGCCGGTGGTTCGATTCCGTCCCGGGCCACCAGGGACAAATGAACAGCCACCTTCGGGTGTAATACCGTTAAGTTAAGCTGCTGAAGCTAGCCGTCAAATACGACGTTTTTACGCTAACTCAAGAAAACTTTCGCCTTAACTTAACGTCATTACACCTTCGGGTGGCTTTCTTGTTTGTGGGCGCGCTTTACGTGTTGCCGGTCAATCAATCCTCATTCTTTCTTTTCTTTGAATTCAGCATCAATCACCCTGTCGTCGATGCTTCGGGAAGGCTGTTTGCCAGCGAATCTGAAGACAGACAATCGCATCCGATCGAAAACAGTTCGCTTCAACCAGGGGAACAGGATCAGAAAAGCCGTCGTGAACCCAGTGAACACCACGGGCATGTAGGCGCCCAGCGACAGGAAGTGCAACGAGCAGAGTACAAGCAAGCTCACTATCACTGGTCGACGGACGGGTTGGGGTAACAGCCCAACAATGCGCAGCTTGCCGTTGATTATCCAGGGAATCCTTGCGAACAGACCGCCAAGAAGCAAGCCTGCCACGAACCGGCCTGTACCGAGATACTCAGCCAACACCCCGATGACAAGGAAACCGGTATAGGTCATCGCGCCGGCCAGGACTGCCAGCACGAACAAAGCAATCGCGATCGTTAGTCTTGGTTTGCCTATGGCCGCGCTGACTAAAAAACGTAGAATTTTTGTGCCCCTTTAGATGCGAAGTGGATTGCTGCCGCAAATTTTAACAGCACGCTTCCATGCCAACGCTTTGCAAGCATGACCGGATAACGCCGAATCTGGCCGGTCTTGCGCTGTATGGCAGCGACGGTCTTGGCACTCGACACACAAGACCATGCCCACTCCCCGAGTGGGCATGGTCGTTTCATGCACCCGCCGCCGCTCGCGCGGCGTTCCGTCCGTTCAGGGCTGCGCCGGATAGGTGTACGAAGAGCCGATGCCCAGCGGCAGTTCCAGCGCCCAGAACCCGAGCAGGAACGCAGTCCATATGACGAGCAGGCTGAGCGAATAAGGAAGCATCAGCGCGATCAGGGTGCCGATGCCGGTCGACTGCACGTATTTCCTGCAAAAGACGATGATCAACGGGAAGTATGGCAGCAGGGGCGTGATGATATTGGTCGAGGAATCGCCCACCCGGTAGGCCGCCTGGGTCATGTCGGGCGACACCCCGAGTTCCATCAGCATCGGCACCATCACCGCCGCGATCAGGGCCCACTTGGCCGATGCCGACCCGATGAACAGGTTGACCGTGGCGGACAGGAGCACGATGCCCGCCAGCGTGACGCCGAGCGGGAACGCCATCTCCTTGAGCCACAATGCCCCCTTGAGGGCGATGAGGGCGCCGAGGTTGGACTGCCCGAACGCGAAGATGAACTGCGCGCAGAAGAATGCCATGACCACGTAGTACCCCATGCCGCTCATCGCATGGCTCATGCCCTTGACGATGTCACGATGGTTCTTCGCGGTGCCGGCGACATAGCCATACACCACGCCCGGGATCAGGAAGAAGATGAAGATCAGCGCGACGATCGACTGCATCAGCGGCGCGGACGAATGCGTCAGGGCGCCGGTTTCCGGCGCGCGCCAGGCCGAGCCTTCCGGCACCAGCGAGAACACCAGCAGGGCCAGGCTGACGAGCATCGCGATCCCGGCCCAGCGCAGGCCCCTGGTCTCGTTCGGCTGCAGGGCGTCCATGGTGGGCAGCCCGGCAGGATCGCCGTCGACCGGCGACTTCGCCAGGCGCGGCTCGATGATTTTGTCGGTCAGGAACCAGCCGACCAGGATCACGAGGAAGGTCGACGCCGTCGTGAAGTAGTAATTGTTCAGCGGATTGATCACGATCGACGCGGCGGCCGGGTCGACCGACAGCCGCGCGGCGACCTGGGTCAGGCCGGCCAGCAGCGGGTCCAGGCTCGACGGCACGAAGAAGGTCGCGGAAAAGCCGCCCGACACGCCGGCGAAGGCGGCCGCGATGCCGGCCAGCGGATGACGCCCGGCGGCATAGAAGATGACGGCGCCCAATGGGATGACCAGCACGTAGCCGGCATCGACGGCGACGTGGCTCAGGATGCCGACGCCGATCAGCACGGGCGTCAGCAGGAACATGGGGGTCACCGCCAGGATCTTGCGCAGCCCCGCATTGATGAAGCCCGTGTATTCCGCCACGCCCAGCCCCAGCATCGCCACCAGCACCACGCCCAGGGGCGGGAATGAGACGAAGGTAGTGACCATCTTCGCCATGAAGTCCGTCAGGGCCGCCGGCGCCAGGAGATTCCTGACCTCGATCGGCTGGCCGGTGCGCGGGTCGATGTCGCTGAAGACCAGGCCGGACATGGCCCACGACGTGGCCCAGACCACGGCCAACAACAGGGCGAACAGGATGGCCGGATCGGGCAGCTTGTTGCCCGCCACCTCGATCCAGTTCAGGACACGGTTCAATCCACGCGGTGTGGAACCAGTTGCTTGTGCAGTCATCGTTGCCTTTGCTTGACGAGGAATGTTGATAAGTGCGATACGCGCAGCGGCGAGCGCGCCGGTACGCTGAAAATGCTGGCTAGCTGTTATTTCAAAGACACATCAGGCGCACATATTACGCAGAAGCCGGGCTGCCGAAAAGCTTCTTGATGAGCAAATATCGCAGGGAAGCATGCGCGTATTGACGGTCCGCGCCTCAAACATGGCCGCCCGAGCGGCCGTGTTCACCCGCGCCCTGCCTCACCCGCGCCTTGCGCCTGCGCCATCCCGAGCGCGGGCAAGGTGACCGTCAGGAACGACGACACCTGCCCGATCAGGTCGGCCGCAGGGGTCACGGGGATCGTCGATGCGGCCTTCGCTTCCTCTTCGGAGGAGAACAGCGGTTTCATGGGATTCCTCGGGGTTGGTATGGCAACATCGATAGCTTACCGCTGGACAATCGGCCTGCAAGTGTTTCGGGTTGATCAACCCATCACTACTTCATGTGAACCGCTTCTGCTACCATGGTTCCCCCGGGAGAAAACGAGAACGACGGACCGGCCAACCGCGATCGCGGTGTCGACGCCGTCCCGGTTCGCCATGAACCGCATCATCAGGATTCCAGCCCACAGGCTGGCGTTTCAGACTCCCGGGTAGCAACCCACCCTCAATACGGTTACGCCGAGCCTACAAGGTGACGCCCGCCGATGTGACGACCCCCGGCCGCCAGCTGGCCGGCGCCTCCGTCCGCGCGCGACCGCGCCGCACATGACGTCGAAAAAACGGCGCCGATGGCGAGGCACCCGAATTCCGACATTTTCAATCTTTAGGATCCACCATGAAATACGAATCCGTACACCAGTTTTTGCAGCACGTTGCCGACCGCAATCCCGGCCAGGGCGAATTTTTGCAGGCCGTCACCGAAGTGATGGAAAGCCTGTGGCCATTCATCGAACAGCATCCCAGGTATGCCGAGCATGGCCTGCTCGACCGGCTGGTCGAGCCCGAGCGTGTGGTGATGTTCCGCGTCGCGTGGGTGGACGACCACGGCCAGGTACAGGTCAACCGCGGCTACCGGATCCAGCACAGCATGGCGATCGGCCCCTATAAAGGCGGCATGCGCTTCCATCCCTCGGTCACCTTGTCGGTGCTGAAGTTCCTCGCCTTCGAACAGACGTTCAAGAACGCGCTGACCACCCTGCCCATGGGCGGCGGCAAGGGCGGCTCCGACTTCGACCCCAAGGGCAAGAGTCCGGGCGAGGTCATGCGCTTCTGCCAGGCTTTCGTCAGCGAGCTGTTTCGCCATGTCGGCGCCGACACCGACGTGCCGGCAGGCGACATTGGGGTCGGTGCGCGCGAAGTCGGCTACATGGCCGGCATGATGAAAAAGCTGAGCAACCGGGCCGACTGCGTGTTCACCGGCAAAGGCCTGAGTTTCGGCGGCTCACTGATGCGGCCCGAGGCCACCGGCTACGGCACCGTTTACTTTGCGCAAGAAATGCTCAAGACGCGGGGCCGGTCGTTCGATGGCCTGCGCGTGAGCGTGTCGGGCTCGGGCAACGTGGCGCAGTACGCCGTGGAGAAGGCGATGTCGCTTGGCGCCAGGGTCGTCACGGTGTCCGACTCGAGCGGCACGGTGATCGACACCGAAGGATTCACGTCCGAGAAGCTGGCGATCCTGATGGAGGTGAAGAACCACCTGTACGGCCGCGTCAGCGACTACGCCGAACGCACCGGCAGCCGCTTCGAAGCCGGCGTGCGCCCGTGGCACGTGCCGGTCGACGTGGCGCTGCCTTGCGCAACCCAGAACGAACTCGATGCCGATGATGCCGCGGTCCTGATCCGGAACGGCGTGCTGTGCGTGGCCGAAGGGGCCAATATGCCGTCGACCATCGCGGCCGCCAAAGCGTTCGAGGCCGCGGGCGTCCTGTACGCTCCCGGCAAGGCCAGCAACGCCGGCGGCGTCGCCACCTCGGGCCTGGAGATGAGCCAGAACGCGGAACGCCTGTCCTGGCCGAGCGAAGAGGTCGATGCCCGCCTGCTGCAGATCATGCAGGGCATCCATGCGGCTTGCCTGAAATACGGCGCGCGCGCCGACGGCAGCATCAGCTACGTGGACGGCGCCAACATCGCCGGCTTCGTGAAAGTGGCCGACGCCATGCTGGCGCAGGGCGTGATCTGACTCCGACCGCCACATCACGAGGCAGCGCCGGCCAATCCGGGCCGGCGCTCTGCCGTCGCAGGCTGGTCGATTGCACCGGTTCGACCTCATGTTATTCTTGCATTGCCCTGATCACCTAGAGAAGACATGACCCGCTCGCTCCCCCCTATCCTGTGCACTGCGCTGTGCACCGTGCTGTTCGCCGCCCTCCCCGCTTTTGCCCAGGTCAAGACGCCGGCCACGCCGGAAAAGATGAACCAGCTGTATAGCGACTACTGGGAAGACTACCTGCGCGAGAACCCGATCGCCGCCACCTTCAATGGCGACCATCGCTACAACGACCGCTTCGGCCCGACCTCGTCGGCCGAGAGCCGCAAGCAGACCCGCGCGCTGGCCGAAAAATACCTCGCCAGCAGCGCCAGGTTCGATCCCGCGCCGCTGCCGTCGGAAGACCGCATCAGCTATGACCTGCTGCGCTACCGCCTGCAGCAAGACCTCGACGGCCTGCGCTTCCCGTCCAACCTGGTGCCGGTGGACCAGTTCTCGGGCCTGCATCTGCTGATGGCCCAGCTGGGTTCGGGCGCCTCCACGCAGCCGTTCCAGACCGTGCAGGACTACGAGAACTGGCTCCAGCGCGCCGCCGGCTACGCGCCGGCCGTCGATCATATGATTGCCGACATGCGCACCGGCATCAAGCAGGGCATCGTGATGCCGAAGGCGCTGATCCAGCGCGTGCTGCCGCAGCTCGAGAACGTCGGCAAGGACGATCTCGCCACCAGCACCTATATGGCGCCGACCAGGAAATTCCCGGACTCCTTCAGCGCCGCCGACAAGGCGCGCCTGCTGGATGCCTATGGCAAGATGGTGCGCGAACAGCTGGCGCCTGCCAACCGCAAGCTGCTGGCCTTCATGAAGGACACCTACCTGCCTGCGGGCCGCGACACGGCCGGCATCGGCGCTCTTCCCGGCGGCAAGGATTGGTATGCCTTCCTCGCGCGCCGCTCGACCACGACCGACCTGACGCCGGAACAGATCCACGAAATCGGCCTCGGCGAAGTCGCGCGCATCCGCGCCCAGTTCGAAGAAGCCAGGGTCAAGGTCGGCTTCCAGGGCACGCTGAAGGAATTCTTCCATCACCTCAACAGCGCGCCCGCGCTGCGCTACAAGTCGCGCGAAGAGATCCAGGCGGCCTACGAGGCGATGCGTCCACGCGTCGAGGCCAAGGTCGACCAGCTGTTCGCGCGCGTGCCCAAGGCGCCGTTCGAGATCCGTCCGGTGGAAGCCTTCCGCGAAGTGAGCGCGGCCCCGGCCTCTTACCAGCGCGGCTCGGTCGACGGCAAGCGTCCCGGCGTCTTCTACTTCAACGCCTACAAGCCCGAGACCCGCACCAACTTCACGACCACCGCCTTCTTCCTGCACGAAGCGATTCCGGGCCACCACTTCGAACGCAGCCTGGCGCAGGAAACGACCGGCCTGCCGGCCTTCCGCCGCTTCGGCGGCAGCACCGCCTTCTCGGAAGGCTGGGGCCTGTACAGCGAAATGCTGGGCCAGGAAATCGGCATGTACGACGATCCCTGGCAGTGGGTGGGCCGCCTGACCGCCGAAATCTGGCGCGGCGTGCGCCTGGTGGTCGATACCGGCATCCACGCGAAAGGCTGGACGCGCGAACAGGCGATCGCCTACTTCATGGACAACGTGCCGCAGAACGAGGTGACGGCGGTGCAGGAAGTCGAGCGCTATATCGCGATTCCGGGCCAGGCCCTCAGCTACAAGATCGGCGAACTGAAGCTGCGCGAACTGCGCACGCGCGCCGAACAGACCCTGGGCAAGGACTTCGACCTGCGCGCCTTCCACAACGAAGTGCTGTCGCACGGCGCGGTGCCGCTCGACGTGCTCGAAGCGGCGACCGACCGCTGGATCGCGGCGCAAAAGAAGGGCTGATCACGAAACGCCAACCGCATCAGGTTGGCGTTTTTTTTACCACTCGTGTCTGGCTACTTCCAGCATTAACAGTAGAGTTCATCAACTCATCGAGTTTCTGTAAGGGCAAACTTCGCGGTTGCGCGGCCGTTTGCGCTGGACCAATCGCCTCGGCCGTGGCCCGGCAGCGCCGATTCTCCAGTCCGTTCCTCCAGACTTGTGCAAAGCTGGTCGAAATTGCCTAAACCAGCTCGCTGCTGGATTCCTGCTTCACCGGGGCCGGTTTCACGCCGTGCTCGCGCACGGCGCCAGCGCCTGCCCCTCCACAGGCTGTCGCGGTAGAACTTACCGCCATTGTTTCAAGGTTTGCGGCCGCATTGACATCGCGGTCGTGGACCGTCCCGCAGCCCGGGCAGGTCCACTGCCTGGTGCCCAGGTCGAGCTTCTCCAGCATGTGGCCGCAGATCGAGCACGTCTTGCTGCTCGGGTACCAGCGGCCGGCCACCACCACCCGGCCACCGCGCCACGCCGCCTTGTAGTCCAGCTGGCGGCGCAGTTCATGGAAACCCATGTCGGCGATCGCGCGCGCCAGGCGCCGGTTGCCCAGCATGCCCTTGACGTTCAGGTCCTCGATGCCGATGGTGTGGAAGCGCCGCGCGATGCTGCTGGTGAGCTGGTGCAAGGCGTTGCTGCGCAGGTGGCCGATCCTCGCGTGCAGCCGGGTCAGCTTCAGTTTCGCCTTGGCCCGGTTGCGCGAGCCCTTGACCTTGCGCGAGAGGGAGCGCGACAGCCGGCGCAGCCGCCCGAGCAGGGATCGGAGCGCCTTCGGCCCGGTCCACACTTCGCCGTTCGACAGGGTCGCCAGCGCCGCTACCCCGAGGTCGACCCCGACCGCGCCTTGGTTGTCGGCGGGCGGCAGGTGCGTTTCCTCTGCGGTATCGACCGTGATGCTGGCGTACCAGTGCCCGGCAGTGCGCGAGACGGTGGCCGAGACGATGCGGCCGGCAAAGCGCAGGCTTTCGCGCATGCGAACAGGGCCCAGCTTCGGGATCTGGATGCATTTGCCGTCGATGCGGAACTGGTCGTTGGTCAAGGTAAAACGGTCGTGCCGTCCCTTCTTGCGGAACGTCGGGTAGCGCGCGCGGCGCGCGAAGAAATTCTTGAAGGCCTCGCCGAGCTGGATGATCGCCATCTGCGGCGCATTCTTGGTCACCTCGAGCATCCAGGGGAACTGTTCGCGCTTGATGGCGTTGAGCTGGCGCCGCAGCGCCAGCTGCGACGGCGACGGCAGGGCGGGGTTGGCCTTGCACGCCTCGTATTGTCTCTGCCACTCGGCCAGGGCCCAGTTGTAGGCGAAGCGGGCGACGCCGGCCGCGCGCGCCAGGTACGTGGCCTGGGCGTTGTTGGGGGCGAGCCGGATGCGGTGCGCGATCAGCACTGCGCCTCCTGAACGGCGCGGCGCACCCCGTCGATCAGCTTCTTGTTCCGGTGGCTTCGGCTGCCGTACAGCCGTGCAGAAAAGACGGTGATGATCTCCAGCACGTCGCTGGCCAGGTCTTCCTCAAAGCTGCTGTCCTCGCCCTGGTTGATGATGACGACCTCGACCTGTTTTGCCTCGCAGACGGCGAATACCAGCTCGGCGCCGAAGCGCAGGAGGCGATCCTTGTGGGTCAGCACCAGGCGTCCGGCCGTGCCTGCGAGGATCGCCTCGAGCAGCCGGGCCAGGCCTTTCTTGTGGTAGTTCATGCCCGAGCCAAGGTCGGCGACCGTTTCGAAGGACCAGCCCTGGCTTGCGCAGTACAGTTCCAGCACCTGCTTCTGCCGTTCCAGGTCGGCGCGCTGGTCGTGGCTGGAGACGCGCGCATAGGCGATCGTCTGGCGCGGCGCCGGCGCGCCATGGACGAACCGGGGGCATAGGGCCGCCAGGTCGTAGCGGCGCTGGCCACCCTCGGTGCGCACTGGCACGAGGCGTCCGCTCGCTTCCCAGCGCCGCAGCGTGCTGGCCGAGACACCAAGCGCCTTGGCGGCGACTCTGATCGAAACAAGCTTGCTCATATTGCATAAGACCGCGCAACAATGAGCAAGTTCGAGCTGATTGTAAAAAGCCCTATTCTTGCACTCTATTTCCACCTCCTGAGCTTGCGTCAACGCACATCGCCTTCCTATCATGAAGCGAGACGTCGGACCAACCATCTGCGAGGTGCGTCATGGACACGCTGACGAATGGGCAATTCAATGAGTTGAGGGGGCTGTTGAGAGGAGAACTTCTCGAGGCCAACTCCGCGGGCTACGATGAGGCCCGCACCGTCTGGAATGCGATGATCGACCGCCGCCCGGCCGCCATCGTGCGCTGCGCCGGCACGGCCGACGTGCGCGCCTCGCTGGCCTATGCGCGCGACCACCAGTTGCGGCTGGCCGTGCGTGGCGGCGGCCACAACATCGCCGGCAGCGCGCTGTGCGATGACGGGCTGGTGATCGACCTGTCGCGCATGCGATCGGTGTACGTCGATCCGGAGCGCCGCCGCGCCTGGGTGGAAGGCGGCGCCATCCTGCGCGACTTCGACCACGAAGCCCAGGCCTACGGCCTGGCGACGCCGCTGGGCATCAATTCCACCACCGGCGTGGCGGGCCTGACATTGGGCGGCGGCTTCGGCTGGCTCAGCCGCACGCTGGGCCTGGCGGCCGACAACCTGCTGTCGGCCGAGATGATCACCGCCGACGCCCAGCGGCGGCAGGTGAGCGCGACCGACGATCCCGACCTGTTCTGGGCCATCCGTGGCGGCGGCGGCAATTTTGGCGTGGTCACGCGCTTCGAATTCGCCTTGCATCCGGTGGGGCCGCAGATCACGGCCGGGCTGATCGTGTACCCGTTCGCCCAGGCCCGCGAGGTCTTGCAGCAATACCGCGATGCGGTCGCTTCGATGGCGCCCGACCTCACGGTCTGGGCCGTCCTGCGCAAGGCGCCTCCGCTGCCGTTCCTGGCGCCGCAAGCGCATGGACAGGACGCGCTGGTGCTGCCGGTCTTTTCGCCGGCGCAGGGGCAGGCCGTGGACGCCGCCATCGCACGTATCGCCAGGCTGGGCGAACCGCTGGGCATGCACGTCGGACCGATGCCCTACAAGGCCTGGCAGCAGATCTTCGATCCCATGCTGACGCCGGGCGCGCGCAATTACTGGAAATCGCATAATTTCACGCATCTGAGCGACGAGGCCATCGACGTCGTCGTGCGCTACGCCGGCAACCTGCCCACATCCCAGTGCGAGATCTTTCTTGGATTGCTGGGCGGCCAGGCCGGGGCGCCATCCCCGCAGGCGACCGCCTATCCGCACCGCAACGCGCTGTACGTGATGAACGTGCACACGCGCTGGGAAGATCCGGCCGACGACGAACGCTGCATCGCCTGGGCACGCAGCTTCTTTGCCGATGCCGCGCCATATGCGAGCGGCGGCGTCTACGTCAACTTCATGCCGCAGGACGAAGGCGAGCGGTCGTTCGATGCCTATGGCGCCAATTATGCGCGCCTGGCGCAGATCAAGGCGACCTACGATCCCGACAATCTGTTCCACACCAACCAGAACATCCGGCCGGCATCCGCAACGGCGGCGGCCGGCTGACCGGCTGACCGGCTGACCGGCCGCGGTGTCGATGGCGTCGCGGATGCGGCGTCAGCGGCCGGAACGCGCCCTCGTTGTTCCCGCATTGCTCATTGCAGCAAGCGCCATCGCAAACGCCGATCAGGCCTTGGCACGTCATGAGGAAATCCGCCCGACTATTGTGCTAACAAAAGACCAACGTCCATTGCTCGCGCCATGATGCTAGACGTTTGAACCGGCGAGTCCAAGGCGCAATATCGCACGGATCATGCACATTTCTGGAGTTTGCCATGAGGTTGCCCCCTTTGCGACTGGCAGTGATGGCGTCCACCCTGTTGGCATTGCCAATCCATGCCAGTGCTCGCGATGCCACGTCCCCGCAGGCTATAACCCGCACTTACGCGCAGAATTACAAGGACATGGTGCTGGCAACCTGTCTGACCCGGGCCTATCGGAAAGACAGTGGCGTCGCAAAGGATGCCGGAAGCAGCATCAGCGCGTTGCGAGACTGGACGTACTTCGATATGGATCGGAGTCCGGACTCAGTCAATTCCTTGGTGGACAGCTACCTGGCACGGGATTATTCTAATCCGCTGGTCGAATCGGAAATCAAGGACGTGCGGTTCGATTTCTTGAAGTGCATGGACTTGTACCACAGCAAAGCGCTGAACGACCTGGCGAAGCGATTGGTCATTCATCCCAACCGTATTTATGAACAGGAATATCCTTCGCGACCGCAGGCGCACGGTACGAAAGCCAGATAGCACGCGACTGGATCTTCCCAAAGCATGGCGTGTGCACCAGGTTCCGAGTCAGTGGGAGCATGTGAACCATTCGGGCGGCTTGAGCAGGACTGACCTTGACCCGCCGGCCCGTCGTCCATGCGTCCAAACTCGGGGAGTATCCCGACTCTCATCCCCCGCCCCCATGACCCGCGCCGCCGACTTTACTCCCGGCAACGCCAGGTTCGCCTTTCCCTCATCCCCTCCACCTTGCACATGTCGGCCCCCGCAACGACATCATCGCCTCGCCACTTGCCCCTGGCGTTGATGCTTCGGTAGGTGGCGACTGCGCCCGGCCCGAATTTGTCACACTTGTCTGACTTGATGGATGGGTACTGCGGACCCGGTCGCCCGCGGCGTTGCCAGGCAACCGGATCGCCTCCCACTGCGCATGGGCGCACGGTCGCGCCCGGCCCGGCCCGGCACCCCATACTCATCTGTTCCAGACCAGGCATCCCGTGCCGGCCAGCGCACATCCTGCCTGCCTGCGCACACGATGTGCGGCGTTGTCTTACACGTGCCTGCCGAGATTGGATTTGCTGTTAGATTATCAATACCGAACAACGACCGTTGGCCCACTCTTCTTTCTGCCATGAAAACCTTTCACTGCGACAAGTGCTCACAACAGATATTTTTTGAAAACACCCTCTGCTTCAACTGCGACAGCACGCTTGGCTACCAGCCGGCCACGCGCAGCGTCAACAGCTTCGAGCAGACTGGGGACGGCCTGTGGCGCAGCCTGAACAGCATCGACGCAGGCAAGGTCTATAAACAGTGCAGCAATTATGTTCAGCACAATGTATGCAACTGGATGCTGCCTGCGGACGACCCGCACGATTTGTGCGCCTCGTGTCAGCTGACCGTCGTCATCCCGGCGCTGACGTCCGAAAAAAACCGCATCCTGTGGGCGCGTCTCGAAGCGGCCAAGCGCCGTCTGCTGTTTTCGCTGGCGACGCTGAACCTGACCCCCGCGTCGAAGGAAGCCGAGCCGGAGACCGGCCTTGCATTCCAGTTCCTGGAAGACGGCGTGACGGATCAGTCCGTAATGACCGGCCATGCCAACGGCGTGATCACCCTGAACATTGCCGAAGCCGATCCGGCCGAGCGCGAACGCACGCGCGAGCAGATGCACGAGCGCTATCGCACGCTGCTGGGTCATTTTCGTCACGAAAGCGGCCATTACTATTTCGACCGCCTGGTGGCCGGCAGCCCGTGGCTCGACGAATACCGCTCCCTGTTCGGCGACGAACGCCAGGATTATGGCGAGAGCCTGAAGCGCCATTACGAGAATGGGCCGGCCGACGACTGGGCCGAGCGTTTCGTGAGCAGCTATGCCAGCTCGCACCCATGGGAAGACTGGGCCGAGACCTGGGCCCACTACCTGCACATGATCGATACGCTGGAGACGGCGCACTCTTGCGGCCTGCAGCTCAAGCCGCGCCAGGCCGACGAGCCTGCGCTCGACGGCATCACCCTGCCGACCAGGACGGACGCGTTCGACGATACCCTGAGCGACTGGTTCGCGCTGACTTACGTGCTCAACAGCCTCAATCGCAGCATCGGGATGCCGGACTCCTATCCGTTCACGCTCAGCCCGCCGGTACTGGAAAAGCTGCACTTCGTGCACCGCGTCGTGCGCGCCCGGATCGGGAAAGAGACGGCCCCGGTCAAGCCGGCCGCGACGCCGGCGCCCGCCACGCAGGGAGCCTGAGCAGGCGCACCGTCATGACGCTCGGCGGCGCCGTTTTTCTCGAAACGGTGCAGCGCGCGCCATGCTGGTGCGTCCCGTCACGCCGTCTGGGTCTGGGTCATCCCGCCCAGGGTCTGCGTCTGCGACTGGGTCTGTCCCTGGTCCGGCGGGGCCGGCTCGATCGGGATCAGGAAGTCGCGGCTGATGCCGTTGCCCAGCGCGTCGACCGACGCCAGGAAGCGCGTCAGGAAGGCGTCCAGGCCTTCTTCGAGGATGTCGCCGATCGGGGCCGATTGCAGCATGGCGTACAGCTCCACGGCCAGGCGCTCGGTATCGTGCGACTGCGCATTACGCACGTCCTTCAGGTTGGCCACCACCGCGGCCATGCACGCCACCAGCGAGCGCGGCATTTTCTCTTGCAGTATCAATAGTTCGGCCACCCGCGTCGACGTGATGGCGTCCCGGTAGACCTTGCGGTAGGTCTCGAAGGCGGACACCGAGCGCAGCAGCGCCGCCAGCTGGTAGAACTCTGCCTGCGTCCCGGCCTGGGCGGCATCGGCGCCGCCGAACCTGAACTTGACGTCGAGGATGCGCGCCGTATTGTCGGCCCGTTCCAGGAAGGTGCCGAGGCGGATGAAGTTGAACGCCTCGTCCTGGAGCATGGTGCCCAGCGTGACGCCGCGTGACATGTGCGAGCGGTACTTGACCCATTCCAGGAACTGGCCGGGATCGTGCTCGAAGGTGCGCTTGTCGAGATGCTGCTGCAGCATCAGCCAGGTCGTGTTCTCGGTTTCCCACACCTCGGTGGTCAGGGCGCCGCGCACGGCGCGCGCATTCTCGCGCGCCGCGCGCAGGCAGCTCGTGATCGAGGACAGGTTGTCCGGATCGCGGACCATGAAGTCGATCACGTCCTTCTGCGTGAGCGCGGGGTATTTGGCCTCGAACTGCTCCTCCAGCTCGGACACGACCAGCATGCTGCGCCAGCCCTGCTGCTCGGCCTGCCCCGACTGCGGCATCAGCGAATGCTGGACCCGGACATCGAGCATGCGGGCCGTGTTTTCGGCGCGCTCGGTGTAGCGGGCCATCCAGAACAAGTGGTCTGCGGTGCGGCTCAACATGCTAGTTCTCCAGTATCCAGGTATCCTTGGTGCCGCCGCCCTGCGATGAATTGACCACCAGCGAACCTTCCCGCAGCGCCACCCGGGTCAGGCCGCCCGGCACCATCGACACGGTCTTGCCCGACAAGACGAAGGGACGCAGGTCGATGTGGCGCGGCGCGATGCCCGATTCGACATAGGTCGGGCACGCCGACAAGGCCAGCGTGGGCTGGGCGATATAGCCGTCCGGGTTGGCCACCAGGCGCTCGCGAAAGGCCTCGATCTCGGCGTGGGTCGAGGCCGGCCCGACCAGCATGCCGTAGCCGCCGGCGCCGTGTACTTCCTTCACCACCAGCTCGGGCAGCCGGGACAGGGTATAGGCCAGGTCTTCCTTTTTCCGGCACTGGTAGGTCGGCACATTGTTCAGGATCGGCTTTTCGCCCAGGTAGAATTCGATCATGTCCGGCACGAAGGGATAGATCGACTTGTCGTCGGCCACCCCGGTGCCGATGGCGTTGGCCAGGCCGACCCGCCCGGCGCGCACCGCGTCGAGCAGGCCCGGCACGCCCAGCGTGGACTCGGCGCGGAAGGCGCGTGGATCGAGGTAGTCGTCGTCGATGCGGCGATAGATGACGTCGACCTGCTTCGGCCCGCGCGTGGTGCGCATGTAGACGGTGTCGTCGCTGACATACAGGTCTTGCCCCTGCACCAGCGCCACACCCATCTGCTGGGCCAGGAAGGCGTGTTCGAAATAGGCCGAGTTGTGCATGCCGGGCGTGAGCACGACCACGGTCGGGTCAAGCGGTCCGTCCGGCGCCACGGTGCGCAGATTGTCGAGCAGCAGGTCGGGATAGTGCTCCACTGGCGCCACGCGGTTGCGCGCGAACAGGGCGGGGAACAGCCGCATCATCATCTTGCGGTTTTCCAGCATGTAGGACACGCCGGACGGCACTCGCAGATTGTCCTCCAGAACATAAAACTCGCCCTCACCTGCGCGCACGATGTCGACCCCGGCGATATGGGCGTAGATATTGGAAGGAACCTGGATGCCCTGCATGGCGGGGCGGTACTGCGCATTGTTCAGGATCTGCCCGGACGGAATGATGCCCGCCTTCAGGATATCCTGCCTGTGGTAGACATCGTGCAGGAAACGGTTCAGCGCCGTCACCCGCTGCACCAGGCCGGCCTGCAGCCTGGCCCATTCGGCGGCATTGATCACGCGTGGAATGATGTCGAACGGGATCAAGCGCTCCTTGCCGGCGTTGTCGCCATAGACCGCGAAGGTGATCCCCACCCGCTGGAAAGTCAGTTCGGCTTCGACCCGCTTTTGCGCGATCAGCTCCGGCGGCTGCGAGGCGAGCCAGCGCGCGAACGCGTCATAGTGAGGCCTTGCTGTTGCCGCAGAGGAATACATTTCATTGTAAAAGTTCGGCATTGGGCCCTCCAGTGGCATCAGTGCAATCAAGAAACGTGCCAGCTCGGCAAGGCCGCACGAACCCATTATATTGCGGGTATGAATCATGCTTATGCACAGTTGAAACAGGCATGTATCGATGTGCTGGTATTGTTCGTGATCTCTCCTATAAAGGCACGCCCGCATGGCTATCCGTATCGCGCTGCACCACAAGACCAGTTACCGCTACGACCGGCAAGTCACCCTCTCGCCGCATGAGGTGCGCCTGCGTCCGGCGCCGCACGCGCGCACGCCGATCCTGTCGTATTCGCTGTCGGTGCTGCCGCAGGAGCATTTCATCAACTGGCAGCAAGACCCATACGGAAATTACATCGGCCGCTTCGTGTTCCCGGAAAAAACGGATACGCTCGAGTTTACTGTCGACCTGGTCGCCGACATGACCGTCATCAATCCCTTCGACTTCTTCGTTGAGCAATATGCGGAGCATTTTCCCTTTGCCTATCCCGAGCAGTTGCAGGGGGAACTGAGCGCCTACGCCCAGCCTGAGCCGGCCGGCCCGCTGCTGCGGGCATGGGTGGCGGCGGCGCGGCGCGAGCTGCTGGCGGAGCCGATGAATACCGCCGACTTCCTGGTGGCGATCAACCAGCGCCTGCAGCGCGACATCGCTTATCTGCTGCGCATGGAGCCCGGCGTGCAGACGCCGGAAGACACGCTGGAGAAGCGCACCGGCTCGTGCCGCGACAGCGGCTGGCTGCTGGTGCAGATCCTGCGCACGATGGGGCTGGCGGCGCGTTTCGTTTCCGGCTACCTGATCCAGCTGCGCGCCGACCAGGAGGCGCTCGACGGTCCGAGCGGCGCCATCGAAGACTTCACCGACCTGCACGCGTGGACCGAGGTGTACATCCCCGGCGCCGGCTGGATCGGGCTCGACCCGACCTCGGGCATGCTGGCGGGCGAAGGCCATATCCCGCTCGCCTGCACGGCGCAGCCCTCGTCGGCGGCGCCGGTGACGGGCTTCAGCGACGAGGCCGAGGTCACGTTCGTCCACGAGATGACGATCACCCGCATCCATGAAGACCCACGCGTGACCAAACCGTATTCGGACGCCGACTGGCAGGCCATCGACCGCCTGGGCCGGCAGGTCGACGCCGATCTGCTGGCCCAGGACGTGCGCCTGACCCAGGGCGGCGAGCCCACCTTCGTCTCGATCGACGACATGGACGCGCCGGAGTGGAATACCCAGGCGCACGGCGAGCGGAAACGCGCGCTGGCCGGCACGCTGGCGCAGCGACTGAAGGACAGGTTCGCGCCGGGCGGGCTGCTCCACTACGGCCAGGGAAAATGGTATCCGGGTGAACCGCTGCCGCGCTGGGCGCTGAACATCTTCTGGCGCGTCGACGGCGAGCCGCTGTGGCGCGACCCCGACCTGTTTTCCAGCGAACACGTCGACGACGGCTATGGCGCCGCGGACGCCGCCCGTTTCGCCGCCGCGCTGGTCGATGCGCTCGGCCTGCCCGCCGGCAGCGTCATCCCCGCCTATGAGGACGTGCTGCTGCAGGCCCAGCGCGAGCAGGCGCTGCCGTCCAACCTCGATCCCCTGCAGGCAGACCTGGACGCGCCGGAGGAACGGCGCCGGCTGGCGCGCCTGCTCGAACGCGGCCTGGGCCAGGTGGCCGGCTACGTGCTGCCGCTGCAGGCCGCGGCCGGCGCCGGCTGGCGCACCTCGGCCTGGCCGCTGCGGCGCGAACACCTGTACCTGATCGAGGGCGACTCGCCGATCGGCCTGAGACTGCCGCTGGCCTCGCTGCCATGGGTGCTGGCGCAGGAACGCGATCCCGATGTCGAGGTCGACCCGTTCGCCCCGCGCGCCGCCCTGGCGCCCCTGCAAGAGGCCGTGCAAGCGGCGCCGGGCCGCGCTGGCGGCCAGCAGGCCGGCAGGACCGGCGCGCCGGGCGCGCCCTCAGAGCCTGCCGCGCGCGACGAGCCTGCCGCGCGCGAGGTGATCCACACCGCGCTGTGCGTCGAAGTGCGCGCCGGGCGCCTGCACGTCTTCATGCCGCCGCAGCAACGCCTTGAGGATTACCTGGCGCTGGTCGGCGCGGTCGAGGCCACCGCCGCCAGGCTCGGGATGCAACTGCGGATCGAAGGCTATGCGCCGCCGCGGGACCCGCGCGTCAAGCTGCTCAGCGTCACGCCCGACCCTGGCGTCATCGAAGTCAATATCCATCCGGCCGCCTCGTGGAACGAGCTGGTGCACAACGTGACGACCCTGTACCAGGAAGCGCGCCTCACGCGCCTGGGCACCGAGAAATTCATGCATGACGGCCGCCACACCGGCACCGGTGGCGGCAACCACGCCACCCTGGGCGGCGCCAGCGCCGAAGACAGCCCGATGCTGCGCCGTCCCGACCTGCTCAAGAGCCTGATCACCTACTGGCAGATCCATCCCGCCCTGTCCTACCTGTTTTCGGGGACCTTCATCGGACCGACCAGCCAGGCTCCGCGCGTGGACGAGGCGCGCGACGACAACCTGTATGAACTGGCGATCGCCTTCCAGCAGATGGACAAGGTGCTGCCGACCCTGCAGCCGGGCGACAAGCCGTGGATGGTCGACCGCCTGCTGCGCAACCTGCTGGTCGACCTGACCGGCAATACGCACCGCGCCGAATTTTCGATCGACAAGCTGTATTCGCCGGATGGCCCGACCGGCCGCCTGGGCCTGGTGGAGTTCCGCGCCTTCGAAATGCCGCCGCACGAACGTATGAGCCTGCTGCAAATGCTGTTGCTGCGGGCCCTGGTCGCGCGCTTCTGGCGCGAGCCCTGCGAGGCCGGGCTGGTGCACTGGGGCACCGCCCTGCACGACCGCTGGATGCTGCCGCATTTCGTCGCCCAGGATATCCGCGACGTCGCGCGCGACCTGCGCGCGGCCGGCTATGCCTTCGAAGACCACTGGTTCGAGCCCTTTATCGAATTCCGCTTCCCGCGCTTCGGCACCGTCGTCTACGAGGGCGTCGAGATGGAGCTGCGCCAGGCGATCGAGCCGTGGAACGTGCTGGGCGAAGAAGTCGCGGCCGGCGGCACCGCGCGCTACGTCGATTCGTCGGTCGAACGCATGCAGCTGCTGGTGCGCGGACTGACCGACGGCCGCCACGTGGTGGCCTGCAACGGCCGCATGCTGCCGCTGCACCCGACCGGCGTGCCGGGCGAGTACGTGGCCGGCGTGCGCTTTCGCGCGTGGAGTCCATGGTCGGCCCTGCATCCGAGCATCCGGGTCCAGGCGCCGCTGGTGTTCGACCTGGTCGACACCTGGAGCGGACGTGCGATCGGCGGCTGCACCTACCACGTGGTGCATCCGGGCGGACGCAATGAAACGGGCTCGCCGGTCAATGCCAATGCCGCCGAGGCGCGCCGTTTCGCCCGCTTCTGGCCGCATGGCCATACACCGGGTCCGATGACGGTGCGCAAGGAGCCGCTCAATCCTAGTTTCCCTATGACACTAGATTTACGCTGGCAGGCAGGCTAACCTGTCGCTTTCGTACCACCTGTAATCAGCAGCTTCGATGCCGAATCAACTACTTGCCCACTACCTGGCCGCGCCGGACAGTTTCGACGAAATGCTCGACGCGACCAAGGCGCCGCGCGCGCACTGGCGTGCGCTGCTGGACAACCTGGCGCACGAGGCGCCCGCCGTGATGCGCCAGCGCCAGCAGATGGTGCAGCGCCAGGTGCGCGAAAACGGGGTGAGCTACAACGTGCCCGCCGACGCCCACGGCCGGCAACGGCAGTGGGACCTGAACGTGCTGCCGCTGATCCTGCCGCACGAGGAATGGAGCGGCATCGAGGCCGCCGTGATCCAGCGCGCCACCCTGCTCAACAGGATCCTGGTCGACGTCTACGGCAAGGAGGAGATGCTGAGCGAAGGCCTGCTGCCGCCGGCGCTGATCCACGGCCACGCGGGCTTTTTGCGGTCCTGCCACGGCATGCGCCATCACGATGACGTCGCCCTGCACTTCTACGCGGTCGACCTGGCGCGCGCCCCGGACGGCCGCTGGTGGGTGATGGCCGACCGTACCCAGGCGCCCTTCGGCGCCGGCTATGCGCTGGAAAACCGCGCCATCATCGCCCCCACCTTCCCCGACCTGCTGCGCGAACTCAAGGTGCAGCCCCTGACCCGGTTCTTCCGCACCATGCACGAGAGCCTGGTGCACTGGGGCCGCCGGTGCGCGGCCGGCGGCGACGCGCCGGCGCCGCTGCGCGAGGGCGAAGCGCCGCTGATCGTGCTCCTGACGCCGGGCCCGCGCACCCAGAGCTACTACGAACAGGCCTACCTGGCGCGCTATCTCGGCCTGCCGCTGGTCGAAGGCGGCGACCTGACGGTGCGCGACGGCGTGGTCTACCTGAAAACCCTGGACGGCCTGCACCGGGTGCACGTGATCATGCGCCGGGTCGACGACGAATCGTGCGATCCGCTCGAACTGCAAAGCTCGTTGCTGGGCGTGGCCGGCCTGACCCAGGCCGCCATGCGCGGCAACGTGCTGGTCGCCAACAGCCTCGGCTCGAGCCTGCTCGAATCGGGCGCGCTTCTCGGCTTCCTGCCGGCGCTGTCGAAGCGCTTGCTGGGCGAGCCCCTCAAGATGCCGTCGGTGGCCACCTGGTGGTGCGGCGAAGATGCGGCGCTGGAAACCGTGGTCGCCAGGCTCGACCGGCTGGTGATCAAGCCCAGTTTCTCGCAACTGCCGCAAGCGGCCGTGTTCGGCCAGGACCTGGACGGCGCCGCGCGCGCAGCCTTCATCGCCCGCCTGCGCGCCAATCCCAACAATTACATCGCCCAGGAACTGGTGCGGCTGTCGCAGGCGCCGGTGTGGAACGACGGCGCCACGCCCGGCCTGCAGGCGCGCGCCATCGGCCTGCGGGTGTTCGCCTGCGCCACGCCGCATGGCTACGTAGTGATGCCGGGCGGCCTGACCCGGGTGGCCACCGGGCCCGATGCGCGCGTGCTGACGATGCAGATGGGCGGGGCCAGCAAGGATACCTGGGTCCAGGCGCGCTCCCGGGCCGCAGTGCACCGCCTGCAGAAACGCAGCATCACGGGCGCCGACCTGGTGCGCGAAGACAGCAACCTGTCGAGCCGCATGGCAGAGAATCTGTTGTGGTTCGGGCGCCATGTCGAGCGTTGCGACAATATCGCGCGCCTGCTGCGGGTCGCGCTCCATTTCCTGTTCAACGTGCGCTTCGACCAGCGCGGCGCCGAGTGGCCGACCGTCGAGGCGCTGTGCATCTGGTTCGGGCTGATCGACGCCGAAAAGAAAGCGCCGGCGCCGGGGCCTGGCGAAGGGCCGGGCCAGGCCAGCGCCATCTTCACCGATGCCGAGATGGAGGCGGCCCTGATGCTGGCGGTGGTCTCGCCGAACGTGCCCGGCCTGGCGCGCCAGCAGCAACAGTTGTACCGGATCGCCGGCCAGCTGCACGAACGCTTCTCGGTCGACAACTGGCGCGCGCTGAACCGCATGGTGCAGCCGGCTTCCGCGCCCGGCGAGCGGCCGTCGCAGTCGGGCGTGATGACGATCCTCGACGACGCCACGTCCGCGCTGATGACGCTGGCCGGGTTCGCCTTCGACGGCATGACGCGCGACCTCGGCTGGCGCTTCATGTCGCTCGGCCGCCGCCTGGAGCGCCTGCAGTTCCAGAGCCTGGTGCTGCAGCGCGCGCTCGCAATGGACGAGAACGGCAATCTGGAATGGCTGCTCGAACTGTCCGACAGCATCGTCACCTACCGCGCGCGCTACCGTACCCAGCCCGAGTGGCTGCCGGTGCTCGACCTGCTGCTGCTCGACGAGACCAACCCGCGCTCGATCCTGTTCCAGCTCAATGGCATCCTGAGCACCCTGGCCCGCATCGCGCAGACCCAGGGCGCCTGCGGCGCGGACACGCTGGCGTCCCTGAAGGACGAGTTGATCGGGCTCGACCCGGGCGCCGACCTGAACCACGGCAATGCGATGCTGAGCGGCCTGCTGCACCGCATCAGCCTGGCCAGCGCGGCCCTGTCCGAGCAGATCAGCGTGCAATTTTTCAGCTATACCGACAACGGCCGCCAAAGGAACCGCAGCTCATGATCGCGCAGCGCATGCACACGCAGCTCATGGACACGCAGTTCATGAACAATCCGCCGGCGGGCGCCGGAACCTGCGCGCGCTATCGCGTGGTGCATGAAACGCGCTACGTCTACAGCAGCCCGGTCACCCTGTCGCAGCAATACCTGCACCTGACACCGCGCTCCTTCCCCTGCCAGCAGACCGAGTCTCACCTGATCTGGCTCGATCCGGTCGTCAACGACAGCAAGGACGGCGTCGATTACTTTGGCAACCTGACCCGCCACGTGGCGCTGAGCGTGCCGCATGACAGCCTGCTGGTGCACGCCGAATCGACGGTGTCGCTGCGCGCGCGCCACACCCTGGCGCAGATCGCCGGGACGCTGCCGTGGGAAGGCGTGCGCGACATGATGGGCAAGGAAAAAAGCGCCGCCACCCTGGAAGCCTGCCGCTATCTGTACGCCTCGCCGCATGTCACCAGCTTCCCCGAGCTCGAAGCCTACGCCCGCGCCAGCTATACCCCGGGCCGGCCGCAGCTCGATGCCGCGCTGGACCTGACGTACAGGATCTTCGACGACTTCGAATTCGATGCCAAGGCGACCGATATCTCGACCCCGCTCGAGCAGGTGCTGCGCGGCCGGCGCGGCGTGTGCCAGGACTTCGCCCAGCTGATGATCGGCTGTCTGCGCAGCATCGGCCTGCCGGCGCGCTATGTGAGCGGCTATATCCTGACCCACCCACCCGAGGGCAAGCCGCGCCTGATTGGCGCCGATGCCTCGCACGCGTGGGTGTCGGTGTTCTGCCCGGCGCTGGGCTGGGTCGATTTCGATCCGACCAACCGCTGCCTGGTGCAGCATGAACACATCACGCTGGGCTGGGGACGCGACTTCAGCGACGTGACCCCGCTGCGCGGCATCGTGCTCGGGGGCGGCAAGCAGGAGCTCGACGTCCAGGTGACGGTGACGCCCTTGCCGTTGCTCCAGGAGCCTGTCCGGTAGGCTCCTGGAGGCGTGACTAGACGCCGTCCTTGTGCCCAAGCCCGACAGGGATGGGCATGCCCACGCCGCCGCCGCCCATGCCGCCGCCGCCGCGGCTTCCGGCGCCGCCGGCCTCGCCTTTCGCACGGCCGCCACCACCCTGCGTGCGCGTCGGCCCCTGCAGCGGAATCATCACCTCGCCCGGCATCGGATCGAGATCGAGCGCCGCGCGGACAAACGTGCGCAGGCTGACGACCAGCTCCGCCGTATGAATGGGCCGCCCCGCCGCCAGGTCGGCCGCCGCCTGCGCCGCCAGCCGGCAGTGCTCTTCGGTGCCGAGCAGCAGGATGTCCGCCAGCGCGGCTTCGACGGCGTCGCGGATGCGGCGCGAGCGGTCCGAGCTCGCCGTTGCCTCGCCCAGCCCCATGCCCTCCTCGCCCACTTCGCTCGCTTGGCCGCGCTCGCGCACCTCGCGCAAATGCGTCGGATCGACCGTCAATTGCCCGGTGAACGAGCCGCCCAGGGTGCGGTAGGCGGCGATCAGGGTTTTCAGGCGTTCGTTGATCTGGCGATTCATGCGCTCGCGCCGCTGCTGGATGGTCTGCATCATGAGGATGCGGATGCCCACGCCCAGCAAGGTCAACACGGCGAGCCCGATGATGGTGGTCATCGCGCCTTGCCACGAACTGAAATCCATATAGCGCATGCTGGTCACGGTAGCGTTGTCGATGTCTCTTAGAGCCTATCCCGGTAGGTGGGGGGAAGCTCATGCCGATGCTTGGCGGGTGTGAGCAAGGCGCGAGGAGGCCGCATGGCGAGCCATGCAACGACGAGCAACGCAGCGCACACTTGCCAGGCGCGGCAGGAGCGACTCCCACCTACCGGGATAGGCTCTTATTGTATCTGCCGGAAACATACCGGCGCGCCGCGCTCGCATCATGGTCGAATCGCCAACTTCTTGCGCTAACAAAAAGACAATGTTTTATGCCTGAGGGATGATGGATCCAGCCCCTTCGCACATCCGGCATGTCCACCATGCGTGATCCGGGCGCCCCCTGATACAGCGCTGCGGCGCTCTCTCTTATCTCGACAAGGACATTCGACCATGGCTTCGGTACTCTCAAGAATCATACGCACGGCCACAGCACTGCTGGCATGCGCCGTCGCGCTTGCCGCACCCGCCGGCGCCGCGGTCCTGACGACCTCGCTGTCAAGCCCTGCGGTCACCGTGGGACAGCAATTCTCCCTCGACGTCATGGTCGGCGACCTGGCGCCGGGCCAGGCCCTGGCGGGGTTCGACCTCGACCTGGTATTCGATCCCGCACTGGTTGCGCCGGTGAGGGCCGAGTTCGGCCACTACCTGGGCGAAGTCGATGTCGACCAGCTGACCCACGCGCTCTTCGGAGCAGGCCGGGCGGACTTCGCCGCAGTATCGCTGCTGGACGGCACGACCCTGATCGGCTTGCAGCCCGGGACGTTCCCGCTCGCGCGGCTGGTGTTCACGGCGCTTGCCCCCGGCGCCGTGTCGATCGACTTCGACCTGCTGGCGGCGCCGGGCCTGCTGCTCAGTGACGGATTCGGCGAGGCCATCGCCGTCAGCGCCGTCCACGGCGCCGTCGTCGACATCGGCACGGCCACTAGTGTCCCGGAGCCGTCCACACTGGCCTTGTTCATGCTGGGCGCCGTCCTGGCCCCCGGCGGCATTCCACTGATCCGCGGCCGCCGCGCCGCCCTGTGACGCGTGGCGCGCTGGCTCGCCGCGGCCGCACCCGCGCTGCTGGTGGTGAGCGTGCTGTACGCCCGCTGTTCCGGCAACGACAAGGCGCCCTTCGTGGTCGTGGGGGTACTGGGGCTGACTGCCGTCCTGGCCGTGGCGCTGCTGCTGCGCGCCCTCGTGGTAGGGAGCCTGCACGCCTGGCGCAGCGCCGCGCTGGCGATGCTGCCGCTGCTGTACGCGGCGATCGCCATCGCGCTGGCGCGGCAGGGGTGGGTGGACCTGATGTCGTTTCTTGGTTTTCGATGAACCTTGCTCGGGAGATGGAATGCAATCTGCAAAACTGAGGCTGGCGGGCCTGGTGGGCCTGCTGGTCGGCGTCGTCGCCATACCGGCGGCGATCGCGTTCAAGCCGACCCAGGAGTTTGGCCATGTCGGCATCGTCAGGGACGCGCTGACCCGGATCACCGTCCCGGCGCCCGGTGGCGGTACCTACCGGTTTTCCGAACGCGCCATCCTGGAAGTACGCGACAGCACGGCCGGCGTCGACGAGATCGTCTCTTCGCGCGGAGAGCTGTCGGTACCCACTGCCCACTGCGACGACGAGCTGCTGCCGGAATGTTCGCAGCGCATCATCGCGATCAAGAATGCAGCGATCGGCCTGCTCGCGGCGCCGGCGCCGGATGGCGAAGGCGCGCGCCGCCAGGTCGGCCGGGCGCTGCACACGCTGCAGGACTTTTTCTCGCACAGTAACTGGATCAATATTTCCGGCGGCCAGCCGGGCCTGGGCACCATGGTGCTCCCACGCCTGGCCGCCAGCCAGGACACCTGCGAGCGCGGCCTGTCGTCGATCGGCTCAGGCACCCTGGCCGCCTTTGGCCTGAGTTTCCCGACGACCGGCTATTTCAATCCCTTCCTGGCGCCGCCCGAAGGCAAGTGCAACCATGGACTGCTGCTCGACCCCGGCATCCACAAGGATGCGCCGGGCCGCGCCGGCCACGCGCCCGCGCGCGCCGCCGCGGTGGACGCGACCGAGAGCCTGATCCGCCAGATCCTCGCGGCGCCCGGCGTCGCGGGCAACGACAAGGCGATCCGCGCCTTCCTCGACATGCGCGGCGCGGTCGGCTTCGTGGTCGACGACACCGGCAGCATGGGCGGCGTGATCGCCGGGGTCAAGTCGTCCATCGCCCGGATCGTCGAGACGGTGCGCACCGGGCCCAACCAGCCCGACCGCTACCTGCTGGTCAATTTCGGCGATCCCCAGGTCGGCGCCGCCTTCGTCACGGCCGACGCCGCGGCGCTGCTGGCGCGCGCCAATTCCCTGTTCGCCTCCGGCGGCGGCGACTGTCCGGAACTGTCCATGGCCGGCACGCTGCGCGCGATCAACGCCGCGCCGAACGGCTCCCAGCTGTATGTCTTCACCGATGCCTCCGCCAAGGATGCCGCCCTGTCCGGCAACGTCGTCACCCAGGCCAATGCCAAGGACATCACCGTCACGTTCCTTACCTTCGGCTCGTGTTCACCGATCGATCCAGCCTATTACACCATTGCGGCCGAGACCGGCGGCCAGTTGTACGCGCTGCAGCGCACGGCCGAAGAAACCGAGAAAATTTTCGGTCTGGTGATGCCCTACGTGAGCGCCAGCCCACGGCCCCTGCTGGCCGCCAAGGGCACCGTCGGCGGTGCGCGCAACCTGCAGTTCCCGGTCGACCGCACGCTGCGCAGCCTTCAGGTATCGGTCGCGGTCGACGCCGGTGCGAGTGCGCGCCTGTTCGATCCGGCCGGCCGCGAGGTGGTCGACGGCACGGCGGGCCTGACGGTCACCACCTTGACGGGTGGCAAGCTGATCGCCCTGACGGCGCCTACCGCCGGTAACTGGCGGCTGGCGTTGGCCGGCGTCGGCAACTACGACGTCTCGGTGTCGGGCGACAGCCCTCTGGAACTGAACCGTTTCGAGTTCGTCGAAACGCGCGGACGCGAAGGCCACGAAGGCCTGTACCCGATCAAGAGCCAGCCGCTCGCACGCGCCACCCAGCAGGCGCGCGCGACGATGCTCGGCGCATTCGATACCGCGCAATTTGCGCTGGTGAACGAGGCCGGCGACACCATCGCCCAGCTGCCCGCCACGCGCCGCGCCGGAGAGACCATGCCCGACGAATTCCTGGCGGACTTCGTGCTGCCCACGCAGCCGTTCCGCGTCATGGTGAGCGGACGCCTGGCCACGGGCGACGCGTTCCAGCGCATCCATTCGCCGGTGTTCCTGGGCCGTACCGTCAAGGTCGAGGCGCTGGGCGGCGGCTTCGGCGCCTTCAGTCCGGGACAAAGCTACGTGGTGCGCTTCCGCGTGACGAACCTGGGCGCCCAGGACACCTTCGCCGTGAACGCCACCGACGAACGCGGATTCGTCGAGGATTATCCCCGCAGCCTCGTGCTGGGACCGAACGCGTCCGCCCTGGTCGACGTGCGGATCGCCATCCCCGCCGCCACGCCGGTGGGCACGACCAATGCCGTCTCGCTGGCGGTCAGGGGAGCGTCGTCGGCCAACGGCACGGTGTTCACGCAGGTCGTGCGCGCCGCGACACTGGCGGGCGATGTCGACGGCGACGGCGACGTCGACCGTGACGATGCCCAGTTGGTGTTCATGGCGCGCAACCAGTCCGCTTCCGGCGACGCCGACCCGCGCGACATGGACCGTGACGGCCGTGTGACCGTGCTGGATGCACGCAAGGTCAGCCTGGCCTGCACCCGTCCATCGTGCGCACGGCAATAGCAACTCGGGCGGCCGCGGCGATCAGCGCCGCGGCCGCGCCTTTGCCCCGTGTCCGCGCCTGTGTCCGTGCCTGTGCCCGATAAACGTCAGCCTGCAGTTTTCCCCCGGTTGTCACACGCCTGTCGTTACGCAGGCGGTTGATGGTCGACAGTGCTCAGGTCCGTGTTCACGGCAGACCGGCCACCGCAATCGGATGCGGGGACATCATGTACAAAAGCGGCAAGAAGCGCTTGATCCTCGACGCGGACGGGGCCACCATCGATGCGGCATTTTCCCGCCATGGGGTGGTGATCGGCGACGAGACCCGGTTCAAGCCGCCCAGTCCGGCGCCGCCGCCCATCAGCAGCAAGGTCGCCTGCGCGGGGGCGAGGCCGAGCTCACGGGCGCATTCAGCGCGCCCGAGCGGCCTTGCGAACGCCGGCATGGTCGGCATGCCGGCCACATGGACCGCATGCGCCGGGACGCCCGGCTCGTACAGCCGCAATGCCACCTCGTCGTTGGCGGCCGGCGTCAGTGACCGGCAGCGCTCAGGTAGCCACAGGTGTCGATGACCACTTTGTTGGCAAACAAATCTTTCTTGAGCGACAGGAAGGGCTTGTGATTGACTAACATGAGGACGATCTGCGCACGCGCCAGCGCGTCCTGCGGCATGCGTAATTCACCCTTGTCCAGGCTGGCAGGCAGGGCCGAGATATTCGGTTCGACCACGATCACGCGGCAGGCGGGAAATTTCGCGATCCCAGCCACGATATCGAGTGCCGGACTTTCCCGCAGGTCGTCGATGTCGGGCTTGAAAGCCAGGCCGAAGCAGGCGATCGTCACCTCGGATGGCATGCGCTCGGGGTTCGCTGCCATGAAATTTTCGACTTCATCCTTTACCTTGTCCAGCACCCAGTGCGGCTTGCCGTCATTGACCTCACGCGCCGCCCTGATCAGCCTTGCCTGCTCCGGTGCGCTGTGCACGATGAACCAGGGATCGATCGCGATACAGTGGCCGCCCACGCCCGGGCCAGGGCGCAGGACGTTGACGCGCGGATGGCGGTTCGCCAGCGCGATCAGTTCCCACACATCGATCCCGAGCTCGCCGCAGATCAGGGACAATTCATTGGCGAAAGCGATGTTCACGTCACGATAGGAATTCTCTGTCAGCTTGCACATCTCCGCGGTGCGCGAATCGGTTTCGAAGCACGTTCCCTGCACAAAGGTCTCATAGAGCTCGATAGCGCGCGCCGAGCAGGCCTTGGTGATGCCGCCGATGATGCGATCGTTGGATACCAGCTCATGGATCACCCTGCCCGGCAGCACACGTTCAGGGCAGTAGGCGATATGGATGTCGGTCTCGTCGTCCGGTCCGAGAGGAATTTTCAGGTCGGGGCGCGTTGCGGCCAGCCATTTCGCCAGGTTCTGGGTGGTGCCGACCGGCGACGTCGATTCGAGAATGACGAGGTCGCCTTTCTTGAGAACCGGCGCGATCGAACGCGCCGCTGCTTCCACATGGCTGACGTCGGGCTCATGATTGCCCTGGAACGGCGTCGGCACGGCAATCAGGAAGGCGTCGGCCGGTTGCACGGTCGTGGACGCCTTCAGGTAGCCCTGGTTGACGGCCGCGGCGACGATCATGTCGAGGTCCGGCTCGACGATGTGCGTCCGGCCAGTGTTGATCGTGTCGACCGCATCCTGATTGACATCCACGCCGATCACGTTCTTCTTGCGCGATGCAAACATTGCGGCGGTCGGGAGGCCGATGTAACCCAGACCGATGATCGAGACCACTTCAAAGCTGCTGCCCATGTTTTTCCCTCAGAAAATTAAGGATGCGCATTGCGGCTTTGCCGTCGCCATAGGGATTGATGGCCGAACTCATGCGCTGGTATTCGGCCGGGTCGTTCAGGAGCGTGCGCACGCCTTCGACGATGGACTCGACGCCGGTACCGACCAGGCGCGCGGTGCCTGCCGCCACGGCCTCCGGGCGCTCGGTGGAGTCGCGCATGACGAGAACGGGCTTGCCGAGCGACGGCGCTTCTTCCTGGATGCCGCCGGAGTCGGTCAGGAGGACCGCGGCGCAATTCATCAAATACACGAACGGCAGGTAACCCACGGGATCGATCAGGTGCACATTGGGGGCGTCCGCGAGCATGCTTCGCACGGGCTCCTGCACGTTCGGGTTCAGGTGGACAGGGAACAGCACTTCGACGCCGGGCCAACGGCTGATTTCACGCAAGGCAAGACAGATGTTCTTGATACCATCGCCGAAATTCTCGCGGCGGTGGCCTGTCACCAGGATCAGTCTTTTCTGGCGATCGAGAAAACAGAATCGAGATTCCATCTCGGATCGCAAACACGCGTCGCTGTCCAGGCGCGTGACGACATCCAGCAAGGCGTCGATCACGGTATTGCCCGTGACACAAATATTCGCGGCGTCCACGCCTTCGTTCAACAGATTCCGCCTGGCGTGCTCGGTCGGCGCGAAATGCAGGCTGGCGATGACGCCGGTCAGGCAGCGGTTGACCTCTTCCGGCCATGGCGAATAGATATTGCCGGTCCGTAGCCCCGCTTCCACATGCCCGACCGGAATTCTTTCGTAATAGGCAGCAAGGCTGGCAGCAAAGGTCGTGGTCGTGTCCCCATGCACGAACACATAATCGGGACGCCACGCGCGCAGCACCGTGCGCATACCCGTAAGAACCTTCGACGTGATGTCGGAGAGATCTTGGCCCGGCGCCATGAGATTCAGGTCGAAATCGGGCGTGAGCGAGAACACGTCCAGTACCTGATCCAGCATGTGCCGATGCTGGGCAGTCACGCAGATCCTGGTCTCGACGTCGGGACGTTCCGCCAGCGCTCGCACGACGGAAGCCATCTTGATTGCTTCCGGGCGCGTTCCGAATACGGTGACAACTTTAAGAGGCATCTCGTCGTTTGCGACCATGTGCGCAAACGGCCGAAGTGGACAATGGCATCGCGCGAGCATTCGGGAAAAAGCATCGGCGGTTGCAAATGCGCTACCGCCGAGTTCATGGCCCAATTATCCCGCCGATGCTGCTCTGCTCCGTTGAGCGTCCACAAACCGATGGACGCTGCGATCGTCCGGCTGCCCGCCTCTTGTCGCGCCTGCTTACACGACGCTATTCCACGATTTCGACAAGCGCATGGCGCAGTTGATCAGGCCGACCATCGAATACGTCTGCGGGAAGTTGCCCCACATTTCGCCGGTGACCGGGTGCGTGTCTTCGGACAGCAGCCCCAGGTGGTTGCGCGCGGCCAGCATCGCCTCGAACACCTCGCGCGCTTCCTCCGTCCGCCCGATCCGCGCCAGCGCGTCGATGCGCCAGAAGGTGCAGATGTTGAAGGCGGTCTCGGGCACGCCAAAATCGTCCGGCGCCTCGTAGCGGCGCATATAGGGGCCGTCGCACAGCGATTTTTCCAGCGCATCGACGGTGGCGACGAAGCGCGGATCTTTTGGGTCGATGAAATTGATCTCGGCCATCAGCAGCACGCTGGCGTCCAGGTCGCGTCCGCCCAGGCTTTCGGCAAAGGCCTGGCGCTCTTCGCTCCAGGCTTCTTCCAGCAGCCGGTTGCGGATCAGTTCGGCGCGCTCGCCCCAGAAGGCGGCGCGGTCCGGCAGTTCCAGCACGTCCGCGATCTTGGCCAGCCGGTCGCAGGCGGCCCAGTTCATCAGCACCGACGAGGTGTGCACACGGGCGCGGGTGCGCAGTTCCCACATGCCGGCGTCGGGCTCGGCCCACACCCGGAAGGCTTGCTCGCCGACCGCTTCCAGCAGGCGGAATTCGGGATGGCCGGCACGCCGGAACAGGCGGTGGTCGAAGAAGGCCTGGGCCGCGCCGAGTACGATATTGCCGTACACATCGTGCTGGAAGTGTTCTTGCGCCTGGTTGCCGATGCGCACCGGACGGTGGTTACGGTAACCGGGCAGGTGCTCGACGATCGATTCGGGCAGCTGCTCCTCGAGGCCGATGCCGTACAGGGGCTGGATGTGCCCGCCCTTGGCGCGCGCGACCACATTACCGAGCCAGCGCAGGTAGTCTTCCATGGTGCCGACCTCGGACAGGCTGTTCAGGGCCCGGATCACGAAGAAGGCGTCGCGCAGCCAGCAGAAGCGGTAATCCCAGTTGCGTTCGCTGCCCGGGGCTTCCGGGATGCTGGTGGTCATGGCGGCGATGATGGCGCCGGTGTCTTCGAACAGCGACAGCTTCAAGGTGATCGCGGCGCGGATCACGACGTCCTGCCATTCGAGCGGCAGCGCGAGGCGGCGCGACCAGGTGCGCCAGTAGCCGACCGTCTCCTTCTCGAACCGCTGGGCGGTGTCCTGGATGCCGTCGGCCAGGGTCTCGTCCGGTCCCAGCATGAAATTCATCGGCCGGTCGACCAGGAAGAACGATTCGGACAGCACGTAGCTGAGCGAGGCGTCGGTGTTCAGGCGCAGCGTCTGGTCCGGCCCAACGTAGCGGATATGGTGGCTGCCCTGGGTGATCTCGGGCCGTTTCGCGCCATATTCGAAGCGCGGCCGCAGCTTCACGCGCACGCGCACGCCGGCGCCGAGCGGCTTGACGCGCCGGACCAGCATCAGGGGCCGGAACATGCGGTCGCGGCTCAGGAAGCGCGGCGCGAAGTCGGTGATCTCGATGCCGTTGCCGGCCTGGTCATACAGGCGCGTATGCAGCACCGCCGTGTTCGGCTCATAGGACTGCTCGCTGCGCACGACATCCTCGAGCTCGATGCTCCACAGGCTGCCGTTCTCGCTCGGGTCGAGCAAGGCGTTGAACACCGGATCGCCGTCGAAGCGCGGCAGGCAGCACCACACCACCCGGCCCATGCGGTCGATCATGGCGCTGAAGGCGCAATTGCCGACCACGCCGCAATCGAGGGAGCCCGGCGCGTCGTGCACTGCGGTCGATGAGCACTGCTGGTTAACATCGTTCATGCTGAATCCTTTCCTATGGTTGACGTCGCGGCGGCGAGCGCCAGCGCATCGCGCACGGCCTGGCTCGACGCGATGCGGC
The DNA here is from genome assembly GCF_056279385.1 of Massilia sp. UYP34. NCBI lineage: Bacteria > Pseudomonadati > Pseudomonadota > Betaproteobacteria > Burkholderiales > Oxalobacteraceae > Massilia > Massilia sp. UYP34. The sequence continues at coordinate 94,663 of NZ_JBWBRF010000012.1, read as the reverse complement.
AGCTGGCCACCGTCGGCCCGGGCCCGACCTTGAGGCCGATGCCGCCGATGCGCTGCACGTGGTCGAAGCCGGCTTCGTCGGTGGTGTCGTCACCGATGAACAGCGGCACAGCGCCAAGGAACGGCGCTTCGGCCAGGAAGTCGCGGACCGCCGTGCCCTTGCTGACGCCGGCGGCCTTGATCTCGACGATCATCTTGCCTTCCATGAGCAGCAGGCCCAGGCTGCCGCGCACCGCGTCGGCCATGGTCTCGACGCACAGCGCCTGCAGTTCGGGCGCCTGGCGATAGTGCAGCGCCAGCGCGCCATGCTTTTCCTCGACCCACAGGGCGGGATGACGCGCCGCCAGGGCGTGGGCGCGGGTGCGCACCACCGTGAAATCGGGCGTCGGCAACTGGCGCAGCACGCCGTCGGCGCCGCGCCGCTCCATGCCGTGCACGCCGGCGGCCGGCAGCGCCAGCGGCGCCAGCAACCGGTCGAGTTCGGCGACGGGACGGCCCGAGACGATGGCCAGCCGGCCGCTAAGCCGCTGTTGCAGCGCCGCCAGCGATGTCAACAGTTCGGGCGTCACCACCACCTGGTCGGGGCGCGGCGCGATGTCCACCAGCGTGCCGTCGAAATCGAGGAACAGCGCGCAACCGGGCGTGGCGAGCAGGTCCAGCGCTGCCTGTTCGTTGGTTGGAATGATCGAGCTCATGCGTCCCCCTTGCGTACCCGGTTCTGGCTGAGCGAATGGATCCTGGAGCGCACGCGCTCGCGCTGGCGCAGCCGGGCCGCGTCCTGCAGCATGCGGCCCGCCCAGCGATAGACGTTGAAATCGCGCACCCGCACGCGCATGCTGCGCATGCGTTCGCGCTGCTCGTCCTGCGGCATGCGCAGTGCGCGGTACAGCGCTTCGGCGCCTTCTTCGATGTGGTACGGGTTGACGATCAGCGCCTCGTGCAGCTCGCGTGCGGCGCCGGTGAACTGGCTCAGGATCAGCACGCCCTGTTCGTCGTCGCGGGCGGCGATGAATTCCTTGGCCACCAGGTTCATGCCATCGTGCAGGCTGGTCACGCTGCACACCTCGGAAGCGCGGAAATACGTGCGCAACTGGGCCTGTTCATGGTGTTCGGTCTTGAGGATGATGGGCAGGTAGCTGCCGCTGGAAAAGCGCTGGTTGATGCGCTGGGCCAGCGCGCGCACCCGCGCTTCGAAGTTCTGGTATTCGTCGAGCGAGGACCGGGTCGGCGCCGCAATTTGCACGAAGGTGAACTTGCCGACCATGTCCGGATGGAGTTCGAGCATGCGCTCGACCGCCTGGAAGCGCTCGATGATGCCCTTGGTGTAGTCGAGGCGGTCGACGCCGATGCCCAGCAGCTGGTCAGGCGGCAGCGCCAGCGCCTGGCGGATCTCGGCGCGGCAGGCCGCCACGTCGCACTCGCCCGGCATGGGCTCGGGCCAGGCGATCGAGATCGGGTACGGCTTCACCTGGGTCAGCTCGTTGCCGTAGCTGACGGTCGAGGCCTCGTTCTCGATGCGGGTTTCGAGGTAGCGGTCCACGGTGTCGAGGAAGTTCTTGCGGTGGAACGGCGTGTGGAAGCCGAGGATGGTGCTGCCCAGCATGCCGTCAAGAATTTCCTCGCGCCACGGGCAGATGCCGAACGATTCCGGATTCGGCCACGGGATGTGCCAGAAGGTGATGATGGTGGCCTTCGGCAGCACCGCGCGCACCATGCGCGGCAGCAGCGCGAAGTGATAGTCCTGCACCAGCACCACCGGGTTGTCGGAACGCGCCTCCGCGATCACCGCGTCGGCGAAGCGCTGGTTGACCCTGACGTATTCGGCCCAGTCGGACGAGCGGAACACCGGCCGCACGTGGGCGATATGGCACAGCGGCCACAGGCCCTCGTTGGCGAAGCCGTAGTAATAGCCCTGCTCTTCTTCTTTCGAGAGCCAGACGCGGCGCAAGGTATAGCTCGGGTTTTCAGGCGGCACGCGCACGTGGTCGTTGGCGTCGACCGTGTCGCGGTCGGCCGAGCCGGCCCCGTGCGCGATCCAGGTGCCGGAGCAGGCGCGCATCACGGCTTCGACCGCCGTCACCAGGCCGCTGGCCGGGCGTTGTACCTTGACGCCACTGGACGTGTTGACGTGGATGTAGGGCTCGCGATTCGATACCACCAGGATTTCGTCGCCCGCCAGGTCCTGGTTCAGCAAGGTCTTGAGCGTATCGGCGCCCCAGGTCTGGGACTCCACGCCGCTGCCCTGCAGGTCGCGATTGTATTCGTTGAGCAGTGCGCGCAGTTCACTGGCCAGCGGCGCGATCTCCGGCGGCATCGGCCCCGGCGCGCGCGGCGACAGCTCGCCGCGCAGCATCTCGCGCACGCCGTTGAGCCAGCCATGCCAGCTCAGGTGCGCGATCAGGACCGTGATCAGCGAGATCGCGCCCGCCAGCAGGACGAACAGGCCCAGGACGTACTTCTTGGTGTCTTCGCTGCGGCGCTCGATGAAGCTCATGTCCTGCACCAGGATCAGGCGGCCGGCGGCGATGCCGTCCTGGCTCAGCACACGACTGGACACGTGGACCGGCCCCTGGGGCAGGCGCACCACGGGCTTGGCGCCTTCACCATCCCCGCCCTGGCGGCAACCGAGCGAATCCGGATACGTCGTGGTCTTGTACTGCAAATTGCCGGCTGGATCGCAATAGGCGAGCGCATACAGGCGCTCGTCCTGGATCGCGCGGCTGAACGCGTCGTTGATGCGCGGGGCATCATTGTCCTCAAGGTAGTTGAGCAGCGGCTGTTGCAGCGTGCTCGACACCAGTTGGGAACGCGTATCGAGGTCCCGCACGAACCAGCGTACGGTGAGATTTTCCATCCACGGAACCGCGAAGTAACCGAACAGCGCCAGCACGAGGGCCAGCGGGACAATGAACCGCATGGATAGTTGTACCGATCTGAACCGCATGAAGCTCCTTCAACATGGACGTCGCCGACCATTTGAGTATAGCTATTTGCAAATTATCATGTCGCAACGTTGCGCACCGCAACATGCCAGGCCGGTGGGCGCGCCCACGGGCGCGCCGGGGAGTTATCCGGGCGCCCGCTGCAGCACGAATTCGGCGCGCGGCCTGGCGTGACGTTCCAGGCGATAGGTCAGGGTCTTGCCATCCTCGCTGAGGGTAACGGTCCAGACGTTCGTTTCCGCGCCGGGCACCAAGTCCGCGGTGTACTTGTCCGCCAAGAAAGCCTGGGAGCGGGCGGTGCCGCCTTCCTTCGCCATGCCCCCATACATGGTGACCTTGTCGGGCGTGCCGTCCGCGTGGCGGTGATCGTGGCGCAGTTCCAGACCCGCTTGCGGGCGGGTGAAGATCCAGGTGCGCGAACGGTCTTCGCCGACCTGCACCGGCATGCGGATCCCGGCCGCGCCGCATTGGACCTGGGTCGAGATCTTCTTGCCGGCGAATTCATTGTTCGGGTCGGCCGCATACGATTGCGCACCTTCGAAGCGCTGGCCGCACATGCCCTGCAGCGTGGCCATGAATTGATCGCGCGAGTCGGCTGGCGACGGCGTGGCGGCGCAGCCGGCAACCAGGGTGGTCACGGCGAGGATCGGCAGAATGGCTTTCATGGGATTCCAGATGTTATGAGAGGAGTGGAAAGAGTAGCACGCCGGCATCCGTGCAAATCGCGCTTGCTTTCGCGCTGATATTCTTTGCACACTTGCATTTCCGCATTTCCGCATTCACGATAGGCCCGCCCATGCCCTTTTCCGATCGACTGCGCTGCGCCAGCGCCCTCCTCCTCACCGTCTGCGCAATGACCCTGTCCCCGTCCTCCAGCGCCACCACCATCCTTTTCGTCGGCAACAGCTTCACCTATGGCGCCGGCGCACCGCCGGTGCACGACTTCCGCCCGCACACGGTCAAGGACCTGAACGGCACCAGGATCGGCGGCGTCCCGGCGCTGTTCAAGGCGATGACGCAGCAGGCAGGCCTGCATTACGCGGTTAGCCTGGAGACGAAAGGCGGCGCCGGCCTCGATTTTCACTACAAGCACCGCCACGACACCATCGTGAAGCCGTGGGATATCGTGCTGCTGCAAGGGTATAGCACGCTGGACCAGGACGCGCCCGGCGACCCCGCCAAGCTGATCCGTTACAGCGGCCTGCTGGCCCAGGCCTTCCACCAGCAGAATCCACGGGTCGACGTACGCTTGAGCGCGACCTGGTCGCGCGCCGACCAGACTTGGCTGGCCGGCGGCGCCTGGTACGGCAAGCCGATCCACCAGATGGCGCTGGACGTGCGTCGCGGCCATGACGCGGCCCATGCCGCCTCCCGCCACATCAGCGGCGTGATTCCGGTTGGCCAAGCATGGAACCGTGCGATCGCCAGCGGCGTGGCGGCCGCCAATCCCTATCGCGGCATACCGGCCGGCCAGGTCAATCTATGGGGAGAGGACGCCTATCATGGCAGCGTCCATGGCTACTACCTGGAAGCACTGACCATCTTCGGCAGCGTGACCGGCCGCGATCCGCGCTCGCTCGGCGCCGGCGACGCGGTCGCACGCGAGATCGGCATCGATGCGCGGACCGCCGCCGCACTGCAGGACATCGCCGCGCAGCAGTTGGCTGCCGAAAAAGTCCTGGAACCGGCCCTGCCCTGACGCTCGCCATTCGCCAACAAAAACGCCACCTGGACGGTTCATGACGTTAAGTGAAGGCGAAAGTCTTCTTGAGTTAACGTAAAAACGTCGTCCCCACGAAGGTGGGGACCCAATCTTGCAAGCGTTTCGACGACGTTTGCAGAACTTGGGTCCCCGCCTGCGCGGGGACGACGTATTTGACGGCTAGCTCAGCAGCTTAACTTAACGGTATTAGCCTGGACAGTGGCGTTTTCGTTTGCGACCAACATGCGTCAGCCGAAGATGAAATACAGGATGACGAGAACGACAGCAGGAATACCCAGCAGCCAGCCAATGAAATACTTACCCATGATGAACTCCTCTCACATGCTTGTTGTCGATGGGTTCATGATGCCGGGCACCAGCAGCGTGGTCCGTTAGGTGCTGCACACCCACAAGAAAATGCGCCGCGGCACGATTCACAGCGCCGGAAGGCGCACACCCGAGAAGGCGGTGCGCCGGGAATTTGCACGCAGGGCTATACTGAGTCATCACTTGTCGCCATGCAGAAGTCCTGGCTCAACATTATCGGACGATGTTGCAGGCGATTGTCATCACACCATTTTTACAGGGGGTAATATGCCAACAACCTGGACGATCGCAGCCAATGCCGGCCGTGCCCGCATCTTTTCCAGCGCCGGTCACGCGGCATCCTTGCAAGAGGTCGAAGACCTGGTCAATCCTGCCGCGCAACAGCGCGTGCTGGACATCGTCACTGACAAGATGAGTCCGCATTCCGCGCAGAATAGCGGCCATAATATCGGCGGTGGACAAGGTGGCGGATTCCAGCACGCCGCGCCTGCCGGCGCGCAGGGCAACGATTACCAGCCAGCCGTCACGCCGGTCGAGCACGAGACCCAGAAATTTGCCAAGGATATTTCGAACTACCTGCAACAGGCGCACCAGGCAGGCCGTTTCCAGCAGCTGGTCCTGGCGGCCTCGCCGGAATTCCTGGGCGTGCTGCGCACGCAAATCGACCCGCAGATCAAATCGCTGATCAAGCGTGAAGTCAACAAGGACTATACGCATTCGAACGGCCAGCAATTGCGCGCCCAGCTCGACGCGCACCAGGACAAGTCGGCGTAAGCCAAGGGCCCTCCTTCATCGCCAGGCCTGTCCGACGACGGGCCTGGCCTGGTTGCCTGCCATCATGCCCTGCGGTACGCTTGCCGCATGCACATCAGTGAATCACCCACCCACACCCTCGAGCTGCGCGTGCGCGAACTGCAGCAGCTGTTCAATTCGCTCGACCCGGCGCCTTTCCTGAACAAGGACCTCGACCACGCCTGCGAGGCGTATATCGAGAACTGGGCGCTGTCGCTGCCGCCGGCCAGCCGCCTGCACCTGAACATCCACGTCGAGCAGTTGCCGCCGGTGGGGCAGGCCGGCGACATGGTCGCCGACGCGATCCACAACTACTATGGCTACAAGGTGGAACTGGTGCGCGGCGAACTGAAACAGCTGCTGCGCCAGGGCCGGATCAGCCTCGTGATCGGCATCGCCTTCGTGGCCACCTGCCTGCTGCTGGCCGAGGCGATCGAGACCTTCACCGGCGGCCACGGCGCCAGGATCGCGCGCGAAAGCCTGACCATCATCGGCTGGGTGGCGATGTGGCGGCCGGCACAGATCTTCCTGTACGAATGGTGGCCGGTGACGGGCCGCATCAAGGTGTTCGAGAACCTGCGCTTCGCGCGCGTCAGTGTGGTGCAGGACTGATCACGTGTCCATGCCCGGCGCCGCCAGCGAAAAGATGGCGCGCAGGTCGTCCGCCTGCAGCCCCGGCGCCAGCTCGGTCTCCTCTTCGTTGACCAGCACCGCGTCGGCCAGCGCGCCCTTGCGGCGCTGCAGCTCCTGGATTTTTTCTTCCAGCGTGCCGCGCGCGATCAGCTTGTAGACGAAGACCGGCTGCCGCTGGCCGATGCGCCAGGCGCGGTCGGTCGCCTGGTTTTCGCTGGCCGGGTTCCACCAGGGGTCGTAATGGATGACGGTGTCGGCCGCCGTCAGGTTGAGCCCTACCCCACCGGCCTTCAGGCTGATCAGGAACACCCCGACTTGCCCCTGCTGGAAGGCGGCGACCGGGGCGGCGCGGTCGAGCGTGCTGCCGGTGAGCTCGACGTAATCGGCGCCGCGCTCGCGCAGGGCCGCGCCGATCAGGTCCAGCATGCTGGTGAACTGCGAGAACACCAGCACCTTGCGGCCTTCGCTGCGCAAGGTGTCGAGCAGCTCCAGCAGCGTATCCAGCTTGGCCGAGCCGGTCGCGCTCATTGGTTCGACCAGGCGCGGGTCGCAGCACACCTGGCGCAGCTTGAGCAGCGCCTCGAGGATCACGATATGGCTGCGCGCCAGGCCCTTGCGGTCGATCTCGGCCCGCACCTTGCGGTCCATCGCCACCCGCACCGTCTCGTACAGGTCGCGCTGCGCGCTGCCCAATTCGACCGGCAGCACGATCTCGGTCTTGGGCGGCAGCTCGGTGGCCACCTTGTCCTTGGTCCGGCGCAGCATGAAGGGTTTGATGCGGCGCGCCAGGAAATCCTTGCGCTGCAGGTCGCCGCCCTGCTCGATCGGCTTGCGGTAATCGGCCTTGAACGATCGTTCGTCGCCCAGCAGGCTCGGCATCAGGAAGTTGAACTGCGCCCACAGCTCGCCCAGGTGGTTCTGCACCGGCGTGCCGGTCAGGCACAGGCGATGGCGGGCGTCGAGCAGGCGCGCGGTCTGCGCCGCCTTGGTGCGGCTGTTCTTGACGTATTGCGCCTCGTCGAGGATCAAGAGGTGGTAGCGGTGCCGGCGCAGCGCGGTTTCGTCGCGGCCCAGCAAGGCATAGGTGGTCAGCACCAGGTCGTGCGCGCCGATGGCGTCGAACTGCGCGGCGCGCTCCTTGCCGTGCAGGAGCAGCACCCGCAGGCCGGGCGCGAAGCGCGCCGCCTCGGCCTGCCAGTTCGGCATCAGGCTGGTCGGCGCCACGACCAGGGCCGGCGCATCGAGGCGGCCGGCTTCTTTCTCGAGCAGGATGTGGGCCAGGGTCTGGACGGTTTTACCCAGCCCCATGTCGTCGGCCAGGATGCCGCCGAAACCGTATTCGCGCAGGAACTGCAGCCAGGCCAGGCCGCCCAGCTGGTAGGGACGCAAGGCGGCCTGCAGGCCCGCCGGCGGCGCGACGGCCTGGATGCCGCCGAAACTGTCGAGCTTGCGGCCCAGTTCGCGCAGGCGCTCGCCGCCGATCCAGCGCAGCCGCGCCGCGCGCTCCAGTTCGGCCAGGCGCGCCGCGTCCATGGCCGGCAGGCGCACCCCATTACCCAGGCGCTCGCCGAAGTACAGCTCGCCCAGCGTGGCCAGGATCGGCTTGACCCGGCCCCAGGGCAGGGCGACGCGCTCGAAGGACGCCAGCTCGACGACCAGTTCGTCCTCTTCAGCCCGCGCGGCCAGCGCCGGCGCGGCGAAATCGCCCGGCGCGGCGCGCACCATCTGCACCAGCAGGGGCAATAGCGCATGGCGCTCGCCGCCGACGACGATGCCGAGCTCCAGCGAGAACCAGGCGTTGCCGCCCTCGCCTTCCTCGTCGAGCTCGGCATACCAGTCGTCGACTTCCGCCAGGTCGTAGCGGTAGTCGTCGCCCATCTCGATCTGCCAGCCGGCGGCGCGCAGGCGCGGGATGTCGCGGCGCGCGAACGCGACCCAGGCGGCTTGATCAGGCAGTCGCAGCGCTTCGGACACCTCTTGCAGCGGGAAGTCGGCCGACCGGGGAAGGAAACCGAGTTCGGCCATGAGGTTGGCGGCCGCGGCTTCGGCGGCGGCATCGCGCTCGATGAGCACGACGGCGCCGTCCTGCATCGTGCGCAGCACCGGTTCATCCAGATCCTCGGTGCTGTAGCCGTCGTACTCGAAGAAGAGCAGCGCATGATCGTGCCATACCTCGTCGCGGCCCCAGCCCGTTTCGATGCTGTCGAGCAGCAGACAGGGGATTGGCGCAATATCGCTGCGGCGCCGGGTGTCGACTGCCTGCGGCAGCGGCACGACGCTGTCCAGTCCAAGCTCGGCCAGACGCAGCGCCATGCCAGCGCGCTGTTCGGGATGCAGCGCCGGCGCCCCGGCCAACACGTTCATCAGCGGCGCCAGAGGGAACTTCTCCAGCAATGGCGGCAATACCAGCTCGCCCAGCACGCCGTCCTCGAGATAGCATGGCGGATCGGTCGGCAGCACCGCATCGGGCGCACCGGCATCGTCAAACCGCCAACCCAGCGCGACGGCATCGCCCAACTCTTGTTCGGAGCGCCAGCACAGGCTGGCCGGGCGCCGCGGCCCGGGCCTGACGGTGTACACCCTGCCGCGGCGCATGTCGTCATCGGTCCAGGCGATGTACAGCCTTCCTGCGGCGCACACGCCATGCAGCAGCCGTGCGCCGATGCGACCGGCCGGCACGGCGCCCATGACGACCAGCGGGTTCGCCCTCAGCGCGATGAACAGCCGCAGCCATTCTTCGTCACTCGGCGTCACCGCCGATGAAGCGCCGATCAAGCCATGGATGTCGTTGACCGGGAGTCTTCCGGACAGGTCGCCGTTCTTGCGCCGCCGCGCATGGCGCACATGCAGGCGCGGCGCACCGGTGGCGGGATCGGGCGTCAACACCCATGCCAGCTCCGGCCCGGCGGCGTCGGCGGACGATGCGTCCACAGCGGCAGCGAACGACGACAATTGCTGCAGCCAGCGCTCGGACTGCGCGGCAATGGCTTGCGGCGAGCTGGGCGCCGGCGTCGCGGCCAGGGCCGTCAGCAACACCGCCACCACGTGCTTGCAGTTGTAGCTCACGGGGCAGCTGCAACTGCCCCGGATACCCAGCTCGCCCCGATCGGACATGAAGCGGATGGTCTGGCGGTAGCGTTCGCCGCCGCTTCCCTCGACCTCGCCAATGAGCTTGCCGTCCTCCCAGTACGTCGCCTGCACCTTGCCTTTGCGCGCATAGTCCTGCCCGCGCTGCAAGGCGCCGAGGTCGAAGTTGGACGTCAGGTCGGCGTGGTCGAAGTGCATGGGCGATACGGCGTCACGGTCAAACCGCCATTATCGCCCACGCCGCCCGTTCCGCTGCCTAGTTGCTCACGACCTTGACCTGCTCGACGTCCAGCGTCGATTCGCCGAACATCTCCTTGTCGAACTCGCCGGTCAGCTCGACGAGGGTGTTGTGGTCGACCGTCACGCCCTGCGGGAAGCGGTCGGCGTCGATCTCGACGATGATCTTGCCGCTGGCGTCGGTGAACTCGTAGTCCTCGTCGCCCTTGTGGCTGGTCAGCTTGCCTTTCAGGCGCACGTACTGGTCGTCCTTGCCCTTGGCCAGCAAGTCTTTCGCCGTCATCAAGGGAGCGCCCGACGGGCCGGCATAGCCCGATGGCGCCGGCTTGGCGGCCGGTGCGGCAACTGCTGCAGGGACGGCGGCAGGTGCGGCGGCTACTGCAGGGACGGCGGCCGTTGCGGTGGCAGGTGCGGCGCCATTCTGGGCGACGGCGACGGCCGAGCCGGCGAGCAGTGCGGCGATGCAAGAGAATTGGAAGAAGCGTTTCATGGTCGGTCCTTTGTCTGGTCTGTCGGATTCGCCTGCACGTCCTTGGCAGGCACAGGCGCATTACAACGGCCGGACATTAAACCGATCTTAAGAAATCTTCAGGACGGCAGGTCCAGCGTCACGCCCAGGCCACGGCCATCGATCCCGGGCCCGAACGCCAGCGCGATGCCGTGCAGGTCGGCGATGCGCTGGACGATCGACAGACCGAGCCCGCTGCCCTGCTGTCCCTGTCCCAGCACGCGGAAGAATCGCTCGGTCAGGCGTTGACGGCTCTGTGCATCGACGCCGGGGCCGTCGTCGCGCACCACGATGCGCGCGTGGCCGGCGTGCTCCATGGCGGCGATCTCGATCCGGCTGCCGTCCGGGCAATAGCGCAGCGCATTGTCGATCAGGTTGCGCAGCACGATCTCGAGCATCTGCGGATCGGCCTGCAGCTCCTGCACCTCGCAGCGCGGCGACAGCACGATGCCGTGCGCGGCCGCTTCCTGCGCATGCATGGCGGCCGCGCGCTCGATCAGCGGCGCCAGCGCCACCGGCTGGCGCACCAGCTGTTCGCGCGCCAGCGGATCCAGGCGCGCCAGGGTGAGCAGACTGTCGACCAGCGCCGTCACGCGCGCGATGTCCTGGCGCAGCTTCTGGAATGGCGCCGCCAGCGCCGGATGCTGGCGCTGCAGCAGCTGCACGTGCATGTGCAGGCCGGCCAGTGGCGTGCGCAGCTCGTGGGCGGCGTCGGCGGTAAAGCGGCGCTCGGCCTGCAGCGCCGCGTCCAGTCGGCCCAGCACGCCGTTGAGCGCCTGCACGATCGGCAGCACCTCGCGCGCCTGGCCGGCGGTCGGCACCTGGGCCAGGTCGTCGGGCGTCTTGGCCGCGATGCTGGCAGCGGTGCGGCGCAAGGGCTTGAGCACGCGCCCGGTCAGGACCCAGCACACCAGCGCCAGCAGCAGCAGAAAGCCCAGCACCGGCAGCCACAGCGAATCGGCCAGTTCTTCCAGGATGTCGTAGCGCTTGTCCACCTGCTGGCCGACCTGCACCTCGAACTGGCGGGCCCCGTCGCGCACCACGAACACGCGCCAGCGCTCGCCGTTCGCCAGCGCCTCGCCGAAGCCGTGGTCGCCGTCGAAGTCGACCACGAAGGGCCGCGGCGGCGCGTCGCCGGTGCGCTGGATCACGCGTCCGTCGACCACGATCTGGTACTGCATGTCGACCTTGCGGCCATGTCCGCCGCCCGCTCCCGCCTGCGGCAGCAGGCCGCGTTCGTTCCAGTCGGTGGTGGCGGCCATGATCATGTAGCCCGACTCTTCCAGCGCGTCGTCGAATACCTCGTTGGTTTCCTGCCAGGCAATCACGGTGACGATGCCCAGGCTCGCCAGCCACAGCACGGTGCTGGCGGCGACGATGACGGCCAGCAGGCGCCGCCGCAGCGACCACGGCGCGTCCTTGTCGGCTGCGCTGTCCCCTGTTTTACTCGCCATCGTTCTTCAGCCGGTAGCCCAGGCCGCGCACGGTCACGATGCTGTCGCCGCCGAGCTTCTTGCGCAGGTTGTGGATATACACCTCGATCGCATTGCTTTCCACCTCGTCGCCCCAGCCGTACAGGGTTTCCTCGATCTGGGCGCGGGTGACGATGGCGTTCTTCCTCAATAGCAGCGCGTACAGCACATTGTATTCACGCGCGGTCAGCGCGACCGGCTGGCCGCCCAGGGTGGCCTGCTTGGTGTCGAGGTTCAGGGCGATGCCTGCGTGGCGCAGCTCGTTGCCGGCCTGGTTGGCGCCGCGCCGCACGGCGGCCCGGATGCGGGCCGACATCTCTTCGAGCTCGAACGGCTTGACCAGGTAGTCGTCGGCGCCCAGGTCCAGCCCCTCGACCCGGTCGGCCAGCGCATTGAAGGCGGTGATCAGGATCACCGGCACGCCGTTGCCGGCCGCGCGCAGCCGCGCCAGCAGGTCGTCGCCGGATAGTCCGGGCAGGCCGCGGTCGAGCAGCACGCAGTCGTAATGGTGGGTCTGGAGGGCGGTGTCGGCCGAGTCGCCGCGCTGGACCCAGTCCACCGCGTGCTGGTCCAGGCGCAGCCAGGCCTGGATGGTTTCGCCAAGGGAGGTATCGTCTTCGACCAGCAGGATGCGCATGCGGAGTGTTCGGCAAGAAGAAAAACGCCAGTATGGCGCAGTTCGGAAAAAAGTCCGGGTTCGCCGCCGAGCATGCCGCGCCAACGTGAAGCCAATCTTAAGCGCAGCCGATCAAGCCTTCTCGAGCGACGCCGGCGGGACAAAGCGGCGACAGGCCTGCCGCAGCGCACACCTATTTTGATTCCGTAAAGACATGACTTTCAAGACAGAAAATGTAGAATGCGCCGTCCGGCCCCCGTCGAGACGGGACGGCCATCCTTCCCTTTACCTGGACCCACGATGCAGAATGCTTCCCCGCTGGTCACCAATGATGCCGTCGTCCTCGGCATGCTGGCCGTCATCCTCGGCGCCGTCTTCTGGAGCGCTTCCCGCAAATCCGGTTTCTGGCACAAGTTCTATACCTATGTGCCGGCCCTGCTCCTGTGCTACCTGATCCCGGCGCTGCTCAACACGGCGGGGATCGTCGACGGCAATGCCTCCGGCCTGTACCCGATGGCGCGCGACTACCTGCTGCCCACCGCGCTGGTGCTGCTGTGCGTGGCGATCGACTTCGGCGCGGTGCTGCGGCTCGGCCCCAAGGCCATCATCATGTTCCTCACCGGGACCGTCGGCGTGATGCTGGGCGCCATCGTGTCCTTCGTCGCGATGGGCTTCATCCACCCCGAGACGGTGGCCGGCGACACCTGGCGCGGCATGACCACCATCACCGGCGCCTGGATCGGCGGCGGCGCCAACCAGGCCGCGATGAAGGAAGTGTTCGAAGTCGAGGCCACCCTGTTCGGCCAGTTCGTGGCGGTCGACGTGCTGGTCGCCAGCCTGTGGATGGCGGTGCTGCTGTTCCTGGCCGGGCGCGCGCAGGCCTTCGACCGCTGGACCGGCGCCGACGTCTCCGCCATCAACGCGCTCAAGGAAAAGATCGAGCATTACCAGGCCGAGCACGCGCGCATTCCGACGCTGACCGACGTGATGGTGGTGCTGGCCGTGGGCCTGGGCGCGACCGGCCTGTCGCATGCGCTGACCGGCCCCACCGTCGCCTGGATCGCCAGCCTGCCGGCCGAATGGCGCCTGCAGGACTACAGCCTGACCTCGAGCTTCTTCTGGATCGTGGTGTACGCGACCACCTTCGGCCTGCTGCTGAGCTTTACGCGGGCGCGCAAGCTGGAAGGCGCCGGCGCCTCGACGATCGGCTCGGCCATGCTGTACATCCTGGTCGCGACCATCGGCATGCACATGGACCTGAACGCCCTGCTCGACCGCCCCTGGCTGTTCCTGCTGGGCCTGATCTGGATCGCGGTGCACGGCGGCCTGATGCTGCTGGTGGCCAAGCTGATCCGGGCGCCGCTGTTCTTCATGGCGGTCGGCTCGCAGGCCAATATCGGCGGCGCCGCCTCGGCGCCGGTGATCGCCAGCGCCTTCCACCCGGCACTGGCCCCGGTCGGGGTGCTGCTGGCGGTGATCGGCTATGCGCTCGGCACCTACTGCGCCTACATCACCGGCCTGCTGCTGCGCATGCTGGCCACCTGACCCGCCGCGCGCCCCGTCCAGGGGCGCGCTTTCCTTCCGCGCTTTACTTCCCTTATTTCTCGACCATCTGGCGCATGCGCCGGCGCAGCTCGCGCTCGCGCTTTTCGTGCGCCGCCCAGTCCTCGCCCACGGCGCGGTAGAGCGAGACCATCATCAGGATGATTACCAGCGAGAACGGCACCGCGAACACGATGGTGGCCGTCTGCAGCGCCTTCAGGCCGCCCGCCAGCAGCAGGCTGATCGCCATGCCGGCGATCAGGCCGCCCCACATCAGCTTGGACCTGGTCGACGGGTTCGGGTTGCCGCCGCTGCTCATCATGCCCAGCACCAGCACCGCCGAGTCGCCCGAGGTGACGAAGAACACCAGCACCAGCACCGTGGCCACGGCCGACATGATCAGGCCCAGCGGCAGCGCGTCGAACAGCGCGAACAGCGCGGTGGAGGTGTCGGCGCGCACCGCGTCCGAGATCGGGATCTGCTGCCAGATCTCCATGTGCAGCGCGGTGCCGCCGAAGATCGAGAACCACAGGAAGGCGGCCAGGGTCGGCGCCAGCATGGTGCCGACGATGAATTCGCGGATCGTGCGACCGCGCGAGACGCGCGCGATGAACAGGCCGACGAACGGCGACCACGAAATCCACCAGGCCCAGTAGAAGATGGTCCAGCTGCCGACCCAGTTGCTGTCGCGGAACGGGGTGGCGCGCAGGCTCATGCGCACGAATTCGGTCACGTAGTTGCCCAGGGTGCTGGTGAAGGTGTCGATGATCGCCACCGTCGGGCCGACCAGGAACACCACCAGCGCCAGTACGGCGGCCATGGTCATGTTGATGTTCGACAAAATCTTGACGCCGCGCGTCACGCCGCTGATCGCCGACCCCAGGAACAGCGCGGTGGCGACCAGGATGATGCCGATCTGCGAAGCCTCGCTGATCGCGAGGCCGAACACCGTGTTCATGCCGCTGTTGATCTGCATGGCGCCCAGGCCGAGCGACGCGGCCACGCCGAAGGCGGTGGCCACCACCGCCAGCCCATTGAACAGGCCGCCCAAGCGCTTGACGATCGGCCAGGGCAAGGCCCCGGTCGCGGTACTGACCAGGGCGTCGCCGCCGCGCCGATACTGGAAGAAGGCGATCGCCAGCGCCACCGCGCTGTAGACGGCCCAGGGATGGATCCCCCAGTGGAAGAAGGTATAGCGCATCGCCACCCCCGCCGCTTCCGGGGTGCCGGACACGGTGCCGGGCGGCGCATCGATGTAGTGCGAGATCGGCTCGGCCACGCCGAAGAACACCAGGCCGATGCCCATGCCGGCGGCGAACAGCATCGAGAACCAGCTGCCGATCGAGAACTCGGGCTCGTCGTCCTCGTCGCCCAGCTTGAGGTTGCCGTAGCGGCTGAAGGCCATGAACAGGGCGAAGGCCACCAGGCCCAGCACCACCCACAGATAGAACCAGCCGAAGTTGCGGGTCACGGATGCGAGGACGGTGTCGAACACCGCCCCCATGTTGTCAGGGGCGATCACGCCCCACAAAACGATGGCAAGGATGAAACCCGCCGAGAGTGCTGTCTGCATAGTTTCTCCGTAGACAGTAACGCGCTTCGGCGTCATAAGTTAAGTAATTGATATTCATCATTGTAAGTGACTTATTACAATGTTGCATCGCAACAGGCGTTTTACGTGCGCGACAGGTATGTTTGACTCATCAACGGTGCGGCGCGAAGTGGCTGTTGCTCCTGCCACACATAGTTCGCCATCCAATCCCCAAGGTTTTGTCCGGATGACATCTGCATGCAGGCTGGCGGCGCGCACCTCCCCCTGCCCGGGCAGGCAGGCGGGCAAGCGGGAAGGTAATCAGGCGTGGATGAGAATCAGGCGGCCGGGAGCGGCGTCTTGGCCATGGCGCGCTTGAGCGCGTCGAAGCAGGCCGGGTCGAGCGCGGTCCCGACCGTCTTTTCCATCATCGCCAGCGCTTCGGGAACCGGGATAGCGCCGCGGTATGGACGCTCGGCGGTGATGGCGTCGAAGATATCCGCAGTGGTGATGATGCGGGTTTCCAGGCGAATCTCGTCGGCCGCCAGGCCGCGCGGATAACCGCCGCCATCGAGCCGCTCGTGATGGGCGCCGGCGATCGCGGCGAGCTCGGAGAACGCCGCGATGCGGCCCAGGATGGTTTCGGTGTATTCGGCATGCTGGCGCACCGCGTCCCACTCGGTGCGGTCGAGCGAGCCCGCCTTGTCCAGTACGCTGTTGCTGACGCCGAGCTTGCCGACGTCATGCAGCAGCGCGCCGCGCTTGAGCCAGCGGCGGCGCTGCGGCGACAGGCCGAGCGCCTCCCCGATCATGTCGGTGTACAGCGCCACCCTGCTGCTGTGGCCGCTGGTATAGGGACTCTTGGCATCGACCACCTGGCCGAAGGCGGCGGCGATATCGTCCAGGTAATCCTCATCGAGCGCCACCTCGTGGCCGGCAGGCTCCAGCGCCAGGATGGCGCGGTCGATGTCAGGGCTGGCCAGGGTATGCCAGAACGCTTCGTCCCTGGCACAGGATTCGAATGCCGCCACCAGGCGCGGATCGAACCAGGCGCCGGCCCGCGCGCCGGCCTCGCGCAGCGCCGCCGCGCGCCCGCCGGCGGTATGGAACACGTCGACCACCTGGGCCAGCAAGGCGATGCGCGCAATGACCGGGATCGATTCGCCAACCAGCTGGGCCGGCTTGCCCTTGCCGTTGAAATGTTCGTCGAGCGAATAAATGCCTTGCGCCACGCCTTCGGGAAAACGCAGCAGGCGCGCGATGTCCGCGCCGCGCTGGCAGCGCGTGGCGATCAGGCCCTGTGCGATCTCGGGGCCGTCGCGCAGGATCGTCATCACGCTGCGAAAGCGTTCCGCGAGCCCGGCCTTCAGCCCGGTGTGCTTGAGCACGAAGCCCAGCACCTGCGGCAGGCTGTCGCCCACGGTCTTGAAACCGCGCTTGAATGCCAGGTCGTCGGTGAGATAGAGCTCGCAGATGCGCGCCGCATTGCTGCTGCAGCCGAGGTCTTTCAGCAGCAGCGCGTAATACAGCTCCCACAGCTGCTGCTCGGACAGGCCCGCGGCGCGGCCGATGTGCATGCCGATCCAGCAACAGCGTACGCAATGTCCCGGCGGCTGGCCCTCGGTGATGTCGAGCGCATAGCTCAACGCCCCGATCAGTTCGGAGAATTTCATGGCGCTTGGCAGCAGGGTTTCCGACGGCACGGCGAGCGGCTTCATTTTCATTCCAAAAAGCAATAAGAATGGATACTAAGCCATAAAAGTGCCATGCGCGCACCGTGTTCCAGAAATCCCATTGCATGCGGCAACGACGCCACATCGTGCTACCCGCTTCGCGCCGGCGCGCTAGACTGGGTTTTCCGGATTGCCGGAATCGGCGGATGCATCAGGAGACCGGTCATGCGCGGCGCGACCAACGGCAACTCGACTTCGCTCTGGATGGACACCGCCACGGTGCCCGTCTTCCCTGCCCTGGTGGGGGCGCGGGAAACCCAGGTGTGCGTGATCGGCGCCGGCATCGCCGGGCTCACCGCCGCCTACCTGCTGGCGCGCGAAGACCAGGACGTGATCGTCGTCGACGCGCTCGGCATCGGCGCCGGCGAGACCGGGCGCAGCGCCGCCCATTTCTTCCCGCCCGACGAGTGGTACCACGGCATCGAGCACCGCTTCGGCCGCGCCCAGGCGCGGTTGGTGGCGGGCAGCTATGCCCACGCGCTGCAGATGGTCGACGCCATCGTGCGAACCGAAGACATCGCCTGCGAGCTCGAACACGTGGATGGCTACCTGATCGCAAGAGACGCGCGCGACGGGCCTGCGCTCGAGCGCGAATGCGACGCCGCGGTGCGCGCCGGGGTGCGGGCCGAACTGGTCGCCGGCGTGCCGGGCCTGGGGTTCGACACCGGCCCCGCCGTGCGCTATCCGGGCCAGGCCCAGTTTCATCCGCTCAAATACCTCGACGGCCTGGCGCGCGCCTTCGTCCGGCGCGGCGGCCGCATCCATGGCGCCAGCCATGTCCGCCGCATCCGCGGCGACCACCGGCGCCAGATCGTGTCCCTCGACCATGGCGAGATCCGGGCGCGGGACGTGGTGGTGGCCACGCACACGCCGTTCAACGACCGCGTCGTGATGCACACCAAGCAAGCCGGCCACCGCACCTATGCAATCGGCTTGCGGGTGCCGCGCGGCACGCTGCCGCACCTGCTGCTATGGGATCTGGGCCACCCTTATCACTATGTGCGGCTGGCCTTCGCCGGCGACGGCGACGAGGTGCTGGTGGTGGGCGGGGCCGACCACAGGACGGGCCAGGACGCGCACCCCGCCCACCGCTACGACGCGCTGGAACGCTGGGCTAGAGAGCGCTTCCCGATGGCGCGCGAACTGGCCTGGCGCTGGTCGGGCGAGGTGATGGAGCCGAGCGACGGCCTGGCCTTCCTGGGCCGCAATCCGATGGACGACGACAGTGTCTACCTGATCACGGGCGACTCTGGCAACGGCATGACCCACTGCACCATCGGCGCCATGCTGGTGACCGACCTGATCATGGAGCGGCCGAATCCCTGGAGCGCGCTGTACGACCCGGCGCGCAAGCCCGTGCACGGACTCGCGGAATTCGCCAGCGCCCAGGCCAATGTGGCGGCCCGCTACGGCGACTGGCTGCGCGGCGGAGAAGTCGACTCGGTGCGGGCGATCCCGCCCGGTGAAGGCGCGGTGCTGCGCGAGGGCTTGCGCCGGGTGGCGGTCTACCGCGATCCCGGAGGAGGCCTGCATGCGCTGTCGGCCAGGTGCACCCACCTCGGTTGCGCGGTGCACTGGAACGGCGCCGAGCAGTCATGGGACTGCCCTTGCCATGCCTCGCGTTTCGATCTTGAAGGCAATGTGCTGCACGGCCCGGCGGCGGCGCCGCTGGCGAAGATCGCGCTGGCGCCCGGGGACGCCCCGCCGCCGCAAGACGGGCACGGCGGCGCGCGGCGCGGCGTGCGCTGAGCGGCGAGAAACGAAAAGCAAAAATGCAAACACCGGCGCGGGCCGGTGTTTGCATCAGGCGGCCTGGGACGCCGCCGTTACTGCTGAAGCGCTGGCGGCCGGATCAGTAGCCGCGGCCGGTGGTGCCGGTGGTGCCAGTCGTACCGGTGGTGCCGGTCGTACCCGTGGCGCCGGTCGTACCCGTGGTGCCGGTCGAGGTGCCGCTACGGCCGGTGTCATCCATGGTGCCGGTGGAGCTGCCGGTGCCGGTGCCCATCGAGCCGCTCGAACCACTGGTCGTGCCGGTGGTGCCGGTCGTACCCGTGGTGCCGGTCGTACCCGTAGTGCCGGTCGTACCCGTCATGCCCGAGGTACCGGTGGCGCCGGTGGTGCCCGAGGTGCCGCTGCTGGTGCCGGTTTTGCTGCGGCGGTCGCGGTCACGCTGGTGTTGCGGATCGGTGCTCTGCATGCTGCCGGTCGCGCCGGTCGTCGAGCTGCCGCTGGTCTGGTCGCTCATGGTGCCGGTCCGGTCACGCATGGGGTCGGACTGGGTGGCGCCGACCTGGCCGGTCGTCGAGGCGCCGGTGGTGCTGGTCTGGGCGTGGACCGCAGTGGCGCCGAACATGGTGGCGGCAACCGAAGCGCTGAGCACTCCTTTGAGTAGCTTATTCATGGTGTTCTCCTCATTATTGACTGATATGGTCGGGGGCGGTGCCCGGCGCACATGCCATCAATGGCGGCGTGTGGCGTCGAGTGAGGAATCCAGTTTACGGACAAGCTACGGATGGGAGCGCACGGTAGCCGTGCGGAAATACATCATCGTCTTTTAATTGCATTGATCTTGCGCTTATCTTGCGCTTATTGCAGAGCTCCCGTAGCGGCCTGCGCAGAGAGCGTCCCGAGCTGCGTGTACAGCGGCAGCACCACGCTGCGGTCGTCCGGATAGACCCGGTTCGACAGGAACACATAGAAACTCCGTGACTGCGGGTCGACCCACAGGATGCAGCCGGTGAATCCGGTATGGCCGTAGCTGCCGAGCGGATAGAGCGCGCCGCGCGGACGCCTGGCATACGGCGAATCGATGTCCATGCCCATCCCCCGCAGCGCCGCGATGCCGGACGGCGACTGCACCGTCGTCAGCAGGCGCACGCTCTCCGGCGTCAGGATGCGCACGCCATCCAGCGCTCCATTACCCAACAGCATGCGGCCGAAACGGGCGACGTCATCCACGGTCGAGAACACGCCGGCCGAGCCGCCCACGCCGCCCATGCGCCGCACGGTCGGATCGTGCACCACGCCCTGCAGCGGCGCGCCCGGCGCCAGGTCGCCATGGGCCGTGGGCAGCTGCGCCGCCTCGATGGCGCCGCGCTGGGTCGGCGCGATCCGTTGCACCGGAAAGCGTTCCAGCGGACGGTAGCCGGTGTCAAGCATGCCCAGCGGAGCGAAGATGCGCTCCTGGGCGAAGCGGTCGAGCGGCACGCCCGCGGTGCGTTCGACGAGCAGGCCCAGCAGGATGTAATTGATGTCCGAATAGCGGAAAAAACTCCCCGGCGGATGGGTCACCGATTGCGCGCAGGCCAGGGACAGCGCCGCCACCCGGCCCTGCCACGCCGGTTTCGCCGGCAGCCCCGACGCCAGGCCCGACACATGCGTCAGCAAGTGCCGGATCGTGATCGCCTCCTTGCCGCCGCCGCCGCATTCCGGGAAATAGCGCGTGAGGGGCGCCTCGAGGTCGACCATGCCTTCCTGGGCCAGCATCAGCACCGCCGGCGCCGTCACCAGCACCTTGCTCAGCGAGGCCGCATCGAAGACCGTCGCGCGCGTGACGGCGGCGGCGCCCTCTTCATAGCTGAGCCGGCCGTAACCGCGCGCGTAACTGGCGCCGCCGCGTTCGAGGTGGTACACCGCGCCCGGCAGCTTGCGCGCGGCGATCGCGGCATCGATGGCGTGGTCGATCGCGGTCACGCGTTCAGGATGAAATCGGGGTTCGACGCTCACGGAAGCCGGTTGATGGACACAGCCGGCCAGCAGCATGGCGGCAGGGATGGCGGCAGAACGCCTGCGAAAAAAGTGTCTGGGCATCATGACCAGATACTAAACCAACTGGCGATCCCGGCGTTTTTGGGTGGTCGCGCACGCACTTTTTCGCATCGGCGTATCATGGATCCATGATTCCCTTTTCGATACTCGACCTCTCGCCGATCGCTGAAGGCAGCGATGCGGCCACCTCGTTCCAGCGCTCGCTCGACCTTGCCCAGCATGGCGAACGCTGGGGTTACAACCGTTTCTGGCTGGCCGAACACCACGGCATGCCGGGCATTGCGAGCGCCGCCACCGCGGTGCTGATCGGCCATGTGGCGGCCGGCACCTCGCGCATCCGCGTCGGCGCCGGCGGCATCATGCTGCCCAACCATTCGCCGCTGGTGATCGCCGAACAGTTCGGCACGCTCGAGGCGCTGTTTCCGGGCCGCATCGACCTCGGCCTGGGCCGCGCGCCGGGTTCCGACCACACCACGGCGCGCGCCCTGCGCCGCAACCTGGCGTCGGATGCCGACGAATTCCCGCAAGACGTCGTCGAGCTGATGGATTATTTCGCCGGCTCGACCCGCCGCCCGGTGCAGGCCATCCCCGGCGCCGGCCTGGACGTGCCGGTGTGGATCCTCGGCTCCAGCCTGTTCGGCGCCCAGCTCGCGGCGCATCTCGGCCTGCCCTATGCGTTTGCCTCGCACTTCGCGCCGCAGATGATGATGCAGGCGATCGATATGTACCGCAGCAACTTCCAGCCATCGGAAAAGCTCGACAAACCGTACATCATGCTGGGCTTTAACGTGTTCGCCGCGGACACCGACGAAGAAGCGCATTTCCTGGCGACCTCGATGCAGCAGGCCTTCGTGAGCCTGCGCACCGGCCGCCCGACCAAGCTCAAGCCGCCGGTGAGCGGCTACCTCGAAGCGCTCGACCTGCCCGAACGCATGATGCTCGACAGCGTGCTGTCGTGCTCGGCGATCGGCTCGCGCGTGACGGTGGCCCATCAGCTGCGCGCCTTCATCGAGAAGACCAAGCCCGACGAGCTGATGATCACCTCGCAGATCTACGACCACGCGGCGCGCCTGCGGGCCTACGAGATCACGGCGGACATCCAGCGCGCGGGATAGCACACCGCTTGCCAGGCCGCGCCCGTCCCGGCCTGTCATACGTCGCTCAGGGTGCCCGGCGCACGGGCACCCTTTCATGACCCTGCCTACGGCAGCGGCTTGCCGTCCACGTCGATGCGGCGCACCTCGCCCAGGTTCAGGGCGCGGATATCCTTCTCGACCTTGGCCATGTCGCCCACCACCACCCACACCAGCCCGTCGGCCACGAAGCTGCGCGCGGCCAGGGCATTGGCCTGTTGCGGCGTGAGCGCCAGCGCCTTCTCGGTATAAGTGTTGAAGTAATCCTCGGGCATGCCGTACTGCAGGATCGTCGAGTAGGCGCCGGCCAGCTGGCCCGCGGTCTCGAAGCTGCCCGGCAGGCGCAGGGTTTTATTGTCCTGCGCGAACTTGAGCTCCTCGTTCGCGATCGGCCTGGCGCCGGCGATGTTGCGGTACTCGCCCACCAGTTCTTTCAGCGCGTCGCCGGTCTTGTCGGTCTGCACCGGCGAGATGCTCATGAACTGGCGCTGGCCGATCGCCGGCGACACCAGGCTGCGCACGCCATACGACCAGTGCTTGTCTTCGCGCAGGTTCATATTGATGCGCGAGCTGAAGGTGCCGCCGAACACGTCGTTGACGATCTCGAGCGGCAGCGCCTCGGGGCTGTTGCGCGGCGGCGCCAGCTGGCCGCCCAGGATCACGCTCTGCAGCGCGCCGGGACGGTCGACCAGGTAGACCACCGGCGCGGCGCGCGGCGCCACTTCGGCAATCACTTTCTTGGGCACGTCGCCCGCCTTCCAGGCGCCGAAGGCTTTCTCGAGCATCGGCGTGATCTCGGCCAGCGTGGTGTCGCCCACCACCAGCAGGGTGGCGTTGTTCGGCTTGAACCAGGTGGCGTGGTAGGCCGCCAGGTCGGCGCGGGTCATGCGCTTGACGGCATCCTCGGTGCCGGTGCCGGTGCCGGTGCCGGTGCCGGGCTTGGCGTACACGTGGTCCGGTCCGTACAGCAGGGCCGGCGCGAGACGCATCGCAATCGATTGCGGATCGGACTTCTCGCGCGCGATCGCGGCCAGGCGGTCCTGCTGCAGGCGCGCGAATTCGTTCTGCGGGAACGAGGGGTTGAGCACCAGGTCCGCATACAGGCTCAGCGCCTGCGGCAAGGTGGCCTTGAGCGCGTTCATGGAGACGTAGGCGCCGTCGAGGTTGGTGCTGGCGCCGAAGCTCGCGCCCAGGCTTTCCAGCTCTTCGCCGATCTGCAGCGACTTGCGGCGGCCCGTGCCTTCCTCCAACATGCGCAGAGCCAGGCTGGCCACGCCCGGCATGTCGGCGTTGTCCGAGGCGTAACCGCTGTCGACCAGCATCTGCAGGTTGACCACCGGCGCCTCATGGCGCTCGGCCAGCACGACCTTCAGGCCGTTCGACAAGGTGGTGCGCTGCATCGGCGGCAGCTTGAGCGACATCGCCTTGCCGGTGTCCGGCGTCTTGCTGCGGTCCAGGCCGGTTTGCGTGGCGGCCAGGCCGGTCGGGAACGGGTCGATCTGCAGCACGAAGTCGCCGTCGCTGAGCCAGTCGTTCATGGCCTTCTTCACCATGGCCGGGGTCGCATCCTTGATGCGCTGCAGGTAGACCTTGTAGCAGTCCGGATTGCCGGTATAGGTCTCGCACGACGCCAGCAGGTCGCTCTTGCCGCCGAAGCCGCCGACGCGCTCGATCATGCGCGTGTACTGGGCCAGGATCGCGGTCTTGGCCAGGCGCAGTTCGGCATCGAGCGGGCCGTTCTTCATCAGCGCGCGCAGCTCCTCGTCGGCGACCTTTTCCATCTTCGCCACGTCGGCGCCCGGACGCGCGGTCAGCGTCATGCTGAACTGGCCGCCGAGCTCGGACGAGCTGTCGCTCGCGACCGCGCTAGTAGCCAATTGATCCTGATACACCAAGCGTTTATAGAGGCGCGAGGTCTTGCCGCCGCCCAGCACGCGCGCGGCCAGGTCGAGCAGCGCTTCTTCTTGCGTGTGCGCGCCCGGCACGTTCCAGGTGCGGTAGATGCGCGACTGCGGCACGCGGTCCTGCGCCACCGTGCGGTGGCTGCCGCTGCGCTTGGCGATCCAGGCGTCATGCTTGGCCAGCGGCGGACCCGGCGGGATCGCGCCATAGTATTGCTCTACTTTTTCACGCGCTTGTTCCGGCGAAATGTCGCCCGACAGCACCAGCACCGTATTGTTCGGGCCGTAGTTCTGCTTGAACCAGTCCTGCACGTCGGTCATCGAGGCCGCGTCGAGGTCTTCCATCTTGCCGATCACGGTCCACGAATACGGGTGGCCGGCCGGGTAGGTATTCGTGGTCAGGAGTTCCCAGGCGATGCCGTAGGGCTGGTTTTCGAACTGGCGC
Source organism: Massilia sp. UYP34 (assembly GCF_056279385.1). NCBI lineage: Bacteria > Pseudomonadati > Pseudomonadota > Betaproteobacteria > Burkholderiales > Oxalobacteraceae > Massilia > Massilia sp. UYP34. The sequence continues at coordinate 70,295 of NZ_JBWBRF010000012.1, read as the reverse complement.
TTTTCGTTCTGCACCACGCCGCGCTGGATGTCGAGCTTCTTCTTGTCGACCGTGCCCAGCAGGTGGCCCATGCGGTCGCTCTCGGCGAACAGCGCATAGTCGAGCATCGAGGTCGGCACGTTCTGGAAGTAATTGGTGCGGTCCTGGTTGGTGGTGCCGTTCAGGTCGGTCGCGCCGATGCGCTCCATCGCGTTCAGGTAGGTATGGTTGAAGTTGTCGCTGCCGCTGAACATCAGGTGTTCGAACAGGTGGGCAAAGCCGGTCTTGCCCACTTTCTCGTTCTTGGAGCCGACGTGGTACCAGGTATTGATCGCCACCACCGGCGTCTTGCGGTCTTCGTGGACCAGCACCGTCAGCCCGTTCTTGAGCGTGAACTTGGTGTACTTGATGTCTGGAATCGGGATGTCCGGCACGGCGGCCGGCTTGCCTGGGGCGGCCTGGAGGGAAGACGTGCCAAACGCAAGCGCGAGAGCTGCGGCGAGGCCGATGGTGCGACGAACGGAAACTGCCATACTGCTCCTCCTGATGGGTCGGGACGGGGAACGGGAATGAAACGCACAAGGCGCGCCCCAGGGACGCGCCTTGCGAACATTCATTCTAGGCAGGTTTCACGCTGTCAACAAACAAAAACATGCATGCATACGCCTGGCAGGCGCCACATCATGCAGCGTGCATCACTTCGGGGCGATGCGCAGCAGGCTGGCCTTGGCTTCATCGGTCAGTACGTACAGCCCGCCGTCCGGCCCCTGGCGCACGTCGCGCACGCGCTTGCCGACCGGCAGCAACTCCTGGGCCGTCACCTTGCCCTAGGCGTCGAGCTGCACGCGGCGCACGTCCTGGCCGGCCAGGCTGCCGCTGAACAGGCTGCCCTGCCATTGCGGGAAGTCCTTGCCGGTATAGAAGGCCAGGCCCGACGGCGCCGGCGACGGCGTCCACACCACGATCGGCTGCACCGTGCCCGGCACCACCTTCATGCCGATCGGCTCGCGCGTGCCGTAGTCGAGCGTATAGCTCTGCAGCGGCCAGCCATAGTTCTTGCCGCCCTCGATCACGTTGATCTCGTCGCCGCCGCGCGAACCGTGCTCGTTGGCGTAGACGCGGCCGCTCTTCGGATCGCGCGCCATGCCCTGCACGTTGCGGTGGCCGTAGCTGTAGATCTCGGGGCGGGCGTTGTCCTTGCCGGCCAGCGCGCCCTTGCCGACCGGCTGGCCTGCATCGGTCAGGTGCAGGATCTTGCCGGTGTGCGAGGCCAGGTTCTGGGCCTGATCGCGCGCCAGCATATTGCCGATGCGCTGGGGCGTATTGCCGCCGTCGCCAATGCTCATCAGGATGGTGTTATCGGGCAGGAACAGGATGCGCGAGCCGAAGTGCTGGCCGCCGCTCTTGCCGAGGTTGACCGCGAATAGCTGCTTGATGCCGGTCACGCGCTTGCCATCAAACACGCCCTGCACCAGCACGGTCCGGTTCTCGTCATCGGTGCCGCTGGCCATCGTCATGTAGATGCGCGGATTCGTTTTATCGGCCGGATGGACCGCGATGTCGAGCAGGCCGCCCTGGCCGCTGGCGTACAGGTTCGGCAAACCGTCGAGAGGAATTTGCTGGAAGCTCTTGCCGTTCAACATGTGCAGCGTGCCCTGCTTGCCGGTGACCAGCATGCGGCCATCCGGCAGCCAGGCCATGCCCCAGGGTTGCGGCGCGCCGGTGGCGACCGTGTCGAGCTTCCAGCCCTTGGCGAGCGGCGGCTTGTCGACCGGCGTCACTTCTTGCGCTGCGGCGGCGGCGCCGACCGTTGCCAATGTGGCGGCCAGAACCAGTTTTTTGCTCAAGAACTTCCTGACAATACTCGGCATAATTTCCTCTCTCAAAAAACATTGAACACTTGACATCGTAGCTGATTCACCGCATTTTCCGTCATTTTATCTGCACGTTCGACGCAATCGGCGTATCATTGACGGTTCAGCGAACCACGTAAGGACCTCCTTCATGATTCAGCGACGCTCCTTCCTCAAGAGCTCTCTCCTCCTCGCATCTTCCTCCCTCGCCCTTCCAACCCTTGCCAAGAATACATCACCCGACAGCAGTTTCCTGTCCGGCGAGTGCTGCCTGCGCTTTTACAACACGCACACGGGCGAAAAACTGAAGAGCACGTTCTGGGCCGAAGGCGCGTTCGTCCCCGATGCCCTGAAAGACATCAATAAAGTGCTGCGCGACCACCGCAGCAACAAGATCGCCGAGATCGATCCGCAACTGCTGCTGCTGCTCGGCCAGCTCAATGACAAGCTCGGCAACAGCAAGGAACTGCACATCATCTCGGGCTACCGCGCGCCGGAATCGAACGCCTTCCTGGCCAGCCACGGCAGCGGCGGCGTCGCCAAGCGCAGCCTGCACATGGACGGCAAGGCGATCGACATCCGCCTGCCGGGCACTGATCTGCGTTCCCTGCAGAAAGCGGCGATGTCGCTCAAGGGCGGCGGCGTCGGCTATTACGCCAGCTCGCAGTTCGTCCACATGGATACCGGCCGCGTCCGGTACTGGTAATCGCCGATGCGGCCGCCCCGCATCGCGTCCAGCCTGGCCATGAGCGTGTTCATGGCCGCGTTCTTCTGCCTGCCGGCGCACGCCGCCGGCCAGAACACCGTCAGCGTCAAATCCACCCGCGACCCGGTCGACAAGTCCTACCGCAAGATGATCCGCGGCATGGAGCGCTTCGAACGCGAACGCGCCCTCGCCCCCAACGCCACCCTGCGCTTCCAGCTGCTGCCACGCCTGCCGGCCACGGACATGCGCGGCATCGTGCTCCGCATCGCCGGCGACACGGTGTCGGTGCCGGTGCCTGTCGACGAGAACAATTTCTTCGTTCTGCCCTACAACGCCCGGGCCCTGCACGAAGACGCCGCCGTGCTCGCCAACCGCAAGACCGCCAGCATGACCTGGCGCGCGCGTGTCGAGACTTCCGGCTTGCCGGCCGGCGTGCCTGCAGGCACGCGCCGCCTGGGCGACCTGCGCCTGGAGTGCCGGGTCGGCAAGGAAGCCGGCCTGGTCTCGAACAGCTCGCCGCTGTTCGGCTGGATTTCGGATGCGCTGAACACGCCCGAGGGAGTGTGCACCAGCCCGGACGGCAACTACCTGTTCTTCGCCGAGCGGCCGATTTTTTCGGTCACGCTGCGCGCCGGCGAGCGGGTCGAAACATTGCCCTTCGCTATGCTGTACGCCGGCGGCGAACAGACGCCCGACATGCTGCCCTTCTGCGATTGCCAGGCGCTGCTCGACCGCACTTATTACGTGCCGCTGTGGGATGCGAGCTGGCCCGACGACACGCTGGTCGAGTTCGACTACATGGTCGATGCGCCGGGCGGCGCGGCGCCATGAAGCTGCGCCTGTTCCTGTTCCTGTTCCTGTACGCGGCGCTGCTGGCGGGCTGCGCGACGCAGGCAGCGCCGCCGGGCGCCATTGTCGCGGCCGAGCGGCTGTCGGCGGCGGTGGTGGCCGGGCGCACGACCAAGGCCGAGTTGCTGGCCACCTTCGGCCCGACCAGGAGCGTGCGCTTCGACAGCGGCTACGAAGCCTGGGTGTATCAGTCGCCGGCCGGCGGCGGGCAATTTTCCGAATTCGTCGTGCTGGTCAATCCTGCGGGCGTGGTCAGCAAGACCCGTACCAACGCAGGTACCAGGACACCCACGCGATCGCCGTCAACACCATGAACTGCCGGTGTGCCGGATGGTTCGACTATGTGTAACACCGAACAAACATACGCGTCCAACTCTGCGATGGTCATGGCAGGGCGAACTTCGCCACCTGTTTAAACATTCACGGAGGAATCATGACGACGACTGCAGACGAGAATTTCAACGATTGGCTGCGCGATGCCCACGCGATGGAAAAGCAGGCCGAGCAGATGCTGACCGCGCAGGCCGAGCGCCTCGAGCACTATCCTGAGCTGCGCGCGCGCATCGTCCAGCATATCGACGAGACCCGCTGGCAGCACGGCGTGCTCAACGAGATCCTGGCTCGCCGCGGCACCGACAACTCGGTCCTGAAGGACATCGGCGCCCGCCTGGCGGCCTTTGGCCAGGCCGTCGGCGGCATGGCGGCCAGCGACGAAGTGGTCAAGGGCGCCATGGCCGGTTATGTGTTCGAGAACGTCGAGATCTCGAGCTATACCGCGCTGATCGCGGCGGCGAAATCCGTGGGCGACACCGCGACCCAGGCCCAGCTGGAACAGATCCTGGAGCAGGAAAAGGCGATGGCGGCCTGGCTGCTGGACCACCTGCCGCAGATCACCCAGGCCTTCCTGGCGCGCTCGGCCACCCCGGGCGTCGAAGCGAAGAAGTAATCGCATCGGCTTGAAGCTGCCCATCGATTGGGCGCGAACAATGGTTGGGAATGGCGCGGTGTGTGCTGCTCCCCGCCATTGGTCGTTTGGCGTGTCAACCTGCCCGCTACGCAAGCGATACGACCGTCATGGGGGCAACCATGCGCATCGAGCATCTGCGGCACCTGCTGTTGCTGTTCGGGTCCATGCTCATCGGCATGGTCCTGCTTGCCTGCGGCGGTGGTGGCGGCAGCCCGGGCATCACCGGCGCGGTCCCTCCACCGGCCAGCACCGGCTCGCTGGCCGTCAGCGCCAGCGGCCTGCCGGCCGGCGTCAACCCCGCCCTGCGGGTCACCGGCCCCAACAATTACCTGTACGACCTCACGCAATCCCAGACCCTCGGCAACCTGACGCCCGGCAGCTATAACGTGTCGGCTTCGCCGGTCACGAGCGGCGGCGTCACCTATCAGCCGTCGCCGGCCTCGCAAGCGGCGACCGTCAGCGCCGGCGCCACCGCGGCCGCCACCGGGACCTATGGCAGCGGGGCGCCGACGCTGGCCACGACGCTGGTCGTCGCCGGGCTCGACAGCCCGACATGGCTGACCGCCGCGCCCGGCGAGCGCCGCCTGTTCGTCACCGAGCGCCCGGGGCGGGTGCGCATCGTCGATAACGGCAGCATGCGCGACCAGCCCTACCTCGACATCGGCGCGCGCGTCTCCACCGAAGGCGAAGGCGGGCTGCTCTCGCTCGCCTTCGACCCTCAGTTCGGCGGCAACGGTTATTTCTATGTCTACTACACCGATTTGCAGCGCAATATCGTCGTCGAGCGCTTCAGCGCCGGCGCCACGGCGACGGCCGCCAACCCGACGTCCGGCCTGGTCATCCTGCGCATCCCGCACCCGACGTACCAGAACCATTTCGGCGGCCAGCTGGCTTTCGGTCCGGACGGCTACCTGTACCTGGGCACCGGCGACGGCGGCGGCGACGGCGACCCGCAAGGCAATGCGCGCAACCTGGCCAGCCTGCTCGGCAAGCTGCTGCGCATCGACGTGGCCGGCGCCACCACGGCCCAGCCGTATACGATCCCGGCCGGCAATCCCTATCGCGACGTGGCCGGGCGCCGCCCCGAGATCTGGGCTTCAGGCCTGCGCAACCCGTGGCGCTTCAGCTTCGACGCCGGGCAGCTCTACCTGACGGACGTCGGCCAGGACCAGCGCGAAGAAATCAATATCGTCGGCACGGGCCAGGCCAGCCTGGACTACGGCTGGAACGTGATGGAGGGCACGCTGTGCTACGGCGCCGCGACCTGCGCGCGCGCCGGCTTGACCCTGCCCGTGTTCGAATACGAGCACGGCGCGAACGACGTCAACGGCTGCGCGATCACCGGCGGCTTCGTCTACCGCGGGCGCGCCCTGCCCGAGCTGGCGGGCCGCTATCTCTATTCCGATTTCTGCGGCGGCTACCTGAAGAGTTTCCTTGCCACCGGCATTGCCACCGGGAACGGCATCGTCGAACAGCGCGACTGGAAGATCGGCGACATCGGCGGCGTCGTGTCTTTCGGCCAGGACGCCGAAGGCGAGCTGTACTTACTGACGACCAGCGGGGCCATCCATAAAATCGGACGCGGCGCCCCTCAATGAGTTTAGAATAAAGAAATGGCACGCCTACAACTCAATCTTCCGGAAGACCAGTATTACTATTCGACGCAGCTGACGGTACGGGTCACGGACATCAACGCCGCCAATCACCTGGGCAATGAATCGATGATCGCGATGATCTCCGAAGCCAGGGCGCGCTTCCTGTTCGAATTCGGTGTCGCCGAGACCGAGCGCGACGGCAACGGCATCATCGTCACCGACCTGGCCGCGACCTACCGCGCCGAAGCGTATGGACGCGACCAGTTGCTGTTCGAAGTCGGTGTCATGGATTTCAATAAGTACGGCGGCGACCTGATCTTCCGCATCACCCGGCCGCGCGACAAGACCCTCATCGCCATGGCCAAATCCGGCTTCGTTTTCTTCAATTACAAGACAAGCCAGGTGTGCCACATGCCGGAGGACTTCCGCAATAAATTCGAACGCGTGAACTGGGTCGACTGAGTCGCCCCCTGATTCGACCGAGTCCCCCCCTTATACGGCACGCCCCGTCCCGATTGTTCGGCACGGGGCGTTTTGCTATCTGAAGATAGTTGGAACTTTTTGAGGTGCCCGGCGGAATACAAGAAAAGAAGACTGCCATGACCTTGACGACAGAACCAAACGACACCGAACTGCTGCGCCAGGTCCACGCCGGACAGGCCGAGGCGTTCACCGCGCTGTACCGGCGGCACCAGGGGCCCCTGTACCGCTACGCGCTGCTGCGCTGCGGCTCGGGCGACGCGGCGGCCGACATCGTGCAGGAAGCGTTCATGGGCCTGCTGACGGGGCGGCTCGGCTACGACCCGCTGCGCGGCCAGCTGCAGCACTTCCTGTTCGGCGTGGCGCGCAAGCTGGCGCTCAGGCTGGACGAAGCGCGCCAGCGCCACCTGCCCTTGCCCGAACCGTTGGACGATGAAGGCGAACCCGAGCTGGACGCGGCCAGCGACGTCGCCGGACCGCTGGCGCGGCTGCTCGACAACGAAGTGGCGGAAGCGGTGCGGCGCGCGCTGTCGCTGCTGCCGCCGCACTACCGCGATCCGGTGATCCTGTACGAGCTGCACGACCTGTCGTACCAGGAGATCGCCACCGTCTGCCAGGTCGACATCGGCACCGTGCGCTCGCGCCTGGCGCGTGGACGACAGGCGCTGGCCAGGCGGCTGCAGGCCCTGCAGAGCGCACCGTCGCACGATGCGCGCCTCGCTCAGGGCAGATGACAAGCGAATGATGCTGGAAGGAAGAACGATGAACGACCAACACGACAATCCCGACCCGCTGCTCGCCACCGGCTTGGCCGCGCTGCGCGGCGAGCTGGCCGCGATGGACGCCCCGCGCTGCGTGGAAAAGGAATTGCTGCAGGCCTTCGCCCGCCAGTTCCCGAAAAAGCAGCCCTGGTACCGCAAGCTGTCGCCGCCCCAATGGGGCACGGCCGGCGCCCTGGCCTCGCTGTGCGGCGTGGCCGTGCTGCTGGCGCTGGCGCCGCACCAGGCGATCACGATCGGCCCGCCGCTGATCGGCGTCGACGACGGCGCCGCCTTCATCGCCCTCGAATCGCTGGAGCGGATCGAGCGCGAACCCTATACGCGGGTGGTCGAGGCCGAGCTGCCGCAGAGCGCGCTGGCGCCGCTGGGCATGCCGCTCGATCCGCAGACCGCGGGCGAGACGGTGCGCGCCGAAATGCTGGTGGCGCAGGACGGCCATCCCCTGGCGGTGCGCCTGAGCGCCGTCAACTGACCCAATCGACTACGAGGACTGTATGAATACCAGGAACTTCTTGATCGCGACCCTGCTGGCCAGCGCCTTTGCGCCGGCCCTGGCCGAGGACACCACGACCGGCCAGGGCGGCGACGGCGAACGCCGCATCGTGATCCGCCAGGGCGCGGTGACGCTGGCGCCCGGCCAGCAGGCCGCGCAGCGCGCCGGCGACAGCGCCAGCCTGGCCGCGTCCATGCTCAGGATCTCGGGCGCCGGCATCGTCAAGAACGCGCCCTACAGCGCCGAAGCGGTCTCGGAGAGCATGCAGCGGCTGGCCGACGGCAACCAGATCGTCAACACCTCGCGTTCGATGCAGTACCGCGACGGCGCCGGCCGCACCCGCACCGAGGTGCACGGCGACGACGGCGCGCTGCGCACCATCACCATCAGCGACCCGGTCGAAGGCGCGCGCTGGATCCTGAACCCGCAGCGCAAGAGCGCCACGCGCCTGGACATGCGGTCCGAGCGCGCCCGGGCCGACGCGGACACCGCGCGCGCCGCGGCGGCGCAGGCCCGGATCGCGGCGGACCAGGCCCGCGTCCAGGCGGACGGCGCGCGCGCCAGCGCCGACCAGCAGCGGCGCGCGGCCGACGGGGCGCGCGAGCGCATCGACCAGCTGCGCAGGGAAGGCAAGCTGCCGGAAGGCGCGCACGTCATCGTCAAGGACGTCCAGCGCGGCCTTGACGCGGCCGAGGTGCGCGTGCGCGTCGCCCAGCCCAGCCCTGCGGCCATGCCGGCGGCGCGGGCGCTGTCGGCGCACATCACGCCGATGATCATCGGCGCCGCCAACGACGGCAAATGGTCGGCCAAGGCCGTCACGCGCGAACTGGGCGGGCGCGATTTCTCGGGCGTGCAGGCCGAAGGCAACCAGCGCAGCTACACGATCCCGGCCGGCGAGATCGGCAACCGCGCGCCGATCGAGGTCAGCAGCGAGACCTGGTACGCGCCCGAGCTGCAGGTGACGGTGTACCACAAGCGCAGCGATCCGCGCAGCGGCGACGTGGTGTACCGGCTCGACAAGCTCAAGCGCGGCGAGCCGCCGGCGGCCCTGTTCAAGGTTCCATCGGACTACACGGTGCGCGATCCGTTCAGGGCAAGCAGCGCCAGGGCGGTGGGGAAGGACGACTAGCGGAAAAAGGCGCCCTGCGGGCGTCATGACGTCAAGACAAGGCGAAGGTTTTCGTGAGTTAGCGTAAAGACGTCGTTACTGCCACTGGCAGTAACGACTCCCCACGAAGGTGGGGACCCCATCTTGCAAGCGCTTCGACGACGCTTGCAGAACTTGGGTCCCCGCCTGCGCGGGGACGACGTATTTGACGGCTAGCTCAGCAGCTTAACTAACGGCATCAGTACTGCGGGCGCTACTGAAACGCAGGGTAAAGACGAACGCTCACCGGCCCCGTTTCTTGTTCAGGATGGTCTCATTGAACCAGTCGTCGATCATGCGCTTCTCGGCGCGCAGGCTGTCGCTGTCCGACATGCGGCTGAGGCGCTGCATGTAGTTCATGTCGGCCAGCCGCGCATCGCCGCCCTTGAGCACCTGCCCGTTCTGGGTCAGCGAATAGCGCAGGTTGATGATCGGCCAGTCCGCCATGCCTTTCAGGACGCGCAGCTCGCGCCCGCCGCGCAGGTTCGGGTATTCATTGCCGGCCAGGTCGACATCAAGGACTTCGATCGCCAGGTCCTGGCCTTCCGGCAGCTGGCCGCCCAGCTTGGTGAAATGGTCGCTCAAGTCCTTCAGCACCTGCTCGCGCTCCCATGGCGCGAAAGGCAGGTCGGCAAACTTGTCGGATTCGATGTACTTCACGGTGACGCCGGCCGAGGCGGCGCCGGCCGTCAGCGCGCACAGGCCCGCGAAGGCCGTTTTCATCAATAATGATTTCATCGCTCTAGCTCCTAGGATTGCTTTTATCGTTCGTCCTGCCCTGGAATATACGCCGCCTCGCGCAGCCGCGCTCGTCTCGAATCGTCGTAGTTTGTATCCAAATGTTAGGCCTCGCACATGACCAACAGGTGGTGACGGATGAGAATGGCACAAGGAGAATGCCATGCCCGAAGGTCCATCGCTCGTCATCCTGAAGGAACAGTCGGCCCGTTTCGTGGGCCAGGACATCGTGCGCGCCGGCGGCAACGTCCGCGCCGTCGATCCGGGCCGGCTGGTGGGCCAGCGCATCGTCGGCCTGCATACCTGGGGCAAGCACTTCCTGATCGAGCTGCCCGACCTCGTCCTGCGCATCCATTTTTTGCTGTTCGGCACCTATCGCATCGACGAGCGGCGCGACAAGCCGCCGCGCCTGTCGATCGCGACGCAAGACGGCGGTGAAATGAATTTCTATGCCTGCGCCATCCGCGAGATCGACCGCGCGACCTTCGAGGCCTACGATGTCAGCGCCGACGTCATGTCGGACAGCTGGGATCCGAAACGGGCGCGCAAGAAGCTGCGCGCGCGGCCCGGACTGCTGGCCTGCGACGCCCTGCTCGACCAGGACATCTTTTCGGGCGTCGGCAACATCATCAAGAACGAGGTGCTGTTTCGCATCCGCGTCCATCCGCTGTCGACCGTGGGGGCGCTGCCGGCGCCCAAGCTGCGCGCCCTGGTCGACGAGGCGCGCCGCTACAGCTTCGATTTCCTGGGCTGGAAAAAAGCGTTCGTGCTCAAGCAGCACTGGCTGGCCCATGCCAAGAAGACCTGCCCCCGCTGCGACATTCCTTTTAAAAAAGCCAATCTCGGCACCACGCGCCGGCGCGCCTTTTACTGCGAGCGTTGTCAAAAGAGCTACACCTGAAGTAGGTTGTCTTTTGTCCGCAACACTCCTCCCTCTTTGAGAGACTAGCTGTTACATCGCAATTGCACGAATTCAATATTGCTTGTTGTTAAGGGTCATGGGTCGTACTACAATCGCTTGACTCCGGGCTATATTTACGATCAAAAATAGCCTACCCCAGACAACTTTCCCAAAAATATCGGATTCATCTATGTCCTTCCTGTCTTCCGCCGTGCCCAAGCTCGCACCCTGGAAAGTATTGCTGGTCGATGACGAACCCGATATCCATGACATCACCAAGCTGACCCTGGCGCGCTTCCGCCTCGACGGCCGCGCGCTTTCCTTCGTGCATGCCTACAGCGGCGCGCAAGCGAAGGAAGTGCTGGCGCGCGAACAGGACATCGCGCTGGTCTTCCTGGACGTGGTGATGGAGCGCGAGGACAGCGGCCTGGAAGTGGCGCGCTGGATGCGCCAGGAGCTCGACAACCAGTTTACCCGCATCGTGCTGCGCACCGGCCAGCCGGGCCAGGCGCCCGAGGAACGCGTGATCGTCGATTACGACATCAACGACTACAAGGAAAAGACCGAGCTCGACCGCACCAAGCTGTTCACCACCACCTTCGCCGCCCTGCGCGCCTACCGCGACATCATGAAGGTCGAGGAAGCGCGCCGCGTGCAGCAGACCTACCGCGAAGGCCTGGAACGGGTGATCGCGGCGTCCGCCCACATCTTCCAGCAACGCAACCTGAAGGACTTCGCCAACGGCCTGCTGCAACAGGTGGTGGCCCTGCTGCGCCTGGAACAGAGCATGCTGCTGCGCCTGAAGGCGGCCAGCGTGATCACCGGCGCCAGCCAGTACGAGGTGCTGGCCCAGATCGGCGACATCGGCAAGGAAGAGATCGGCCCGGAACTGCTCGGCCAACTGGACGACGCGCGCCGCAACCGCATCTCGCGCCTGCACGGCGACACCTATGTCGGCTACTTTCCAAACAATAGCGGCAAGGCCTCGCTCCTGGTGCTCAAGGGCGTGGAAGAGGTCTCCGACATCGACGCCCAGCTGCTGGAAGTGTTCTGCTCGGGCGTGGCGATCGCGTTCGACAACATCCTGTTAAACCAGGAAATCACCGACACCCAGGCCGAACTGATCCTGCGCCTGGGCGACGTGGTCGAATCGCGCTCGCACGAGGCCGGCAACCACGTGCGCCGCATGTCCCAGGTCTGCCAGATGCTGGCGCAGGCCGCGGGCATGCCGGACGACGAGACGGCGGTCCTGATGCACGCCGCGCCGATGCACGACGTGGGCAAGATCGCCACGCCCGACGCGGTGCTGCTCAAGCCGGGCCGCCTGACCGAAGAAGAGTGGGAAATCATGAAGCAGCACCCGACCATCGGGCTGCAGATCCTGGACGGCTCGCAGCGCCCGATCCTGAAGGCGGCGGCAGTGATCGCCCACCAGCACCACGAGAAATACGACGGCAGCGGCTACCCGCAAGGCCTGCGCGGCGAAGACATCCACCCGTATGCGCGCATCGTGGCGGTGGCCGACGTGTTCGACGCGCTGAGCCACAAGCGCTGCTACAAGGATGCGTGGCCGACGGAAAAAGTGACCGAACACCTGCGCGAGGTGGCGGGGCACCATCTGGATCCGACGTATGTCGACCTGCTGATCAAGAATATGGACAAGGCGCTGGCGATCAATGAGAAGTGGCCGGATTGATCGGGAAAGCCGAGTAGCTAACGTTTGCGTTTAAACCTGTTGAACGATAATGCTGTGACGATTGAACCAATGAGGAAGGCATTCACGATAATATTGCCAGCCTTTTCCACGTACATCGTTGGCTCAACAAATAAAATGACGATGTAGGCCAGCACTGCAGCTGAAAACCCGATGCCCAAAGAGACCAGCGTGCGTTTCATGGTGCGAATTTCTCCGCGCTTGGGCAGTTAAACACCATTCCGGCCCTGCTCCCTCCAGCTTGCACGATTTGCTCTAAAAATGTTGTGCAGTTATTAGGCAACATCAGCCACAGCCATTGTCTGGAGACCAGGTCAAGTAGTTTTCTATGTGCGCCAAAAATGTCCGGGATATGCACCATTGTGCGACGGATTTCACGCTTATCACTTTCTCGTAGATAACGCTGATAGCCTTCATGACGCATGAATCGCGGTCTGTCATGCAGGCCAGCGACATGGAAGAACCAGCCAGGGCCGACGTGCAACAATGCGTGACCACAAATATTCCAGCCGTCGCCGGATACGATGATCGCTTGAGTATGCTTGAAATCGTCCGGCCGGATCACGCAATGAAGCATCACTTCACCGATATATGGGCCTGTGTCAGGCTTAGGCGCATTCGCCCGCGTCTGCATGGCACTGTTCGTTGCTCTACCCACTTATTGCTCCTCAAACTGCTCAAAGTAGGATTTTCCTTCCTGTTCTACCGGTCAGATTTGCTAAAGAACAGTATCGGGTTCGATGGCGCTCAGAAAAGGTCGAGGGTACCGATATCAGCTACAACTCGTCCTTCCTGCACGGGCCAGTGCGCTGCGACGACACCAGATTATTTTTATCGCTCACTCTTCCGCTGCGAAATTGCTTCCGATTGCCGGATCGCATATTCCATGACTGGGTGTAGATTTTTCGGTTCCAGGTTTTCTTTCAATCGGTGATCGCGCGCAGACGAGCCAGCGCATCCTCAACCACGTACTCGGGCGCAGTCTCTACACGCTTTGCTTTTCGCGCCTCCAAGTCGAGCATTCTCACCTGATTGACTAACGCCGCGCCTTGCGTTTTCGTACCCGAGCCGCCAAGCGAAGCCGCGAAACCGGCGTGGCGTGCAAAATTACCACCCTGCGTAATGGGCGCCACCAATACAACGCCGAGGGCATTGAAGGCGCTCGTCGACAAGACCAGCGCCGGACGCATTCCTTGCTGTTCGTGCCCTTCGGTTGGATCGGGATTGACCATAACAATGTCGCCACGTCCGAATTTAACGCGGCTCACCATACCTCGCGCCCGACAGGCTTCACTTCAGCCCATGCGGCCAGGTCATCTGGATGCGGAGCCGTCGGGTCACACTGCGCGACCAGATCAGCCAGCGAATACGATGGTCGCGCTGCTTTAAGCAATACTCCGTCCGGCTGAACGTTCACGCTCAACTTATCGCCTAGCGACACCTTGAGGATACCGAGCAATTCGGTAGGCAAGCGAACAGCTGCGCTATTCCCCCACTTCTGCACTGACAGTTCCATAAGTTCTCCTGATGTTGATACATTGTAGATTCATGAGCGAACTTTCGTCAACCACTATATGATCTACAATGTATCTACAAAACCGCTCAGAGAACACTGCTGAATGCCTCTCGTAAGCGTTCCTGGCTAACTTCAAGGTATGGTCGAACGTGATCCAGTTCGGCGTGCCCGAGCAGGAGCTGGACGGTGTCGACCTGCCCCCCTGCTGGATCAGCCGCGACGCCATCGTGCGCCTGCCGCTGTGTGAAGAACCGCCCCGTATGCCGGCATCGCGGTAAAGCTTCGTGACATGGGACTGCAAGCTGTCGCAGGCCAGGTAATTGTCGAGCCGAATTCGGGATAGAGAAAACGCGAGGCTGGCTACATACGGGTACATGCCACGCTACTAATAGCTAATCCGAAGCGGGTAGGCAATGTGGCGCGCACGACCATACTTTAGGCGGGCCAGACCAGTCAGCTCGTTGAGCAACTGACCACTGACCACGAGCGATGCGCTGGGCCCGCCATCGAGCCGGAGCGCGTTTCTGATCAGCATGGCCCTGAACACTGTGCACAGTTCCGCTGCAGACGTTGTCCCGTCCGACGTTGACGAAATGAACACCATGCGCCCGTTCGCCGCGCCGACAGCGGACCAACGGTTCTGGTCGCCTGATGCCGCACAGGCACCATTTTTTACAATCGATGTCGACGAGCTGACCACGTTCAGCGAAGAACTGCCGAGGCTACTTGGCGTCGTGGTGGTGAAGAAAGCAGGTTGGCTTTTGTCACCGCCGTAGGCCATGACGAACTTGTTGCCGCCGTTTTTGCAACTAGGGCAACCTGCGCCTCCGCCGCTAACATTGTCCCCCAACGCCACGCCATTGGAACGGACGATCCCTTCGGCCCTACCCCATTGGTTATCGAACGTGCCCGAATCGCCGGACCAGGTGAACCCGTTGATCATCGCGATCGACGGGGATGCTGTAAAGGCGTCGATGCGCTGCAGACGCAAATACGGACCGTTCCCCTGCCCGGCAGACGACATTGCATACGGAAGCGAATATCGGATGCGATTGTCTTTGGTGTTGACGTAAACGATATGCACGTAAGGCCGAATCTTCTCACACGTTTTCACGCGGACGGCGCCGGTCTTGAGCAGCGCCAGGTTGAGCGCTCCGATGACGATCGGTTGCGCAAGATAGCCAGCGCATGTAGTTCCCGCGGACGCGGAAGGCACGTCAGAGGGCATGCCGTTGATCGCTCGAGGCGAGCCGAGCGCTGAATCCTCAAGGATGTCAGGCTTGATCACCCCGGTCTGCGGAAGTGCCATCCGGGCATTCCTCGCCGGACCGGCGTTCGGGGTGGCCCATAACGCTTGCTCCTCCCGTGTACCAATAGGAACTATCATCTCATGCGCCGAGGTGCCCCCCGGGATCGACGGCACGTCGATGGTGGCCGGCCTATGCAGTTTCACGTACGGATAGATGTCGATCCGCGGATACATCTCGCCCACGTTGTCGACGCTGACGTGAAATACTTGCGCAGCATCGAGGGCGCCAGCGGGGATCGTCAGCACGGCGCCGCCCGGCAGTTTCGCGACCGTTTGCAGTGAGGGCAAATAATGCACCAAGCTGCTTTCGGGATTAAAAAAGGAACTGGCGGCTTGGGTCGGGATATAGGATGGTTTTGCGTTCAGCTGCTGTTTGCGGACGCCAATCAGGAGCTCAGCGCCGTAAAAGCCCTGTTCCATGACAAAGGGAGCCTTGAGATTGACATGACCGGTCAAAGCCGGCCCACCGTTTGGTTCCGTGAAGTAGACATCGGTGATCGTGACCACCGGCATGACGACATCGGCAACCACGTTCGCGGTCCCGGCCGACGTGTCGGTAACATCGACATAGCCCGTCGTGCGGGCACGATAACAATTGGATTTCGAACACAGTAGGACATCACCAATCCGCACGGCGCGTTCGCTGGAGGGCGCATCTGTGGCCACGCTGACACGAAGGCGCATTGCGCTATCGGGGATGCGGGACTCGCTGGAGAATTTTTCAAGTTGAGTTGCATACCTCGGGGTGGGTGCTCCGATGGCGTGCGCAGCGACGAACAGCAAGAGAACAGGCATGACCCGGTTCAGCAGCATGATTTTCGACTCCAATGAGAAATACAAACGCTGGGAACAGCAGCTTGCAGCGTACTGTTGAGTGAAGTTGTCATTTTGACTCTGCGGGGATCAGGACCGGTTGGCGTTGCTCAAACATTTGCAAACTTGGCAATAACAGCCTCTAGGGATCTTGGCAATCTAAACTATGAACAGGTCAGTCCCTGAAGTGTCCTTAACTTCTTCCATTGAGGACAACACATTGTTCAAGCTAAGCCCTTGATTCATCAAAATTCCCATGTGTTGCAGATTGCAGAAACAAGCTAATACGTCAGGATTAGCTTACTGGTCGGCTCCAGGCCTCGATACCGGCAGTTGCAATCAGGTTGTTCATTCCTGACAGATTCAACAATAAGATCCGGACTTTTAACTGAGAGATCCACATGCCTGCTTGTTGTTTTTATCGCTCACTCTTGCGCTGCGACTGCGGAAACCGCAAGTGATACCGCAGCCCCTCCCCCGGCGCACTCTCCACCCTGACCGTCCCGCCGAGCGCGCCCGTCACCAGGTTGTACAAAATGTGCGCCCCCAGCCCGCTCCCCCCCGTCCCGCGCTTGGTGGTAAAGAACGGATCGAACAGCTTGTCCAGCGTGTCCTTGTCCATCCCCGCCCCATCGTCGGCATAGTCGAGCACCACCCAGCCATCGTCTTCGACCGCTGCGCGCACCGTGATCTTGCCCGGCTGGTCCCGCTCGAAGCCATGCACTAGAGAATTGACCACCATATTGGTCACGATCTGCGACACCGCCCCCGGATAGCTGTCCAGCACCAGGTCCTTCGGGCAGTCGACGGTCACCTCGACCGGCCGCCCTTTGAGCTTGGGCTGCAATGACAGCAGCACTTCCTTCAGGTACGCGTCGAGATTGAAGCTCCTGATATCGCCCGACGACTGGTCCACCGCCACCTGCTTGAAGCTGCGCACGAGCGCCGCCGCGCGCTGGGTATTGGTGGTCATGATGCGCAGCGACTGGTCGACCACGTCGAAGAACGTCGCCAGGCTGTCTTCCGTCATCTCGCCCGCCGCCAGTTCCTCGCGCGTGAGCTTGAGTTCCTGCACCAGGTGGCTGGTCGCGGTCACGCAAATGCCCAGCGGGGTGTTGATCTCATGCGCCACGCCGGCCACCAGCCGTCCCAGCGAGGCCAGCTTTTCCTGGCGCACCAGTTCCGATTGCGCTTCCTGCAGCGCGTGCAGGGCGTCATTGAGTGCCGCGTTCTGCTGCTCCAGTTCCTGCTTGGCGATGCGGATCTTGCGGTCGGCCTGCATGCGCGCGATCGCCACCGCCACGTGACTGGCCATGAAGGCCAGCAGATCCAGCTCGGCCTTGGTGTAGACGATGGCCGGGTCGTAGCTCTGCACCACGATCACGCCATATGGCCTTTCGTGGACCAGCATCGGCGCGCCCATCCAGCTCGCGATCTCGGTATTGCCAAGGGGCTCGGTGACGATGCCGTTGGCCACTAGCTGGCGGAAGCTTCCCTGGTCGTGCAGCTGCGCCTGCTTGCTCGACAAGACGTACGAGCACATGGCCTTGCCGAACGGGAAGCGCTGCAGAGGCGGCGTGCTGTCCTTCCGGTCGACGAAATACGGGATGCTGATCTCTTGCGTATCCGGGTGGTACAGCGCGATCAGGAAGTTGTCGGCCACCATCAGCTCGCCGATGATGCCGTGCAGGCTGGCGCTGAGCAGGTCGGTGTCGAGCGCCTGGGCCGACAGGTCGGCGATCTGGTACAGCGCGTGCTGCACCTTCTCGGCGCGGCCGCGCTCGGCCACCTCATGGGCGAGGGCCGCGGTGCGCGCCGCGACCGCGCGCTCCAGCCGCTCCACGCTTTGCAAGCCCTGCAGCGCATTCGACACGTGGTTGGCGATCAGGGCGAACAGCGCTTGGTCTTCCGCGCTATAGGTCTCTTCGGGCGAATAGCTCTGGATGACGATCGCCCCCAGCGCCTGGTGATGCTGGTCCAGCAGCGGGCAGGCGACGAAGTGTTCCGGCACGCTGCCATCGCCCCAGCGCCCGCTGCTGCGCAGCCGTTCGTGGAAATCGGCCGCCGTCAAGACCAGCGGCTGGCGGTTGAGCAGCACCCAGGCGGTCGGCGACTGCTCGGGCGAGGCCAGCATGATCCGCTCGTCCGGATCACGACCTCCGTCGGCCACGTCGACAAAATATGGAAAGCGCACCGTACCGTCTTCGCGGTCGGCCAATGCGACGTAGAAATTGGCCGCATACATGATGCGGCCCAGTGCCCGGTGCACGGCCTCGATGAATGCGGTGATGTCGCTGCAGCTGGTCGATAATTGCCCGATCTCGAGCAGCATCGACTGGACCGCTTCCAGCCGGTCAAGACGTTCCATGCTTCCCCCACATATTCAGTTCATTGCGAATAAATGCGCAGGGGAAATAGTAGCAGCTTGCCACCCGCCGCAGCAGTCGGCGGCGGGTGAATGTGGTGTAAATGTGGTGATTCAGCGCGGGGCGCGGAAATCGTTCTCGATCCAGGCCAGGGCCGAGGCCTGGGTCAGCTTGAAGGTGGGGGCCACCCGCACCTTTGCCACCTGCTCGCCCATCTCGTCCGTCGCGGCCAGCATGGCATAGGGGTCGTCATCGTCCGGCACGATGTCCAGCGTCACTTTCAGCTCGCCCTCGCCGGTCGCCACGAACAGGTTCTTGTGCAGGATCGCGTGCATGTGCTGCTCGTGGCGGCGGATCACCTCGGACGCGGTCTTGATCAAGGTATTGAAGGCATTGACGTCGAGCGGCTTCGGGTTCTTCTTGTCGCGGCCCATGGTCCACGGGCCGACCAGCGCCGGTTCCGGCTCGCCGTCCTTGTACATGGCCACCGCCCAGCCTTCGTCGTCGTCGTTCTTGATCACGCGCGCGGTCCAGCCATTGCCCTGCCACAGGCGGGGTTCCTGCACCGGACCGGTGTCCTGCTCTTCTTCGTCGTGATCGTGGGTCTGGTCGTTCATCTGTTTCCTTCTGTGTCGCTTGCGCCAAAACCACGATCATAGAGGAAAGGGGACCCATGAAAAAGCCCGCACAGGCAAGCAGACCAGGCTTTTGTGCGGTGACTCGACAATATCAGGCCGGGCAATCGTCGACGATGCGCGGGCAGCGCCAACCCGGGCCTGGCGGCGGCACGATCGGCGGGCCCACGGGAATCGGCCGCGGGTCGCCGTTCGGCATCGGCGCCGGCGGCTGCCGGCCGGACGGGCCATGCGGATTGATGACGATCGGCGGTATCGCGGGCGGCGCCGATGGCGGATCTTTGGGACAGCTATTGACCACGGCCAGGCGGTCCCGGATTCCATGAATGACAGCGTGCATAGGATCCCCCTGTAAAGAGAGGGTCAGTATAGGAAACGGGGCAAGCATTACAAGCAAAAAATTGCCGGCGATTCTGCCCGGACCCGGCTATGCACGTTTCGTTCCGCAAAACATGCGGCCTGTCGCATGCCGGTGGCCGCGCCGCGCGTGCAGGCATACAGTTCGACCATGCAACAACGACACGTCGAACCGACCACCTACCCTTTTGCGAGGACCGCCATGAAAAAATATGCCCCCTACGTCATCCTGTTCCTGTTCGCCGCGCTGCTGTTCAACAGCTGGGGCAACGACATGACGGTGCACCTCGACGGCGACGAGATCGATGGCCCGCTGGGCTGGATGCTGGCCACCCTGTTCGCGGGCGGCGGCGCCTTGCTGGCGGTGTTCGTCACCATGATGGTCGCCGTGCTCCTGGCGGTGGTATTCGCCGGCGTCGGCGTGATGCTGCTCGGTTCGCTGGGCATCGGCGCCGTGGTGCTGGCCCTGGCCATCTCGCCGCTGCTGCTGCCGCTCGCGATTCCGGTGCTCGTGGTGTGGTATTTCATGAGCCGCTCGCGCAAGGTCGATCTGGAGAAGACCGCCACTGCTTGAGATAGACTGGTAGGGTCGGCGGCTCGCCGCCGACGCGGTGATTGTTACCGGCCCCGATTTCGGGCCGGATGATCTCGCGGCCAACCATCACCGCGTCGGCGGCCTAGCGCGGGGCCGCCGAGGCCGACCCTACGCCGGGCTTGCCCCGGCCTTTTTTACGCCTCTTTGCGCGCCACGTACTGCTCGTAGCCGCGCGCGCGCAAGGCGCAGGCCGGGCAGGCGCCGCAGCCATGGCCCCAGGGATGCGCGTCCCCGCGCTCGCCCAGGTAGCAGGTGTGGGTGTCGAAGCGGATCAGGTCCACCAGCGCGTCGCCGCCCTCCTGCCGCGCCAGTTCCCAGGTCTGCGCCTTGTCGATCCACATCAGCGGGGTCTCGACCTTCAGGCGCGTCGCCATGCCCAGGTTGAGCGCCACCTGGAGCGCCTTCATGGTGTCGTCGCGGCAGTCCGGATAGCCCGAGAAATCGGTCTCGCACATGCCGCCCACCAGCACGTTCAGGCCGCGCCGGTAGGCCACCGTGGCCGCCACCGTCATGAACATCAGGTTGCGGCCAGGCACGAACGTATTCGGCAAGCCGTTTTCCTGCATGGCGATTTCAACATTGCTGGTCAACGCCGTGTCAGAGATTTTCGCGATCAGGGACAGGTCGATCATGTGGTCGTCACCGAGGCGCGCGTCCCAGCCGGGATCGAGCGCGCGCAGCTTCGACAGCAGGGTTGGACGCACCTCCAGTTCGATCGCGTGGCGCTGGCCATAATCGAAACCGATCGTCTCGACCCGCGCATAGCGCTGCAGCGCCCAGGCGAGGCAGGTGGTGGAGTCTTGGCCGCCGCTGAAGAGGACGAGCGCGGTGTCGGAAGAGGGAGTGGTCATGGTGGCAAAGGCAAGAACTGTGATCGAAAGCGGAGCAATAAGCGGGACAAGAAGCGGGGCAATAAGCGGGGGCATTCTGTCACAGATTGCCGGCGCCGTGTGCGGGCGGGCCCGAGGCGCACGTACAACATTCCGTGGCGGCATTGACTTTAACAATCAGTTAAGATGCGAGCGAGAATTCCCAGTGGAGCACCATGTTGTCACGTCGACCGATTTCCCGCCCGCAACAGTCGTCCCAGCTACTTTCCCGGCTCGCGCGCCATGCGCTGACGGGATTGAGCGCATTGGCTTTCGCCACGTCCGTGCATGCGCAAGCGACGCAGGAAAATGCCCCCGCGGTCGACTACACGGTGCGCATCGACGCCCCGCGCGCGCTCGAAGAACTGCTCGAAGATAACCTCGACCTGATGCGCTGGCGCGGCAATGCCCGGGTCGACCTCGAACAGTTGCAACGCCTGGTCAAGGAGGCGCCCGAGCAGGCGCGCACCCTGATCGCCACCGAGGGCTATTACTCGCCCAAGATCTCGGCCGGCCTGGATACCAGCGGCGCGCGGCCGGTGGCGCGCGTCATCGTCGACCCCGGCCAGCCGGTGCTGGTGGGCGACGTCGACCTGGTGCTGCAGGGCTTCGCCTCGTTCGAGGAAGGCGGCGCGCCGTTCGACGCCAATGCCCTGCGCAACCGCTGGACGCTGCCGGTCGGCAGCCAGTTCAGGCAAGGCGACTGGGAAAGCGCCAAGAACGGCCTGCTGCGCGACGTGGCGCAGACGCGCTTTCCGCGCGCGCGCCTGGTCGAGACCAGCGCCACGGTCGATCCGGATTCGCGCCGCGCGCTGCTGCGCGTGGTGATCGACTCCGGCCCCGAGATGCGCTTCGGCGAGCTGCGCATCCGCGGCCTGACGCGCTATCCGCGCGAAGTCATCACCAACCTCAACAAGATCAACCCCGGCGACGAATACAGCGAAGCGGCCCTGCAGGCCCTGCAGTCGCGGGTGCAGGACACCGGCTACTTCAGCAGCGTCGAGGTCAGCACCGACATGCGCGCCGTGCTCAATGCCGAGATCGCCGACATCAGGGACGACGCCGACGACGACGCCAATCCGGCGACGCCGGAGCGGCCCACCGGCCCCACGACCCTGCCGGTGGTGGTGCGTGTGACCGAAAACAAGCAGAAATTCGTGGAGGCCGGCGTCGGCTTCTCGACCGACACCGGCGCCCGCGCCTCGCTGGGCTACGACGACCTGAGCGTGTTCGGCAAGCGCTTCAAGAGCGACCTGATCTACGAACAGAAGCGCCAGACCGCGAAGGGCGAATTGTTCTGGCCGACCACGGCCAAGGGCTATAACGACAGCATCAGCGCCGGCGTCGAGCGCGAAGACCTGCGCGGCGAGATCACCACGCTGGCCAGCGTGGGCGCGCACCGCAGCTGGGGCTCGCCGCTGCTCGAGCGCAGCCTGACCCTCGAGGCGCTGACCGAAAAGCGCGAAGTCGAGGGCTTCGAGCCGACCCGCAGCAAGAGCCTGCCGCTCACCTACAGCATCACCAGGCGCCGGCTCGACAGCCTGATCCAGCCGACCAACGGCTATGTGCTGAGCGGCCAGTTCGGCGGCGCCGTGTTGCCGATCCTGACCGATGAGAAATTCCTGCGCATCTACCTGCGCGGCCTGTACTACAAGCCGGTCGGCGCCGCCGGCACCCTGCTCCTGCGCGGCGAGGCAGGCGCCGTGGCCTCGAAGGAAAAGCTGGGCGTGCCGAGCACCTTCCTGTTCCGCGCCGGCGGCGACCAGTCGGTGCGCGGCTACGGCTACCAGGAGCTGGGCGTGCAGCAAAACGGCGCCACCGTCGGCGGGCGCTATCTGGCCACCGCCAGCGCCGAATACCAGTACTGGTTCAAGCCGCCCTGGGGCGTGGCCGTGTTCTACGACGTCGGCAACGCCGCCGACAGGTTTGGCGACCTCAATCCCAAGTCGGGCTATGGCGTCGGCGCGCGCTGGCGCAGCCCGGTCGGCCCGATCAACGTCGACCTGGCCTATGGCCACGCGGTGCGCAAGGCGCGCCTGCACTTTTCACTCGGATTCACGTTCTGATGGATACACCTGAAGACAAGCCAATCACCCGTCCGGCGCCCGACCAGGCGCCGGGGCCCACGCCGCGCCGCTGGCCGCGCCGCGTGGCGATCGGCGTCGTCGCCACCGGCGTCATCGTCGGCGGTGCGCTGTGGTATCTCGGCCGCGAGAGCACCCTGCAAATGATCGTCCAGCGCGTGGCCGACGCCACCGGCGGCAAGCTCACCGTCCTGGGGGTCACCGGTTCGATCTACGGCGCCATGCACATCGAGCGCCTCGTGTGGCGCACCGACGAACAGATCGTCACGGCGCTCAAGATCGACGTCGACTGGTCGCCGTCGCAGATCCTGTCGGGCGGCATCCTGGTCGACAAGCTGTGGGCCGCCAGCGTGCGCATGCAGACGCTCAAGGAAACCGATGAACCCTCGGTGCTGCCGGCGAGCCTCGCGCCGCCGTTCCGGATCGAGGCCGACGATGCGCGCCTGAACCGCCTGACGATGGTGAACGTCGCCGGCGCCGAAACGACGATCGACAATATCCGCGTGCGCGCCAGCGGCGACAAGCGCAGCTGGGTGGTGCAGGATGCAGCGGCCAGCACGCCCTGGGGCCAGGTGGCGGCCAACGTCACGCTCGGCGCCCAGCGCCCCTACAAGATCGACGCTTCGGGGAGCCTGACGCAATCGCAGGCCAGCGCCGGCGCGCGCGCCGCCCAGCTGCAGCTGAAGGTGGGCGGCGACCTCGAGAACGCGACCCGGATCGACGCTACCGGCCAGGCCGGGCGCGCCATCGGCGACGCCCATTTCACCATCGCGCCCTACGCCGAGATCCCGCTGCGCGCACTGCGCATCAATGGCCGCAACCTCGATCCGGGCTTCTTCAACCCCGCCCTGCCGACCGCCGACCTGACCCTGGCCGTGACCGGCAAGCTGGACGCCAACCGCAGCATCAGCGGCAGCGTCGACATCACCAATACCGGCCCGGAAGGCACGATCGACCAGCAGCGCCTGCCGCTGCGCGCCGCACGCGGCCGGCTGGGCGGCAGCCTGGACGCGGTGCAGATCTCCGACGTGCTGCTCGACTTCGGCGCCGCCGGCCAGTTCACCGGCACCGGCGGCGTCCAGCGCGAGAAGGACGAAGAAGGCATCGGCACCGCGCGCTTCGCCCTGCAGACCGAGCGCTTCAACCTGCGCGAAGTCCATTCGGCCATGAAGCCGACCGCGATCAAGGGCAGTATCGCGGTCACCAACGAGGCCACGCGCCAGACGCTGGAAGCGAACCTGCTCGATGCCGGCCTGCGCCTGTCGGCCCTGGCCACGCTGGAAAACAACGTCGCCACGCTGAACCAGGCGCGCCTGACCGCGGGCCGCGGCAGCGTCACCGCCAGCGGCAGCATGAACCTCGAGGGCGACAAGGCCTTCAAGGCCACGGCCAGCGCAAGCAGGTTCAACCCGGCGGACTTCGGCGACCTGCCGGTGGCCGACATCAACGCCACGATCAACGCCGCCGGCGCGCTCAGCCCCGAATGGAAGGTCGACGCCGATTTCGCGGTGCGCCAGAGCCGCCTGATGAACCAGGCGCTGTCCGGCAGCGGCAAATTGAGCGCGGATGCGAAGCGCATCAGCGGCGTCGACGCCAACCTGGCGCTGGGCCAGAACAAGGTCGACTTAAGGGGCGCGTTCGGCGGCGCCGGCGACCGCCTGAACTGGCGCCTCGACGGCCGCCAGCTGGCGGCGGTGCGCAGCGACCTGTATGGCGCGGTCAGCGCCAACGGCGTCGTCAGCGGCACCATGGAAGCGCCGCGCACCACCTTCGAGGTCAACGCGCAAAACCTGGGCTGGGTCGCGGCCCAGCGCAAGAACGGCAGCGGCGTGCTGCGCGCCAGCGGCGAAGCCTGGCTCGGCGGCCCCGAGGCCGCCCGTGCAGTGGAAGTCAAGGCCAGCGGCAGCATGCAGCGGTTCAACCCGGCGGCCTTCGGCTCGCCGCTGGCCGGCAGCATCAATGCGACCTTCAGCGGCAGCGGCCGCGCCGGCGCCGACTGGCGCGGCGCGCTCGACCTGAAGCTGGCCGACGATTCGACCCTGGCCAATTCGCCGCTGCGCGGCCACGCGCGCCTGAGCGCCGACCGCCGCCACGTGTCCAATGCCGACGTCGACCTGCGCATCGGCCCGAACGTGATCGCCGCCAGCGGCGCCTTCGGCCTGGCGCGCGACACGCTGAACTGGAAGATCGACGCGCCGCAACTGGCGGCGCTCGGCCCCGAGTTCGGCGGCGCGCTGCGCGCCTCGGGCGCCTTGTCCGGCACCATGGACACGCCGTCGCTGAGCGCCAGCATCGAAGGCCAGAACCTCAAGGCGCTGGGCACGCACAATGTGCGGTCGCTGCGTGCCAGCGCCAACCTGGGTTCCGGCCGCGGCGCGGCCGATCCGCTGGTCAGCAACGTCGAGGTGCTCGACTACGCCAGCGGCGACACGCGCGTGGCGTCGCTGCGCCTGCAAACCGAGGGCACGCGCGGCGCGCACACGGTCAGGCTGTCGGCGCTCGGTGAGAGCTTCGATGCAAACGCCGAAATCCGCGGCGGCTTCAACCGCGACACCTGGAGCGGCACGCTGGCCGCGCTGCAGAACCGCGGCCGCTACGCCATGCGCCTGCAAAACCCCGTGCCGGTCACGATCGCCGGCGCGCCGGGCTCCGGCCTGGGCGGCCTGGCCAGCCCGCAACGCATCGCCTTCAATGGCGCCGTGATCCAACTGCCGAACGGCAGCATCACGGTCGACACGCTCACCAAGGATGGCCCGCGCTGGAGCAGCCGCGGCCACGCCGACAAGGTGCCGCTCACTTACCTGGCGCAGTTCTCGCCGGCCCTGGCCGACAACGCGCGCGGCGACCTGACCCTGGGCGCGGCCTGGGTCGTGGACATGCGCGCGCCGGTCGCCGACGGCGCCGCGCCCTCGCTGGCCGGCAACGTGCGCGTGTTCCGCGAATCCGGCGACGCCATCGTCGGCGGCGACACGCCGGTGCCGCTCGGCCTGCGCCGGCTGGAAGCATCCGCCGAAGTGGTCGGCAGCAGCCTGCGCGTGAACCTGGACTTCGACGGCGCCCGCACCGGCGTGGCCAAAGTCGAAGCCAATGCCCAGATGCTGAACGGCCGGCTGGAGAGCGACAGCCCGCTGCGCATGACGGCCAATGCCGACATCCCGTCGATCGCCTGGCTGGCGTCGCTGGCCGGCCAGCCGGGACTGGAACTCGATGGCGCGCTGCGCCTGGCCATGACGGGCGGCGGCACCATCGGCCGCCCCATCCTGAACGGCAACCTCGATGGCGACAGGCTCGCGGTGCGCTGGGCCGAACAGGGCGTGCGCCTGCAGAACGGCCAGTTGCGCGCCCAGCTCGGCGGCGACCAGCTGCGGGTGGAACGCCTGACCTTCCAGGGCCGCCAGGGCAGCGCCGCAGCCAGCGGCTTCGTGCGTTTCGCCGACGGCGCGCCGACCATGGACCTGCGCCTGAACATGGACAAGCTCGAAGCGCTATCCCGGCCCGACCGCCGGCTGATCGTGAGCGGCCAGGCGTCGCTGGTGCGCGACGCCAGCCGCTTCGCGCTGGAAGGCAAATTCCGCGCCGACCGCGCGCTGATCGAATTCGCGCCGCAGGGCCGGCCGACGATCTCGGACGACGTCATCGTGCTGGGCCGCGGCGCCGAGAAGAAGACGCCGACCGCCACGGAAAAGGACGTGCCGCTGACGGTCGACCTCGCGGCCGACCTGGGCGACGACTTCCACGTGCGCGCCATGGGCATCGACGCCTACCTGGCCGGCAGCGCGCGGGTGCGCATGACGGGCGCCGGCCAGCCGCGCATCAACGGAACGATTCGTGCGGTCAATGGCACCTACGCCGCCTACGGGCAGAACCTGTCGATCGAGCGCGCGGTGCTGACCTTCAGCGGCCCCTACGACAACCCGTCGCTCGACATCCTGGCGGTGCGCAAGCGCCCCGAAGGCGAACAGCTCTCGGAAACCAACGTCGAAGCCGGCGTACAGGTGCGCGGCACCGCCCAGTCGCCCACCGCGCGCCTGGTGTCGACGCCGAACGTGTCGGACAGCGACAAGCTGTCCTGGCTGGTGCTGGGTCACAGCATGGAAGCGGCCAGCGGCGACCAGAAAGGCGTGCTGACGGCCGCCGCCGGCGCCCTGCTGGGCGGCGCCGGCGGCACCGGCGGTATCCAGTCGAAGCTCGCCAACTCGCTGGGCGTGGACGAACTGGGACTCAAGCAGGGCGCCGGCGGCGGCGATTCCGATGGCCTGGAAAGCACCGTGGTCACGGTCGGCAAGCGCATCTCGTCGCGCGCTTACCTGAGCTTCGAGCAGGGCACCAGCACCGCCTCGAGCCTGGTGCGCCTGCGCTACAAGCTCACGCCGCGCATCACGCTGCAGTTCCAGACCGGGACCAACAGCGCGCTCGACGTGCTGTATTCGTGGGCCTTCGACTAAGTTGAGAGCGGCCACCTGCGTCCTTGCCGTGCTGCTGGCGCTCGCCCGCCCGGTGGCGGCGCAGGGCCATGGCGACCTGCTGCGCTCGCCCGAGCGCATCGAATGGGAGGCCGGCGGCTTGTACGAAGGCCGCTTCCCGGACGGCACTGCGTTCCAGCTCGCGCTGGCTTACCCGGCGCCAGGCGGCGTGCCGGGCGACGCCGCGAAGATCATGGACAGCGCGTACTGGTTCCCGCGCGACTACACCGGCCAGGCCCACGCGCTGGCGCTACTGGAAGCGCCGCCGGGCGCGCTGAACCTGGTCCCGCTGCTCGACTCCGGGGCCCAGGGGCCGGAGCGGCTCGCGGTCGACCTCGACGCCGACCGGCGCGGCGGCAAGGGCAGCTGGCGCCAGGCGCCAGACACGCCGGCGCGGTCGTTCGCGCTCGAGCGCATCGTGACCTACCGCGCGGTCGCCCTCAACCGGCCGCAGGCCCGGGCCGAGGGTGCGGACCCGCCACTCGTGTTTTCCGCGCTGTTCCCGGTGTTCGGGGACGCCGCGCTGGACGCGTGGGTGCGCGAGATGGCCGGCCGCTGCGACGCCGACCTTGAATGCACGAACAAGGTCCTGGTGCGCTGGCATTCGCAGGGCCAGCTGTCGCTCGACGCCAGCGCCTGGACCCTCGGCCATGGCGCCGCCCACGGCAACTACCGCTCGTCGATGCGTCACTATGCGCTGGGCGGCGGCAAGGCCGTGCATACCCGTTTCACGGGCTTCGTCGACGCCGGCACCGCCTGCCGCGACCAGGTCTCGGCCGCGCTCGTGGCGAAGCTGGCCGAGCAAGGGCTGTCGTGGGCCGAGCAAGGCGCGCTGGACGTGTTCAGGGAACCCAAGTTCATTCCGACGCCATCCGGCATCGAATTCCACTGGGATCCGTATGAAGTGGGCAGCTTCTCCCAGGGCATTCCGAGCGTGTTCCTGACCCGCGCCGAGCTGGAGGGCTGCGTCAGGAACTTGCCGCGCGGCGCGAGAATCGCCGCGGACGGGTAGAATTCGCGCATGCCGCGTAAAACTCCCCTCTTCCCCGGCCCGCGCACCGCGCGCGGCGCGGTGCTGGCCGTCCTGCTGTCGGGCGCCGACCAGGCCGGCGCCGAACCGCTGCGCGGCCGCGTGACCCTGGCCGCCATCGTCCGCGCGCTCAAGCGCAAGTACCACTGGCCGATCGACACCACGAGCTTTCCGTCCAACGCCGCCGACGGCCGCGCCACCTGGGCCACGGTCTACAGCCTGCCGCAGGACGTCATCGACGCGGCGCTGGACGCGAAGGGCCGCGACTGGCTCAAGAGCAGTAATCCATAAATTTTGTTCATGAATAAGCCATCGTATTGATGTTCATGTATCATCAATAAATGGCCCGTGACAATATCAACGACATTCTCGTCTTTCTCGCCGTCGCCCGCGAGCGCAGCTTCACGCGCGCCGCGGCGAAGCTCGGCATGACCCAGTCGGCGCTCAGCCACATCGTGCGCTCGCTGGAGGCGCGCCTCGGCGTGCGCCTTCTCACGCGCACCACCCGCAGCGTGTCGCCCACCGAGGCCGGCGAGCGCCTGCTGCAGAACGTGGGCCCGCGGCTGGAAGAAATCGAGGCCGAGATCACGGCCGTCAGCGACCTGGGCGACAAGCCGGCCGGCACCATCCGCATCACCGCGATCGACCACGTGATCGACACCATCCTGTGGCCGCGCATCGCGCCGCTGCTGCCGCAATACCCGGACCTGCACGTCGAGATCAGCTCCGACTACCGCCTGATCGACATCGCCGCCGAGCGCTACGACATCGGCGTGCGCCATGGCGACCAGCTAGAGAAAGACATGATCGGGGTGCGCCTGACGGACGAAGTGCCGATGCGGATCGTCGGCGCGCCCGCCTATTTCGAGCGGCGGCCCGTGCCGGCCTCGCTGCAGGACCTCATGAAGCACAACTGCATCACCTTGCGCCTGCCCAGCAGCGGCGGGCTGTATGCGTGGGAACTGGCACATGCGGGCCAGCCGCTGGAAGCGCGCGTGCGCGGACAGTCGGTGTTCACCAACGTCTACCACATGCTGGACGCCGCGTTGCACGGCGTCGGCCTGGCTTTCCTGCCGGGGAGCCTGGTCGACCCGCACCTGGAAGCGGGGCGGCTGGTCAGCGTGATGGACGACTGGTGCGTTCCCTTCGAACCCCTGCACGCCTTCTACCCCAGCCGCCGCCATTCCTCACGCGCGCTGATGCTGGTGATCGACGCCATCCGCCATCAGGACTGATGCACGGGGATGGCGCCGATCCTGCCTGGTCAGGCCAGTGACGGCATCTTATCCAGCATCTTGTCGAGCGTGACCGGATAGTCGCGCACGCGCACGCCGGTGGCGTTGTAGATCGCGTTCGCCACCGCCGCGCCGACGCCGCACAGGCCCAGTTCACCGACGCCCTTGGCCTTCATCGGCGACGTCGTGGGGTCGCTCTCGTCGATGAAGATCACCTCCTGATGCGGGATGTCGGCATGCACCGGCACCTCGTAGCTGGCCAGGTCGTGGTTGACGAAGAAGCCCAGGCGCTTGTCGACGGCCAGGTGCTCCATCAGCGCGCCGCCCACGCCCATCGTCATCGCGCCGATCACTTGGCTCCGCGCCGACTTCGGGTTCAGGATGCGGCCCGCCGCGCACACCGACAGCATGCGCCGCACGCGCACCTCGGCCGTCGCCACGTCCACCGCGACTTCGACGAAGTGCACGCCGAAGGTCGACTGCTGAAACTGCTTTTCCAGGTCGCAGTATTCCATCGTGTCCTCGGCCACGATCGCGCCGCCCTTGGCCACCTCGGTCAACGGCACCGAGCGCGCGCCCACGCGCACCGCGCCATCGACGAATTCGGCCTTGGCGGCGTCCAGTCCCGCCTTTTGCGCGATCTGCTCGCGCAGCTTGACGCAGGCCGCGTAGACGCCGGCGGTGGAACTGTTGGCGCCCCACTGGCCGCCCGAACCGGCGGACACGGGGTAATCCGAGTCGCCCAGGCGCACGTTGACGCGCTCGACCGGCAGGCCGAGCATCTCGGCCGCGGTCTGGGCGATGATGGTGTAGCTGCCGGTGCCGATGTCGGTCATGTCGGTTTCCACCGTCACCTTGCCGTCGCTTTCCAGGCGCACGCGCGCGGCGGACTTCATGTTCATGTTGTTGCGGAAGGCCGACGCCATGCCCATGCCGACCAGCCACTCGCCCTCGCGCACCTGGCCCGGCTGCGCCTTGCGCTTTGCCCAACCGAAGCGCTCGGCGCCCTGGCGCAGGCACTGCACGTAGCGGCGCTGCGAGAACTTGCGGCCCGCCTTTTCAGGGTCGACCGTGGTGTCGTTGACGATGCGGAAGGTGACCGGGTCCATCTTGAGCTTCTCGGCCATCTCATCCATCGCCACCTCGAGCGCCATCATGCCCGGCGCCTCGCCCGGCGCGCGCATCGCATTCCCCTCGGGCAGGTCGAGCGTGGCCAGCTGCAGGCGGGTCAGGCGGTTGCCGCCCGCGTACAGCAGGCGGGTCTGCTGGACCGCGGTTTCCGGCTGGCCGCCCGGCAGGTCGCCCGACCAGCTTTCGTGGGCGATCGCGTTGATGCGCCCTTCGCGCGTGGCGCCGATGCGGATGCGCTGGATCGTGGCCGGACGGTGGGTGGTGTTGTTGATCATCAGCGCGCGCTGCAGCGCGACCTTGACCGGCCGCTTGGCCGCGCGGGCGCCGAGCGCCGCCAGCACCGCCTCGGCGCGCAGGAACAGCTTGCCGCCGAAGCCGCCGCCGATGTAGGGCGAGATCAGGCGCACGTTGGCGGCCGGGACGCCGAGCGTCTTGGCCAGGTCCTGCTTGCCCCAGTCGATCATCTGGTTCGACGTCCAGACGGTCACCTTGTCGCCATCCCACGAGGCGATCGAGGCATGCGGCTCCATCATCGCGTGCGACTGGTCGGGCGTGGTGTAGGTGGCGTCCAGCTTGACCGGCGCGCCGGCGAAGGCGCCGTCGAAATCGCCGACCATCGACTCGGCGTCCCCGGTCTTGGGCGTGACCGCCGCGTTCATCGCCGCGGCCAGGTCATAGGAGCCGTTCGCCTTCGCGTACTCGACCTTCACCAGCGACGACGCCGCGCGCGCCTGCTCGAAGGTCTCGGCCACGACGATGCCGACCGCCTGGTGATAGTGCTGCACTTCGGGCCCTGCCAGCAGGTGGGCGGTGTTGAAGTTGCCCTTGCCGAGCTTGCCGGCATTCTGGTAGGTGACGACGGCGATCACGCCCGGCGCGCGGCGCGCGGCGGCGGTGTCGATCGACACGATGCGGCCCTTGGCGATCGCCGCGCCGATGACGTAGCCGTAGGCGGCATTCGGCGCCGCCGCATGCTGCTCGTAGGCGTAAGGGGCGCCGCCGGTGGTCTTGAGCGGGCCGTCGATGCGGTCGAGCGGCTTGCCGACGACCTTCATCTGGTCGATCGGATTGGTGGTTTCGGGTTTGGTGAATTTCATGGTCTCAAGCCTTTCTTTCAGCTCGCACGGGCTTGCGCCAGGATGGAATCGAGCGTGCGCTCGACGAGCAGGATCTTGAATGCGTTGTCATCGGTGGTGCGGGCGCCGGCCAGCAGTTGCGCGGTGGTGGCCTTGCCGCCGCGCGGCAGCTGGCTTTCCGCCGCCGGCACGCGCCACGGCCGGTGCGCCACGCCGCCCACGGCCACGCGGCCGCTGCCGTCCGGCTGCACCACGGCCGCCACCGAGATCAGGGCGAACGCGTATGAGGCGCGGTCGCGCACCTTGCGGTAATAGTGCTTGCCGCCCAGCGGCTTGGGCAGGGTCACCGCCGTGATCAGCTCGCCCGGCATCAGGCTGTGCTCGATGTGCGGCGTGGCGCCCGGCAGCCGATAGAAGTCGGCGATCGGGATCGTGCGCGCGCTGCCGTCGGGCCGCACGGTCTCCACGCCGACGTCGAGCAGTTGCATGGCCACCGCCATGTCGCTCGGATGGGTCGCAATGCAGGCATCGCTCTGGCCGACGATCGCATGGCCGCGCGTGTGCCCGCCGATGGCCGTGCAGCCGCTGCCGGGCACGCGCTTGTTGCACGGCATATTGGTGTCGTAGAAGTAGGGGCAGCGGGTGCGCTGCAGCAGGTTGCCGGCGGTGGTCGCCTTGTTGCGCAGCTGGGTCGAGGCGCCGGCCAGCAGCGCGCGCGACAGCACGCCGTAATCCTTGCGCACGCGCGCGTCGGCCGCCAGGTCGGTGTTGCGCACCAGCGCGCCGATGCGCAGGCCCCCCTCCTTCGTCGCCTCGATCTTGTCGAGCGCCAGGCCGTTCACGTCGATCAGGTGGGCCGGGGTTTCGATCTCGAGCTTCATCAGGTCGAGCAGGTTGGTGCCGCCCGCGATGAAACGCGCGTTCGGGGTCCTGGCGGCGGCCGCCGCCGCTTCGGCCGGGGTGGCGGCCTTCTGGTAGCTGAATGCCTTCATGCCTTGACTCCTCCCACTTCCTTGATCGCGTCGATGATGTTCGAATAGGCGCCGCAGCGGCAGATGTTGCCGCTCATGCGCTCGCGGATCTCGTCGACGGACAGCAGCGGCCTGGCGTTCAGGTCGCCGGTCACATGGCTCGGGATGCCCTGGCGGATCTCGTCGATCACCGCCACGGCCGAACAGATCTGCCCCGGGGTACAGTAGCCGCACTGGAAGCCGTCGTGCTTGATGAAGGCCGCCTGCATCGGATGGAGCTTGTCTGGCGTGCCCATGCCTTCGATGGTGGTGATCTCGGCGCCGTCGTGCATGATCGCCAGGCTCAGGCAGGAATTGATGCGGCGGCCGTCGACCAGCACCGTGCAGGCGCCGCACTGGCCCTGGTCGCACCCCTTCTTGGTGCCGCTCAGGTGCAGGTTTTCGCGCAGCGCGTCGAGCAGGGTGGTGCGGGTGTCGAGCGTCAGTTCGCGCGCCTGGCCATTCACGCGCAGGGTGACCTTGCCGGTCACCGGCGCCGGCGTCTGCGCGCCGGCGGCGCCCTGCCCCGCCGCCTGGGCGCCGGCCAGCGGCAGGGCCGCCGCCGTCGCGCCGAGCGCGCCGCCGATCAGGACACCGCGCCGGGTCTGGTTGATATTGTTGGAGTCGTCCATCGGGTATGTTTCCTTCTGTCAGCGGTTTAAAAATCCGGTTGATGTTACGGCAAGCCCTTCCCGCGATTCATGAAGGACGCGGCATGGGCTTATGTTTCCTGTTCATGAATCGGGATGGCGTGCCGACCATCCGGCGGGCCCGCCGATGGTTCAGGCGGCCAGGGTGGCGTTGTCGATCACGAAGCGGTACTTGACGTCGCCCTTGAGCATACGCTCGTAGGCGCCGTTGATGTCGTCGGCGCGGATCATTTCGATGTCGGCCACGATGCCGTGCTCGGCGCAGAAGTCGAGCATTTCCTGGGTTTCCGGAATGCCCCCGATCATCGAGCCGGCGATCGCGCGGCGCTTCGTGATCAGGTTGAATACCTGCGGCGACGGATGCGGCGACTCGGGCGCGCCGACCAGCACCATGGTGCCGTCGCGCTTGAGCAGGCCGAGGAAGGCGTCCAGGTCGTGCGGCGCGGCGACCGTGTTGATGATCAGGTCCAGGCGCCGGGCCTGGGCCGCCATCGCGCCGGCATCCTTCGAGACCACGACTTCGTCGGCGCCCAGGTTCAGGGCATCCTGGCGCTTCGATTCCGAGGTGGTGAAGGCGACCACGTGCGCGCCCAGGGCGTGGGCCAGCTTGATGCCCATGTGGCCCAGGCCGCCGATGCCGACGATGCCGACGCGCTTGCCGGGACCGGCGTTCCAGTGGCGCAGCGGCGACCAGGTGGTGATGCCGGCGCACAGCAGCGGCGCCACGGCCGCCAACTGCTCCTGCGGATGGCGCACGCGCAGCACGAAGCGCTCGTCGACCACGATCTGCTGCGCATAGCCGCCCAGCGTGTGGCCCGGCGCGTCCGGGGTCGGGCCATTGTAGGTGCCGACCATATTGTCGCAATAGTTCTCGAGGCCTTCGCCGCAGTCCGCGCAGGCCTTGCAGCTGTCGACCATGCAGCCGACGCCGACCAGGTCGCCGACCTGGTGGCTGGTGACGTGGGCGCCGACCGCCGTCACGCGGCCGACGATCTCGTGGCCCGGCACGCAAGGGTACAAGGTGCCGGCCCATTCGGCGCGCACCGTGTGCAGGTCGGAGTGGCAGACGCCGCAGAAGTCGATGTCGATCTGGACGTCGTGCGCGCCTGGTGCGCGGCGGGTGATTTCCAGCATTTCCAGGGGTTGGTCGGCGGCATGCGCGCCATAGGCTTTGACTGTCATGGGGTTTTCCGTATTTGAATAGGGTGGCCGACGCGAGAGTGCCAGCGGTGCGCATCACGCGATTTGTCAGGAAAACATGTTATCCGCAAATTCATGACCAGAACCGGCCCAATTTTGACTGGGCTTATGAATTTTTCTCATGAATTAACTACACTTGGCTGGACGGACACGCCAGCCGACGCGGTTCATGGCTGGGCTATCCGGGCAAAGCCGCATCGTTCATCGCAATTCCCCTGACCGTCCAGGATCAGGCAAACCCATGCCTGCCAGAGCACTCCGGCGACAGGGTTCCTTTTCCAGTGGCACAATTTTCGGCCGAGCATCGCAACCATCTTCCGGCGAGGCGCATTGAACTCATCCATCGACAACCTGGATCACCACGTCGAGCACCTGAGCGGCAAGCGGCGTCCGGTCGTGCGCCTGGTGGTGGCGGCCACCGCCCTGGGCTGCTGCGTGCTGGTCGCGTTCGCGGCCTGGTTCATCTGGTCGTCGCGGCATGCGCAGATCCGGCAGACCGAAGTGGCGACCGCGAACGTGGCGCGCATGGTCGGCGTCCAGGTCGAGATCGCGATGAAGGCCACCACCATGGCCCTGGCGAACGTGGTCGAACGGGTGGAGCACGACGGCGCCGACGCGGCCGCGCTGAAGCGGCTGCAAGCCCACCTGGTGGTGCTGGCCAGGACCGCGCCCGAGCTGCACGGGATCTTCGTGTTTGCCGCCGACGGCCGCTGGCTCGCGTCCTCGCTGACCGGAACGCGCCAGGGCGACAATTCGGACCGCGCCTATTTCGAGCACCACCGCACCGATGCCGGCCGCGACATCCATGTGGGTCATCCGGTCCGCAGTCGCTCCACCGGGGTCTGGGTGCTGCCGATCTCGCGCCGCATCGACCACCCCGACGGCAGCTTTGCCGGCGTGGCGCTGGTGACCCTGAAGGTGAATTCCTTCGATCGCCTCTACGACGAGCTGGATGTCGGAAAGACCGGCACGGTGCTGCTCGCCCTGCAGGACGGCACGGTGGTCTACCGCCGCCCTTTCGACGACCGGCTGATCGGCACCAACCAGGCGCGCGGCGCGATATTCCGGGCCATCGGGGAAAACGCGGTCGGCTCGGACTTCCTGGTCGCCCGGGTCGACCATATCGAGCGGTTGTAGAGTTACCGGCGGGTCGACGACTCTGCCTTCGTGATCGCCGTCGGCCAGGCCAAGGACGAGCTGCTCGGCCCCTGGAAACGCGCCAGCATCCTGATCGGCGCGGCGGTCTTCCTGATCGCCGCCACGTTCGCCCTCTTCGCCCGCAAGCTGATCGGGCAATTCATCATCCGCGACCGGCTCGACCAGAAGCTGCGCGCCTATTCGCAAGACCTGCGGCGCGACAATCTCGGCCTGCAGCAGCTGGCCCATACCGACACGCTGACGCGGCTGGCCAACCGGCGCCGCTTCGACGAGGTGCTCGCGCAGGAGCTGGCGCGCGCGGCGCGCGGCAACAACCCGCTGGCGCTGATCCTGCTCGACGTCGACTTCTTCAAGAAGTTCAACGACCACTATGGCCATCCGGCCGGCGACGCCTGCCTGCAGGAGGTGGGCCGCATGCTGGCCAGGCAGGTCAACCGCAACGGCGACCTGGCGGCGCGCTATGGCGGCGAGGAATTCGCCATCATCCTGCCGCATACCGACCTGGCCGGCGCGACCGCCGTGGCGGAGCGGATCCGCGCCGAGATCATGGCGCTGCGCCTGCCGCACCGGGAGTCGCCGCTCGGCATGGTCAGCGCCAGCCTGGGCGTGGCCGCGCTGGTCGCGCCCACGGACGCGCGCGACCTCGTCGCCCGCGCGGACCGGCAGCTGTACGAAGCCAAGCGCCGCGGCCGCAACCGCGTCTGCGGCGACGGCTGCGCACCTTCGGCGTCAGGCGGCCAGGCCGCGCAGTGAGGCGACGATGTCGTGCAGGCTGGCGACCTCGCAGCTCGGGATCGCCTGCGAGTCGTTGGCCAGGCGGCCGGGATTGAACCAGCAGCTCTCGATGCCGAAACGGTTGGCGCCGAGGATGTCGGCGTCCAGGCGGTCGCCGACGATCACGGTCTCGTGCCTGGCGAAGCTGCGCGCCATCTTGCTGGTGAACTCGAAGAAGCGGCTGTCGGGCTTGGCGAAGCCGCAGGCTTCGGAGGTGGCGACGAAGGACAGGTGGGGCTTGAGCCCCGAACTGGCGATGCGGCGGTGCTGGATCTGGTGGGCGCCGTTGGTGATGATGCCCACTTCGCCGATGCCGGCCAGGGTGTCGCACAGCTGGACGGCGCCGTCGACCAGCACCACGGTGTCGGCCAGCGATTCGACGTACAGGTCGCTGGCGCGCTGCGGATCGAGCTCGATGCCGTTGTCCGCGAAGGTCTTGCGAAAGCGCTCGACCTTGAGGAAGTCCTTGGTGACGGCGCCCTGTTCGAAGCGGCGCCACAGCGCGAGATTGGTCGCCTGGTATTGCCGGAACAAGTCGCCGACCTGCTCGCGCACGCCGAGTTGCTCCATGGTGCGCAGAAAGGAGCGCTGTTCGGAGGCGCGGAAATCGAGCAGGGTGTCGTCGAGGTCGAACAGGAAAAGTCGGTGTTTCATGACGTCGGGAGGAGAGTGCAACTGTTACTTCATGGTAGCACGCTCCCCCGGACGCGGTGCGGCTCAGCTCGGCTTGTGATCGGGCACCGGTTCCTCGTCGTTCGGCAGGTGCACCGGCTGGTGGTGCGGGTGCGGCGTGTCGAAGGGCTCGGGCATCGGTTCTTCGATCGGCGCCGGATCGGGGGCGCGGTGGGCGTGGACGGGCAAGCGCGGCGGCTTGCGAAGCTCGTGTCGAACTGCGTGCATGATGTGGTCTCCTGGCAGGAATGCGGTTCGAGCTACCTTATCATGCTGCCCGGCGGGACGGCGCGCGCCGGCCGTGGGCTACAATGCATTCTTCCTGAACACAGCCTTCTTGCCGCACATGGAATTGTCGATCACCACCCTGGCCCTGCTCGTCCTGACCCCGCTGCTGGTGTGGCGCATCTACAGCCGCATCAAGACCCGGATGCAGCGCCAGCGCTCGATCGTCTCGCGCCACTACACCGGCGTGCTGGTGTTCGGCGCGATGATCCTGGTGCCGCTGGCGCAGCTGTTCGACACGCCCTATAACCTGGCGGCGCTGGTGGTCGGCGCCGGCGGCGGCATCGGCTACGCCGTCTGGGGGCTGAAATTGACCCGGTTCGAGGAAACCCCGCAGGGCTACTTCTTCACGCCGCCCGCGCGCCTGGGACTGGTGATGGCGATGATCCTGGTGGCGCGCCTGCTGTACATCGGCATCGAAGTGTATGCCAACCAGGGCAAGGGCATCCCCACCCCACGGCTGACCGACAGCCCGCTCACCATGCTGTGCGTGGGGATCACGGCCGGTTACTTCGGCTACTATTCGGCGGCGCTGCTGCGCTGGCGGCGGCGGGCGCGCAAGGCGATCGACCAGGTTTGATCGTGCGCGGTATGCGGGCATCCTTGGGTTCCCGCCTTCGCGGGAACGACGTGCTCGAGTACGTGTCCGAATTCATCATCGCACGATCAGCGTGCGAATCAAGACAACGTCGTTCCCGCGAAGGCGGGAACCCAGGTCCGTAGCCCACCACGCACGCGACCAATAACGAAAAAGGGATCCACCACGGATCCCTTTTTCGTTACGCGGCCTTCGCCCCTTCTTTTCTCCGCTGCAGCACGAAGATCGGCTGCGCCCACTGCATGTCCTTCTTCTTCTTGCTCGTGATGAGCGTCAGTTCCGAAGGATCGTAGACGTCGGTGTTGTGCGTCAGCGGCGTCGTCATCAGGTACTGGGCGTCGGTGTTCTTCAGGAACTCGCCGACCAGCTGGATATTCCTGATGTCCAGGTGCGCGAACGGTTCGTCGATGAACACGAAACCGCCCGAGCCTTCTTCGGATTTCAACAGACCGATCAGCAAGACCAGCGACTTCATCACCTGCTGGCCGCCCGAGGCTTCGCCGTCGTTCATCCCGATCTGGTCCTTGCCGTCGAACTTGAAGCGCACGTGCAGGCCCGCCTGGGACAGCTGCACGTCGTCGTTCTCCAGCCGCACCGGGTCGGCCTGCACGTCGATGCCGGCCAGCGAACCCAGTTCGCGGATGTTCTTGGTATAGGTCTTGATCGTGTAGCGCAGGCGCTCGATGTAGGCCCCGCGCGCATTGCCGGTGGCCTCGATCGCGCGGTTGTTCTGGTAGCGGCGCTCCTCGGTCTCGCTCTGGCGGCTTTCCAGCTGCTCGTGCAGGCGCGCGTACTGGTCGATCACGGTCGGATCCAGCTCCCAGTCCTCGCGCGCCAGCGAATGCTCGAGCGAACCGAGACGCAGGTTGACCTGGTGCGCGTTCTGGTGCTTGGCCACCAGGTCGCCGCGCCAGTTGGGGTTCTTCCAGGCGACGGGCACCGCGCGCCAGCCGCGGCGCAGCTCCAGCAGCGCCTTGGCGTGCTCGCTGCGCTGCTCGATCTGGCGCCGATGGTTCAGGCGCATGCCGGCTTCGGCTTCCGACAGCGCCATGCGCGCGTTCTGCCACACGGTGTCGGCGCGGGTGCGCGCCACCGTGGCGTCCTTGCTCAGGGTCTGCAGCTCGCCCAGGCGCGCGCCCACTTCCATGCGCTCGGCCTTGAGGGGCGCAATCGCGCGCGCGGCTTCGTCGAATTCTTCCTGGCGCGCCGACAGCTCCTTGGCGGCGTCGACGCCGGCGATGCGCGCCTTCAGGCCGCCCACTTCGGCGGCCAGCTTCGAGATCGCGAGGGTCAGCTCGTCCTCTTTCTTTTCCAGCGCCGGCATCAGCTTCTGGATCGCTTCCAGGCGCTGGGTCTTGCCGGCCGCGCCGAAGCGGTAGCGCGACGCCTCGACGAACAGCGAGCGGCCGCCGCGGCGTTCGCGGTGGTAGGCGTCCGGCGTGATCCATTCGTCCGAGCGGCTCTTGAAGCCGTCGTCGACCGAGTCGACGCGCTCGATGCGTTCGAGCTGGTCGATCAGCCAGCCCGGCGCTTTACCGGAGAAACGCACCACCGACAGCAGGCTGTCGTCCTTCACCACCGGCGCATTGACGCAATCGGGCACGATGAAGTGGCGATAGCGTTCCTTCTCCGCCAGCCGGTAGGCCGCCGGCGCATCTTTCGCGTTCTCCAGCAGCACCACCGAGGCGTAGCCGCCCAGCACGCCCTCGACCGCGCCCTGCCATTTCGGATCGGTCACCTCGACGATGTCCGACAGCATGGCGTGGGCGATGCCCTCGTCGCGCAGCGCGCGGCGCATCAGGCGCTGCGCTTCCGGCTCCGGCATCGAGGTCTTGCCCTGCAGCGCGGAGATGGTCGCCATCTCGCCCGCGATCTTGCTCGATACCGCTTCGCGCGCGCTCTTCTGGCGCGCCAGCTCGGCTTCTTTTTCTTCCAGCTTCCTGGCCACTTCGGCGATGTCGGCGCCGGCGTCCGCGGCCAGCTTTTGCAGGCGGTCGCGCTGCTCGAGCAGGCTTTCCAGGGGCTTCAAGCGCGTGTTCACCTCGGACAGGCGCTTGGCCAGTTCCGTGCCTTCCTGCTCCAGCGCGGCTTCCTGCTTCTGGGCCTCGGTGAGCGAGCGCTGCTGGCTTGCCAACTGGCTGCGCTTCTCGGCCAGCTGGCCGTCGGCCTGCACCAGCGGCTTTTTCGCCTCGCGCAGCATGCGGCTGTTGCCGGCGGCCTTTTCGCGCGCCTCGTGGTATTGCAGCGCCGGCAGCACTTCTTCCTGCAGCGCGCGCCGTTCCTTGTTCAGGTCGGACCACTGGTGGTGGTTGGCCACGCGCAGGCGCAGCCCCTCCAGGTTGGTGCGCGAGGTTTCGAGTTCGGTCTCGAAGCGTTTGAGCTCGACCTCGGTGTCGCGCTGGTGGCGCTTGGCTTCGTCGTAGGCGTCCAGCACTTCCTTGTCGCCGAAGACCTGGAACACCAGGTCCAGCAACTGGCGCGGCGCGTATTCGCACAGCTTGTCCGTCTCGCCCTGCTCCAGCGCCAGCACCTTCGACATCGCCGGCGACAGGCCTGCCGAGGCCAGGCGTTTGCGGTAGTTCTCGACGCCCAGCCAGTCGGTGGCTTCGGTCACTTCCTCGATCTCGACGTTACCCGGACGCATCAGGTACTGGCGCTTCCAGTCGCCGCCGTTCTTCTGCACCTGGCAGAACAGCGTCACCTCGTCGTCCGAGAAAAAGCCCGAATGGCGGAACGGGCGGTTCGACAGCTGGCGTCCGACCGGCTTGTTGTCGACCACGGCGCGCAGCCAGGCGCTTTGCTGGCCCGAGTGGCGCGCATAGTGCTTGTACGTGCGGCCCATCGAGCAATCGAGGCCGAACAGGGTGCGCATCGCGTCGAGCAGCGTGGTCTTGCCCGAGCCGTTCTGGCCGGCGATCGTGATGATCTTGGCGTCCAGCGGGATGTTCTTGATCCGCTGCCAGTAATCCCAGTGGACCAGTTCGAGTGATTTAATGTGGAACATCGGCTATCTCAGTTCGGGGTATCGGTTGCTTCATTGGCTGCCTCATTGGCCACATCATTGGCCACATCACTGGCCACACCATCGGCCGCATCGGGCTGCTCGAGCGCCACCGCATCGTTGGCGGCTTCGGCCTCGGGCGCGTCGACCGCGGCCACCCTGCGCGGAGCGGCTGCCAGCGGCGCGCGCTTGAACACTTCGGACAGCGCGCCGTTGATGATGCGCTCCTTGAGCACGTCGGTGTCCATCATCAGGTCCAGCAGCGGGCCTTCCAGGATCACGTCGCCGCGCCGTTCGATGAAGCCCAGCTTGGACAGCACGCCCAGGTTCATGTCCATGCGGGTCTTCTTGCCGAGCTTGTCGCCGAAGTCCGACAGCAGCGCGGTGTACGAGATGCCGATCGACGCGTCTTCGGCGCGCGGGATCGGCGACTCCTTCTCGAACATGTCGTTCTGGTCGTCGTCCACCGTGGTGTGGGTTTCCTGGCGCTCGCGCTTGGGCAGGATGATCTGGGCCCACAGCACTACCAGCAGGGCCACGCCGTCGCGGGTCAGGCCGAAGTTATTGTTCTGCCAGATGTCCTTGGCGCCGAAGATCTTCGGCTCGACGTTGCGGTGCAGGGCCACGGTCACGTGGTCGGCGTACACGTTGTCGAGCAGTTTGAGGCCCGATTCGAGCAGGCGCTTGTCGACTTCGGCGCGGAACTGGTCGTCCGACAGCGCGCGCTTGACCATCTTGTCGTCGCGGCGCAGGGTCTGGTGCGTCAGCAGGCGCGCGATCAGGATTTGTGCATCGTCATTCATGTGGGCGTGCCGTCCGAAGGGTGATCTGGATTGAGGGAGAGGGTAGCGACCGACATGGCCGCCACTTCGGGGTCGTCGAGTTCGATCATCTGGTCCTGGGCCTCGAAGGCGAGCGGCAGGCGCGCCAGCTCGGCGGTCGCGCCCTGCAGGCTGGCCTCGGCCGCATCGCCCAAGAGCGGCAGCAGCGAGGCGCGGTAGGACGCCAGGGCGAAGCTGGCCGGCAGCAGCGATTCATGCAGCTGCACCCGACGCGGGCCGACTTCCGAAAACTCGGGGAAGTTGCCCAGGTTGGCGAAGTCGGACAGCTTGTTGATCCAGTCGTTCAGCTCGACCATCATGGCCGGGCTGTCGTTGATCGTCAGCGGCGCGTCCTGGCCGCTCGGCAGGCCCTTGGGGCCGGTCGAGATCACGCGCTCGGCCAGGAGCTCGGTCTCGGCCACGTCGATCATCTCGGCCGGGGTGGCGAACAGCGGCGTCACCGGGCGGTCGATCGCGCCCGAGGCCAGGCTCGCCAGGTCGTCATGGGCCAGCAGCCAGCGCTTGACGTCGGTGGTCGACAGGCCGGACTGGCCCAGGTGCACGCGCTGGCGCTCGATCTGGTTCAGCGCACGGGAAAACATGCCTTGCATGTTAAGGAGCGCGCTTTGTGCCCTGCCGATGGCCTGGGCCGCGCGGTGGGTGGCGGAATCGGCGCGCTCGTCCGAGGTAATGGCGCGCAGGATGACCGAGCCCTTCTCCACCCAGTCGCAGGCCATGTGCCACTTGGCCTGCGAGGTGCGCAGGCGAAACTCGGAGCCGGAGGCGATCGCGTCGCGAAATTCCTCGGTCAGCTCGATCAGGCGGCCCAGCAGGTGCTTGAGCTGGTCGACAGTGACGCCGCCGACCGCCTGGGCGCCGGCCACCTGCGACAGCAGGAAGCCCATCTCGGCGTCGTCGTCTTCGGGCTTGCCCAGCGCCAGCAGGGTCTCGAGCGCGGACAGCACGTTGCGCGCCAGCGGCGTGATGCGGTACACCGCGCCCGGGGCGTCCCAGGCCAGCAGGCCGTGGCCGCGCAGGCGGTTGAGCACCGTCTCCAGGCTTTCGGGAATCAGGTAGGCCAGCTTCTGGTTGATGTCGGCGCGCGAAAACGCCGAGCTGGCGGTGTCGCCGGCCAGTTCGCGCAGGACGAGCAGGCGCACCAGCACGCCATCCTGGGAGCCGTGGAACAGGGCCGTGAAGGCCGACAGCATCGGCTGGGCACGCTTGAGGTGGAAGACCTGCTCGATTTCGTCGGGCGCGACGCCTTCCTGGAAGTGTGCTTGCAGCGGATCAAGTTCCGGCGCTAAGGCCGGGGA
This sequence comes from Massilia sp. UYP34, assembly GCF_056279385.1. Classification (NCBI taxonomy): domain Bacteria; kingdom Pseudomonadati; phylum Pseudomonadota; class Betaproteobacteria; order Burkholderiales; family Oxalobacteraceae; genus Massilia; species Massilia sp. UYP34. The sequence goes on along the minus strand of NZ_JBWBRF010000012.1, from coordinate 27,130 downwards.
GTCGGCAGCGAGGGCCGCGCCGGCAAGGGGATCGATCATCGTTGTTACCAGTCTCTCGTGCGCGGTCGAGACGGGCCTGGCATGACCGATATTGACGATGTTGACAATATCTACATGAACGTACTGACAGGCCCGACCGGCTTCGCGGGGGCGTCAGTATAACAGGCTGGACTGGCCAGTCAGCGATTGCCAACCCCGATCAGGGGCCGACAATTGCGGGAAAGACACAGATGAGAGTTACGGCTTGGCAATACTCTTGAGCGTCTGCTCGATGGTTTCCTTGTCGCCTTCGGTGAAGCGGATCTTGACCGGATACCATTCGTGCGCCGGCGCCAGCCACACCTCGACGCTCTGGTCGCGGCTGCCCGGCAGCGCCGCGCGGCTCACCAGCACGGCATCGACCTGGCCCAGCCCGGTCTTGACCTTCTCGCGCTTGATCACCTTGAAGGTCCAGGCCTCGGCGCTGCTGCGGCCGGCCACGAAGAACGGCCATTCCGAGCCGGGCTTGAACTTGTCGCCGGCGGCGCGCGCGACGGCCGCCAGCTGCCAGGTGATCGATACGCGGTCCTGCTCGCCGCCCTTGAGCGGATAGGTCTTGTCGCCCTCCGAGAAGCGCATGACTTTTTCGCCACGGTCGAAGGTGATCGAGGTCGGGTCCTTGCGCATGCGCTTTTCGGTAAATTCCACCGGGGCCAGGCCGAACTCGTCGATGGCGCCCTGGCTGCGGTTCTCGAGCAGGGTGCCGAGGAGGGCCACGCGCGATTCGACACCCAGGTCGTACTTGCCGTCGCCGGCGCGCCATGCGACCGTGGCGTCGCCCTTGAGCGACAGGCCGCGCTGGCGCGCGCTCAGGTCATAGTGCAGGTCGGCCGATGGCGGCAACTCGAAGGCGCGCTTGACGGCTGGATGCGCCGTCGCCGACGGATTTGCGGTCTGGGCGCCGGCACTGCCCAGGGCGAGCGCCAGCGTGCATGCCACGCCGGCTTGTCGAATGTTGTCTAGAAGCATATCAAAATCCTGAATGGTTCAAGACGATATTATTCACTGTTTGCGTGGTTACTGCTCCATTCGCCTCCGTATTGCGAATCCGCACCGGATACCAGCCATGTTGCGGGGCCAGCCAGATGTCGAGCGTCGACTTGTACGAGCCGGGCAGCGGCGGGCGGGTCAGGTGCCAGGTGTGCAGCTTGCCGAGCCGGGTGTCGATCTCTTCCTGCCCCACCAGCTTGAACCGGTAAACGCTGGCGTCGCGGTCTTCGCCGACAAGGATGTCGATATCGCTGCTCAATTGCTTGGGGTCGCCGCGCGCGATGGCCGACAGCTGCAGCGGGATGCTGGCCTTGTCCTGGGCGCCGGGCGCCAGCGGATAGGCCGCCTGCGACGCCGAGAAGGTCAGCTTGTTCTCTCCCCAGTTGAAATGGGTGGCGGTGAGCGAGCGGCCGCGCCGCTTTTCCGTCATCTTGATCGGCGCGAAGCCGGTGGCGGCCACCGCGCCCTCGCTGTGCAAGACCACCAGGTTGACCCGCGTAAACACGACCCGGATGCCGGCTTCGACCTGGATCCTGTAGGTGTCGTCGTTGAATTGCCAGGCCAGCATGGCCTCGCCCGACCATTCGGCGCCGTCCTTGTCGGTACGGGCGACGTCCAGCGTGATCGTGGCCGGGGGCGGCATGTCGACCTGGTAGCGGCGGATTTCCGGCACTGCCGGGGCGGCCGGTTCGGCCGGTGGCGCCGGCGTTTCCGGAACGGAAGGCGTGGGAGCGGCCGTCGTCTCCGGTGGCGGCGCCGGCGCCGCCGGCGCGATGCCGGCGCCTGCGGGCGCGCCATCGGCCGCGGCGTGAACGTCAGGGGTGATGTCGCCGGCCTGCGCGGGCATCCCGAGTTCGGCGGGCAGCGGGGGGATCACGGGCAGGGGCGGCGGCCCCGCGTCGGGCACCGGCAAGGGCGCGGGCGGCGGCGGCGCCGGCGGCGTGGCGGCCGGCAGGACGCGCGTCAGCAGGGTCGCCGCGCCGCCCTCCCCTCCGGCCTGGCGCGGGAGCGACAGGTTCACGTCGAGCAGCACGCTCAACACGATCCAGTGCAGCAATACCACCAGCGCGACCGACAGCAGCCGGCGGCGACGCGGAAGAAGGAGTGGTGCGGATTGCATACCGCTAGTGTAGCGCGGGCGCGACCGGCCTTGCACGGCGCCGGTGAGAATGGCCATGCGCAGCCGGGCCGCCCGGGCCGAGTGCGTTTGCGCAGCGCAACTTTCCATCGTGCCGTCAAGACGCATTTTGCTGGGCAGGCAATATTTCTGACAGTTATCCGACTTGGGTCCAGCGCAAGCCCGGCGTTTTCCAGCCCCATGCCCGGCATGGCCCATCCGGGCGTAATCTGCTACGCTTGCCGCACAACTACCGGAGACCAACGATGCTGAATCAGCCCATGCCAGGAATGACCGACACGCTCGAATTCGTCAAGAACCTGTGGGGCGGCATGAACATCCCCGGCGCCATGCCCGGCATGGGCGGCATGCCGATGCCCGGCGCCGGCCTGTCGGTCGACGACCTGGACAAGAAGATCGCCGACCTGAAGGCGGTCGAGTCCTGGCTCAACCTCAACATGAGCATGCTGCGCGGCTCGATCCAGGCGCTGGAAATCCAGCGCGGCACCCTGGCCACGCTCAAGGCAATGGGCGACAGCATGGCCCAGGCCATGAGCCAGACCGGCGCCGCCAGCGATGCCGCCATGGCGCCGTTCGCGCAATTCTTCGCCCAGGCGGCGCAAGCCGCCGCGCCCGCCGCCAAACCCGCGGACAGCGTCGCCTCGCCAGCGCCATCGCCATCTGCGCCACCGCCATCTGCGCCGCCGCCATCCCCGGCGGCGTCCGGGACCGCGGCGCCGCCCCAGGGCGCCGAGGCCGCGCACGCCGCCATGCCGGCGGCCGTTGCTTGGTGGAATTTGTTGCAAGACCAATTCCGCCAAGCCGTGGCCAGCGCCATGCCGCCGGACGCCGCCAATCCGGACCAGGCCGGCGCGCCGCCCGATGACGGCGGCAACAGCCCGCAAGCCGGCGCCGCCGCCGGCAAGCCGTCCGCAGGCCAATCGGCCGACGCCCAACAGGGCAACGGTAATCCGCCCTCCGGCCGGCGCAGCGCGCGCGGCAAGACCGACAAGGCGTGAGAGCGCCGCATTGATCCAAACGGTAGTGCTCGCCTGCAAACCGTGCTGAACTGACCCGGCGGCCCGGCCTGCCCGGCCCGGCCGCGTCCCCGTTCAGCCGGAGGAGCCATGCTGCCGAGCGACCTGATCCACCTGACGCCGTCGCAGGTCGACGACCTGCGGCGTAAACTCGCCGCCGCCGGCTGCAATCCGCCGCCCGGCGCGCGCAGCGTCGCCGAGTTGCAGGACGCCTTTGCCCTGCTGCGCAAGCGCCACGGCCTGGCGCCGTCGGACAAGATCGACGGCGACCTGTTGCGCTGCCTCGACGCCGCCGCCGGCCACCTGTTCGGCGAGGTGCTGCGCGACGAACTCGACATGCTGCGTCCGGACATGGAAGATCCGCAGGGAGACGGGCGGCGCGGCGCCGCGCTGGACGCCGCCTTGCCGCCCGACCGCGAGCGCCTCTTGCAGCGCGCCCACGGCGGCATGCTGACCGGCCTGGCGCTGTCCGGCGGCGGCGTGCGCAGCGCCACCTTCAGCCTGGGCGCCCTGCAGGCGCTGGCGCGCTGCGGCCTGCTGCGCCACATCGACTACCTGTCGACCGTGTCCGGCGGCGGCTTCGTCGGCGGCTGGCTGTCGAAATGCCTGCATGCCAACGGCGGCGACATCGCCAGGGTGGAAGCCATGCTGGCGCCGCAGGCCGGCAGCCTCGAGGCGCCCGAGCTGCGCTTTTTGCGCCAGTACAGCAACTACCTGTCGCCGCAGGGCGGCATGTTCAGCGCCGACACCTGGACCCTGGTCGGCACCTACGTGCGCAACACGGGCCTGAACCTGGCCATGCTGGTGGCCTGGATGTGCGCCCTGCTGCTGCTGCCGCGCTTTGCCGTCTGGGCCGTGCACCGCGTGGTCGCACCTGGCGGGCCATGGGCGCACCTGGCCGACATCGCCTGGATCCTCGGCGTGCTGCTGTTCCTGTTCGCCGTGTTCTGCATCGCGCTGTCGATTTCGAGCAAGCCGGAAAGCTCGCGCGGGATGCGCCGCTTTCCGCTGTCGCAGGGCGCGGTCCTGTGGTGCATCAACCTGCCGCTGCTGCTGGCGGGCTTTCTCGGCAGCCTGGGCCTGTGGCGCCACGGCGGCGCGGCGCCGTCGGCCTTCCTGCCGACCGGGCTCGATGGCCGCTGGCACTGGCTGCTGGCCCCGGGCCTGGTCTATTTCATCGTCTGGGCCTGCGGCTGGTACCTGGCCCATGACCGCTCCAGCCCCTACCGCCGCACCGGCTATACCGTGTGCGCCGCCGGCGCCGCCAGCGTGCTGCTGGTGCTGCTGGAAGCCGGCCGCGCCTTCGCCCCCGATATCCTGGCGTTGCTGCGGGTCGATGCCGCCCGGCTGTCGCTGCTGCTGTGCTGGACGGTCGGCCTGCTGCTGGCGCTGGCTGGCTGGCTGGCCATCTACACGCGGCTGCACGCCGACCCGCCGCTGCGCGACCTGACCCGCGCCGAACTGTGCGAAGGCCTGTCGCACTTCCTGTGCGCGATGGGCGCGCTCACCCTCGGCACCCTGCTGCTGCTGGGCGGGATGGCGGTGCTGCCCGATCCCGCCAGCCAGCGCGTGCTGAACGACGCGATCGCCCTCGCCACCTTCGGCATGCCGCTCATGATGGCGCTGTTCGCCGCCACCATGACCCTGATGATCGGCCTGGTCGGCCGCCTGTACAGCGACGCCAGCCGCGAATGGTGGAGCCGCCAGGACGCCTGGACCGCGATCTTCGCCCTCCTGTGGTTGACTGTGTACGTCACCTGCTTTTACATTCCTCCGTTGTTGCACTGGGCCTGGCTCACCTACGAGCCCTGGTCCAACCTGGGCACCCTGCTCGGCTGGCTGGCGATGACCGCCTTCGGGCTCAAGGCCGGCAGCAGCGTGTCGACCGGCGCGCGCGGCGCCCCGGACCCGAAGCTCGAACTGGTCGCGCGGCTGGCGCCCTACGTGTTCACGGTCGGGATCTTCGCCCTCCTGAGCAGCCTGGTGCAGGCCGCGGTGGCGCTGCCGGATGTCGCCTGCCCCAGGGCCGAGCTCACTTGCGTGCTGCGCGCCCATGCCGACGCCACCCTGGCAACGAGCGGTGCGACCCTGCTGCTGGCCTTCGGCGCCTTCCTGGGCGCCGCCCTGTTGCTCGGCTGGCGGGTCGACATCAACAAGTTCTCGCTATATATGCTGTATCGCAACCGGGTGGTGCGGGCCTGGTTCGGCGCCGGCAACCGCACGCGCCAGCCGCATCCCTTCACCGGCTTCGACCCCAACGACGACATGCTGCTGGCCGAGCTGCGCTACGGGCGGCCCTACCCGATCGTGAACACCGCGCTGAACCTGGTCGGCGGCGCTGAACTGGCCTGGCAGACGCGGCGCACCGCCTCGTTCGCCTTCACGCCGCGCTGGTGCGGTTACGAGCAGCCCGCCGTGGCGCCCGGCGGCGCGGGGGCGCCGGCGGGCTGCTACCGGCCCACCGACCAGTATGCCTCGCGCTCCGGCGTCGGCCTGGACGACGACGCCGGCGTGCGGCTCGGGATGGCGGTGGCCTTGTCCGGCGCCGCGGCCAGCCCGAACATGGGCGCCCACTCGTCGCCGCCCCTGAACTTCCTGATGACGATGTTCAACGTGCGCCTGGGGCGCTGGTGCCCGAATCCGGCGCGCCGCGCCTGGACCAGCGCCTCGCCGCCGATTGGCCTGTTCAGCCTCTTGTCCGAGCTGTTCGGCCAGCTCGACGCCGACGCCGCCTACGTGCACCTGAGCGACGGCGGCCACTTCGACAACCTCGGCATCTACGAGCTGGTGCGGCGCCGCTGCCGGCTGGTGATCGCGATCGACGTGGGGAGCGACCGCTACCTGGCGTTCGAAGACCTGGGCAACGCGATCCGGCGCTGCGGCACCGACCTGCACGTGCGCATCGACCTCGACGTCTCGCGCCTGGCCGCGATCGGCGACAGCGGCATGTGCGGCGCCAGCTGCGCGGCCGGCCACATCCGCTACAGCCAGGCCGACCGCGGCGCCGCCGACGGCGTGCTCCTGTACGTGAAGCCGGCCATCGTCGGCAGCGAGAATGCCGACCTGCTCAACTACCGCAAGCTGCATCCCGGCTACCCGCACGAAAGCATCGCCGACCAGTGGTTCGACGACGCCCAGTTCGAGAGCTACCGCGCGCTGGGCGAGCACATCGTCGATTGCGCGCTGCGCGAGGCGGCGCGCGCCACCGTGCGCGCGAACGGCGAGCCGGATATCGAGGCGCTGTGCGCGCAGCTGCTGCAGCGGCATGGGCCGGGGCGCCGCGACGGCGCCGGAGCTTGATGCGCATGTCTCCTGGCATGCCTGCTCAAGTGACGTTATAGGGATGGAAATAAGGTGCGAAGGGAGCATCGACAGGCACGGCAAGCATTCGGCTCTTCAAACAGAAAGGAACCACCCAGAGCCTGAGGCCCTGCGTCTTGGGAAAGCTGAAAACAGGCAGTGCCCTGTCGAAGAGATCGGTACGCGGATAGATCAGGACCACATCACCCTGGCCATCGAGGTAAGATTGACCGTAGGCCAGCAGCTGGTAAAAATCGCTCTGTGCCAGACCGTACTTTAGCGTGCCGCCGGTTTTGTGGCGGTCCAACAGTTTCCACTTGGTGTCGAGTACTAGGAAATCTTTTGCCGACTCCCGCACGAGTAGGTCCGGCTGGAGACGAAACCAGCTTTGTTCATCATGACGAACCAGATAATGCGAACGCATTTGCGTCTTCAAGTAATTTGGTTTGCGCAGTTGAAGCGACATGTGTTTAGTCACGAACGCCTCGAACACTCTCTCCATCGGGAACAGCAGAGAAGGCGCTGCGTGACGGCCACTTCCTGTCACCGGGGACAACTCCTCTAGAATCAGCTTTGCCCAAGTAAGTGCGTCCGCATAAGTGCTCATACCTCGGTCGAGGCGTACGCGGCGGAAATCGGCTTGAATCTCCGTACTCAATGGAATGTCAACGAAGAGAGAGCTCAGTTCGCGCGCCAGCCGCTGGTTTTCCTGCAGCGCGAGTGACGGGAGAATCCGCCGCAGTGCCGTGTGCAGTAACCGGTTCTCCGGGCGATCACTGGAAAATTCGTCATGCTCCGTGAAGAATCTATCGGCGCGCGTCAGGTTATGCCGCAATTGCTGGTTGATCAAGATCTTCCCTCGCAGTGCATGAAGGTTGTCCTGCCTGACCGCGTAGTCGCTACGCAAGCCATGCTTGGCAACCTGTTTTACTGCGAGCAGGAATTCTGTCATGAACACTTCAAGCAGCGGCATTGTGGCCGCAGCCAATTTCGCGCGTTCGGTCTTGATGTGACGAAAGCCATGGAGGCAGCACAGCATTTCAATCAGTAGCTGCCGTGCTTCGTTCGCGCCACCCTCATTCGCCAGACCTGTTTTTGGCAATACCTCAATTTGAAATCCTGCTGGACTGCGCATGACCCCGACATAATTTGTTACCTGCACAGCCCTCCGGCCGGCCCGCTGTATCAACCTGAGCCATGGTGTCTCACCCTCTTCCGCGGCCTGCAGACAGGTGCTTTCGAGCCATGCGAATACTGCAGGTGGCACCGTGGGCCCTGGCGATCCGCTGCCTTCAACAAACACGGCGTCAAATTCGAAGATGGCGAGATGGGTACGCGCCTGAGCATGTGGCTGGTCAGCGCGCGCCAAGATAAATTCCGATATAGGCGTCGGGGTTTGACAATGCCAGATCATTCAGCGCATAGCGCCTTCTGGTGCCGAACGCTTCCAGACCATGACTCGCACCGAATAGCTGGACCAGCTCACCTTCCTGATCATCGTCTACGAGAATGAAGCACGTTCGTTGATCACCGCTCATTGCTTTCTGGTTATCACCCAGTATCAATCGGATCTTTTCCCAGTCTTCGAAGAAATACTCTTCGAGCAGAGGGATGATCCTGTTGCGGAAGATGTGCTCCAAGCGTTCAAACCGGACCATGCCGTCCTGCGCGTCACCTAACTCCATGAAGTAAGCGTGACCAATCGTATGGTCGCGGTCATACAGCGATTCGATGCGCTGGTTGATGCGACTGAGCAGAGAGGGGATATCGATCGATTTTTCACCAAGCGTGACGCGCAGCGCATACAAGGGAGCGTCTATTTCGTCCTTGCTATTCGGCATACGGGGTACAAAGTCGAAACGGCGGCGCAGTGCCGTATCGACCAAGGCCAGCGACCGGTCAGCCGTATTCATGCTCCCGATAATGTCCACGTTGGCCGGTATTGAAAACTGTTCGCCGGAATAAGGGAGCGTCACCTTGGTCACATTTTTCGCGCCTTCGCGCTTGTCTACTTCAATCAGCGTGATCAGCTCACCGAAAATCTTGCTGATATTCCCTCGGTTGATCTCGTCGATCACCATCGCAAACTGCTGTTCAGGAAAGCGCCGTGCATCCTCACACAGTCTCTTGAATACACCAGGGCGAATCTCGTAGCGAATCTGTCCGTCCGCGCTGACGTCCAGCACCGGCCGCAGTCCTTCGACAAACTCTTCGTACCCGTAGGACTGGTGAAAAGTAACGAGACTGTAATGCTCGGCAACTCCTCCATTGTCGTCCGACGTGGTGTAGGTCTGTTTTAACAGCTGCAGAAGCTGATGCGTCTTGCCGGTGCCCGGCGGCCCGTAATAGATCCGGTTGAAGGTCTGCCGAACCGGTATCGGCAGCAGTTCGTCGCCTTCGTCGTCCTCATCCTCCACATCGTCGTCAAGGAATCCGGGTTCGTTGGACTCTGCATCCAACTGGTCCGGCCACCAGCCGGGTCGCGCCTTGTCGACGGCCAGCCATTCGTCAAGCGCTTCGTTTGATTGGGCAAACGCGCGCTCAATGGTCGACACCAGTTCTTCGCTCAAGGGCTTGCGGTGGCACTGCTCCATTTCACCAACCGGTCGAGTCCACGTGATTTTCTGCTTTTCCTTGCCGCGAACAACCCCCAGAACACCGGCAGCTTTCCTGTCGTGCGGATTCTTCCGTCCAAACCGGACCTGCACGCCTTTGCCCATATGCCACCAATCAAGCCCGGCGTCGTGCACGACTCGCGCGAGGCGAACAAACAGAGCGCGGTACTCGGCGGACCAAGTGCGTCGAAATTCCTTGAATGACGCCTTGCCGTCAAAGCGCGATAACAGCTTTTCATCGGTGTCGAAATCTGAGTCGGCTGGAACCGTCGATGCCGTCATGGCGTCAAGAGGCTCGCCCGCCAATGAAGCAAGTTCCGCCAGACTGATCCCAAAATACGGTTGCAACAACGTATGGTCAAACAGCGCCAGATCGTCCTTGCCAACTTGATAGAAAGTAGATCGGTAGGACGGTGACCACCCCTTTGAGCTATCTGTGTATGGATCGGTCCGAATAGCGAGTTTCAGGACGCGGTAATTTCGCTGCAGCCAGCCAGCGTCTTTCGGCGAAGATTGCGCGGCTGAGGTGAACTGGCCTACGAGTTGAGGGCTGTTGCTATTGCACAGATAAAACAATGTACCTATCGGTGCGTTTTCAAATTTTTTCCCCTGGCTTTTCCCGGTATCGCCATAGATCATGGCCAACCCTTTTTCCCGATACTGTTGCTGCTCTTCTTTCGTGAAGCTTCCATTGCCATGGGATAGCTTCCAAATGGCGAGGTTTTGCCGACTCCATGTTTCCCACATGAGCCGTCCATACTCAAGTATCCCCATATTTTCGGGCTTGTCGGCAACGACCGCACGCTGCAGGGATGCCATATTTGCATCAAGGAAAGCGCTGTCATCGATCAACGCTTTGAGAGGCGCGCGCGTGAATATATTAACAAGCCGTGGATTCTGCCGATCCTGATAGTGGAAAGCGATCTTCCATCGGTAGACTTCACCGAATATATCCATCGACTCAATGGCATCGAGATCGCCTTGTGCGGCGTACCGTGCGACTTGGACAACTCCCTGCCTGACCTGCTCGAAGGCTTGCTCAGCGGTATCCCCAAGCGCCGTGTACCACGCATAGTCTGCGGAATAACTTAGCGTCTGGTCACCGCTCTTTTCCCCGACGTCCTTGCGAGAAAAAATGCCGAACTTGAAGGCCGAGCCGCCCCACATGCTGCCCATTTTATCCAGCCGTGCTTCTATCCAGTAAGTGAATGTGTCTTTCGAACCAGCCTTCGTATATTCGTCGAGTTTCATTTCCCGGAGACGCGCCTCCGGCCACACCGTCAAGAACTCACTCCACAAATCGTATTGCTTTTTTAGCTCGACCATCATTTCCCTTTTCATGAACGCGGCGTTATCGTGAATTGCGATTATGAGGCATTGTTCTTCATGACAAGAATGCCATGCCAGTCAGCGCCGCCTGATCGCCATACCGGGCGATGCGGTGCGCCGTTCCCGGCACGACAGGCAGCGCACTTGCGGCCCGCAAGCGCCGCTAGGCCGTCTCGACAGTACGCGAGGTCAGCGCTCCTTTCCGCGCGACCAACCGCTTGGTCTCGCCGGTATGCGCCAGTGGAAATTTCTCCGTGCACGGCAGCAGTGCCGTCCCCGCGCCGCCAATGCGGCGCCGGGACACGTCGGCGTGTACCGGATGGCCGCCGGGAACCGGATCGGCACGTCGTTCCTACAGCCCCTCACGGATGGAGCGGCTTATTCCGATACTGGCTCGTATTGCGAAAACAACGCTAACAACGCGATCTTTCGCCTCCCGTAATGGACGGGCGCGGCCTTCATGCGTTCGATGGCGCCGCCTCGCCCTCTTCAGGCGATGGCGCGGCCGGCGGCGCGTCCGGCTGGGCGGGTTCAGGCTGCGGCTGCAGCGCGCCCAGTTGCTCCATCAGCTGCGCGAAGCGCTGCTGGCCCGGCTGCAGCTCGTCGACGTGCTCCAGCACCTCACGGGCCTCGAGTTCGAGTTCGGGGTCGTAGCCGCGCTGCTGCATGTGCGAGATCAGGATCTGCACCTCGTTGAACAGCACCCGGACGTTGTCCGGCAGCCGCTCGCGCGCCTTGCGCATCCATTCGACGGCGTCGGGCAGCTTGCCGGTTTTCCACAGCACCACGCCCTGGTTCATCAGGTCCACCGCCTCCTTGCGCGCGGTGCGGATGATGAGCGCGCCCTCGTCAGACAGGCGCGCGCGGTCGAAGATCTTCTGCACTTCGTCCTGCAGCAGCGTGTTGTCGTGGTTGTTGCGGATCACGTGGGCCAGCACCTCGTTGGGCGTCTCCTTGACGCCGACCGCGAACAGCAGGGTCGCCATCTCGATGCAGATCGCGGTGCCGGGCCGCTTGGGATCGGCCTGCAGCATCGCCTCCAGCTCGTCCCCGACGCGGCGCGCGTTCAGGTAGTCGCCGCTCTCGTGATAGACGTGGCCTTCGGTGATCTTCGCGCGCAGCGCCATGTGTTCGTGCTCGCTGCCGAATTCGCGCTGGGCCAGGAGGAGCAGCTGCAGCGCATCCTTGGTATTGCCCTTCAGGCCGCACACGCGCGCCAGGCCGAGGAAGTCGTCCGGCGCCTTGCGGATCGAATACTCGCCGATCACCAGGCATTTGCGGAAGGCCTTCTCGGCCATCGGCACGTTCCCCAGGCGCAGCGCGGCCTGGCCCAGGTGACGCTGGCGCGGCACCGAGTTGGGCGACAGCTTGGCGGCGCGCTCGAGCACCGCGGCCGCCTCTTCGTGCTGGCCCAAACCCTGGTAGGCGCGCGCCAGCTGGTCGTAGGCGTCGATGTAGTGGCGGTTCTCGGCGATCACGGTCTGGAACATCTGGCGCGCCTGCTCGAAATCGCCGTCGGCCATGCGGATCTTGCCCAGCCCGGCGCGCGCCCAGTGGTATTCGCGCTGGGCCAGCACTTTTTCGTAGACCTCGCGCGCGCGCGCCGGCTGGCCGCTGCGCTCGAGCATGCGCGCCTTCATGCGCAGCAGCTCGATCTCGTGCACCCGGCTGGCGGCGATCTGGTCGTCGCACAGGCGCGCCGCGCGCAGGTAATCCTTTTCGACGAAGGCCTGGTCGATCAGGCGGAACATCTGCTTGCGGCGCCACACGCGGTTCAGGCGCGTGAGCAGCACGCCTTCGGTGATCGGCTTGACCAGGTAGGCGTCCGGCTGGTGCTCGGCCGCGCCCATCACCGACTCCACGCTCTTCTCGGCCGAGACCATCACGAACACCGAGGACGGCATCAGGAGATGGCGCATGCGCGCTTCTTCCAGCACCTGCTGGCCGTTCTTGCCCTCGCCCAGGTTGTAGTCGCACAGCACCACGTCGTAGCGCAGCTTGTTGAGCAGGCCCATGGCTTCGCCGCCGCTGGACGCCTGGTCGATATTCCTGGCCCCCAGGCTGCGCAGGCTTTCGCGCAGCAGCTGGCGGATGCCGACGAAGTCGTCGACGACCAGGTAGTGCTTGCTGGCCCAGTCGATCTCTTCGAGCACCTTGGGCTTCGCGCCCCCCAGCGCGGCGGCCGGCCTGACGTCCGGCTTGGCGTTCGGCTTGACATCATCCGGCCTGGGGTCCGGCTTGGAGAAAGCGGCGAGCGGGTTCATGGCAGGGTCAGGATGAAGCAGCCGCCGCCGAGCGGGCCGCCGTTTTCAAGCCGCACCGCGCCCGACCGTTCGCGGTGGCGGTGCATGCGCGCCACCTCGCCCGAGAAGTACAGGCCCAAGCCGGCGCTATTGGTCAGGAAGTTGACGCCGCTGTCGCCGCTGCCCGGCGTGCCGGCCGCCAGCAACACGGGCGGAAAGCCGGCGCCATTGTCTTCGACCCGGATCTCCAGCTCGCCATCGCGCGAGCGCGCCGACAGGCGGATGCGGTCGCGCGTGTAGTGCAGCGCGTTGTTGACCGCGTGCGAGACCACGCCCACGATCAGGTCTTCGTCGACGTGGGCCATCAGTTCGGGATCGACGTCCAGTTCCAGCGTCACGCCGCGCGACTCGATCAGCACGCGCTCGAGGGCCACCACCTGCTCGACCAGCTGACCGACTTCGATCGGCTGGACGTCGAACGGGTAGCCGGGCTTGCCGACCTGTTTGTACAGCGCCAGCAGCTGCATCAGGTTGTCGTTCAGGCGGCGCGTCTGGTACAGCATCTGCGCCATCTGCGCATACGCCTTCTCGGTCTCGGGCGAGGCGCCGTCGAGCAGGCGTTCGAGCGTGCCGGACAGGACGCTGATCGAGTTCTTCATGTCGTGCGCCGTGGACGCCAGGAACAGGAACAGCTCGGGCGAGTGGTGTGAATCTTCCATCCGGACAGGCCCTTTCGGCCAAAAATTGCTACCGGCAAATTATACCCGCAGGGATCCAGCATTTCGGGCCGACATGCTGATTGCGCGCGTGCGTTTGCAGCGGCGCAACAACGGTTACGGCCCGAGATTCCCGACGTCTGGCGCCGCATCCGGAACAACACGGCTGTTGCGCCGGGCGCGCAGCACGAACCGGGCCGGATCGAGCGCATCGACCAGGGCCATCTCGAGCGGCAGCGGCTCGCCTTCGAGCTGGGCGGCCAGCAGCTCGGCCGCCAGCGGCGCCCAGATCAGGCCGCGCGAGGCATAGCCCAGCAAGCCGTACAGGCCCGGATGGCGCGGCACGTCGCGCAACCTTTCGGTGGTCCCCAGGGCGGCGAAGTCCGGCAGGCGGCCGACCAGGGGCAACCGGTCCGGCGCCACGCAGCGGAAACCCACCCTGCCCGCCAGCGGCGCGCCTTCGGCGGCGTGCGGATCGGACACCAGGCCGCGCAGGCGCGCCACGTTTTCCGCCTGGCTGGCGGCGCGCAGTTGCGGATCGGCGTCCAGGTCATAGGTGGCGCCGGCGCTGGTGACGCCGTGGGCGGACGGCGTCAGGTAGGCTTCGCGGCACAGCACCAGCGGCAGTTGCGGGGCGTGCTGCGGCGCCAGGTGCGTGACTTGCCCACGCAGCGCCTGCAGCGGCAGCTCACGGGTCTGCGCCATCTCGCGCGCGCCGGCGCCGCTGGCCAGCACCACGGTCGGCGCCTGGCCGATGACGCTGCCGTCGCCGCCGCGCGCCTGCCATTCGTCGCCCTCGCGCGCGAGGCTCACCTCGCCGGCGCCGAAGCGCCGCCTCAAGCGCTCGCCGCAGGACGCCAGCAGCGCCTCGCACACGCTGCCAGGGCGCGCCCAGCCGCCTTGCGGGAACAGCCAGCCGCCATCCGGCGCGGGCAGGCCGAGCAGCGCTTCGGCCTCCAACGGGTCGAGCCAGCGCGCGAACCCGGACGGCAGCTTGCCGTCGGCGGCGATCGCGCGCGACACGGCCGCATGGCCGGCATCGCGCGCCAGCTGCAGCACGCCGCACCCGTCGCCATCGAAGGCGCGACCGACGCCGCCCAGCTGCTCCCACAGGCGCAGCGCATACAGATAAGCGGCGCGCGTCAGGCGGGTCGGGACATTGTCGTCGCGCGAAAGCAGCGGCATGAAGATGCCGGCCAGGTTGCCCGACGCTTCCATCGCCACCTGCGGATGACGCTCGACCAGCGTGACCTGCCAGCCGCGCGCGCACAGGCGCGCCGCCGCGGCGCAGCCGGCCAGGCCGGCGCCCAGCACCAGCGCGCGCCGGTCCGGTTCGGGCGTCGCCGGCAGGCGCGGTTTGCGGGTCGAGAAGGTCGCCTCGTCGCCATCGAAGACGAATCCCTGGGCGCCCAGGGCCGCGCGCTGTTCGTCGTCCAGGCCAGGCGACGCCAGCCGCGCGCCGAGCGCCGTCAGGCGCGCCAGCGGACGCACGAAGGCCGTGCCCTGCGCGCCGCGCAGATGAATCCAATCGGGATGGGCGTTCAGTTCGGCCAGCGCCGTCTCGAGCGGCGCCGCCAGCAAGTCGAGCGTGACGTTCTTGTCGTCCTGGGGAATGCGGTGAAAGCCCGGCTGCAAGCCGTCGGTGAGCGCGACCACGTGCAGGCGCGCGGGCCGCCGTGGGTCGGCGCGCCAGGCCGCGACCAGTGCGGCGAAGCGGCTGCCGTCGCCGTGGTCGCTATCGAAAACGGTGTAGCGCTTGCGGTCGCGCCAGTGGTCGTGCACTTCCATGCGAACCTCGTCGTTCAGCGCCGCCTGCTGCGGCAAATGCACTCGCGGTCATGGTCGTCCACCAGGCCGACGCCCTGCATATAGGCGTAGACGATGGTCGAGCCGACGAACTTGAAGCCGCGCTTGGACAGATCCTTGGAGATGCGGTCGGACAGCTCGGTGCGCGCCGGGCGGGCGTGATCCGGCCAGTCGTTCACGATCGGCTTGCCGTCGACGAAGGCCCACAGGTAGTCGTCGAGCGTCAGTCCCTGCTCGCGCAGCGCGAGATAGGCCCTGGCGTTGGTGATCGCGGCGGCGACCTTCAGGCGGTTGCGCACGATGCCGGGGTTGGCAAGCAGCTCGGCCTTCTTGTCCTCGTCATAGGCGGCGACTTTTGTCGCATCCCAGCCGTCGAAGGCCGCGCGGTAGGTGTCGCGCTTGTTCAGGATCGTTTCCCACGACAGGCCGGCCTGCGCGCCTTCGAGGTTGAGCATTTCGAACAGCGTGTTCTCGTCGTGGCAGGGCACGCCCCACTCGTCGTCGTGGTAGGCGATGTAGCGCGGATTGGCCATATTCGCCCACGAGCAGCGCTTGACCGTCATCGCGCCGCCCCCGGCGTTGCGCCGCGCAGGCAGGCCAGGACCTCGTCGGTGCGATCAGACGCCACCAGCTCGGCCGGCGTGCGTCCACCAAGCGCCGGCTGGGGCGCCTTCATCCAGGCGTCGGCGGCGTCGTCATTGCCGAGCACCTTGCGCGCCTCGTGCATGACGGCGTAATAGGCCTGCGCCTTGCGCGAATGGCCGTCGAAGCGCGCCTGCAGCGCGGCGATGGAGTCGGGAGAGAGGCGTTCAGGATCGGTCATGGCGTCGCGGTCATGGCGTCGGTTTGCTGGTGGAGACCGCATCATACCGCGCCCGGGCCGGACGATCGAGGGTGGTTCTCGCTGACAGGCATCTATGATGCGTCTACGATGCGCCTCCGGCTCGCCCGGACGGGGCCGAGACCGGACAGGCCCGATCGATTCAGATGATTGTTATGTGGCTATTTTTTAAACGACAAGAAACGTCAAAATTGCCATTTCCAGCGGCACCGGGGATGATTGCTGAAGCGAAAAGGAATCCCAATGGATGGGTTGATCCCATGACGGGGACGTTCGGCCCCAAAGACCGGGTGCCCCCAGAGCACGTCGTCGGTGCGTGCAAGGCGGATGAAAAAGGATGCCTGACTGTCCGGCTTGGGCCGGATGCTGACGTCAGAGCGCAGAGATTGTTGAGTTTCGAGAAACCACTAATGGATGGAAGCAAGAATGCCCAGCCATGACGACATTGTTTTGTTAGCTTCGTATAACGCGACGATGAATGAAAGAATGTACGCCGCAGCGGCCACCTTGCCGAAGGAGGCGTTGATTGCCGACAGAGGTGCATTTTTCGGCTCGGTCCTTGGAACCCTCAATCATCTGGTTGCCGGCGACACGATCTGGCTACGTCGATTCATGGCGCATCCGTCGGGCCTGTCTTCGTTGCAGGTGATGGCCGACATAGCTGCGCCGGCCAGTCTTGCTCATATCTATAGCGATGACCTCCAAACACTCCTGGAGCACCGCAGGCGGCTCGATGGGACGATCGTCGCGCTCGCGGCGGAGGTCTCGGATAGGGATTTACAGGCGCCGCTTCTGTACAAGAACGCGCGTGGCGACTTCCAGAAGCGCTTCGGGAGCTTGTTGCTACACCTGTTCAACCATCAGACGCATCACCGCGGCCAGGCGAGCACGTTGCTGTCACAAGCGGGCGTTGACATCGGCGTCACGGATCTCCTTGCATGGATACCCGACTGCGATTAGCGCACGGGCGGAACTTCTGCCTTGGGTCGGTATCGATCCTTCGCCGGTAGACCGCTTTCGGCCACGTGAAGAAGGCGGCTTTACCGCAAGTGGTGCGGCCCGCTCGTCATTGCGTCGGGCACGCTGAACAGTGAGTGAAGCGAGGTCTGTTTAACGACAGGAGACATGTCATGGTCAAGTTCGCGTTGTTCGTTCGGCTGGAAGCCAAGCCGGGCAAGGAGAAAGACGTAGAAAGCTTTCTGTTGAGTGGTCTTCCCCTCGTTCAGGCAGAGCCAGCAACTACCGCCTGGTTCGGCATCCGCCTGGGGCCGTCAACCTTCGGCATCTTCGACGCATTTCCGGATGAGGCTGGGCGGCAGGCGCATCTTTCCGGCAAAGTCGCCGCCGCGCTCATGGAAAAAGCGGGGGAGTTATTCGCCAAGCCGCCGTCAATCGACAAGGTTGACGTTCTTGCGGCAAAGCTGCCGGGCTGAGCAAGCCCGGCAAGCCGCTCAGACCGACGGCACACTGGCGGCGCCAGCGTCGACGCCGACAGTGTGCCGGCGCCGGCTGGCTGCGCCAACGACAACGAGCTCGGAAGGTGGCTGGCGGCCTACCCCTGGCTTCGACAGGCGCTCATTTACAGGCGCTCACTTGCGCGGCCACTGGCCCTCGATCACGCGCGCCAGCGCCTCGACGCCATGCCGGATAGATGCCGGCTGCACCGCCGAAAAGCCGAGCAGCAGGCCGGGCGCCACCGCGCAGGCGGGCGTGGCGGCGGCGTTCGCGTAGTACGCCAGCGGGCGCAGCTCGATGCCGGCTGCCAGGGCCGCCTGCGCGACGCCCGCTTCAGCGGGGATGCGCCCCTTGCGGTCCGGCCTGAAATGCGTGCACAGGTCGAGTCCCACATCGGCCGGCCCGCATGCCAGGCGCT
Organism: Massilia sp. UYP34; assembly: GCF_056279385.1. NCBI lineage: Bacteria > Pseudomonadati > Pseudomonadota > Betaproteobacteria > Burkholderiales > Oxalobacteraceae > Massilia > Massilia sp. UYP34. The sequence goes on along the minus strand of NZ_JBWBRF010000012.1, from coordinate 9,224 downwards.
CGCCGAGCCGGTGTTCCAGCGCCGCCATCAGGACCGCGCGCCGTTCGGCATAGGCCTCGCGCGTGCGCCGGATATGGCGCATGAAGTGTCCTTCGGCGATGAAGTCGGCCAGCACCGCCTGCGGCAGCATGGCGTGGTGCATGTCGACCACCGCCTTGGCGCGCGCCAGCGGCTCGGCCAGCGCCGGCGGCGCCACCACGTAGCCCAGGCGCAGCGCCGGGAACAGCACCTTCGACAGGGTGCCGACGTAGACCACGCAGCCGGCGCGGTCCAGGCTCTGCATCGAGGCCAGCGGCGCGCCGGTATAGCGGTATTCGCTGTCGTAGTCGTCCTCGATCACCCAGGCGCGCCTGGCCGCGGCCCAGCGCAGCAGCTCGAGCCGGCGCGCCAGGCTCATGGTCGCGCCCAGCGGCAGCTGGTGCGAAGGCGTCGCGAACACCATGCGCGCATCGGGATAGTGGCGCGCGCCATAGGCCACGTCCATGCCCTCGCTCGTCACCGGCACCGTGCGAATGCGCGCGCCGGCCACCAGCATCGGCGCGCAGGCGCCCTGGTAGCCGGGCGACTCGACCCAGACTTCGTCGCCCGGCGCCAGCAAGAGCTGCGTCAGCAGGTACAGCGCCTGCTGCGAGCCCGAGGTGATGACGATCTGCTCAGGCGTGCAGACCACGCCGCGCGAGGCGCGCAGGTAGGCGCACAGCAGCTCACGCAGCGGGGCGTAGCCGTTGGCGGGACCGTAGCCCAGGTAGGGACCATTATTCGGGCTGCAACCCGGGCCGCGCTGCGCACGGCGCAAGTGCCGCGCCTCCAGCTTGCGCCACAGGTCGAAGGGAAACAGATCCAGGCCCGGCATGCTGGGGCGGAAGGCGCGCACCGGGCCGTCGTAGAGACGGCGCGTTCCCATGGCGTCCGCCAGTGCCTTGCCACGCTCCGGCAGCGCGCGCAGCAGTCCCGGCGCCGCCGGCGCCTGGCGCGCCAGCACCAGGGCTGCGTCGACGAAGGTGCCCTGCCCCACGCCGCCGCGCAGATAGCCTTCGCTGGTGAGCTGGTCGTAGGCCGCCAGCACGGTCTGGCGCGACACGCCCAGTTGCCGGCACAGGTCGCGCGTGGCCGGCAGGCGCGACCCCGGCGCCAGCGCGCTGTGCAGGATCGCTTGCTTCAGGCGGGCGTACAACTGGCGAAACAGCGGCACGTCGCTGCTGCGATCGAGCGACGCGCTGGCGATCAGGTCATGGACGTGCATGGCGGGCGGCGAAGAATTGGTATGCCCATCTTCCATGGAATTGGCTATTTCAGCAAGCCAAAGCACAGCCTACGATAAGGGCCTCGATCAACCAGACTCCGTGAGCCCCCGCATGAAACAGTTCGACGCCCGCGTCACCTGGCAGCGCGCCGACCAGGCCTTCCTCGACGGCCGCTACAGCCGCGCCCACGCCTGGCGGTTCGATGGCGGCTTGAGCGTCCCGGCGTCCTCGTCCCCGCTGTCGGTGCCGCTGCCCATGTCCGACCCGGCCGCCGTCGATCCCGAAGAAGCGCTGGTGGCGGCGGCGTCGAGCTGCCACATGCTGTTCTTCCTGGCGATCGCGGCGCAGCAGGGCTTCGTGGTCGAGCGCTACGACGATGCCGCACGCGGCCTGCTGGATACGAACGCGGCCGGTCGCATGGCCATGGTGCGCATCGAACTGAATCCCAGCATCGCGTTCGCCGGCGCGCGCCGGCCCGATGCGCAAGCACTCGCCGCCATCCACCACCTGGCGCACGAACGCTGCTACATCGCCAATTCGCTCACCACCGAGATCGTCATCCTGGAGACTGCCTAGATGTACTGCCCTGCCCGCTTCACGCAATCCGGGGCCGCCCCGATGCACGCCCTGATCGCCGACCATCCGCTCGGCATGCTGGTCACGCAGCGCGACGGCAGTCCGGACGCCGACCACCTGCCGTTCGAACTGCTGCCCGGGGAAGGCGTGCTGCGCGCCCACGTGGCGCGCGGCAATCCGGTGTGGCGCCGCGCCGGGCAGCAGGTGCTGGTGGTGTTTCGCGGGCCGTCCGGCTACGCGACGCCGGACCGGATCGAGAAAGCCGAAAACGGCGGCCGCGTGGTGCCGACCTGGACCTACAACGTGGTGCACGTGCACGGCACACTGCGCGCGATCGACGATCGGGACTGGCTGCGCGCGCTGGTCGAGCGCCAGACCGGGCGCCACGAAGCGTCGCAGCCCGATCCATGGTCGGTCGACGACGCGCCGCCCGACTACATCAGCAAACTGCTGGCCGCCATCGTCGGCATCGAGATCGCGATCGACCGCATCGAGGGAAAGTGGAAGAGCGAGCCGCCGCCGGTGGCTACGGCCCAGCTCGCTTAAGAAAGCGAGCACGCCCCCGCAAGCGCTGCCGGGGGGGGGGGGCGGATAGAACGGCTTAGTCGCCCGACCCGGTATGGCCCGCGGACCCCGAACTGCCGGTGCTGCGCGACTTGCCCTGCGCCAGTTGCTCAGCATGCTTCAGGTGTTCCTGGACGGCCGGGATCATCTTGTCGACCTGGCCCTTGACGTCCGGATCCTTGGCGCCCTTCGACGCCGCCCGCAGCTTGGTCAGGGTGTCCTTGTGTGCGCCCACGCCGCCCTGCTTGACATAGGCCCGGTCGAAGGCGTCGCCGCTCATTTTCTCGAGGCCTGCCGACATGGCCTTGTGCTTGGCGTCGAGCTCGGTCGGCAAGGTCACGCCCTTCGACTGGGCCAGGGTCTGGACCTCGGTCAGCGCCTTGCCGTGGTCGTCGACCATTTTCTGCGCGAAGGCCTTCACCTCGGCGTTCTGGCTCTTGCTTTGCGCCAGCTTGCCCATCTCGACTTCGGCCATGTTCGACATGCCCATGTCCATGATCGCCTTGCGGTCGGCGCTGGTCAGCTTGGCGTTGCCGCTGGCGGTGGCCGAAGTCGCGCTGCTGCCCGACTGCTGGCCGGCCTGGCTGGATTCGCCGCTTTGCGCCTGCGCGGCGCCCGCACCGAACATGGCGGCGGTAACCGATACCGCCAGCAGGCGCTTGATCATGAGATATTTTTGCATTTCGCTCTCCGTTCAATAGTGGGATGGGCCGAGTCTAGTCCCGCCTGTTCAAGACCAGCGCGCGTTAGCCGACAAGCAATTTCAAGAAAAAAAAGCCAGCCCGGCAGGCTGGCCCGTGAGCAAAAATCTGCCGATCAGCGAAAGCTCAGCGCCGCCGTCAGGTCGCCCGGCGGCCGCGCGCCGCGCGCCCTGAACGCGGCGTTGCGGGTGGCCAGGCCCTCGAGCAGCGGCAGGCCATGCAGGCGCGTGATGAAACGCAGGATCGAGGTCGTGTCATAGAAATTGTGGTCGACCGCGCCGCGCTTGGCGTGCGGCGATACCACGATCGCCGGGACGCGCGAGCCCGGGCCCCAGCGGTCGCCCGGCGGCGGCGCCACGTGGTCCCACCAGCCGCCGTTCTCGTCGAAGGTGATCACCACCACCATGTCCTTCCACTGCGGCGACTTCTTCAGGTGTTCGATGATGTTGGCCACGTGGGCGTCGCCCGACTCGATGTCCGAGTAACCGGCGTGCAGGTTCAGGTTGCCCTGCGGCTTGTAGAAGGCCACCGCCGGGAGCTTGCCCGCCACCACGTCGGCGATGAACTTGTTGGAAATCGGGCTGTCGCCCAGGCCGCCGTCGCGCAGGTGCGCCGCACGCGCTTTTGTGCCAGGAGCGAATTGCTTGAAGTAATTAAACGGCTGGTGGTGGTACTGGAAGTTCGGTCGCTCGCCGGCGCCGCGGCCGTCCAGCGCCGCCTGCATGCCGCCCCCATACCAGGCCCAGCTCACGCCCTGCTTCGACAGCAGGTCGCCGATCGTGTCGTAGGTCTGCGGCGGGAGGGTCGAGGCGTCCAGCGGGTCGGCATGCAGCGGGTCGCCGCCGACGGCTGGACGCACCCAGCTCGGCTGGTACGGCGGCGCCATCGTGTTGACGGCGTAGCCGTCGGGCGTCACCGCGCCGTTGCGCACGAACTTCGGCTTGCCTTCCAATGCCGATGTCGGCGAATCGGGAGCCAGCGCCAGGCGCACGCCCTTCGGACCGTCCGCCAGCACCGCGATCTTGTTCTTCGCCGCCGTCTGACGCGCATTGAAATATTCCGGCACGCGGCCGCTGATCAGGAACTGGTGGTTCAGGTAGGATCCGCCAAACGCCGCCATGAAGAAGTTGTCGCACAGGGTGAATTCGCGCGCGATCTGGTACAGGCCCAGGTTCTTCGCGGTCTCGCCGTAATAAGCCATCACCATGCCGCCGGCGTCGGACCAGGCGGCAAAGCCGTCGTTACGCCCGCCATTGATCTGCATCTGGTTTTGGTAGAACTGGTGCACCAGGTCGCGCGTGACGACGCCTTCCGGCAGCGGCTTGCCCTGTGCATCCGTCAATTTGTATGGCGCGTTCGGCAGGTTGGCCGACTGGGCTTCGGTGGTGAGGTAGTCCTTGCCGCCGAGGTTCTGGCGGCCCGGCACCACGCCGCCCCAGGTCTTGGGCAAGGTCGGCAGGATCGAACCATCGCGGTCGCGCTGCCGGACGCTGGCCGCCGGCACGCTCGCCAGCGGCACGGCCAGGCCGGGGAAGTCGGCGAACAGGTTGTTGAAGCTGCGGTTTTCCAGGTAGATCACGACCACGTTCTTGACGTGGACACGCAGCTTGGCGTCGAGCGAGCCCTTGGCGGCAGGCTTGGCCGCGGCCGCATGCGTCACACCGGGCAGGGTGGCGCCGACGCCGACCGCGGCGGCGGCCTGAAAGATGCGCCTGCGCGCGGGATTGTCTGGCGGGATGGACGCGGCGGGCTCGCGATCTTGCTCTCGCTCTGGATCTTGCACGTAGTGCTCCTCTTGCTGTCGGCCTTGTAGCCGCAAAGGAAGTATTATCCGCGCAATTTACAGGTGGAAACAATCAGAAACAAATGACATGGGGTGTGTCAAAGAGGCGTCACATTCTTTGGGCACAATGCAAGTGCTCTTAGGGAAGGGCACTCGGCGGTGCAAACCGCCCTACCGGCGCCGGCGGTCGGGAAATATACCGGCACCAGCTTTGTTGACTGCAGGCCCACGTGCGTGGGCCTGCATTTTTTCTTGTCCTCGCTTCAGCTGTATAGCGGAATCAGGATGTCATAGGCATTGTCTGGCCGCGCATCGTCGTCGACCGTCGGCGTGTAACGGCGGTCGTAGCGCTCCAGGCGGATGCCGTCTTCGTCTTCTTCCATGCCCAGCTGTTCCATGGTCGCGATGCCGGTCACGGTGCTGGCCTGGGCGTGCACCATGGGCCCGCGATGGGTCATGAGGGCGTAGCGGCGTTCCGGGATCCGCATGCCGATCATGCCGGGAGGGAGGTTGTTCAGGTCTGCGACTTCGACGGCGATGCATTCGAGCTTCACGCCGCCATATTGCGGCATGCGAACGCCATAGTGCAGACCATTGGTTTCGCCCAGCTCCGCCTCGCGCGCGAGGAAGGATTTCCAGATTTCCGGCAATTCCGTTTCCAGAACCGAGGCGGGCCCTGCGACAGGCAGCCCGGCGAGCTTCATTTCAGGTAGTGTAACGGTTGAGATGTGCATGATAGTGGCTTGCTGATGGACGAAAAGATTATAGCCTTATCTCTTCGGCAAGATTAGCATCTACGCAATCGTGTGGATCGATTTCTCGTGTCAAAAGGAGAACAACGTTGCCTACCCCACTTAAAGCGCTGTTGAAAGAGCTGGAAACCTTCGGCGTCAGCCATGACGCGGCGCCCGCCAACCGCACGCGCCGCCTGCTCAACATCACCCACGACACCGGCGAATTCCTGGCGGTGCTGGTGCGCGCCATGGGCGCGCGCCGCGTCCTCGAAATCGGCACCTCGAACGGCTATTCCACCTTGTGGCTGGCCGATGCCGTTCAAGGCATCAACGGCAGCGTCACGACGGTCGAGCTGTCGGCCGAAAAAGTCGCGATGGCGCGCGAGAATTTTACGCGCGCGGGTTTACAGGATCGGATCGTGCAGGTCGAAGGCCAGGCGGCCGATTTTTTGGCGAGCAGCGCGGACGAGTCGTTCGACTTGATGTTCCTGGACTCCGAACGCGGCGCCTACCTTGGCTGGCTGCCGCAGATCGAACGCATCCTGCGTCCGGGCGGGCTGGTGGTGGTCGACAACGCCACCTCGCACGCCCAGGAACTGGCGCCCTTCATGCAGGCGCTGCGCTGCGCATCCGGCTGGAGCACCAGCCTGGTCCCGGTCGGCAAGGGCGAGTTCCTGGCGACGAAACATTGATCCCACCTGGTTCCGGCGCCCGTGCAGTTCAGGCACGGTTTTGTGCAGTCCATCGCACGGGGCGCGCAGGGAAAGGACGCGCTCCCTAGAATGGCCTCATCAACTTACCGGAGACCGCCATGCAACGCGCAACCATCGCCGCCCTTCTCGCCCTTGCCTGCCTGTCGGCCCAGGCCGCCGAACAGGTGCGCAACGTCACGCCGTTCAAGACCATCGATGCGCGCGGCCCGGTCAGCCTGGTGGTCGAGGTGGGCAAGGCCCATGCGGTACGGGTCGAAGGCAACCAGAAATTCATCGACCGCGTGACGACCGAGGTCGTCAACGGCGAGCTGCGCCTGGGCTTTGCCGACAAGAACAAGAGCCGTGTCAATATCAAGGATGGTGAGCGGGTCGTCATCACCATGCCCGAACTCGCGAGCTTCCGCGGCGAAGGCGCCGGCCTGATGATCCTGAATAACGTTCACGGCGAACACTTCGACGTCAACTACCGCGGCGCCGGCAGCCTGCAGATGAACGGTCGCGTGGGCCACCTGCGCCTGAACGCCGAGGGCGTGGGCGAAGTGGTGGCCAAGGACCTGGTGGCCCAGGATGCCGACGTGACCTTCCGCGGCATCGGCGAAGTGTCGGTGCATGCCAGGAACCGGCTCAACGCCAGCGTACAGGGCCTGGGCAACCTCACGTATTACGGCAAGCCGCAGTCGGTCAACCGTTCGGTCTCGGGCATCGGCAACGTCACCGCCGCAAAATAAGGCGGCCAGCTAGTAGCGTCGGCATTCGCCGCCGACGCGGCGCTGGTGTTCGGCGTCGTTCTCGCGCCGGATAATCTTGCTGCCGACGATCCCCGCGTCGGCGGACCAGCCGGCTGCGCGCCCCGGCCAACCCTACCCGTTGACCAGCTCGAGCAGCACCTGCGCATGGCAAGGCCCATCGAGCCGGCACCAGCAAGCCAGGTTGTGCCCGCGCAGCATGCTCTGCGCCTCGTGCGCCAGCTGGCGGCCTTCGGGATCGTCGCTCAGCCAGCGGCGATAGGCGGCCACCGCCTGTTCCACCGTGGGCATCGCCACATAGCGCCCCACCGGCGTGCCCGGCGCCACGTCGGGCAACACCGAGAATGGATTGCCCCAGCGGCCGGGACGCGCCACCGAGATCGTATTCGGCGGCATGCGCCAGCCCTTCCTGCGACTGAGTTGCACACGGTGTGGCGTCATCGGCTTTCCTCATGATTGGCTCTCAGCCATCATACCGGGGCCAGGCGCTCCTGCATCGACTGCGCGCCAGCGCTGCCGCAACTGGACGCGAGGAACTCCATCAAGCGCTGCAGGGTCTCCCGGCGCGCCGCATGGATGATGTTGTGGCCCCTGAATGACTCATCTGAACTGCTCATCCATTGACAGCTTGCTGCCGCGCCATGGTCATGCAGTCCGTGTGCGTGGCGTGGGTCCGTGGGATAATCCACCTTTCAAAAGCATCGAAAAGTTCTCAACCATGACGCCACTCGTCCATACATTCGTCAGTCACTTCGGTGAGATGGGCAGCCGCTGGGGCATCAACCGCACCGTGGGGCAGATCTATGCCCTGCTCTTCGTCACCCAGGAACAGTTGCACGCCGACGACATCGGCGAGAAGCTCGGCATCTCGCGCTCCAACGTCAGCATCGGACTGAAGGAATTGCAGTCCTGGGGGCTGGTGCGCCTGTCGCGCATTCCCGGCGACCGGCGCGAGTATTTCACCTCGCTCGGCGACGTCTGGGAAATCTTCCGCGTGGTCGCGGCCGAACGGCGCCGGCGCGAAGTGGCCCCGACCCTGTCGGTGCTGCGCGAATCGCTGCTGGCCCACGCCAATACGCCCGAAGACCAGTTCGCGCAAGAGCGCATGCGCGAGATGCACGAGCTGGTCGACCTGGCCAACAACTGGTTCGACGACCTGCAGCGCCTGTCGCCCGAGTCGATGTCGCAGCTCATGAAGATGGGGTCGAAGGTGCAGAAGCTGCTGTCGGCCAAGGACCGCCTGTTCGGCGCGGCGGCGGCCAAGGAAGCCCGGGAAGAGTAGGCGCGTCCCGACGGCGTTCCTGATCTCCTGGATAGCCGTGCTCGCCACTTTCGCATGAGGGGCTAGACTGGTGTTTTGATTGCCAGGCCATCCCGTCATGAACATCGTCTGTATCGCCTGGGGCTCGCTGCTGTGGAAGCCTCAGGGTCTCAAGCTGGCATCAAGCTGGCATCCCGGCGGCCCGCCGCTTCCCCTCGAATTCGTGCGCCAGAGCGACGACAGCCCCGAGCTCGCGCTGGTGCTGTGCGAGCGCGCGCGCCTGGCGCCGACCTACTGGGCTTATCTCGCCACCCAAGACCTGGTTGAAGCGCGCGCCATGGTGCGCGAGCGCGAGAAGATCACGCCGGAGCGGCCTGAATGGATCGGCAGCATTCCTGCCGTCGACGGCGCGCAGGCAGACCCGCGCGTCAATGCCTGGCTGCGTGACAGGCGCATCGACGCGGCGGTGTGGACCGCCGTGCCGCCGAAATTCGACGGCCAGAACGGCCGCGTGCCGACGGCAGACGAAGTGGTGGCGTGGCTCGATGGCTGCACCGGCGCGCAACGCGAGGCGGCCGAGGACTACATCCGCCGCACGCCGGCCCACATCGACACCCGCTACCGGCGCGCCATCGAGACGCGGCTGGGGTGGCGGCCGCTGCGCGAAGCGCACGTCACCCAGACGCGCTGACCGGTTTCGACAGCAGGAAACACAGCGCGACGCCGCTCGATGGCGAGCAGCCCTATCCGGGCGCCAGCTTCGTGCTGCGGGCATATTCGACGGATAAGCGGATCGTGGACGCGAAGTTAAGGCCACCTCGAATAACCCGCTCTCGGCGTGAGCAGAGCCAGGCGAAACGTGAGTCCGCGCTCCAGCATCGCTCAGTAGCGTGATTTTCAAA
>NZ_JBWBRF010000011.1:0-136197 GCF_056279385.1 Massilia sp. UYP34 | reverse complement strand
TCGAAAAACCTGCTGCGCGTTGCATTTTCGGTCGGGCCGCGCAGGTCTGCGATGCTCGCTGTACTCCAGTACAGCTGCGCTTCTCGACCTGCGCGGCCCGACCGAAACTGCTGCCGCTCGCGACGGTTTTCGAGGTGCCCATAACCGTCGGGATCACGCAGTCTCGAACGAGCCCTCGACGGGACGCGGCTTGCCGCGTCCTTTTTCGGACACCAGCAGCTTGAGCCGCCCTTCGAGCACCCGGAATTCGAACGGCGTCGCCATCTTGCTCACCTCGCCATCGGCCGCCACCTTCAGGCGCTTGCGCCCATAGAACGACGGCGTGCGCACCGTCATGCGCTTGAACGCAAAGGCGACGACGTCGTCGCCCGCGCCGAGCTTGCCGAAAGCGCCGCGGATCAAGAGGCCCAGCAGGCCGAGCTTGCCCATCGGCTTGGGCGCCAGCGCCACCAGCTGTCCCTCTTCCACCGCCTCGGTCAGCTCTTCCATCCCGATCTGCTCCATCTGCAGCCGATTATTGCCTACAAACAAGGTCGTGGTCTGCAGGCGTTTTTCCTTGCCATCGAGTTCGAGCGTGATGCGCAGATGGCGGTGGGGTCGCAGCGCCATCTTGACCGCCGACAGGAAGGCGACGAAGCGGCTGCGGCCATATTCGCGCTTGTCGTGCTCGCGTTCTTCGAGCAGCGCCGGATACAAGCCGACGCTGGCATTGACCAGGAAGATCTTGTTGTTGAGCATGCCGATCTGCACCGGCCGCACCTCGGCGCGCAACATCGCGTACACCGCCTCGGTGAGGTCTTCCGGGATGCCGTGGGTGCGACCAAAATAATTGAAGGTGCCTTGCGGCAGCACGCCGAACAGGCAGCCGGCCAGCACCGCCTGGTGCGCAACCGTGTTGATGGTGCCGTCGCCGCCGGCCGCGACCAGCACGCCGTCGTTGGCAAGCGCCTTGCCGGCCATCTCGCGTGCGATGTTTTCCAGCCGGTCAGGGTGTTCGACCACTTCCAGGTGGCAGACCCGGCCCGACTTGTCCATGACCTCGCGGATCGTCGAGATTCGCTCTTCGGTTTCGGAATGCCCGGATCCCGCATTCAGGACAATGTAGAAATGGGCGTCTGGCGGCGGCTCGGTGAATGGCATTGGAGTTCGTTTCGGTAAGCAGGCGTTGTGGATGCCTCATCGTATCACCGTCAATACCCGCGCAAGGTGCGCTACTCAACCCTCCAGATCGGTCAGGTAGAGATCGACTGGCGGCTGGCCGGGCGCCAGGGTGGCGCGGCGTTCGAAACGCAGGCCCAGGCGCTGCAGGAGCGCGATCGAGGCCGCATTGTCGGGCGCGACGATCGCCGCCAGGCGCCGGATGCCCAGCCGCACCGCGAGGCGCACCACCGCCTGCCCCGCCTCGAAGGCGTAGCCGCATCCGCGGTGCTCGGGCAGGAAGGCGTAGCCGATGTCCACGTGCTCCAGGGTGTCGCGCTTGACCAGGCCACACAAGCCGAGCGGCGCGCCGTCCGCCAGCCGCTCGACCAGGTACAGCGAATGGCCGTATTTCTCCTGCATCGCCACCGGTCCTTCGTCCAGGGCGCGGCGCGCGGCGGCGACGGTGCGCAGCTTGCGGTCGCCGATGTGCTCGATGAAGGCGGGGTCGTTCACCAGCGCCAGGTAGAACGGGGCGTCGTCCGGGGTAGCGAGGCGCAGCCGCAGGCGGTCGGTGTCGAGGATCCTGGTCATGGCCGAGATCATACCGCTTTATTTACCGTCCGCTACTCGTCCGCGGTGGGCCAATGGTCGGGATCCTGCAGCAGCTGGTACATCACATAGGCGTCGACATAGCCCAGGCGCTTGTGGCGGAAGGCCTTGGGCAGGGTGCCGACGATGGAAAAGCCCAGTTTCTTCCACAGACCGATGGCGGCGGCATTGGTGCTGACCACGTGGTTGAACTGCATCGCCAGGAAGCCCTGGCGGCGCGCCTCGTTCAGGCTGTGTTCGCCCATCAGGCGGCCGATGCCCGCGCCCTGCGCCGACGGGCTGACCATGTACGAGGCGTTGGCCACATGGTGGCCGCGTCCGGGCTGGTTCGGCGCCAGCCGGTACATGCCCAGCACGCGCCCCGCCGCGCTCACGGCGACGAAGCTGTGCACGCCCTGGCCCAGCCAGTAATGATGGCCGGCCTCGCGCGTGGTCGCGGTGGTGAAGACATAGCTTTCACCGGCCGCCACGTGGGCGCAAAAAATGGTCCAGATCGCCTCGAAGTCGGCTTCGACGGCGGGACGGATGTCGATCTCTCTCACAACGGTCAGTATGCAAATGCCAAAACCCGGCGGTCAGTTATTTTGCCTGAAATCTCACAAATAATCACGGTGCATCCTGGTTTGCGAGTTTGGTGCCCTGAGTGTTACCCTGAGGCAGCCTGAAGTCGACGCCGTCGGGCCGCCCATCGAGATACAGGCGGCTGGCGGCGGCCGGCGCCTCGGCCACCACCCAGCCGCGCCGCAGCACCAGCCGGCGCGCCGCGCGCAGGCGGATCGCCTCGACCGCGGAACCGGCGTCCAGGATCACCAGGTCGGCATGGCAGCCCGGCGCCAGGCCGTACCCTTCGAGCCCCAGGATGCGCGCCGGCGTCGCGGTGACGGCGTCGAAGCACGACTGCATTGCCTCCAGCCCGGTCATCTGCGCCACGTGCAGGCCCATGTGCGCCACTTCGAGCATGTCGCCCGAACCCATGCCATACCAGGGATCGAGCACGCAGTCGTGACCGAAGGCGACGTCGACCCCGGCCGCCATCAGCTCGGGCACGCGGGTCATGCCGCGCCGCTTGGGATAGGTGTCATGGCGGCCCTGCAGGGTGATGTTGATCAGCGGGTTCGCGATCGCCGCCACGCCGCTTTCCGCGATCAGCGGCAGCAGCTTGCTCACGTAATAATTGTCCATCGAATGCATCGAGGTCAGGTGCGAGCCGGCCACCCTGCCCTGCAGGCCGAGGCGCAGGGTCTCCTGCGCCAGCGTTTCGATATGGCGCGACAGCGGGTCGTCGCTCTCGTCGCAGTGCATGTCGACCCGCACGCCGCGCTCGGCCGCGAACTCGCACAGCAGGCGCACCGACTCGGCGCCCTGCGCCATGGTGCGCTCGAAATGGGGGATGCCGCCGACGACGTCCACCCCCATGCCGATCGCACGCTTCAGGTTGCCGAAGGCGGTCGGGCTGCGCAGCAGCCCATCTTGCGGGAAAGCGACCAGTTGCAGGTCGAGGTACGGCGCCACCCGGCGCTTGACCTCCAGCAGGGCTTCCACCGCCAGCAGCCGGTCATCGCAGACGTCGACGTGGCTGCGGATCGCCAGCAGGCCGCGCGCCACCGCCCAGTCGCAATAGCGCAACGCGCGCTCGACCAGGGCGTCCTGGGTCAGCGCCGGCTTCAGCTCGCCCCACAGCGCAATACCTTCGAGCAAGGTGCCGCTGCGGTTCACGCGTGGCAAGCCATAGCTCAGGACTGCATCCATGTGGAAATGGGCGTCGACGAAGGGTGGGCTGACCAGATCGCCGGCAGCATCGATTTCGCGCGCTCCCCTGGCAGCCAGCCGCGGCGCGAGAGCGGCGATGCGGCCGTCGGCGATGCCGATGTCGATGTCGCGCCGGCCATCAGGCAACGTCGCGTTGCGAATCACGAGATCCATGTCAACTCCTATTCATCGCCAAATTGTAGCAATTCAGGGACATAGTCCTTGAGAAATATCAAGCAATGCTGCAATGCAATATTACCCGCTATAAATAAGCCCCCTTTGTGCTTTGCAACACCCACGAATCGTAGGTACACTGCACGATATTGCAGCGCGCCATACTGACGATAGGAAATCCCATGACTTCACTTCCCGAGCAATTGTCCGCAGCATCTACCAGGCAACTGAGCGCCCAGCTGGATGCACAGTTCCGCTTTTTTAATACCTTTGCCACGCAGGCGCTGGACAACGCCAGCCGTCTCATCTCGCTCAATCTGTCGGCCTCGCGCGATTCGGTCGAGCGCTCGTCGCACACTCTGCGCCAGCTGATCGGGGCGACCCAGCCGCGCGACCTGCTGGTGCTGCGCACCCACGCCGAAGAACAGGTGCGCAGCCTGTTCGATTATGGCCGCGAACTGGCCAACATCACCGCCAATGCCCAGCCATACGGCCTGCGCACGATCGCGCCCGAGGCCGCGCCACCGGCCTTCGTCGCGCCCGTGATCCAGGAAACGCCGATCACCGAAGCCGCGCAGGAAGCCGTGCAGGCTACCGTCAAGGCCACCGAAGAGGCCACCGAAGAGGTCACCGAGCAGGTCAAGCAGGCCGCCGAGCAGATATCCGAACCGGCTTTTGCGCCAGAGCCACTCGTGGTCGAGCTGGCCGAGCCGATGGCGACGGCGGCCGAGGTGCAGGCGACCGTCCTCGACGAGCCGGTTCCGGTGTCCGAGCAAAAGCCAATTGCCAAGGCCGCCGTCAAGGGCGCCTCGAAGGCCGCCGCGACGCCGCAACCGCTCGCAGCCCCGGTCGAGGACAAGAATTCGACCACGGTCACCCGCATCGGCACGTCGTCGAAGCGCCGCAAATAGGATCGGCGACAGCATGAGCGAATAACGCCGCGAAATGCGCCGACTAGGCAAAACGACTACACTAGCGGGCTCTGGCCCGCTTTTTTTTTCGGGCGCATTTCCAAGGAAGTCGAATGAGTTTGTCCACGCTGATCGGCGGCTTCGTGCGCCGGCATTGGCGATCCTATGCCTCGTCGGCCGTCATGCTGGTCGGCGTTGCGATCTGCACCGTCCTCATCCCACGCAAGGTCGGCGCCATGGTCGACGCCCTCGCCGCCAACCGTCTCGGCCAGCACGACCTGCTGCTCGGGATCGCCGAACTGGCCGCGCTGGGCGTGGCGATCTACGTGCTGCGGGTCTGCTGGCGCATCCGGCTGTACTCGGCCGCCTACGACCTGGGCGTCGAGCTGCGCACCCGCCTGTACGCGCGCCTGGCGGCGCAGGGCCCGGCCTTCTACGGGCGCCAGCGCACCGGCGACCTGATGGCGCTGGCCACCAACGACATCGACGCCATCGAGATGGCGGCCGGCGAAGCCTTGCTGGCCGCCTTCGACGGCACGCTGACCCTGGCGATGGTGCTGGGGATCATGATGCTGGGCGTCGACTGGCGCCTGGCCCTGGTCGCGCTGCTGCCGTTCCCGCTGATGGGTCTCGCGTTCTGGTACATCTCGACCCACATCCACACCGCCGAAGGCGATGCGCTCAAGCGCTTTTCAAAGCTCAACGACCACGTGCAGGAGTCGCTGTCCGGCGTGCGCACCCTGCGCGCCCTGGGCCTCGAAGGGCGCAGCGCCAGCCAGTTCGGCGAGCTGGCCGGCAATGCGGCGCAAGCCAGCCTGACGGCGCAGAAATGGGAAGCCGCCTACGAGCCGGCAGTCGGCCTCACGCTCACCGCCGCCACCGGCCTCACGCTCGGCCTGGGCGGCTACCTGGTGTGGCAGAACGAGCTCACGGTGGGCGCCCTGACCAGCTTCACGATGTACCTGGGCCAGCTGATCTGGCCGATGTTCGCGGCCGGCTGGGTGCTGACCCTGATCGAACGCGGCCGCGCCGGCCTGGCGCGCCTGCAACCGCTGCTCGACGCCCCGCTCTCGGTCGAGGACAACGGCGAGATCGAACGGGTCGGCCAGGGCGCGCTGGTGCTGGACAAGGTCACCTTCGCCTACGGCGCAGCGCAAGCCGATCCGCGCCAGCCGGCGCTGGACGCGGTGTCGCTGCGGCTCGAGCCCGGCCAGACCCTGGGCCTGGTCGGCCCGACCGGTTCCGGCAAGTCGACCCTGCTGCGGGTGCTGCTGCGCCAGGCCACGCCGCAGGCCGGCCGCGTCGAATGGGCCGGCCAGCCGCTCGAGGCCTATCGCCTGGCGGCCTTGCGCAGCGCGACCAGCTGGGTGCCGCAGGAATCCTTCCTGTTCTCGGCCTCGATCGCCGAGAACATCGCGCTGGCCCGTCCCGGCGCCTCGCGCGCCGAAGTGATCGCGGCGGCGCGGATGGCCGACATCCACGACGACATCCTGCGCTTCCCGCACGGCTACGACACCCCGGTCGGCGAAAAAGGCATCACGCTGTCGGGTGGCCAGCGCCAGCGGGTCGCGATCGCGCGCTCGCTGCTGGCCGATAGCCGCCTGCTGCTGCTGGACGACGCCCTGTCGGCGGTCGACACCGGCACCGAGACGCGCATCCTCGAACACCTGGCCGAGCTGCGCCGGGCGCAGCCGGGACGCGCCGCCATCATCGCCAGCCACCGGTTATCAAGCGTGGTGGCGGCCGACCACATCGTCGTGCTCAAGGCCGGTCGCGTGGTCGAAGCCGGCACCCACGATCAACTGCTCGCGCTGGATGGCTGGTATGCCAGCCAGTGGCGCTATCAACAACTGGAGGCCAGCCTCGATGCCATCTGACGCAAGCCTGGAGAAATCCGTGGAGCGCGGCGAGCTGCGCAACCAGGCGAAGCTCGCCACGCGCCTGCTGCGCCGCGCCGCCGCGCCCGAAAAACGCCACCTGGCCGTCGCCACGCTGTGGCTGATCCTGGCCGCGGCCTTCGAGGTCGTGGGCCCGCTGTTGGGCAAGGCCCTGATCGACAACCACCTGCTGCCGCGCCACCTCGACTGGACGCAGATGGCCCTGCTGCTGGGCGGCCTGGTGCTCACCGGCTGGATCTCGAGCTGGGTGCGCTACCTGCAGCTGATCCGCCTGTCGGGCCTGGCGATGCGCTCGGTGCAGCGCCTGCGCGAATGGGTCTATGGCCATGTGCTGCGCCTGCCGATGGCCTTCTTCGATCGCGCCATCACCGGCCAGCTGGTCAGCCGCGTGACCAACGACACCGAGGCGGTCAAGACCCTGTACATCCAGGTCCTGTACGTCATGCTCGACAACTCGATCGTCCTGGTCGGCACCATGATCGCGATGGCCTGGCTCGACTGGCGCCTGATGCTGATCGTGCTGACCCTGGTGCCGGCGGTGGTGGGCATCGTCTGGCTCTACCAGCGCCTGTCGGCGCCGGCGGTCACGCGCGCCAGGGCCCTGCGCAGCGACATCAATGCCCAGATGGCCGAGTCGATCGGCGGCATGAGCGTGCTACAGGCCAGCAATGCCGAAGCGCGTTTCGGCGAGCGCATCCTGGGCACCAACCGCAGCCACTACACGGCGCGCGTGGCCGAGCTGCGCGCCAACGCCTTCCTGCTGCGGCCCGCGCTCGACCTGCTCAACGTGGCCCTGCTGGCGCTGGTGATCTTCGCCTTCGGCCAGCGCGAAGTCGGCGCGGTCGAGGTGGGCGTGCTGTACGCGTTCGTGAGCTATATCGCGCGCGTGGTGGAACCCCTCATCCAGATCACGATGCAGTTCAGCGGCCTGCAGCAGGCGGTGGTGGCGGCGGCGCGCGTGAACACGCTGCTCGATGAAGCGGGCGCGCCCGAACACGACCCCCAGCGTGCCCACGACGAAGCGGCGTTCGTGGCCGGCGCGCCGGCGGTGCGCGTACGCCACGTCGAATTCGGCTACGCGCCGGGACAGCCGGTGCTGCACGATCTGTCGCTCGACGTGCCGCAAGGCGCCTTCTTCGGCATCGTGGGCCACACCGGCAGCGGCAAGTCGACCCTGCTGTCGCTGCTGCTGCGCTACTACGTGGCCGACAAGGGAAGCATCGAGATCGGCGGCCTGCCGCTGGCCGGCATCGGCAACGAGCGCTTCCGCAACGAGGTCGGCCTGGTGCCGCAGGATCCGTTCATCCTGGCCGCCACGGCGCGCGAGAACATCGACATGGGCCGCGGCTTGCCCCTCCAACGCCTGCAGGCGGCGGCGCGCGCGGCGCACGCCCATGACTTCATCGCCGCGCTGGAAGACGGCTATGAGACCCAATTGGGCGAAGGCGGGTCGCGCCTGTCGTCGGGCCAGAAGCAGCTGATCGCGATCGCGCGCGCGCTGGCGGGCGAGCCGCGCATCCTGCTGCTCGATGAGGCGACCTCGCGCATCGACAGCGCCACCGAGCAGATCGTGCAGGAGGCCCTGGAAGAGTTGCGCGGCAAGGTGACCATCATCGCCATCGCGCACCGCCTGTCGACGATCCGCGACGCCGACCGCATCATCGTGCTCAACCACGGCAAGATTACCGAGGCTGGAGCGCACGAGAAACTGATGCGGATCGAGGGCGGCCTGTACCAGCGGCTGTATCTGTTGCAGCAGATCGCGGTGTAGGGCGGGCCGGGCGCGCGGCCGGCTGCGCCGTCCACCCTGCCTCGACTGCGCCGCAGGTCGTCAGATCCTGCTCCAACTGAAACAACCGGCCGCCGCGCCGCCGCCGCTCACCAGCAGCGCACCGTGCCGGTACAGGTCCAGGCGGCGCGATTGCGGCACCGCCATCACCACCACACCCATGGCGCGGTCGCTCCATACGAGGCGACCGTCAACCGCGTCGAGCGCGGCGAACACCTCGCGCGGGCCGGCGCCGGGGTGGAACACGACGGTGGTCAGGTCCTGCCCCGGCGGCGGCATCAGCGCCCAGGCGCCAGCGGCGGCCGTGCCGGCAGCCAGCAGGGCCAGCACCGCAGCCGAGGTCGCACGATGCGACCCGCCCCCGCCTTCGCCTTCGCCTTCGCCACCATCGTTGCCGCCCTGGCGGCGCAGCCAGCGCCAGCCCAGCGCCAGCGGCGCGATGCCGAACGCGACCAGCCAGAGCAGATCCCACGACAAGGGATTCGGGCTGTCGATGCGGATGCGGTGGATGCCGAGCAGCCAGTGCGAGAGCAGCGCGTCGACCGCATGCCAGGCGCCGAACCCCACCAGCAGCGCGCCCGCCAGTGGCCGGCCCCAGGCAACCGGGCCGCGCCGCTGCGCGCGCCACAGGCCGAACAGGCCAGCCAGTGCGACGACGTACATCAGCAAGTGAAAATAGCCGTCCCACAGCACCTGCAGGCGCAGGTCGTCGATGCCGGGAACCAGGCTCAGAAGATGGTGCCACTGCAGGATCTGGTGCAGCAGGATGCCGTCAAAAAAGCCGCCCAGGGCAAAGCCCAGCGCCGCGCCCCACCTGGCCCATGGCGATCTCAACATGCCCGTCTCCTCATCGATGTCGTGCAGCCAGTATAGGAGGGCAGGTAAAACGGGATCGCACCGTTCGTCCAACAAATCATGTGTGTTTTTACCGAGCGACGGCATGGGCGGAGCGGCGACTCCTTGCTTCCTGGCGACGGCCTGCGCGCCCGCTCGGTTCGCCCGGATTGGCGGGCTTTCTGGATCAATCGCATGGGCGCGCCATTGGCCGGGCACCTGTGTCATTTTTGTGACATTTAAAGAGAAAGTGAAATTTCCTCTTTGCAACAGCCATATAATGAACCAAACAACTTCCGCCGGAACACTCGGCGCGACGATTACCGGCATGTTCGCTGTTCTGCACCGCGCATTCGCGCGCTCCCGCTCCCACGCCCTGGCGCTGGCCCTGTGCGTGGCGTCGGCATTGGCGTTCGCCGATGACGCCGCGCCGCTGGACCAGCGCATCGCCGAGATCCGGGAACTGAACCGCTTCGTCCCCGAGCGCGCGCTGCCGCAGCTGGAAGCGCTCGAAAGCGAAGCGCGCGCCGCGCCGCTTGCGCAACGCGTCGAATTCCTGAACCAGCTGGCGATGGCGCGCCACCTCCTGGGGCACCATCCCCAGTCGTTCGCCCTCGCGAACGAGCTGATCGCCATCGGGCGCGAACACGACCATGCGGGCGCATTGGCCAAGGGTCTCTTGCTGCAGGGGTATTCCGCCTTCGCCCAGCATCGGCCCGGCGAGGCCCACCGCCTGATCTGGGAAGCCGAAAAGCTGGCCAATGCCACCGACGACATCGACCTGCGCGTCAGGGCGACGATTTCCTCGGGCGAATCGTATGCCGAGGACGGCAACCTGCCGCTCGCCCTCGAACGCTTGCAGGCGGCGACCTCGCTGGCGCGCCGGAAAGGCGATCCGGTCCACGTCGTGATGGCCTTGAATGCGCTGGTGCGCCTGTACACCAAGATGCGCGAGCCCGAAAAAGGCTTCGGCCTGCTCGACGAGGCGCTGGCCGCCGCCGAGAAGGCGCAGTCGCCGGGCCGCATGGCAACGATCAGGAATGCCGAATATGGGCTCGCGATCGACACCGGCCAGCCCGAACGCGCACTGAAGGCGCTGCAGGAAGGGCTGGCGCTGGAACGTTCGATCGGCGCCGAGCGACGGGTGGTGGTGTCCCTGATCAACCTGTCGGACTTCTATCTCAAGACGGGCGATTTCGTGAACGCCGCTTCGTTCGGCGAACAGGCCGTGACCGCGGCGCATCCGCTGAACGACCGCGCGCTGGACGCCACCGCGCACCTGAACCTGGGCCAGGCCTATCTCGGCACCGGCCGCCTGGCCGAGGGCAAGCGCCAGATCGAAAGGGGCATGGCCGGCTACGAAGAAATCGGCAACAAGCCGGAACTGCAGACCGCCCTGGTCGAATACGGCCTGGCGCTGGAACGCGCCGGCGACCTGCCCGGCGCGCTGAAGGCCTATCACCGCGAACGCAAGATCTCGAACGAGCTGTTCGAGCGGCGCCGCCAGAAGGCGATGCTCGACCTGCAGGAAAAATACGAGGGCGACAAGAAGCAGCGCCAGATCGAGCTGCTGCGCAGCGAAAACCTGATCAAGTCGACCGAAATCGACAACCGTCGCCTGCAGCAGCGCGTGTGGTGGCTGGTGGTCGCGGTGTTCGCGCTGGCGGCAACCGTGGTCGGCCTGCTGTACCGCAAGGTGCGCCAGGCCAACGCCAAGCTGCACGAAAAGAACCGCGAACTCAAGCAGCAGAGCGTGCGCGATCCGCTGACGGGACTATACAACCGCCGTCACTTCCTGGAGTACATGCGCACGCCGCCGCAAGCGCAGGAAGCAGCGGACGGCGCGCCGGGCGGCGCCTTGTTCCTGCTCGACGTCGACCACTTCAAGAGCATCAACGACACCCATGGCCACGCGGCCGGCGACGCGGTGCTTACCACGATCGCGGCGCGCCTGTGCGACATCCTGCACGAAACCGACATGATCGTGCGTTGGGGCGGAGAGGAATTTTTGGCCTATCTGCCGACGGCGCCGGCCGGCAAGGCCGGCCTGGACGAGGTGGCCGAGCGCATCCTGGCCGGCATCGGCGCGACCGTCATCAACCATGGCGGCACGGCCCTGAGTGTGAACGTGTCGATCGGCTACGCGCCCTTCCCGCTGTCGGTGGGCAAGCAGCGCCTGGCGTGGGAACGGGTGGTGAACCTGGTGGACATGGCGCTGTACCTGGCCAAGTCGCACGGGCGCAACCGGGCGTATGGCGTGCGCGGCTTCGCCGACGACAGGCTGGCCAGCATCGATGCGATCGAGCAGAACCTGGAACATGCCTGGCGCGCCGGCCAGGTCGAGCTGTCGGTCGTGATGGGAGAGCGCGACCTGCCGCGCGCCGCGAACGGCTGAGCGTTTCGCGGCGCGTGGTTGTGGCGTTATTTCGTGGCGTATCAGAAGCCGTACTGCAGGCCCACCGATACGACGTCGGCCTTGGCGCCCATGTCCTTCTTCTTGCCGTAGCGTTCGTATTCGCCAAACAGCGCCACGTTCGGGGCCAGCGCATATTGCACGCCCAGCGCGGCATAGGCGCCGGTGTCGCGATTCGTATAGCTGTCGCCCATGAACGAGGTCTTGGTTTCGTTATACGAGGCGCCCAGCTTGCCGTAAGCCGAGAGTTCGGCGTTCACCGGCATCGTGTATTTTGCCGCAGCATAGGTGCGCGAACTCTTCACCCGTGCATCCGGGAATCCCGGCGCCGACGTGACGTTGAAGTCTTCGTTGCCGAAGCGCGAGTGGCCGACTTCCACCGCCCAGTTCTGGTCGATCTGATAGCCGCCGAAGATCTTGCCGCCGGCCTGCCAGTCGTCCGTGGTCTGGTTCTTGGCGCCGGACACGGCGGCGCCGATATAAGGGCGCGCCACGCCGCCGTCGGCGACGACGGTCTGGGCTTGTGCGGAACCGATGGCAGCGACGGTGGCTGCGAGCGTGATGATCAGTTTTTTCATGATGTCCTCTATCTGGTCTGATTCGCAATTCCTCAATGAATTGCGTATTAGAAATGTAGCACCAATGACAAGGCGAGCTGAACGCCGATACGTAAGCGCTTGTAACCGCGGCGCGCGGGCCCGGCGGCCCGCCGGTCGGCCATGGCGCGTTGTCGGCACGATGCGCGCCATACGCGGCGCGATACGGACCAATGTGGTGTATGTATCGCGTTACCTCTGGATACAACTTGGTCACGAGGTTGGCCGTTCGATGGCCGTGCCGTACACCGGCACGAGGCGGATGTTCCCGGTGCGATAGCCGATGGAGAACCGAACTGGCGCCAGCGGCCCGGGCAAGGGCTGGTCGACGGTCAGCCCGGCGCCGCCTGATGCCCGGATCGCCACTACGGCGATCGGGTGGGAGCCGCAGGCATCGCCGTGGGCCGATTCTGGCAGGGCCAGGGAGCCACGCAGGGGCGCGGCCTGGGGTGCGGGCTGCTCTTGAGGCGCCCTCAGTCGGCTTGCTTGATCTCGTCCGCTGTTTCCTGGATCTTCTCGCCGGTGCGTTCCACCGACTTGCCGATTTCCTCGGTCGCGCGGTCCAGGCCGCGGCTGGCTTCCTCGGTCGCGTCCTTGACCTTGTCACGCGCCTCGTCGACCGCGTCGTCGACCCTGGCCAGCTCGTCCTGCACCGAATCGGTCACCCTGGCGCTGGCCTCGTCCAGCGCCTTGCCGACGCGCTCCGCCGGGCCGGCGCCGTCCTCGTCGCGGCTGCAGCCGGCCAGCGCCACCAGCATCACCGGCACCAGCAGCGCCCTGGTCATGGTTGCTTTCATTCCCTGCTCCTTGCGGTTTTCTCGACGCCGTCCATGATACACCGGGCCATCCGGCGTGGACGCGCCTGCGGGGTCAGCCGCCGCGCGTCGGATCGGCCAGCGGATGGCTGCGCCGGCGCCGCTCCTCGCGCGTGCAGGCGGCGGCCGCGGCATTGAGTCCGTCCTGCACCTTGCGCAGCTGCGCGTCGCTGGCGCGCGTCTTGCGCAGCGCGATCAACTCGTCCTGCGCCTCCTTCGGCTTGCATTCCTTCGCCAGCGTGACCGCCGCGTTCATGCGGCGCTCGATGCGCGCCTGGGTCGGCTTGGTCAGCATCCAGGCCAGCCACAGCATGGCCAGGGTGATCAGCCACCAGCGCAGGCGGATCGGCTTGCGCGCCGGTGGGGCCGGCCGGGGCGCGGCGCTCGGGCGGATGGGCGGCGGCGCAGCGCTCGGGCGGATGGGCGGCGGCGCAGGCGGTGAAGGCGGCGGTGGCGACGGTGGGAGCGGCTTCGGTGGCGCTGGCGGCGCCGGCCGCGCGGCAGCCGGTGCGGGCGCCGCGACCGGGGACGGGACCGCGGCCTCCGGGCGTTTCGCCAGGCTCGGCGGCGCCATCGGCACCATCGGCACCATCGGCACCATCGGCACCATCGGCACCATCGGCACCATCGGCACCATCGGCGCCGCGGCGCCCTGCTGCGCCACGCCGCACCACGGACAGAAGTCGACCCGCCGCGCAAAGGTGCGTCCGCAGCCGACGTTCACGCAGCGGTGGAGGGACTGGGCTTGCTCCATGCTTGCTCCTGGTCCTAGTCCGGATCCGGCACGCCGTCGTCGGGATCGGGTATCCCGTCGTCGCGCGTCCGGCCAAGCGCGGCCGCCAGCGCAGTCGCCAGTTCGGGCAGCTCGCCCACCGTGCTCCACTTGCCGATTTTCGGATGCCAGCGCATGTCCCAGGCGCGCGTGGCGTGGCCGATCTCGCCGCGCGCGGCCTGCGCCGCGACTTCGTCGACCGTGAACGGCCCGCGCTGGGCGCCGTCGACGAACAGCTTGAAGCGCGGCGTCGTGCCCGGCAGCGGCGGCGGGGCCAGCGGCGGTGGGGCCAGCAGCGGCCGCGCCAGCGCCTGCGCCGCCGCATCCTCGTCCGCCAGCAGCGCGGGCGGGATCACGCGCTTGTCGACCGCGCGCTCGACTTCCCAGCTGTAGGCGTCCTGGCTCGACCCGGGGACGGCTTCGGTCCAGCGTTCGACCTGGACCAGCAGGGCGTCGATGCGCGCCGGCCCCAGGGCCGGGTCTAGCGCCTGCGCGCGCCGGATCCAGCCGTCGTACAAGCGGCGCGCGGTGATGTTGGGCAGCGAGGGCGATGGCAGCTGGGCGCCGGTTTCATCGACCTCCAGCCGCGGCTCGTACACGCGCAGCTGGTAGTAGCGCATCAGCGCCGCCAGCAGCATCAACCGCTGCGGGCCGAGATCGGCCAGGCGGGCCTGGACGGCCGCGATGATCCCCTCGCGATAGTAAGGCGGCAGGCCGTTGGAACGGATCGCGAACTCGTTGCCCACCTGGAGCCACTCGCCGGAACCCGCTTCGACCTCGAACAGGTACTGGCCGCGCGGCTGGAACGCCGCCTCGCGGTCGCCCAGCTCGGGTTTGCGCCGGATGACGCCCAGCGCGATCGCCTCTAGAAACCATTCGACATCGTCGGCCAGCCGTCCCAGCTCGTCCATCGAGGGCGAGATCGGATGGCGAAAGCGCGTGGCGTCGAAATGCAGGTGGGTCGGGATCTTCGGGTTCTCGAGCTGGTACGAGGCGCGCCAGGTCGGCAGGCCGCGCAGCACCGTCATCGGGTAGCCGGACAGCTCGATATAGCAGACCGCCCTGCCGCTCTCCCCGGTGTTGACGATCGACACCAGCTCGCCATGGAAGTAACCGGTAGGCACGGCGGCGCGGATTTCCGCTTCCATGCGCCGCCATGCGATCGGGTCGCCGACGCCGATGAAGCACTTGAACTGGTCGGCGTTGGGCGTGAACTCGGCCGAGAAGCGCGCATTCACCCACGGCATCGCGCTGCGGATCCACTCGGCGAAGATGCGCTGGCGCTCTTGCGGCGACAGGCTTGACAGACGTTCGAGCAGCGGATCGGCCGGCTCCTGCCGGGCCAGCTCCTGGCTCGACAGCTGCAGTTGCGCGCGGCGGAACAGTTTCAGCAGCAGCTCGGCGCGCAGGCGCTCGTCGCCCAGCTGCGGGAACAGGCGCGCCGAGCCGCCGAATTCGAGCAGCACTTCCTCGCTCCAGATGCTGGTGTCGCCGGCCAGCCGTACCGGCGCCGGGGTCACGTCGGCGCCGAGCTTGATCGTGGTCGCATGTTCCTGGCGCGCGTCGGCGCGCAGCTGGCCGATGCGCTGGTCCACCGCGCCCAGCATCGCCTGCACCGCGCGCCGGCCCTCCTGGAATTCGCCGGCGATGCCGCTCCACTGCGCCTGGCCCTGTTCATCCAGCGATTGCGGATCGCCCAGCCAGCCGGACAAGGAACGCATCACCTCGATCGCCTGGCCGGCCGCCACCGCCAGCAGGTGGAAGCGCAGGTAATCGGCCAGGTCGCGCCTGAGGTGGCCCATCACTTCGCGCGCCTGCGGCTCCTTGCCGAACAGGCGGCCGGCGGCCTGGCCCAGGTTGTTCAGCGATTCCTCGACCTGGCGCGTGCGCAACGCGTCGCGGATGTCGCGGTAGCGGCGGCCATTGCGCTCGGCCTGGAGCAGGTCGCGCTGCGACAGGCGCGCCTTGACCTGCTCCAGCAGCGACAGCACGAATTCCAACCCGCCCTGGCGACGGTCGTCGAGCAGCGCGTACAGGCGCGCGCGCACCCTGCCCTGCAGGCGTCCCAGGAGCTCGCCGGTCTGGCGCTTGATGCGGTCTTCGCTCGTCTCGGCGGTGGCGCCGGCCTCGCGGATCGCGTCGCGTTCGAGCTGCGGCAGCAGTTCGGACACTTTTTCGCGCCACAGCTTGACGTCGTAGGACGCCATGATGCGGTCGATCTCGAGCTGGACCCGGCTCTCCACGCGCTCGAGCAGCGAGCGGCCGTCGCGGTCCAGCAGCAGCGCGCCGGTCAGCGCGTACTCGGTGAACGGCGTCACGTCCACCGACCCCTTGCGCAGGTCGGGGAACTCGTCGAACGGCCGCTCGGCCATCTCCATCTGCTCGCGCATGAAGGCGTCGCGCTCGGCGTCGCCGGCGCGCCGCGCCGCATCGCCGCCGCCTGCGCCATCGCTGCCGGCCAGGCCGAAGAACGCCTTCACCATCAGCGCCGCCAGTTCATAGGCGCGGATGTCCTCATGCAGGCTTTGCTGGGTGTCGAGCACCGACTGGCCGAAGCTCGAGTACGCCTTCGAATACGACAGCCGCATGTCGCCGAAGCGCGCCTCGGGCACGCGCGGGTTGTACGGCCCCAGCTTGTGCTGCTGCTGGTTGACCGCCACCGAACGCTTGCGGTTGGCAAAATCGAGCGAGGCGAAGTCTTCGAACAGCGTATCGGCCACCATCTGGTAGACGTCCTTGACGTCGAGCGTGGCCTTGTTGGCCAGGTTGGCGGTGTCGACGAAATACACGTCGTCGTAGGGCGCGCCGCGGCCCGCGATGCTGTCCGGCTCCTGCCACGTAATATTGGCGTTCATGTCGCGCATCGCCGTCTCGAGTTCCATCAGCGTGGCGTAGGCATTGGCCTCGGTGCGCTCCTTGTTGGCCTTGGCGAAACCGGAAGGCATCAACAGCACCAGGTCGACCTGGCTGTCGGACACTTCCTGGCGCGCGATCGCCTTGGCCAGCCAGCCCAGGTCGAGCACGCTGCCGGCGCCGGTGCCGCCGGCGCTCGACGCGATGACGACGATCCTGAATTTCGAGGTATCGACCTGCAGCCCGAGACGCTGGTAGTTCGCCTTGCGCTCGATGCCGGCATTGCTGCTCAGGTAGTTCAGCGCGCCCTTGATGCGCCCGCGCAGTTTCGGATACTTGTCGAACAGGTACAGCCGCGCCAGCGCGCGGATCTGGCCCGCGCCCTTCGACGGATCGATGCCGAGCGAGCGCAGCTTCTTGGGCCGCAGCGGCATCCAGCGCTCGATCAGCGGAAAGCGCGCCAGGCTGTCGTCGGACTCGTGGTATTGCGGCAGGTCGAGCGCTTCGACCAGGCGTTCCTCGTCGGTCAGGCGCACCAGCTCGTACCAGGGATCGGTGCGCTGCGATTTGCCCTCGTCGATGACGGCATTGTTGTCGAGGTCGAAGTGCAGGAAGCGCGCCACCGGGAAGTCGGCGATCGACTCGACCCGGGTCGGATGGCGCCGGTTCCAGACCGCCGACAGGATGCGGCGCCGGATGCGCATCATGACTTCCATGCCGGTGCCGCCGGCGCCGATGAACAAGGTTGGCCGCAGGTCGACCTTCAGTTCGGCTGGACCGGTGTTGACGCCGGAGGGATGCGGGAATTCTGCCATGGTATGGGGACTCTCTCTTAGCGACGGCCGATGAACAGCGAGGCGACCAGCGCCACCACGCCCACCGCCACCAGCGGACCGGTGACGGCGAAGGTCAGGAAACGGCTGGCATTGATGATGGCCAGCACCGCCGCCGCCGACAGGAAGCCGAGGCCGACGAACAGCAGCCAGCCCGCGTTGCCGGCCGAGGAAGGCGCCACGCGTTTTCTCACCAGGTGGTGCACATAGGCGCCGCGCACGAAGAAGTAGACGCTGAGCAGGACCAGGAACACGATGCCGCCGATGGCCAGGTCGCGGTCCGACGTGTCCGCGACCGGCAAGGTGTGCGGATCCACCGGCATCACCTCGACCGGGCGGGCGGCGGTGTCTGGCAGAGTCTGCGGTAAGGTCTGCGGTAAGGTCTCCCCTCGCGCGCCCTGCGGCGAAGCGGATTCCTCCGGCAGCTTGAAGCCGGGATCGGCGGGCGACGGCGCATCTGTCGGTGGTTGGGTTGCCTGCATGGTCATTTCCTTCGTTGTCATGGGCGGCCGAGCCGCACTTGCACGCCTTCGCGCACATCGAGCAGCCGATGGCCGAACAGCGTTGTCTTCAGTTGCGCGACCTGCTCCCCATGGCGGTCGTGGACCGGCTGGGTGGTGCCGGGGCGGCCGCGCAAGGTGCGCGCTTCTTCATCCACCAGCACTTGCGCCGTACGCGGCCTGGTCCAGGCCCAGGCGCCGCCGGCGAACAGCGCCAGCAGCGCCAACAGGCCCGCCACGAGCGCCAGCAGCGGCCCCATGCCGTAATGGACGCGCACCTCCAGCGGCAGCACCGCGGTCGACGCCTGCACCCGCGCCGGCGGGATGAAGATGTCCGGCAGCGGGTCGCCCGGGAACAGCGCCGCCATGCGCTGGCGGAAGGCCTGCGACAGCATCAGCTTCTGGTCGGCCAGGTGCAGCTCGATGCGGCCCGGCAGCACATAGGCCGAGCCGGCGGACTTGAGCGCGGCCAGCGACCATTTGTCGGGAATCTGCGCCACTGGCAGCGCCATGCTCGAACCCAGCGGCGACGGCTGGCCGGGCGCCAGCGCGCGCACGCGCGCCGCATCGAGCGCGATCGGGCGGCTTTCGCCCGCAAGCGTCGAGCGCGCGCTCAGGGTGGCGGAACTGATCGTGTACGGATACATCGTGTTTTCCAGGTTCCATTCGATACGCGCCTGCGGCGTGCGCGCATCGGGGGCAACGTCGGCGCGCAGCACGCCGCCGGCAGCCGAGGCGAACGACACGCCGGGCGCATCGACGACGCGGCGCGGCGCCAGCCGCACCGTGTCGCGGTCGAGCGGCTTGAGGCGTGCCGGCGGCTCGGTGATCACCCGGGCAATGCGTCCGGAGGCCAGCAGCGCATCGAGCGCCGCCGCGCCTTGCGCCCCAACCGCGAAGGCATACACCATCAGGCCGTTCGCGCTGTAATGCCTGCCTTGCACGGGCATGCGCAGCGGGAAGGCCAGCGCTTTCGTGATCGCGTCGCCGCCGTGGATCAGCGCATAGAACTCGCGGTTGCGCGTGGCCGTGGCCTGGTCGTTGTCGGGGCTGTTGCGGTTGTTGGTCACCAGCCAGACGATGCCGGGCCGGCCCTGGAGCACTTGCCCGGTCGCGGCGCGCACCGCTTCGCCCAGGTCGGTGTCGGCCAGCGCCGCGCCGCCGGGCTTACGCGCCGTGTCCAGGCCGGCGATGGCCTGCGCCACGCGCTCGCCCACCGGTTCCTCGCCCGCCTTGAACGACAGCAGCGCGCGCGGCGACGGCGCGCCAGGCAGCGACTGATTGAAGCTTGCCAGCACCAGCGCTTGTCCCGGCTGGACCACGCTGCCCGCCAGCGCCGCCACCAGCGGCTTGAAAGGCGACCCGGGGTCGCTGTAGAACGGCTCCATCCAGCCCGAGTTCTGGACCAGGAAAACGTGGGGGACGGAAGGCGCCGCAGCGGCGGCGCACGGCGGCGCGCTCATTGCGGCACAGGCGAGCAGGGCCGCCGCCAACGGACGTGCGATGGCCTTCATCGCGCCAGCTCGTCCAGGCGCCAGCCGCGCATCTGGTTCCAGTCGGGGTGGTGCAGCCACAGGCAGCCGCCCGCCACCACCGGCACGCACTCGAGCGGCCGGGCCAGGCGCGCGATCTCGTCCAGGATCACGTTGCGGCGCCCGATCCATTCGACGGTGGTGCGCGGGATCACTCGCGCAAGCGTGCGCGCATTTTCTCCGCTCCCCAGCGCTTCTTCGGCGCGAAAGTTCGCCTTGTGGAAGCGCAGCACCAGGCCGCTCGGCTGGCTGCGGTTATTGTTAAAGCTGCGCAGCAGCGGCAGCACCAGCGTGTCGTCGTGGTGCGGGTCTTCGACGTGCTCGTTCGACCACGGCTCGTCCAGCACCGGATGCCCGCGCCGGAACAGGAAGTTGGCGAAACCCAGGCGCGCGCCATCGATCGCCATGCGCGCCGGCAGGTGGTCGGGGCCGGCGCCGAGTTCGAGCCACGAATACCCCTGGCCGTCGTGCCCGATCTGCCACAGGCGGCCGTCGCGGCTCTGGGTCGGCCCGCCGAACTCCAGGCGCGGTTGCCAGTGCAGCGGCCAGGGCGAGAAGCGCGGCGCTTCGCCCGGGCGCCAGGCGAGCTGGCCCTGGGCGTGCAGCCAGAACAGCCGGCCGTCGTAGCCGAGCGGACGGCTCCAGCCGGCGGCCGGCGCGTCGGGGCAGGCGAATTCCTGCACTTCATCGAGGTCGAGCCGCCTGCACCACAGGCGCACCCCATCAACACCGCCCGCGAGGCAGGCCAGGTGGCGCCGCATGAGGCCGGGCGCCGCCACGATGGGCGCGGCCAGCACGCTCTCGGTGCGGTAGGTTTCGCTGACCGGGTCGATCCACAGCCGCTGCAGGCCGTCCTGGCCCGGGACCACGCCGGCCTCGCCGCGGCGCGGGTCCGGCGCCGGGATCCAGGCGTGGCTGGACGCGGTGAACACCAGGCTGGCGGCGCCCGCCTCGGGCGTGAGCACATGCCAGCTGGCGCCCAGCGGATCCCAGTACTGCAGCACCCCGCGGGTATGGGCCAGCGCCAGCAGGCGTTCGCCGGGAAAGCCGAAGCTGGCGGCGGCGAACACCGAGCAGGCATTCGGCGGCGCCGGCATGGTCAGGTCGCAGCGGCCCGGCGTCGGTGCGGGCGGCCGTTCTTCGAGGCTGTCGCCGAGCGGCGTCGAGGTGACCGGCAAGCCGTGCGGCACGTGGCGCGGCAGCAGGTCGTCGCCGCCCGGTCCCCACCACCCGCTGGGGTGGCCATGTCGCCGCGCCGGCGTACCGGCAAGGCGCAGCAGCGGCCGCCCGCAGCGCGGGCAATAGGCAAAGCCTTCGGGATAGATCGGCGCACAGCGGCAATCGAGGGGCAGCGAGGCGCCGAGCACGTGGGCAACGTCGGGCAGGCGCTGGCGCGCGCGGCCCTGCCAGTCGACCGGGCCCAGGCCCTCGCTGGCGAGCAGGGCGAATTCGCCGCTTGCCTCGTCTTCCTGCCAGATGCTGGCAGGCGTTTCCCATCTGTACACCATTGCTGCCTTTCGCTCTGCCAAATAATTTGTCGAAAAAGATTGGTCGAAAAGGATTGGTCGAAACAGCCCGCGGGCCGCGTCTTTGTCCTTGCTATTGCTCAAATGATAGCTCCGTGCACTGCCGCGCGGCGCGCCGTTCGCGCGGTAGCGTAGCGCGATCCCGGACGCATCAATAATCGAACTCATCGCCTGCCCCGGCGCGGAACTTTCGGCAGACCTACGTATAATGGCCGCCTGCCCATCCACCCCTTGCCGCCCGACGATTGCGCCATGACCGCTCCAGACCCCCACGCCGACCTCCCTTCGCACGCCGTCGATGCCGCCGGCAGGCATCTGGCCGACGTGTTGACGATCGCGCTCGAACACGGGCCTGGACAACGGGCGCTGGTGGTGTACGACACCCGCACCGGCTTGGCGCGCGCGCTGCTCGAAGGCTACCGGCGCAACCTGCCGGATGCGAACTTCGTCGACTTCGACGCCGTGACGCCGGAGGCGGTGCTGGCGGCCTTTCGCGCGATGGCGGCGGGTGACCTGGTGGTGCTGCTGCAGTCGTCCAACTTCCGCCTCGACGGCTTTCGCATGCGGGTCGAGCTGTTCAAGCTGGGCCTGAAAGTGATCGAGCACGTGCACCTGTCGCGCATGCCGGGTATCCAGGGCGAGCACTACATCGACGCCCTGGCCTACGATCCGGCGTACTTTCGCGGCACCGGACGCGCGCTCAAGGAACGCATCGACCGTGCGCCGCACGGCCGCGTGGTCGGCGGCGGCGAGACGCTCACCTTCGCCTCGCCCTTCGAGCCGGCCAAGCTCAATATCGGCGACTACAGCGACATGAAGAACGTCGGCGGCCAGTTCCCGATCGGCGAAGTGTTCACCGAAGCGCTCGACCTCGAAGCGGTGCACGGCCGGGTGCAGATCCACGTGTTCGGCGACACCAGCTACCGCTCCAACCGCCCGGAGACGCCGGTGACCCTGGTGATCGAGGCCGGCCGTGTGGTGGCCACCGAGAACGCGACGCCGGCCTTCCAGCAGGTGCTGGACAATATCCGGCTCGAGGAAGGCGAAGTCTGGGTGCGCGAGCTGGGCTTCGGCCTGAACCGCGCCTTCACGCGCGAGCTGCGGGTGGACGACATCGGCACCTACGAGCGCATGTGCGGCATCCACCTGTCGCTCGGCGCCAAGCATGGCGTGTATCCGAAGCCCGGCTTCAAGCGCAAGGATGCGCGCTACCACATCGACGTGTTCGCGGTGACCGACGCGGTCTGGCTGGGCGAGGAAAGGGTGTACCAGGACGGGCGCTGGCTGGCCTGAGGCGCCGCTCCGCCAGAAAGTGACAGCGGGCACGGCAACGTGCTAGGATGGTATTTTTACAACATCCGACCCATGGCGGACAGCGTCCCTCTCCACGTCAGCGAAATCCAGGCGATCGAGTCCGTGCCACGGGTCCTGGAGACCATCGCGGCGCTCACCGGCATGCGTTTCGTCTGCATCGCCCACGTCACGCCCGAGTGCTGGACGGCGTGCGCGGTGCACGACCGCCTCGGCCTGGGCCTGCAGCCGGGCGCCACGATCGACCTCGACCTTACCCTGTGCCAGGAAGTGCTCCAGTCGCGCCAACCGGTCGTCATCGACTGCGTGCGCGACAGCGCCCGCTACCGCGACCATCCGTCGCCATGCGCCTTCGGCTACCAGAGCTATTTTTCGATTCCGATCTTCCGCCCGGATGGCGCCTATTTCGGCACCCTGTGCGGCCTGGATGACGAGCCGGCGCGCCTGAGCGAAGGCCCGCTGGTGCCGGCCATTACCCTGTTCGCCGAACTGGTCTCGCGCCAGCTCGAGACCGAACGCTCGCTGCGCGACGCCCAGCGCGCGCTGTTCTCCGAACGCGAGACGGCCGAACTGCGCGAGCAGTTCATCGCCGTGCTCGGACACGACCTGCGCACGCCCTTGAGCGCGATCCTGATCCGGGTCGACCTGCTGGCGCGCCGCAACGAAGATCCGGCCACGGCCCAGGCCCTGGAACGGATCCGGCGCAGCGCGCTGCGCATCGACACCCTGGTCGACGACGTGGTCGATTTCACGCGCGGGCGCATGGGTTCGGGCATGGCGCTCGACCTGCGGCTGCACGACGGCGTCGAGACCGGCCTGGAGCAGGCCGTCGACGAGTTGCGCGGCGCCTATCCCCAGGCGCACCTGGACAGCGACATCATGCCCGGCCTGCGCCTGCGCTGCGACCCGCGGCGCCTCGCGCAGATGCTGTCGAACCTGGTCAGGAACGCGCTGACGCACGGCGATCCGGCGCGGCCCATCGAGGTGCGGGCCGGCGTCGAAGACGGCCTGTTCGTGCTCGCGGTGAGCAACCACGGCCCGCACCTGGATGCGACCACGGTCAAGCAGCTGTTCAAGCCCTACTGGCGCGCGGTATCGCGCGCCGGCGACGACGGCTTGGGACTGGGGCTGTACATCGTCGACCAGATCGCGCGCGCGCACGGCGGCGCGATCGGCGTGCAGTCTGGCGAGGAACGCACCACCTTCACCTTCAGCATGCCGGCCGCATGAAATACATCGAACGCTTGTTCGCCTTGTCCGGCATCTCCATACTATTGGCCATTTGCCCACATCGTATGGAGAGCTCATGTCCGTCAACTCGCTTGCAGCACCGCGCCTGCGTTTCTTCCTGATCGCCGCCCTGGCGACGCCGTTCGCCCATGCCGACGACGCCGCCATCGCCCGCGTCGAAGCGGGCCTGCGCCCGGCCATCGCGCTGGCCAGCGCGCCGGTCAAGACCGAAAGCCTGCAGGAAGCGATGACGCGCCTGAAGGTGCCGGGCGTGAGCGTGGCCGTGATCAAGGACGGCGAGCTGGCCTGGGCCCGCGGCTACGGCGTGGCCTGGATCGGCGGGCCGGCGGTCACGCCGCACACGCTGTTCCAGACCGCCTCGGTGAGCAAGCCGGTGAGCGCAATGGCCGCGCTGCGCATGGTCGAACAGGGCAAGCTGGACCTCGACGCCGGCATCGACACGGCCCTGACGTCGTGGCGCCTGCCGGACAGTCAAGATAAAGGCAGGCCGAACCTGCGCCAGTTGCTCTCGCATACGGGTGGCGTGAGCGTGCCGGGCTTTCCCGGCTACGCCGCGGGCAAGCGGGTGCCGACGCTGGTGCAGGTGCTGGACGGCGCATGGGCCGCCAATACCAAGGCGATCCGGGTCGACACGGCGCCGGGCACGGCATGGCGCTACTCGGGCGGGGGCTATACCGTGCTGCAGCAGGCCATGATCGACCGTGCCGGCAAGCCCTTCGAGGTCCTGATGCAGGAGTCGGTGCTGGCGCCGCTGGGCATGCTCGAGAGCACCTTCGCCCAGCCGCTGCCGACGGCCTTGCAGGCCAGTGCGGCCCGGCCCCACGGCCACGATGGCGAGCCTTTCGCCGGCGGCGCCTACACCCACCCCGAACAGGCTGCTGCGGGCCTGTGGAGCACACCGTCCGACCTGGCGAAATTCGCGATCGCGATCCAGCAGGGGGCGGCTGGCGGCGACAACGGCGTGCTGTCGCCGGCCATGACCCGCACCATGCTGCAGCCGGTGATGAACGACTATGCGCTGGGCCTGCAGATCAGCGAGGGCGGCAAGGGCTTCGGCCACGGCGGCGTCAACGTGGGCTTCCAGTCGTGGCTGTACGGCTCGACCGAAGGCGGCGATGGCGTGGTGGTGCTGACCAATGGCGACAACGGCGGTGAACTGGCGGCCGCCCTGACGCGCGCCATCGCCCATGAATACAAGTGGGCCGGCCAGCAGACCCGCCTGCGCACCACGGTCGAACTCGCGCCAAGCGCCAGGCAAGCGCTGGTCGGCAAATACCGCGTCGACGGCATCGGCGACTTCGAAGTCGCCGAACGCGAGGGCCGGCTGATGGTCGCGATCCGCCGCGGCCCTTGGGAACCGCTGTACGCCGAATCCGACAAGGTCCTGTTCATCCTGTCGCGCAACCTGGAAATGCGGCCAAGCGATGCCGACAGCGGCCACACCGTGGTCGGATCGTCGTCGCGCGCCTACCGGCGCCTGTAAATATGGTGTTGTAAAAGCCAGCCATTGGTGCGGCTGTCACACCGCATATTTCAGGATTTTTACAAATCCCCTGAGCAGTTGATTAATATCAGGATTAGAATTCTTTTCTTATATCAACAACAAATCCAGGGGAATCATGTTCCGTTTGCCTCTCGGCGTGGCAGCGCTATGCCTCGCCACGTCAGCGTTCGCGGCCGCGCCCTTCGACGACAAGTTCCGCCAGCTCGACGAACTGCTGCCGACGCCGGGGGCGATCCGCACCGCGTCCGGCGCCCCGGGCCACGCCTACTGGCAGCAGCGCGCCGACTATACGATCCGCGCCACGCTCGACGAGAACAAGCGCGCGCTCACCGGCGCCGGCACCGTGACCTACCATAACCATTCCCCGGACACCCTCAAGTATTTGTGGCTGCAGCTGGACCAGAACATCTACAAGCCGGGCTCGGACGCGCGCCAGAGCGCCGCCCTCCCCTCACGCAACGCCTGGACCGGCGCCACGGCGCAGACCGGCCTGAAGTTCGACGGCCTGCGTTCGCTGCTCGAACAGCGCACCTTCCCCGGCGGCTTCGACATCCTGGCGGTGAAGGATGCGAACGGCCGCGCGCTGGCGCACACGATCAACCAGACCATGATGCGGATCGACCTGCCGCAGCCGCTCAAGCCGGGCGCGCGCGTGAGCTTCAGCATCGACTGGCGCTACAACATCAACGAACAGAAGGTGCTGGGCGGGCGCGCCGGCTACGAGAAGTTCGACGACAACAACGACCTGTTCGAGATCGCCCAGTGGTTCCCGCGCATGGCCGCCTACTATGACGTCTATGGCTGGCAGCACAAGCAGTTCCTGGGCGCGGGCGAGTTCACGCTCGAATTCGGCGACTACGACGTGCGCATCACGGTACCAGGCGACCATATCGTCGCGTCGACCGGCGAATTGCAGAACCCGGGCGAGGTGCTCAGCGCCGCCCAGCGCGAGCGCCTCAGGCAGGCGCGCACGGCGAAAAAACCGGTCGTCATCGTGACCCAGCTTGAAGCCGAAGCGGCCGAAAAGGCGCGCAGCGGAGTAGACAACGGCGCGACGAAGACCTGGCACTTCAAGGCCAAGAACGTGCGCGACTTCGCGTTCGCCTCGAGCCGCAAGTTCATCTGGGACGCGCAGGGCGTCAAGAGCGGCGACATCGACGTGCTGGCGATGTCGTACTACCCGAAGGAGGGTAATCCGCTGTGGGAGAAATACTCGACCCAGGCGATCATCCACACCATCGAGCAGTACAATAAGTATTCCTTCGACTACCCGTACCCGACCGCGATCTCGGTCAACGGCCCGGTGGGCGGCATGGAATACCCGATGATCTCGTTCAACGGCCCGCGGCCAAGCAGGGACAAGAAAACCGGCGAGATCACCTATTCGCAGCGCACCAAGTATGGCCTGATCGGCGTGATCATCCACGAGGTGGGCCACAATTACTTCCCGATGATCGTCAACTCGGACGAGCGCCAGTGGACCTGGATGGACGAGGGCCTGAACACCTTCGTGCAATACCTGGCGCAGCAGGCCTGGGAAGAAAACTGGCCGGACAGCCGCGGCGAGCCGCGCCGCATCACCGACTACATGAAGAGCCGCAACCAGGTGCCGATCATGACCAACTCGGAGTCGCTGCTGCAGTTCGGGAACAACGCCTATGCCAAGCCGGCCGCCGCGCTGAACGTGCTGCGCGAGACGGTGCTGGGGCGCGAGCTGTTCGACTTCGCCTTCAAGGAATACGCCGAGCGCTGGAAGTTCAAGCGCCCCACCCCGGCCGACTTCTTCCGCACCATGGAAGACGCCTCCGGCACCGACCTCGACTGGTTCTGGCGCGGCTGGTTCTATACCACCGACGCGGTCGACGTGAGCGTGGACGGCATCACCGAGTACACGGTGTCGAGCCAGGATCCCGAAGTCGAAAAAGCATTGCAGCGCGCGCGCCGCGTGCAAGAACCGGTGTCGGTCACGAAGCAGCGCAACCAGGGGATGGCGCGCCGCGTCGATGCGCATCCCGAGCTGAAGGACTTCTACAACGAGCACGACGACTTCACCGTCACCAACAAGGACCGCAACCGCTACCAGGAAAAGCTGGCCGGGCTGGAGGACTGGGAAAAGGCGCTGCTCAAGGAAGGCAAGCACCTGTACCTGGTGGACTTCACCAACGTGGGCGGGCTGGTGACGCCGCTGGTGGTCGAGATCGAACTCAAGAGCGGCAAGAAGACCATCGAGCGGATTCCGGCCGAGGTATGGCGCTATTCGCCGGCCAGGATCACCAAGCTGTTCGTGACGGATGAGCCGATGGTCGGGCTGACCCAGGACCCGTACTGGGAGACGGCCGACGTCGACGTCGGCAACAACAGCTGGCCGAGGAAGGCCACGCCGTCGCGGCTGGAGCTGTTCAAGACCGAGCGCGATCCGAACAACCTGATGCGCGACTTTAATACGAAGCTCAAGACGGATGGGGCTTCCGGTCAGTGACCGGGCACTGATCATATTGTTGAACGCGTGGAGTCATTCGGTCCGGTTGACCGAATGACGCGCCGTCCACCCTGCGCCGGCCCCTGCCGGTGTTTTACTTGCTGTTGTCACCACATGAATCTCAAGCACCTGCAGGCAAGCATTGCCGCCCTCGTTCTTTCCGCCTCGGCAAGCGCCGCCGGCCCGGTCTTCGACGACAAGTTCCGCCAGCTCGACGAACTGCTGCCGACGCCGGGCGAAACCCGCAACGCGGCCGGCGCGCCGGGCCACAAGTACTGGCAGCAGCGCGCCGACTACCGGCTGCGCGTGACGCTCGACGAGAACAAGCGTTCATTGAGCGGCGCGGGCACCGTGACTTACCATAACAATTCGCCGGATACCCTGTCCTACCTGTGGGTGCAGCTGGACCAGAACATGTTCCGCAACGATTCGGACAACCGCAACATCTCGACCTTGCCGTCGCGCGACGCCTGGCAGGCCCGTGGCGGGGATGGCGTCAAGTTCGACGCGCTGCGCTTCACGCTCGAGGCGCGCAAGTTCGACGGCGGCATCCACATCGCGAGCGTCACCGGCAGCGACGGCCGGCCACTACGCCACACGATCAACAAGACCATGATGCGGATCGACCTGCCGCAGCCGCTCAAGCCGGGCGCGCGCACCGCGTTCGACGTGGCCTGGCGCTTCAACATCCCCGAGATGAACGTGCTGGGCCGCCGCATGGGCTTCGAGCGCTTCGACGACGGCAACGACATCTTCGAGATCGCCCAGTGGTTCCCGCGCATGGCGGCCTACTACGACGCCGCCGGCTGGCAGAACGCGCAATACCTGGGCGACGGCGAATTCACGCTCGAATTCGGCGACTACGACGTGCAGATCACGGCCCCGGCCGACCACGTGGTGGCCTCCACCGGCGAACTGCAGAACCCGGGCGAAGTATTGACCGCGGTCCAGCGCGAGCGCCTGAAACAGGCGCGTACGGCGAACAAGCCGGTCATGATCATCACCCAGGCGGAGGCGCAGGCCAACGAGAAAGACCGCGCCACCGGCACCAGGACCTGGCGCTTCAAGGCGCAGAACGTGCGCGACTTCGCCTTCGCCACCAGCCGTAAGTTCATCTGGGACGCCCAGGGCATCAAGAGCGGCAAGCAGGACGTGATGGCGATGTCCTACTACCCGGCCGAGGCCAATCCGCTGTGGGAAAAATACTCAACCCCGGCCGTGATCCACACCATCGAGCAGTACAACAAATATTCGTTCGACTACCCGTATCCGGTCGCGATTTCGGTCAACGGCCCGGTGGGCGGCATGGAATACCCGATGCTGTCGTTTAATGGGCGCCGTCCGGTCAAGGACGCCAGGACCGGCGAGGTGACGTACTCGAAGGCCGCCAAGTATGGCCTGATCAGCGTGATCATCCACGAGGTGGGCCACAACTACTTCCCGATGATCGTCAACTCGGACGAGCGCCAGTGGACCTGGATGGACGAGGGCATGAACAGCTTCCTGCAGTTCCTGGCCGAGCAGGCCTGGGAAGAAAACTACCCGTCGCGCCGCGGCGAGGCGCGCGACATCGTCTCGTACATGCGCAGCACCAACCAGGCGCCGATCATGACCAATGCCGAATCGACGCTCCAGCGCGGCAACAACGCCTACGCCAAGCCGGCCACGGCGTTCAACATCCTGCGCGAGACCATCCTCGGCCGCGAGCTGTTCGACTTCGCCTTCAAGGAATACGCCGAGCGCTGGAAGTTCAAGCGCCCCACCCCGGCCGACTTCTTCCGCACCATGGAAGACGCCTCCGGCACCGACCTCGACTGGTTCTGGCGCGGCTGGTTCTATACCACCGACGCGGTCGACATCAGCGTCGAGGGCATCACCGAGTACACCGTCAGCAGCCAGGACCCGGAGGTCGAAAAGGCGTTTCTCCGCGAACGCGCCAACGGCGAACCGGTGTCGGTCATGGACCAGCGCAATCGGGGGATGGCGCGCCGCATCGACGCCCATCCCGAGCTGCGCGACTTCTACAACGAGCACGACGAGTTCACGGTCACCAACAAGGACCGCAACAAGTACCAGGAAACCATGGCCGGCCTGGAGGATTGGGAAAAAGCCCTGCTCAAGGAGGGCAAGCACCTGTATCTGGTCGACTTCGCCAACAAGGGCGGACTGGTGATGCCGCTGATCGTCGAGATCGAACTCAAGAGCGGCAAGAAGACCATCGAGCGCATTCCGGCCGAAGTCTGGCGCTATTCGCCGACCAGGATCACCAAGCTGTTCGTGCTCGATGAGCCGATCGTGGGCCTGACCCAGGATCCGTTCTGGGAAACCGCCGACATCGACACCAGCAACAACAGCTGGCCGCGCAAAGCCGCGCCGTCGCGCCTGGAGCTGTTCAAGACCGAGCGTGATCCCAATAACCTGATGCGCGACATGCAGACGCCGCTGAAGGGCGCCGCAGCGCCGAAGGCCGCGCAATGAGGCTGTACGGCGTCAAGGCGCTGTGCATCGCCCTGCTGCTGTGCGTGAGCACGGTCATGAGCAACAGCGCGAGCGCGCACCGCTTCCACTTCGGCATGACCGACATCTCGTACAACGAACGCACCAGGAGCACCGAGATCGTCCACACCTATACGGCGCACGACATCGACGCCCTGCTGCTGAACCTGTACCAGCGCCAGTTCGACCTTTCCGACCCGGAAGACCAGGCCGTGCTGCGCCGGTACGTCGAGCGCCAGTTCTGGCTCGCCGCCCCGGACGACACGCGCCTGCCGGTCAAGTGGATCGGCATGACGGTCGACGCCAACAGCGTCGTCATCTACCAGGAGATCGACAACACGCCGCTCACCCGCGCGGCCACGATCCGCCAGGGCGTGCTGATCGACTTCCTGCCCGAACAGGTCAATACCGTCAACCTGGGCGCGGGCGGCGCGGTCCGTTCCCTCACCTTCACCCGCCAGGCGCTCGAGCAGCCGGCGCAATAACAAAAACGTTTTTCAAGAATTCCATGCATCTTCGCCCCGTTCCCTGCGTGCTGGCCGCGCTGTTCGCCACGTCCGCCGTCCATGCCGACGACTTCCAGCTGCAGCGCGTGCTGGTCGAAGGCGCGCGCGCATCCCAGCTCGGCGTCGCCGATTCGGCCGGCGCCGGCAGCGCCGGCGCGAAGGACCTGGCCGGCCGCATCGCCTACCGCCCGGGCGAACTGCTCGAAGTCACGCCCGGGCTGATCGCCAGCCAGCACAGCGGCGAAGGCAAGGCCAACCAGTTCTACCTGCGCGGCTTCAACCTGGACCACGGCACCGACCTCGCCACCCGGGTCGACGGCATGCCGGTCAACCAGCGCAGCCACGCCCACGGCCAGGGCTGGACCGACCTGAACTTCCTGATCCCCGAGCTGGTCGGCCGCCTCGACTACCGCAAGGGACCGTATTCGGCGCGCGAGGGCGACTTCTCGTCGGCCGGCGTGGCGTCGCTCACCTATGCCAACCGGCTGGTGAAGAACCTCGCCTCGGCCACCGTCGGCCAGGACGGCTACCGGCGCGCGCTGCTCGCCGGCTCGCCCGAGGTGGCGGGCGGCAGCCTGCTGTACGCGCTGGAGGCGATGCACAATGACGGCCCGTGGACGCGGCCGGACGACTACCGCAAGTTCAATGCCGTGCTGCGCTTCAGCCGGGGCTACGCCAACAATGGCTGGAGCGTCACCGCGATGGGCTATCGCGGCGACTGGCATGCCACCGACCAGATCCCGCTGCGCGCGGTGCAGGATGGCCGCCTCGAGCGTTACGACCTGGTCGACGACAGCGATGGCGGCGCGGCGCGGCGCTTCAGCCTGTCGGGCGTCTGGCGCCGGACCGGCGCCGACTCGGCCAGCAAGGTGAGCGCCTACGCGATCCGCAACCAGCTCGCGCTGTTCTCGAACTTCACTTATTTTCTGAACGACCCGGTGAACGGCGACCAGTTCGCCCAGCCGGACCGCCGCGTCACCACCGGCATCGACGCCACCCACACCTGGCACGTGCACCGCACCGAGGCGCTGTCGTCCGACCTGACGGTGGGCGCGCAGCTCCAGAACGACAATATCTTCAACGGCCTGTACGACACGCGCCGGCGCCAGCGCATCGCGACCACGCGCGAAGACCACATCGTCGAGACCAGCGGCGCCGTCTTCATCGAGAGCGCGACGCGCTGGAGCGATGCGCTGCGCACGGTGGCGGGTGTGCGGGCCAGCAACTACCGCTTCCGCGTGGACGGCGACCGGCTTGAAAACGCCGGCAAGGCGCATGACACGCTGGTCACGCCGACCCTGAACATCGTCTATGGGCCATGGGCGGCCACCGAGCTGTACGCCAACTACGGCCACGGCTTTCACAGCAACGACGCGCGCGGGACGGTAGCGACCGTCGACCCGAAGACCCTGGAGGCGGTGGACCCGACGCCTGGCCTGGTGCGTTCGCGCGGGTTCGAACTGGGCGTGCGCACCGAGGCGATCGCGAAGATGCAGACGTCGCTGGCCGTGTACCGGCTCGACTTCGATTCCGAGCTGACCTATATCGGCGACGCCGGCAATACCGAAGCGGGCGATCCGAGCCGGCGCTACGGCATCGAGTTCTCGAACTACTACCGCCCGCTCAAGTGGCTGTCGATCGACCTCGACGCGGCCTGGGCGCGCGCCCGCTCATGTGCCCGCTCATGCGGCGGCAATCCCGACGGCGACAGGATACCCGGCGCCATCGAAGGCGTCGCCCAGCTGGGCGTGACGGTCGACCCGCGCGGCCCGTGGTCGGGCTCCGTGCGCCTGCGCTGGTTCGGCCCGCGTCCGCTGGTCGAGGACGACAGCGTGCGCTCGAACGCGAGCCTGACGCTCAACGGCCGCATCGGCTACCGGCTGGCGAACGACCTGCGCCTGGAGCTGGAGGGCTTCAATCTGGCCAACCGCCGCGCCTCGGCCATCGACTACTTCTACGCGTCGCGCTTGCCGGGCGAGGCCGCGCCGGTGGCCGACGTGCACTTCCACCCGATCGAGCCGCGCTCGCTGCGCCTGACTCTCGTCAAACAGTGGTGACGGCGCCTGCTGTTCGCCTGATCCAGCGCATTGATCGTTCGGCAGGGGCGGTCACTCGTCGACATGAAAAGTGCTACGCTAACGAGATGACCACATTGCAAACCCAACTCCCGTATGTCGCGCCGTCGCAGCTGACGGACGCCCTGCGCAACACCGGTTATGCGGTCCTGCGTCCTCTCGACGTCGCCGCGCTGGCCGGCTGCGGGATCGGCGAGCTGGACTCGCTCGTGCCGAGCTGGGAGCGGCTGGTGCTGGACGAATACCTGAAGGACGGCGGCCGCTACCGCCGCCGCCGCCATTCCTGCTTCATCGACGACGCCGGTAAGCTCGAGCAGACGCCGCACCGCGCGCACTGGCAGCCGGTCGAATACAACGCGCTGCACGGCGGCATGCACCGCCTGTTCGCGCCGATGGAAGCGGCCACCGTCGCCAATCCGGCCTGGGCGAGGCTACTGCGCGCGCTGGGCGGGGTCTGTTCAGAGGTCGCGGGCCGGCAGCGCTGGTTCGTCGAAGCGCACCAGTTCCGCATCGACACCGCCGACGGCATCGGCCGCCCGACGCCGGAAGGCGCGCACCGCGACGGCGTCGATTTCGTGGCCGTGATTCTCATCCATCGCAAGGGCATCAAGGGCGGCGAGACGCGCGTGTTCGACGCCCACGGCCCGGCCGGCCAGCGCTTCACCATGCTCGAACCCTGGACCCTGCTGCTGCTGGACGACGCCGCCGTGATCCACGAATCGACGCCGATCCAGCCGCTGGGCGAGCATGGCTACCGCGACACGCTGGTGCTGACCTGGCGCGCCAATGCCTTCCAAGGCGAAGACGCCTGAGCAAAAAAAAACGCCCGCAAACCTGATGGTTGGCGGGCGGGAATCCAATTTTCGGAGAAAACTGGAGGAGACAGTTCCAATATAGTCTTTTTTATTGTGCAGTGCAATACGGTAGAAGTACTGTAGTTGTTTCAATAGAGTAAGCCCTCTAGATCAGGCGGCGGCCTGGACGTTTGCGGCAGTGCGCCATTCCCCTTCCCCTCGTTTTCCCTCTCTTTCAGCCTTCTTCCGGATCGGCAGACCGCTTTGCCGGGACAAGCGCGCTGGCCATGATGGGGTGCGTGCGCGGCGGCCTGCCGTGTCGCTTTTGCTACACTTGTTTGCTATAGCCAAACGACACAGAGACCATGCCAAACATTCGCGCTCCGCGTACGCTCGTCATCGCCCTGGGCGCCGTTGCCCTGTGCGCCACCGTTGCCCTGGCCACGGCCGAGCGCGCCACTGCGGAAGATGAAAAAGCGGCGCCGCGCCCCGCCCTGAGCGTCACCACCGCCCTCCCCGCCACCACCAGACTGCCGCTCAACCTCACCGCCAACGGCAGCATCGCCGCCTGGCAGGAAGCGGTGATCGGCAGCGAATCGAACGGCCTGCGCCTGTCCGAGGTGCGGGTGAACGTAGGCGACGTGGTCAAGAAGGGGCAAGTGCTGGCGGTGTTCGCCGACGAGACGGTGCGCGCCGAGATCGACATCGCGCGCGCCGCGCTGCTCGAAGCCCGGGCCAACCTGCAGGAAGCGAAGTCGAACGCAGACCGCGCCCGCGCGCTTGAAAGCTCGGGCGCGCTGAGCGCGCAGCAGGTCACCCAGTACGTCACCGGCGAAATGACCGCCGCGGCGCGCGTGAAATCGGCCCAGGCCACCCTCACCCAGCAGCAGCTGCGCCTGAAATACACGCAGGTGGTCGCGCCCGACAGCGGCGTGATCTCGGCGCGCAGCGCCACCGTCGGCGCCGTGGTCGGCGTCGGCGCGGAACTGTTCCGCATGATCCGCCAGGGCCGCCTCGAATGGCGCGCCGAAGTGGTGGCGCAAGACCTGGGCCGCATCAAGCCCGGCGCCAGGGCGACCGTGCTCGCCGCCAGCGGGGCGGAGATCGCCGGCAAGGTGCGCACCGTGGCGCCGTCGGTCGATCCCCAGACCCGCCTGGCCCTGGTCTATGTCGACCTGCCGCCCTCCATGTCCAGCAACACGCCCCTGAAGGCCGGCATGTTCGCCAGCGGCCGCTTCGAGCTGGGCGCCTCGAATGCGCTGACCGTGCCGCAGCAGGCGGTCGCCGTGCGCGACGGCTTCAGCTACGTGTTCCGCCTGAATCCGGACAGCCGCGTGAGCCAGGTGAAAGTGCAACTGGGGCGCCGCCTGGGCGAGCGGGTCGAGGTGGTCAGTGGCCTGAACGCCGACACGCCGATCGTGGTCCAGGGCGCCGGCTTCCTGAACGACGGCGACCTGGTGCGCAATATCGCCGCCACGGCGCCCCGGGCCACGCCGGCGCCGCCGGCCGCGCGCACGAACGCCGCGCGCTGAGGACGCCACGATGAACTTTTCCGCCCTCTCGATCCGCAATCCGATCCCGGCGATCATGCTGTTCGTCCTGCTCACCGTGGCGGGGCTGCTGGCCTTCAATGCCAGCAAGGTGCAGGACTTTCCGGACATCGAGCTGCCGATCGTGACCGTCACCGCGACCCTCGACGGCGCCGCCCCGGCCCAGCTCGAAACCGAGGTCGCGCGCAAGATGGAAGACTCGATCGCCACCCTGCAAGGCATCAAGAACATCTATACCCGCGTGCTCGACGGCGTGGCCACCATCACGGTCGAGTTCATCCTCGAGCGCGATCCGGCCGACGCCGTCAACGACGTGCGCGACGCGGTCTCGCGCGTGCGCGCCGACATGCCGGCCGAGATGCGCGACCCCACCGTCACCAAGACCGCCACCGCCGGCCGCGTGGTCTCGACCTTCACCGTGGAGGCGGCGCAAGGTTCGGGCCTGGACGACCAGGACCTGAGCTGGTTCGTCGACAACGACGTCTCCAAGCGCCTGCTGAGCGTGCCCGGCCTGGGCGCCGTCAAGCGCGTGGGCGGCGTGACGCGCGAAGTGCGGGTCGAACTCGACGATCAACGGATGGCCGCGCTGCGCTTGTCGGCGCTGG
Organism: Massilia sp. UYP34; assembly: GCF_056279385.1. Lineage (NCBI taxonomy): Bacteria > Pseudomonadati > Pseudomonadota > Betaproteobacteria > Burkholderiales > Oxalobacteraceae > Massilia > Massilia sp. UYP34. The sequence goes on along the minus strand of NZ_JBWBRF010000011.1, from coordinate 100,682 downwards.
ACGTCTCGCGTCAGCTGCGCAACGTGCAGCGCGAGGCGCCGGGCGGCCGCGGCGACGTGGCCGGCGTCGAGCAATCGGTGCGCACCCTGGCCACCGTGCAGACCGCGCAGCAGCTGGCGGCGCTGGACATCCCGCTGCCGGACGGCCGCCACGTGCGCCTCGACCAGGTGGCGACGGTGAGCGACACGGTCGAGGAGCAGCGCGCGCTGGCCGAACAGGATGGCCGCAAGGTAGTCGCCTTCGAGGTGTTCCGCACCCGCGGCGCCGGCGAGATCGACGTCGCCAGCGGCGCCCGCGCCGCGATGGAACAGCTGGGCAAGGACAATCCCAGGCTGGTCATCCGCGAAGTGATCGACAACTCCTATTCGGTCGAGGAAAACTTCGACGCCTCGATGCACATGCTGTACGAGGGCGCGCTGCTGGCGGTGCTGGTGGTGTGGTGGTTCCTGCGCGACTGGCGCGCGACCCTGATCGCGGCCGCCGCCCTGCCGCTGTCGGTGATCCCGGCCTTCCTGGGCCAGTACCTGTTCGGCTACACGCTGAACATGGTCACGCTGCTGTCGCTGGCCCTGGTGGTCGGCGTGCTGGTCGACGATGCGATCGTCGAGATCGAGAACATCTCGCGCCACCTTCACATGGGCAAGACGCCGATGCAGGCCGCGCTGGAAGCGGCCGACGAGATCGGGATGGCGGTGATCGCCACCACCTTCGCCCTGGTGGCGGTGTTCCTGCCGACCGCCTTCATGGGCGGCATCCCCGGCAAGTTCTTCAAGCAGTTCGGCTGGACCGCGGTGCTGGCGATCCTGGCGTCGCTGCTGGTCGCGCGCCTGCTCACGCCGATGATGTGCGCCTACCTGATGAAGGCGCCGAAAGACCTGAACAAGGACGCGCATGGCGTCCCGCACGCGCCGCAGGACGGCCCGCTGATGCGCCGCTACCTGGCCGTCATGCAGTGGTGCCTGCGCCGGCGCGGCCTGACCATGCTCGGCGCGGCCCTGTTCTTCGCCGGCTCGCTGGCCCTGGTGCCGCTGCTGCCGACCGGCTTCATGCCGCCGGCCGACCGCTCGCAGACCCAGGTCAACGTCGAGCTGCCGCCGGGCGCCACCCTGGCCCAGACCCATGCGGTGGCCGAGCAGGTGCGCCGGCAAGTCATGACCGTGGCCGGCGTGAAGAGCGTGTTCAGCTCGATCGGCGGCGGCTCCAGCGGCGACGCCTTCTCGCCCGGCGCGGCGGCCGAGGCGCGGCGCGCGGTGCTGACCATCGCCACCGTGCACCGCAGCGAGCGCGACGTGAAGCTGGGCGTGATCGAGAACCGCATCCGGCAAACGCTGGTGGACATCCCCGGCGCCCGCTTCACAGTGGGCATACCGGACGCCGGCACCAAGATGCAGCTGGTGCTGCGCAGCGACGACGCGCAGGCGCTCACGCTGGCGGCGCGCCAAGCCGAGCGCGAACTGCGCACCTTGCGCGGCATCGGCAACGTCAGTTCGAGCGCCTCGCTGGTGCGCCCCGAGATCATCGTGCGACCCGACTTCGCGCGCGCGGCCGACCTGGGCGTGACGGCGGCGTCGATCGGCGAGACGGTGCGCGTGGCCACCGCCGGCGACTACGAGCAAGCGCTGGCCAAGATGAACCTGGACGAGCGCCAGGTGCCGATCCGGGTCAAGCTGCCGGACGCGGTGCGCGCCGACCTGGACGCCATCGGGCGCCTGACGGTGCCCGGCGCGCACGGCCCGGTGCTGCTCTCGACGGTGGCCGACATCACCATGGAAAGCGGCCCGGCCCAGATCGACCGCCTGAACCGCAGCCGCAACGTGACGCTCGACGTCGAGCTGTCCGGCCGCGCGCTGGGCGAAGTCAATGCCGAGGCGCGCGCGCTGCCGGTGTTCCAGTCGCTGCCGTCGTCGGTGACGATCGCCGAGCTGGGCGACGCGCAAGAGATGCAGGCGCTGTTCAACAGCTTCGGGGTGGCGATGCTGATCGGCGTGCTGTGCATCTATGGCGTGCTGGTGCTCCTGTTCTCGGACTTCATGCAGCCGGTGACGATCCTGGCGGCGCTGCCGCTGTCGATCGGCGGCGCGTTCGTCGCCCTCCTGCTCACCAGCAATGCGCTGTCGATGCCGACCATGATCGGCCTGATCATGCTGATGGGGATCGTGACCAAGAACTCGATCCTGCTGGTCGACTACGCGATCCTGGCGCGCAAAGCCGGCATGGGGCGCTTCGACGCACTGGTGGACGCCTGCCACAAGCGCAGCCGCCCGATCGTGATGACCACCATCGCCATGGGCGCCGGCATGCTGCCCCTCGCCCTGGGCTTCTCGGGCGACCCGAGCTTTCGCTCGCCGATGGCGGTGGCGGTGATCGGCGGCCTGATCACCTCGACCTTGCTGAGCCTGCTGGTGGTGCCGGCGGTCTACACCTATATCGACGACCTCGAACACTGGTTCAAGCGCCACGGGCGCAGGCTGCGGCGCCAGCCTGCGCCGGCGCCGGCGAAGGCCGAGGAGCACACGCCCGGCTAGCCGAACAGCAGCGGCAGGACCAGCACACCCCAGGTCAGGGCGGCGAGCATGACGGCCAGCGCGACGGCCGCGCTGCCCAGGTCCTTGGCGCTCTTGGACAGGGGGTGGCGCTCGAGCGAGATGCGATCGACCACCGCTTCGATGGCGGAATTGATCAACTCGACGACCAGCACCCCGACCAGCACCGCGACCAGCGCCAGCCGCTCGAGGGCCGGCAGCGGCAGCAGCGCGGCCACCAGCATGGCGGGCACGGCCACCAGCAGCTCCTGGCGAAACGCGTGTTCCGATTGCCATGCGAACTTCAGGCCTGCGGCCGAATAGCGGGACGCGGACAGTATCCGTCCCAGGCCCTGTTTGCTCTTGAATTCACTGATCTGCGGTTGCGACATTGACGGATTCCGATAAGGGGTTGGATTGCGCCTTGCGGCGGGATGGCCCGGCCCGCAGGGCGGCGACCAGGAACAGGACGATGGCGCTGGCGATCCAGATCGACCACAGGGTGTGGGTCGTGAAGTGGGCCCCGCGCAGCTGCTGCAGATAGCCGACCGCCGCGCCGAACGCGAGCGCGAGGACAGCCGCCGCGCTTGCCATCCGCGGCCGCGCCGGCAGCCAGTAAACCGCCAGCGACAGCAGCCACAAGGCGCTCGACGCATGCCCGGCCGGCAGGCACTGTCCGGCGACGGCGCCGGCCGGCAAGGCCTCGAACAGGCGCACATAGGGCTGGTCGCCGCCATAGCGCAGCAAGTCCCACGGACAATGCGAGGTGCTGAAGTGCTTCAGCATGCTGATCGCCAGGGGCACCAGCAGCGCCGACAGCGCGACGATGCGCAGCCGCAGGCGAGCGCGCCCGCTCATGCCTGCGCGCGGCCAGGCCAGGTCGGCCAGGGCGCGGCCGATGAAGCCCAGCGCGAGCAGCATCAGCAGCCATTTCAGGATCACGTGGCTGAAGGTCTCGGCCAGCCAGGCATGGCGCCAGGGGAAGGCGCCGCTGCCGGCGTCGAACACCGCATCGGCCAGCGCCAGGTCGAGGTCGGTGCAGCGGCCCATCCAGAAGATGGCCGCCGCGGCGACAGCCAGCGCCGCCACCGTGCGCCGGATCGTCCGCGCCGGCAGCAGCGCGGTAGGCGTGACGGCGGCGCCCATCTCACGCGCCCCGTACGCAGGCATGGAAGATATCGAGCCGCGGATTGAGCACCGCCGTATTCACGTCGAGCATGCCGAGCACCGAGTGGAACACGTTGTCGTGCGACAGCGGCTCGTTGCGGCGCTGGCTCAGGCAGCGGCGGTCGATGCGAAAGCGCTCGCTGAAGCCGTCCGACATCCACAGCATCATCGGTACCTCGGTCTGCTCGCGCGGCGCGAACAGATAGGGCGTGCCATGCAGGTAGACGTTGTTCTCGCCCAGCGATTCTCCATGGTCCGAAAAGTACAGCATCGCGGTGTCGACGTCCGCGTCCAGGGCCAGCGCGCGCAGGCGGTCGATGGTCGTGCTCAGGAAGTAGTCGGTATACAGGATGGTGTTGTCGTAGGCGGCGCGGATCGATTCGCGCGAACAGGTCTCGAACTGGTTGCTGGTGCATACCGGACCGAAGCGGCCGAAGGCGCGCGGATAGCGGCTGGCATAGGCAGGACCATGGCTGCCCTTCTGGTGCAGCACGACCACCATGTCCTTGCCGCCGCGGCGCAGCAGCTCCGGCAAGCCGTCGAGCAGGACTTCGTCGTGGCACTCGCCGTCCTCGCAAGGGCCGCCCGGCTTCGGCCGCGACAGGTCCTCGTAGCGCACGCGGTCGCACACGCCCTTGCAGCCCGAATTATTATCGCGCCATACGACGTCGAAACCGGCATGCGCGAGCACGTCGAGCAAGCCTTCCTGGCGCTCGGCCTTCGACTGGCTGTAGTCCTCGCGGCTGAAGGCCGAGAACACGCAGGGCACCGAGACCGCGGTCGCGGTGCCGCAGGAATGCACGCGCGCGAAGTTGACCAGGCCGCTTTGCCGCGCCAGCAGCGGATTGGTGTCGCGGGCATAGCCGTCGAGCGAGAAATTGGCCGCGCGCGCCGTTTCGCCGACCACGAGCACGGTCAGCGTCCGGCGTTGCGCGCCCTTCCACGCGGCGCCCTTGACGGCGTCGCGTCCGAGCGGCGCGACCACGATGGGGGCGGCCCAGCGCGCGCGCAGGTAGCCATGGGTGGCCTGGATGAAGTTGGTCGGCGTGAGCAGGAAACGCAGTTCGCGATGCTCGTGCAGCGCCGGCGCCAGGCTCTTGTACAGCAGCAGCAGGAGCATGAGCGCCAGCAGCAGCGAGCCGCCGGCGATGCCGGCGCGTTCGAGCAGCCCGCGCGCGCCGCGCGGGAACGCGATCCTGGCGCGCCAGATCGCCCACGCGGGCAGCACGCCCAGCAGACCGACCCTGGCCGCCATCTGCCAGCTGATCAGTTCCGTGGCCTCGCGCGTATCGGTCTCGAACACGTTCTGGATCATGGCCTTGTCGATGACGATGCCATAGGTCGCGATGAAATAGCTGGCGGCCGATGCGGCCAGCACCAGCGCGATCAGCACCGGTTTGGCGACCAGGCGGAAGCTGGCCAGCATCAGGCAGGCGTTGAAGAACAGGACCACGATCAGGAACGATCCCGCCAGCAGCGGCAGGCTGGCCAGCGAGACGCCGCCCGCGGCACTGCCCAGGACCGACCAGAACTTGATGTTACCCACGCTGGCCAGCAGCAAGGCCACGACCAGCATCAGCACCGGCGCCTGGATGCGCCTGGCGAACAATCTATCCACTCTCTCCCCTCAAGTAGCGCAGTCCGACACGGAACTGCTGTGCTGGAAGAATAAGGAGGGACGCTTCAGGTCGGCGTCAAGCCGGCGTCAGGATTGCGTGAAATCGCCTGGAAACACGATCGTGAAGCGGCTGCCGCCGCCCTCGCGCTGTTGATAGACCAATCTGGCGCCCAGATATTCGCAAATGCGCTTGACCAGCGACAGCCCCAGCCCGGTGCCGGCCGAGCCGGTCGAGGGAATGGCGGCCGCGTCCCGGTCCAGCGTCTGGCGCACCGCGTCCGGCAAGCCGGGGCCGGTGTCTTCGACGCTGATGCGCCCGGGTTCCAGCACCACCGTCACCTGTCCCTGCTCGGTGTACTGGCAGGCATTGCGGATCAGGTTGGCCACCGCCGACGCGCACAGTTCGGAAGGCGCGCGCACGTCGATGGCAGCCGAGCCGATGCAGCGCAGGGTCACCGGCTTGTCGGCCACCATGTGCTGGTAACGCTCGGTCTCGCGGCGCGCGATGTCGCTCACCGGGACCGGCGCGAACAGGCCGAGCTCGGGCGCGCGCGCCAGCAGCAGCAGGACGGTGACGCATTCGGTCGCTTCCTGCGCGGCGCGGTAGATGCGCCGGGCCGGCGAGCGCACCGCGGGGTCGTCCGTGTTCTCGACCAGGATCTCGGCCGCGCCCATGATGACCGTCAGCGGCGTGCGCAGTTCGTGGCTGACGTCGCCCGTGAAGAAGCGTTCGCGGTCGAGGAAGGCGCGCAGCTCGCTGGTATGCGCGTCCAGGGCGCGCGCCAGGATGCCCAGCTCGTCCTCGCGCGTCGTGTGCGGCAGCGCCAGCGCACCCTGGCCGACCGCGTCCGCCAGTTCGCGGATCGGCGTGACGATGCGCCGGCCCACGAAGCGGCCCAGGAACAGCGCCAGGATGACGAAGCCGGCGAAAAAGGCGGCGAACATCGAGTACACCAGCATCTCGATGTCCTCGTAGTCGCTTTCATGGTCGACCACGACATAGGGCCCCGCCTCGTCGCTGCCGGCCAGCACGTGCAGGCCGATGCCGTCGATCTCGGCCTCGGACACGCCGGCCGGCAAGCCGCGCAGCGACAGCGGGATGTCGTCTCCGCGATGGAAGCGCAGGCCGGCCGGCAGGTCGGCGGTCATGCCCGCGGCGGCGCGCGGACGCGCCCACTTCTCGACTTCGGCCAGGCGCTCGTCGACCAGGTGCACCTCGATGCCCTCGACCGCCAGCGCCGCCAGCACCGCGAAGAACAGCGACAACACGACGCCGAACAGGATGAAGGCCCTGGTGATCGGCCGGCTCAGCGAACTAGCCGCGCGCATCTGGCAGGGCGAGCTTGTAGCCGACGCCGGCGATGGTGTGGACCATAGGGAAGGCGAACGGCTTGTCGATCGCCTGGCGCAGCGCATGGATATGCGTGCGCAAGGCGTCGCTTTCGGGGCGATCATCGCCCCACACGGCTTGCTCGAGCGCTTCGCGCGGCACGATGCGCGGGGCCGCCGCCATCAGGCAGCGCAGCAGCACGTAGCCGGTCCTGGTCAGGACGACCCTGACCCCGTCGCGCGCGGCTTCCTGCTGGTCGGGATCGAACACCAGCGGGCCGAAGCGCAGTTCGCGGCTGAGCGCGTGCTGGCCGCCTGCGCGGCGCGCCAGGGCCTTCAGGCGCACGTCGAGTTCGACCAGCGAGAACGGTTTCACCAGGTAGTCGTCGGCGCCGCTGTCGAAGCCGGCCACCTTGTCGTGCAGGGCGTCACGGGCGGTCAGCATCAGCACCGGCGTGGTGGACAGCAGCTCGGAACGCAGCTTCTGGCACAGCTCCAGGCCGCTCAAGCCTGGCAGCATGACGTCCAGGACGATGACGTCATAGGTGTTCTCGGACGCCAGCGCCAGGCCGCCATAGCCGTTGCGGGCCGAATCGAGCGTGTAGCCCTTCGGCTCGAAGAAGCCGTAGAGGTTGGCCAGGATGTCGGAATTGTCTTCGACGATGAGAATGCGCATGCGTTATTGTAAGACGCCGTCAGCGCGGCCGGTAGCGCTGTTCGCGGTACAGCAGCGACGGCAGCATCACGTGCGCCATCGCCTTGTCCGCCTGGGCCCGGGCCGGCGCGCCGTCGCCTGGATCGAATTGTCCGCTGGCCGCGTCGTAGTGCGCCGCCAGCGGCGCCTGCCCGGGCCGCAGCACGGTCGCCTGCGCTCCTTCCAGGTAGGCGAAATAGTCGTTGAACTGGATCAGCGCGCGGCCCGGCGTCGTCGCGTCCTTCACGAAGTCGCGCCCGATCATCGGGTGCGTGCTGGACACGCCCAGCAGGGACAGCAAGGTGGGCGCCAGGTCGACCTGGCTCGCGATCGTGGCGATGCGCTTCGGTTCGACGTCGGCGCCCAGGATCAGGCCCGGGATGTGGAATTTCTTGATCGGCACCAGACTATCGCCATAGACGCGGTTGTCGTGGTCGGCCACGATCAGGAACACGGTGTCCTTCCAGTAGGCCTGCTGCTTCGCTTCGCGAATGAACTTGCCCAGCGCGTAATCGGCATACTTGACCGCGTTGTTCACGGTCTGCTTGTTCGGCTCGTGCAAGGCGATTTTTCCGTCCGGGAATTCGAACGGCTCGTGGTTCGAGGACGTGAAGATCAGGCTGAAGAACGGTTTATCCTGTGCATGCAGTGTCTTGAGCCGCTCGAGCGACTTGTCGAACAGGTCTTCGTCCGAGGCGCCCCAGCTGCCGACGAATTGCGGTCGCATGTCGCCGATGTCGACGATGTTCTGGAAGCCATTGCCAGTGAAGAAACTGCGCATATTGTCGAAGTGGGCCTCGCCGCCGTAGACGAACTCGGTGTGATAGCCCTGGCGGCCCAGTCCGTCGGCCAGCGTATAGAAATTGTTCTGCGAAAGAGACAATTTCACCGTGCTGCGCGCCGGCGTCGGCGCATAGCCGGCCACCACCGCCTCGATGCCGCGCACCGAGCGGGTGCCGGTGGCGTACAGCTGCTCGAACCACCAGCCCTCGTCCTTGAGCTTGTCGAGTTCCGGCGTGACGGGCAGGCCCCCGAGCGATTTCACGAAGGTGGCGCCCAGGCTTTCCTGCAGCACGATGACCAGGTTGAGCGGTTTGTCGCGCCGGACCGCGGCCTGCTGGTAATGCTGGGTCGGCAGTTCCGGATTCGGGAAGCGGTAGTCGCGCAGCCAGGGCGCCGCCTTGACTTCGGCAAAGACCCGCTCGCGCGGGAAGTCGCCATAGATCTCGGATGACTTCGCCTCGTTGTCCATCGCGTGGATCGCATCGAGCACCGACCAGGCCGAGTTGATGACGAGCGAATTGACCATCGCATCGCTGCTCAGGGCGAACATGGCCGGGTTCGCCGGGCGGTGGCCGGTCGTGGAGCGGACCTGCATGAAGACCAGCAGGCACAGGATGGGCCACACCAGCAGCAGCTTGCGGCTCGGCCACGGCGTCATGCCGGCCGCGGTCCGCTTGAGGAGGCGCACCAGGACGATGCCGAGCACGACGGTCAGCACACAGCCCAGCAGCAGCGCGGTGCGAAAGCCATGCCACAAGGTCGCGAACACTTCTTGCGGATAGCCCAGGTATTCGATGAACAGGCGGTTCGGCCGTACATCGTATTGCATGATGAACTGGGGCGTGGCCACTTCCATGAACACGATGACGATCAGCGCGAAACCGGTCCAGGCCACGCTGGCGCGGCGCCACAGGCGGGCGCTGCGGGCATGCGCGAGCAACGGCGCCAGCAGCAGCGGGACGGCAATGAAGTAGCCAAGCAGGATCAGGTCGGCGCGCATGCCCTGGAGCAGGATCTCGGGCACGATACCGGTCGCCGCCACACGCGGCCATTGCCAAACGACCAGTGCGATCCGAAAAGCCGACAGGAGAATCAGCCCGATGCACAACAACTGGACGAGTGGCGCGAACGGACCGGTCCATTCGGTAATGCGCCCGGGTCCGGCGGCGCGATGCCGCGCGATGGCCGGAGTACCACTGATGCCTTCAGGCAGACGAAGTTTCTCGATGTTCATGGCCTGCATGCTAAGTTGCATGCTGTCATCGAAATGTTAGTGAGGCGTTAAGGAAGCGTTAAATCAGCGAAAAGAAATTGCACGAACGAAAAAAAGCCCGGCCGGCGAAAGCCGACCGGGCATGCGAGAAGCGCGCCGGTGGCACGCTTCTTTGCAATCGAGATCAGTCGCGGTAATCGCGGTAGTTGCGATACTCGTGACGGTCGCTCGAGCCACCCAGCAGCTTGGCCAGGATGAAGCCCACGCCCACCGCGGCCAGCAGTGCGCTGCCCGGGTTGTTCTTGACATATTCCTTGCCCTGGGCCGACAGGTCCGAGCACCGTTCGCTCAGCTGGGCCGAACCGCCACCCAGTTTCTCTTGAGCCGAGCTCAGCAGGCCAGAGACCTTGTCGACGCCGGCATGGGCGCGCGAAGCCAGGTTCTCGACGACCGGCTGGGCGGCTTGCGCTGCCTTGTCGATACCTGCGTGCACCTTATCTGGCGAGATCGACGAGATCGCTGCCTTGATGCCGCCAACCGTCGTTTGCTCGCCGGTCGACGAATCCGACGACGAAGCCGACGATGGGGTCGACGATGCCGACTGGCTCGACGACGAAGCGCCCAGGCCGCTGTTGCCCAGCGAACCGCTGCTGCCTGCGGCCGAGCCCAGGCTCGACGACGAGGACGACGACTGCGACGATTGCGCGCCGATCGACGAACCCGACGACGCGCCGGTGCTGCCCATGCCGGTGCTGCCCATATTGCCGCTCGACGAAGCGCCTTGCTGGCTCGACGACGACGGCGACGAGCCGGTGCTGCCCAGGTTCGACGATGCGCTCTGCAGGCTGCCCGACGAAGCGGTGGTGCCCTTGTTCAGGCTGGAGTCCTGGCTTTTGCCGATGCTCGAACCGGCCTTGTTGGCGTCGATGCCTTTACCCTCGGTAGACTTTTGATTATCCATGATGTATCCCTCATAAAATGTGTGACCAACGCGGAGTAGACCGATATTCGACTATCACCACATTCTTCCTTGAATCAGTCCGATACTTGACGCGGAACGAAAGCTGCCTGCGATACATCAATGGCGGCGCGGCGTCATGCCCAAAATCAGTTTCTTGCATCACTGACCTCAAGCCACCGCAAAGATTCCATCGATCTCCCAGACTGCTCGTCCCTATCTCGGGGCGACGCCCTTCGAGGGTTTCGTCACGAGCGCAGTATCGAACCAACTGCGTCGCGATACCAAAAATACAATGGATCAGTATTAAGAGACCGTGCGCTGACTAACAGAGCCGTTCCATCCGCTGCAAAAGCTGCTTTTTATCCATTGGCGGCAGAGTGAGGGGCGTGTTGGCAGTACCATACGTGGTTTCGCCACACCCGGGCGTCCCGTACGACATCACATGGCAACAGACACCATTCCAGGCAGCCGCCTGCCGCCGCGCCAGGCCATGCCGGCAGCGGACGAGGCGGCGGCAAAACAACAGGCCGACGCCGACAAGGCGGCGCAGGTACGCGGCGTGGCCTCGATCGCCGCCATGCGCGACGCCATCCGCCAGGCCGCGCGGCGGCTTCCCCGGTTTACCGCCGTGCCGCGCCTGGCCCGGCTGGATGCGGCCGGCTTTCGTGCGCGGGCGGCGGCCGGCATGCCTTTCCTGGTCACCGGCATCGTCAAGCGCTGGCCGCTGGCCGACCTCACGGCGCAGGACTTGCGCGAACGATTCGGCCATCTCCCGGTGCGCGCGCGCATCGGCGACTACGTCACGACGGCCTTCGCGCCGGACCGGGCGATGCAGGACATGCTGCTGCGCGACTACCTCGACCTGGCGCCGCCCGATGCCGCCCCGGAGCTGCCGCCCTATGTGGGCAACCTGTCGCTGCGCGAACTGAACCGGCTATGCCACTGGCCGAGCTGGTTCGACAAGATGGGGCCGCCGCGCTTCTGGATCGGCCCGGCGCGCACGGTGACGCCGCTGCACTGCGACTACGACGACAATCTCTTCGCCCAGCTGTGGGGGACCAAACGGATTTTCCTGGCGCCGCCGCACCATGACGCCTTTCTGTATGCACGCGAGGCCAATCCGCTGCTGTTCGGCTCCCCGTTCGACCCGGAAGCCCCGGACTTCGAGGCCCTCCCCCTGGCGCGCCAGGCGGCGCTGGTCGAGATCGTCGTGGAGCCCGGCGACATGCTGTACGTGCCGGCCGGCTGGTATCACCAGGTGCGCGCCCTGAGCTTTTCGCTGTCATCGAACCGCTGGGCACGCGGGCAGCCGCTCGCGCTCCTGAAAGACTAGGAACCTCTAGGCCGCGCGCTGCGATTCCTCGGCTGCCGGCGTGGCGGCTTCGGCGTCGTCCAGCACCAGGAACTCGGTCGATGGCCGGCCATCGGCATTGTGCTGCACGATGCGGCGCGGGCGGCCCTGGGCGTCGAGCCATACCTGGCCGATGCCGGCGCCGTTCCACAGGCGCTCGCCGCGCGTGCGCTGGTCGGGCAGGCGCGGACGCAAGGCCAGGTCGCGGCGCTTGGTGAACCAGTTCAGCGGCGAGCGCGGCGAATACAGCCAGCGGTTCAGGCGGTCGAGCCAGTCGAGCAGGCGGCGCGGGAATTCGTTCTTGATGCCGCTGCTGGTGATCTGCCATACATGCTGCGGGCGGTCCGATTCGCGCACCTCGACGTCGTAGACGAAGGAATAGTGCACGTCGCCCGACAGGATCACGTAGTTGCCCGGGGTGCGCGAATGGCGGAAGATATTGAGCATGCTGCTGGCCGCGCCGCGGTGCGCCATCCAGTTCTCGGCGTCGACCGTGAGGGCCAGGCCGGCGAAGGTGGCGATCCGCTGCACCACTTCGATCAGCTTGACGCCGAACATCGGCGCGGCCGAGACGATCACGGCCGCCGTCTCGTCGAGCAGTTCGTGCTGCAGCTCGCTCAGCGATTCCCAGTCCATCAGCCCCGACGGATGGCCAGGGGTGCGCCGGTTGCGCCAGCGCCGCGTGCGCGTATCGAGCACGATGATGGCGGGCTGGGTGCGGAGCATGTAGTCCCACTGGCGAAACGCGAGCAGGCGGTTGATGAGCGCATCCTGCGCGCCCGGTGCCAGGCGCCCGCCGGCGTCCGGGGTGGCGCTCAGGTCCGCCAGCGCGTCGAGCGCCTCGCCGAACACGTCGGGCCGGTTGCCCCAGCCCTGGCACAGCATGTAGGCCACCAGCGCATTGCCGATGATGCGGCGCGAGAACGGGTGCTCATAGGCGGTGGTCTCCCACTTCGCCGACAGGTTCCAGTCGTCGGTGATGTCGTGGTCGTCGAAGATCATCAGGGTCTGCACGTGCGCCAGCAGGCGCGCGGCTTGCGGCAGGTCGGCGCAGAAACCCCGCATGGCCGCGCCCTCGCGCCGCCAGCGTTCGACGTGCTTCGGCTTCAAGGGCGGCATCGCGGGCTCGCCCACGATCTGCCACGGCGCCGGCGACCACACCAACAGATACATCGCCATCACCTCGGCCAGCGTCACCAGGTGGTTGTGGGCATTGGCGGTGGTGAAGATCGGCTTTTCCGAGCCGCCGAAGAAGCGGTCGCGCAAGGCGTCGTTCGACTTGAACGCGGGCAGCAGGTCTTGGCGCCGGTAGTAGCCGGCCGGGTGGGCATACAGCGCCTCGCTGTCTTCCACCACCGCGCCCTCCAGGCATTCGCCGTACAGGCCCAGGCGCTCGATGAGCGCGTGGATGGCCGCCAGCGTCGGGCCGGCCACGTCGTCGGCATAGACCTGGTCTCCGCACAGCATGAGCATGGCGGGCCGCGCGTCGGCCTCCTTGATGCGGCCGGCCAGCAGCGCGTCGGCGCAGGCCAGGCCGTCGCGCGACTCGTGGTGCGGCTTGCGGCAGGAACCGTAGAGGATGTCGTCCATGCGGCTGCGCAGGACGAAGCTGGGCCGGCTCGTGCCTGCATGCAGCAGGTGCGGCGCCCAGTGCGCGATGCCTGCGCCGCCGTCCAGGACCAGGTCGTACTCGACCAGCACGTCCTGCGCCAGCGGCTCTTCCAGGGCGACGTCGATCAGGTGCACGTATGCATGGCGGCCGACGCGGATGACGCGGCACGCCGCGCCATCCAGCCGCAGGCGGCGCGCCGCAGCGCCCTGCGGCGCCAGCTCCAGGGTCAGGTCGAGCGCCTCGCTGCCGACGAGCCACAGCAGCAGGCGGCCGGGCTCGAGGCGGCGCAGGATCGGGCCGGCCAGCACGGGCGGAAGGTCGGTGGAGGGAACGGTCTGGATCAATGCGGTACGGTCAAGGAAAACAATCGGTCGAGTGTAGCAGATGGCATTCGCTCATCCGCGCACGATCGCCCTGCAGGAAGGCCGGCAGCATCCGGGGCGCCGTGCGCGTACCGGGTCAGGCATCAATAATCGACGCGGGCCGCATCCGTGATGCTCGGCCGCCCCTGCATGTGCGGATAATGGGCGAACGCGACCAGGGCGCGCACCGTCAGGCGTATCGGCAGGTCCACGCGGATCCACGTGTATGCGGGCTGAGGACGCACGGATGAAGATTTCGCTTGCGCGACGCGGTGGGTAAGCTAGAATAATGAATGAGAATCATTATCATTTAATGCCATCATCTGCGTCGAAAGGAACGATATGTGCGACAAACACGCTTCGAAGGTACCCTGCCCTGCGGACGCTGCCCAGGGCTCGCGCCGGCGGCGCGTGTGGGAGCTGTCGCATGCATGCCATTGCCCGCTGGTCGGAGTCGGGTTGCCGCTGGGCGGCTTGCGCAAGCTGGTGGAGAAGGTGACTGGCGGGAAGGTGCTGCATGACGATTACGACATCCACGTCGGCACCGTCAGCGAGTGCGCGATGCGCACGCCGCTCGCCGATGCGGTGCAGAAGGAACTCGAGCGCCGCTATGCGCAGCATGTCCAGCGCTTCCGCGCCGCCAAGACCACCGGAGAGGTCGGGGCCATGTGGGATGCCGCGGTAGCCGCCGGGGACGTCGCCGGGGCGTTCTGGGCCGGGCTGTCGCATCCGCGCTGCACCACCGCGCTCGAAGAAAAGATGTGCCGCGACATCCATATGGTGCAGCACCAGGCCGGGGCTTGCGCGCGCGCCGACATCAACAAGTTCAATGCGGTGCTCGCCGACAACGCGCGCCTCGAACGCGACATGGTGCGCCTGCAGGAGCGCTGCAATGCGCTGGCACACGACAAGGCGCTCGAGAGCGAACGCCTCGACAACCAGCTGCGGGCGGCGCGGGCGGCGACCATCGCGCGCGACGGCGACGTCCAGGCCCTGCGCGCCGAACTGGCGCGGCTGCAGGCCAGCATTCCCGACCTTGAGACGCGCGAGCGCCTGGCCGAGCGGGTGGCGCAGATGGAGGCGCGCGAACAGGCGCTGCGCGCCCAGCTGGCCGAGCTGAAGGCGGTGCGCGCCCCTGCTCCGGCACAGGAAGCCGGGTCCGCGCCCGAACCGGTCCAGGCGGCGCCGGTCGCGACGCCGGTGCGCCTCGACAATCGCAGCGTGCTGTGCGTCGGCGGCCGCAGCAGCAGCGTGCCGGTCTACCGCACCATGATCGAACGCGTCGGCGCGCAGTTCGCCCACCACGACGGCGGCCTGGAGGACAGCAGCAGCCGGCTCGACGCCAGCCTGGCCGCCGCCGACCTGGTGATCTGCCAGACCGGCTGCATCAGCCACAGCGCCTACTGGCGCGTGAAGGACCATTGCAAGCGCCACGGCAAGCGCTGCGTCTTCGTCGACAACCCGAGCGCCTCGAGCCTGGTGCGCGGCCTGCAGGAAGCCGCCACCGAAGACCCCCAGCCGAGCTGAGTCACGTTCACGCGCCAGCACGCGGATCGCTGCCACCAGCGGTCCAGCTGCGCCGTGGTCGTGAAATACGGGGGTGACGCGGATTCAGCTACCGCCCACCGGACAACCGGCTCGGCATGCTCGTCCCAACATGCTGTCAGTGATCTTCCGGGTTGAGCGGGAGTGGCAGGCGATCGATGATCGGAAGTTCGGCATCGGGAACATCAGTGTGCGCGGTGGACGCAGGTTCCTGACCATGATGATCATCGTCACATCGGACATGGGAGCAGCCATGAAGTTCGTTTAGCTTGTCTTGCTGGGGTAGTCCCCCGATCAGTTGCAGTCGCACAAACCAAAGGATAAGTCACGCCAATCCATTGCGCGGTCATAACCCCTGTCAGTGCCACTCGGGAAGAATTGCTGATGGACTCAACCATCGGAGACAGTACATGGCACTCGACGCATACCTGCAAATTGACGGCATCAAAGGGGAGTCGGCCGATTCAGCACATCAAGGCTGGATTGAAGTCGCCTCAACTCACTGGGGCGTGACGCAACCCCGAGTCACCAGCGTGTCGACCGCAGGGGGCCACACGACCGGACACTGCGAGCATCGCACCCTCTCGCTCACCAAACTGGCCGACCTCGCCTCGCCGGTCCTCATGCAGCACTGCTCGATGGGAAAGACCATTCCAAAGGCCAAGCTGGAGTTCATGCGTGCCGACAGCGATGGCAAGCCCGTGAAGTACTACCAGGTCGAACTGGAGAATGTGTTGCTGTCCCACATGGACCAAATAATGCATGACGGTGGCCTGCTCCAGGACGAGATAGGGCTGTGCTTTTCCAAGATCAAGTGGACGTATGTCCAGCAGAAGATCGGCGGCGGAGCCAGTGGCAGTACCTCAGGGGGTTGGGACCTTGCGGCCAAGAAGTGCTGCGCATGAGGGCAAGCCATGCCTATACCCATTCAACCACGCGATCACCTGGGCCACTTCATGCTTCCCCAAGCGCCAGAGGAAGCGGGGTACTACGTGTATGGCAACCTCAAAGGCATTCCCGGAACCGGACACCTGGCTCAATACGCCCATCCCAACATGCTGTCCGTGATCTTCTCGGTTGAACGGGAGTGGCAGGCGATTGATGATCGAAAGTTCGGCATCGGTAACATCAGCGTGGCCGGTGGCCTCAGGTTCGACCACGCCACCCATATGAAGGGTATCGAGATGGACATTCGCCCTGTCCGCAAAGACAAGTTGGTCGGCCAAGCCGCCCGGTGCTCGTATAGGGATCCGATCTATGATCAAGCGGCCACGATCAAACTGGTCGGTCTGTTTTTACAGCACCCGATCGTCAGGATCATTTACTTCAACGACCCCAAGGTACGCGAGGTCTGCGGGCCGCTCGTGAAACCCTGGCCCGACCATGATGATCATCTTCACATCGGACTTTGGGAGCGGCCATGAACCTTCGTTTGACTTGTCTTGCTGGAGCAATAGCGCTGGCATCGATCGCCCATGCAGGCGACAGCAAGAGCCAGGGTCGATACTTGGCCAAACCGCTCACCGGCGATTTTTACATGTACGGCGGCAGCATCGGCGACTCGACGCCGCCGACAGAGAAGGACAGGAAATTGTCATTGATGGTGACCGGGCCGCTCGCGAAGGATTTGTTCGATCATCTTGGCCCGGACTTGAAAGACGCCTGCGGCGCTGGCCCTGACCAACGGCAGCGAAGCAAGGGTGATCTTAGCTGCCTCTGGACGAAGGGCGAAGGCTACTCATGCTACGTCGGCCTCGATGTTCGGACCGGGAAGAGCATGCGAGGATTGACCTGCTGACAGTCCATGCCAAAAATGAAGAATGGCCAGAATAAAGACGCAGCGGACAGGGTCAAGTATTTGCTTAGCCGCTTTACACAGCGTTTACACGACAACATGACTACGCCGAGAAGAAAAAAGGGTTACATGCCGAAGCCTGTAACCCTTCATCCTGCAAATCTTGGTGCCGCTGACCGGAATCGAACTGGTGACCTTCGCATTACGAATGCGCTGCTCTACCGACTGAGCTACAGCGGCGAAACCTGTGCTTCGCCTTGCCTTTCGGCGCACGGCGATGGAGCTGCCGTGACGAAAGAACCATATTCTAGCAAACAATGCGGCAAACTTGCTAGTGCGTATCGCTAGCGTGCCGCATTATCGACCGAAAACCAGCGATTCAGCCCTGGTGATAGCCCGTGACGACTTCGACTTCTTCCTTCGAGCCCAGGAACACCGGCACGCGCTGGTGCAGCTTGGTCGGCGGAATGTCCAGGATGCGGCCCTGGCCGTCGGTGGCGGCGCCGCCGGCCTGCTCGACGATCATCGCCATCGGGTTGGCCTCGTACATCAGGCGCAGCTTGCCGGGCGACTGCGGGTCGCGCAGGTCGGCCGGATACATGAAGATGCCGCCGCGGTTCAGGATGCGGTGCACGTCGGCCACCATCGAGGCCACCCAGCGCATATTGAAATCCTTGCCGCGCGGGCCGGTGCTGCCCGCCAGCAGCTCGTCCACGTAGCGCTGCACCGGCGGATACCAGTGGCGTTTGTTGGACATGTTGATGGCGAATTCGCGGGTTGTGACCGGGATCTGCATGTCGCTCTGGGTCAGCACCCAGGAACCCATCTCGCGGTCCAGCGTGAAGCAGTGCACGCCGTTGCCGGTGGTGAGCACCAGCATGGTCTGCGGACCATAGACCGCATAGCCGGCCGCCACCTGGGCGGTGCCGGGCTGCAGGAAGTCCTGCTCGGTCGGCTGGGCCATGCCTTCCGGCGCCTTCAGCACCGAGAAGATAGTGCCGATCGAGACGTTGACGTCGATGTTCGACGAGCCGTCCAGCGGATCGAACAGCAGCAGGAATTCGCCCATCGGATAACGGCTCGGGATCTGGCGGATGGTTTCCATCTCTTCGGACGCCATCGCCGCCAGGTGACCGCCCCACTCGTTCGCTTCCAGCAGGATCTCATTGGAGATCACGTCCAGCTTCTTCTGGACTTCGCCCTGGATGTTCTCGGTCTCGGCGCTGCCCAGCACTTCGCCCAGCGCGCCCTTGCTCACCGAATAGCTGATGCGCTTGCAGGCGCGGGCAACGACCTCGATCAGCAGGCGCAGCTCGGCGTTGATGTTCTGGTGCAGGCGCTGCTCTTCGACCAGGTACTGCGTCAAACTTACGCGTTTCATGACTTCCTCAGGTTGGGTTTGGATTGTTTTAATTGGCGAGTGCCTTGGTGACCACTTCGCGCACGTCGTTCGACAGCTTGTCCTGCCCCGCCACCCGCTGCAGCGCGACCTGCATCTGCTCCTGCAGCGCCGGCGCGTAACGGCGCCAGCGGTCCATGGCGCGCGCCAGGCGGCTCGCGATCTGCGGGTTGAGCGCGTCGAGCGCGATCACCTGCTCGGCCCAGAAGGCGTAGCCGCTGCCGTCCGGCGCATGGAACTGTACCGGATTGCTCATGCAGAAGGCGGCGACCAGGCTGCGCGCGCGGTTCGGGTTGCGCAGCGTGAAGGCCGGATGGCGCATCAGCGCGCGCACCGCCGCCACGTCGGTGGTCGGAGCCGCGGCCTGCATCATGAACCACTTGTCCACCACCAGGGCCTCGTTCTGGAACTCCTGGTAGAACACGTCCAGCGCGTCGGCGGCTTCCGGCACGCGCGATGCGATCAGCGCGCTCAGCGCGGCGGCGCGGTCGGTCATGTTGTCGGCATCGGCGAACTGGCGCTGGGCCAGCGCCACGCTCTCTTCGTCGGGCGCCGCGTTCAGGTAGGACAGCGCCAGGTTCTTGAGCGCGCGCTTGCCGGCGGACGCCGCGTCCGGGCTGTACGCGCCCGGCGTCAGGTTGGCCTCGTACTGCGCCAGCAGCTCGCGGCGCAGGCGCGCGCCGATGTCGGCGCGGATGAACTGGCGCGCGATGTGCACGGCCAGCGGGTCGACGCCGTCGATCTGCTCGGCCACCATGCCCTCGGACGGCAGCATCAGCGCCTGCTCGCGGAAGGCCGGGTCGAGGGTCTCGTCGACCAGGACCTTGCGCATCGCCTCGATGAAGGTCTCGTCCAGGTTCAGGCTGGCGCCGCTGTTGCCCTTGGCCTGGGCCTCGCCGGTCAGCTTGAGCAGGCGGCTCATGGCCAGGCGCTGGCCCGCTTCCCAGCGGTTGACCGGGTCGCTGTCATGGCTGAACAGGTGCAGCAGGTCGGCGTCGGTATAGCTGCCCTGCAGGACCACGGGCGCCGAGAAGCCGCGCAGCACCGACGGCACCGGCTGCTCCTTCACGTCGGTGAAGACGAAGGTCTGCTCGGCCTGGGTCAGCTCGAGCACCGCCGTCGCGCCGCGGTCGACGCCTCCTTCCACCAGGCGCATGTCGTTGCCGGCGGCGTCGAGCAGGCCGACCGCGACCGGGATGTGGAACGGCAGCTTGTCCGGCTGCCCCGGCGTCGACGGGCAGGACTGGACCAGCTTGAGCGTGTAGGTGTGGGCGGTCTCGTCCCAGCGGCCCTCGAAGCGCAGCACCGGGGTGCCGGCCTGGCTGTACCAGCGTTCGAACTGGGTCAGGTCGCGACCATTGGCGTCGGCCATCGCGCGCCGGAAATCGTCGCACTCGACCGCCTGTTCGTCATGGCGCGCGAAGTACAGGTCCATGCCCTTGCGAAAGCCTTCCTCGCCGAACAGGGTGTGGTACATGCGCACCACTTCGGCGCCCTTCTCGTACACCGTCACCGTATAAAAATTGTTGATCTCCACGAAGGAGTCGGGACGCACCGGGTGCGCCATCGGGCCGGCATCCTCGGGGAACTGGTGCTGGCGCAGCGTGCGCACCTGGTCGATGCGGGTCACGGCGCGGCCGGTGTCGGTGCCGATCATGTCGGCCGTGAATTCCTGGTCGCGAAATACCGTCAGGCCTTCTTTCAGCGACAGCTGGAACCAGTCGCGGCAGGTCACGCGGTTGCCGGTCCAGTTGTGGAAGTATTCGTGCGCCACCACCGCCTCGATGCCCTGGAAGTCGACGTCGGTGGCCACCCGCGGGTTGGCCAGCACGAACTTGGTGTTGAAGATGTTCAGGCCCTTGTTCTCCATCGCGCCCATGTTGAAGTCGCTGGTGGCGACGATCATGAAGCGGTCCAGGTCGAGCTCGAGGCCGTATTTTTCCTCGTCCCAGCGGATGCTGTGCTTGAGCGACTGCATCGCATGGTCGGTCTTGTCCAGGTTGCCCTCTTCGACCCACACCTGCAGCAGGGCGTCGCGGCCGTCCGCCAGGCGGAAGGTTTCTTCCTGGCAAACCAACCTGGCGGCCACCAGCGCGAACAGGTAAGAAGGCTTCTTGAACGGGTCTTCCCACAGCGCATAGTGACGCCCGTCGTCGAGTTCGCCTTCCTGGATCAGGTTGCCGTTCGACAGCAGCACCGGGTAGCGCGCCTTGTCGGCGCGCAGCATCACGGTGTACTTGGCCATCACGTCCGGGCGATCCGGGAAATAGGTGATGCGGCGGAAGCCTTCGGCCTCGCACTGGGTGAAGAAGTTGCCATTCGATACATACAAGCCGCTGAGCGTCGTGTTCTGCTCGGGCACGCAGACCGTTTCGATCTCGAGCACCACCTCGTCGGGCGCCTCGTGGATGACCAGCAGATTGTCGGCCAGCGTGTAGTCGGCCCCGGCGAGGGCCTTGCCGTTCAGGCGCAGCGCCACCAGCTCGATCTCTTCGCCATGCAGCTCGATGGCCCGCCCGCTTGCCGCCGGGTTGCGGCGCATGGTCAGGCGGTTGGCCACGACCGTACGCGCGGGATCCAGGTCGAAGCCGAGCTCGACAGTATCCACGAGATAACTTGGCGGGGTATAGTCTTTGCGGTAAATGGTCTGGGGCGTATCGGTGCGCATAGGAAGAGTCCAAGAACACAGTGGAGAAGTGCTTATTTTACCAACAAGCTTTTCCTGTGCTCCGTTTGATTCCATGTATCGCAGTGTATGCACGGTAACGGGGTGTAAAACCCGGTTCATTGATCTTGAACAAGCAGTAAACTTGATCATCGGGGAAATTCCGCAGAATATTTTGGAGATCGGTATGAAACGCCTCATCATGGTCGCCGCCGGCACGGCGCTTGCGCTGCTCCTGGGCGGCTGCGCGACCACCATCCGCAGCGACGTGACGACCTTCCACCAATGGCCGGCGCAGATGGAAGACAAGAGCTATGTCTTCGAGGTGCCGCCGCCGCAGGACGACACGCTGGAATGGCGCAGCTACCAGGAACTGGTGCGCACCGAGCTGGCGCGCCAGGGCTTTCGCGACGCCGAGGGCGCCACGCCGGCGCTGACGGTGGCGATGCGCTTTACCACCACCGACCTGCCGGTGCGCGTGCTGGAGCCGGTCATGACGCCATATTTCTATCCGAGCGCGCGCTTCGGCTACGGCTACCGCGGCTTGCACCGCCGCTACTGGGGCGGCTGGTACAGCCCGTTCTACGATCCGTTCTGGGGTCCGTATCCGGCCTACCAGACCTCGGTCGAGCACCACTACCGGCGCGAGCTGCAGGTCTCGATCAAGTCGGCGCGCGACGGCAAGCGCCTGTTCGACGTCACGGTGCATAACACCAGCCGCAATATGTCGACGCCGGACATCATGCCGGCCCTGGTGCACAGCGCCTTCGAGGGCTTCCCGGGGCCATCGGGCGTGGCGCGGCGGGTCGAGGTGACGCAGCAGCCGAAGGGCTGATCCCGGCCGCCTGATTCACCACCACCACCACCACCACGTCATCCCCGCGCAGGCGGGGATCCAATTTTGCACGCGTTTCGACAGCGCCGGCGGCACTTGGATTCCCGCCTGCGCGGGGATGACGCCGGCATCTCGAGAAGGAAGTCGATGCGCTGGCGGGCGTGTCAGGTGCTGGCGCGTTCGACGATGGCGAAACCGACGTCGCGCACCGGCTCCTCGACCGGCCGGCCTTCGGCGCGGTCGATGATCAAGCGGGCGGCGGCGGCGCCGATGGCGGTGCCGTCGATGCGCACCGTGGTCAAGGGAGGATGCAGGTCGCACGCGAACGCGTGGTCGCCCAAGCCGACCACGGCCAGCTGCTCGGGCACCCTGATGCCCTGCGCCAGCGCTTCGAGCAGCACGCCCTGGGCCAACATGTCGGAGCTGCAGAACACGGCGTCGATGCCGGGGTCGCGCGCCAGCAGCTCTGCCAGGCCCGCGCGGCCGCTGCCGAGCGAGGCCGGCGCCGGCACGATGCAGGTCGGGACCGCGGCCCGGTCCAGGCCCAGCCCGGGCTGCAGCGCCAGCACGGTGTCGGCGAAATGCCGGTTGCGGCGCGCCGCGCGCTCGTCGTCGCCGCTGATGGCGGCGATCCTGCGGCGCCCGCGCCCATGCAGGTATTCGGCCACGGCCTTGCCGATCTGCTCATGCGAAAAGCCCACCAGCATGTCGATCGGGCTGTCGGTCAGGTCCCAGGTCTCGACCACCGGGATGCCGCTGGCCAGCAGGCGGCGCCGGCCCTGCTCCGAGTGCATGATCCCGGTGAGTACCACGCCGTCCGGACGGCGCCCGATGATGGCCTCGAGCAGCGCGTCCTCGCGCGAGTTCTCGTAGCCGGCCTGGCCCAGCATCAGCTGG
The DNA here is from genome assembly GCF_056279385.1 of Massilia sp. UYP34. Lineage (NCBI taxonomy): Bacteria > Pseudomonadati > Pseudomonadota > Betaproteobacteria > Burkholderiales > Oxalobacteraceae > Massilia > Massilia sp. UYP34. Next base: position 77,934 of record NZ_JBWBRF010000011.1, on the reverse strand, counting down.
TAGCCGCGCGCGGCCAGGCCGTCGGTGAGCGCCTGCACCATCTCGAGGAAGACCGAGCTGCTGATGGTCGGCACCACGGCTGCCACCATGCGGCTTTTCTTGGATGCCAGGCCGCCGGCCAGCAGGTTCGGCACGTAACCCACCCGGTCCACCACCTCGCGCACGCGCCGCAGGATCTCGGGCGAGACCGAATCGGGATGGTTCAGCGCGCGCGAGACGCTCATCGGGGCCACGCCGGCCAGGCGGGCGACGTCGCGCACCGTGGGCGTGGCGCCCTTGCGGCTCTTGCGGACGGCAGCCGGAGCGGCCTTCGGGGCAGGGGTGTCCATGGCCGCGATTCTAGCACCGCCGCTGTGCCGTATGTACACCCCCTGCCCGCATTTCCGCCACATGCCGTCCTGGAAGCGCCTCACAGCATGAAAAGCCTTCTTTTTCCCGGCCGGTGTCCGAGACAAAGCCCTTCGCGGCTCCAGCAATCCTGGCGCCGCGCATGCGGACGGCATGGCGAGCGCAGAACGAATTACGTGGCGGCGCCACCCGTGCCGGCACGCGCCTAGAGCCGCGGCAGGATCTGGGCGCCCAGTTCGTGCAGGACGTCCGCGGCCGGCCGCGCTCCCCGATGCAGGTTGAACAGGATGTGCGCGACGCCGAGGTCGCGCATGCGTTCGAGATAGGCGGCCAGCGCGTGGCGGCCGGTGCGCAGGCCGAGTTCGATCGCTTCGGCCGGCGCCGCCGGATCGTCCAGCAAGTCCAGCTGCACCGACTGGATGAAGGGCTTGCGCAGGCCTGGCGCGCGCTGGTCCTGCGCCATCTGCCACAGGGCGATCCGGCCTTTCTGGCGGTCTTCCTCGCGATGGTAGCTGGCCCAGCCATCGGCATGCGCGGCGATCCACTGCAGCGACTGTCGCGCGCTGCCGACCGCGAGCATCGGGATGCGCGCCTGCGGCGGGGGCAGCACGCGGTACTGCCCGTCGTCCGAAGCGGCGGCCGGCGCCGGTTCGAGCGCGGCGCGCACGGTGTTCCAATGGTCGCGAAAGGCGGCGTCGCGCGTGTCCAGACCGGCCCCGAAACGGGCGAACTCCTCGGGACGATCGCCCGAACCCAGGCCCAGCAGCAGACGGCCGTGACTGATCCGGTCCAGGCTCAGGGCCGCCTTGGCCACGTGCAGCGGATGGCGCAGCGGCAGCACGATGGCCCCGGTGGCGAGCGCGATCCGCTGCGTCACCGCCGCCAGCGCGGCCAGCCACAGGAAGGGATCGTCCAGCGCCACGGTCTCGTTGGCGCTGCCCTGCGGGATCATCAATGGCACGTCGCGGGTCCAGAGGGCGCCAAAGCCCAGCGCATCCGCCAGGCGCGCATGCTGCTGCGCCAGCGCGAGGTCGGCCACGGCGCCGGGTCCGCCCGCCATGGGCGTCATCAGCCCGACCGTCAGGCGGCCCGGGACGAAGACTTGCCCGTATGCGCGGTTGAAGCCCTCCATGGACTCAGGTGAAATAGGCTTCGGAGCCGAAAGTGAGCGCCACCACCACCAGCATGGCCAGGACCAGCACGATCAGCAGGCGCCCGAACTTCGGCGCGCCGTCGCCGGACGGCGGCGCGGACGGCGGCCGCGGCTCGTCATCGCGCGTGTCCCTCATGGCAGCAGCACCGTCGAACCGGTCGTGCGGCGCGCTTCCAGCGCGCGGTGCGCCTTGCCCGCCTCGGCCAGGGAAAAGGTCTGGTGCACCTCGACCGTGACCCTGCCGCTGCCGACCATGTCGAACAGCTCGGCCGTCATCGCCTCTTGCTCTTCCTGGGTGCTCATGTAGTCGAACAGGGTCGGCCGGGTCAGGAACAGCGAGCCGCGCCGCGCCAGCTCGCTCGGCGCGAACGGCTCCACCGCGCCCGAGGCGTTGCCGAAGCTGACCATCAGGCCGCGCCGGCGCAGGCAATCGAGCGAGGCGGTGAAGGTGTCCTTGCCCACCGAGTCGTACACCACCGGCACGCCCTCGCCCCCGGTGAGCTCGCGCACGCGCGCCACGATGTCCTCGGTGTTGTAATTGATGACGTGGGCCGCACCGTGGCGCAGCGCCAGCGCGCCTTTTTCCGTTGACCCCACGGTGCCGATCAGGCGCACGCCGAGCGCGCGCGCCCACTGGCAGGCAATCAGGCCGACGCCGCCGGCCGCGGCGTGGAACAGGACCGTGTCGCCGGCCTTGACCGGATAAGTCTGGCGCAGCAGGTATTGCACCGTCAGGCCCTGCAGCATCATGGCGGCCGCGGTCTCGAAGCCGATCGCGTCGGGCAGTTTGACCAGGAAGCGGGCCGGCATGGTGCGCACGCTGGCATAGGCGCCGAGCGGCCCGCCGGCATAGGCCACGCGGTCGCCCGGCCGCACGTGGGTGACGCCCTCGCCCACCGCCTCGACCACGCCCGCGCCTTCCTTGCCGAGAAAACCGGGCAGCAGCTGCGGATACAGGCCAGTGCGGAAATACACGTCGATGAAGTTCAGGCCGATCGCGTGCTGGACGATGCGCGCCTCGCCCGGCCCGGGCGCCGGCGCCTCGACGTCGACGTATTCCATCACTTCTGGGCCGCCGGTGGCGGCGATCCGGATCGCTTTGGCGAGCATGGTTTCTCCTGTCGGGTGGGTCAAGCGGCGCTGCGCGCGCCCATCAGTTGCGACAGCACCAGGCGCGCGGTCGAGACGTTGGTCGCGCACGGGATGTTGTGCACGTCGCAGGCGCGCACCAGGGCGTTGATGTCGGGTTCGTGCGGCTGCGGCGTCATCGGGTCGCGCAGGAAGATCACGCAATCGATCAGGCCGTCGACCAGCAGGGAACCGATCTGCAGGTCGCCGCCGACCGGCCCCGAATGCTTGCGCTCGACGTTCAGGCCCAGCTCGTTGATCAGGCGCCCGCCGGTGGTGCCGGTGGCCGACAAGGCGCAGCCCTGCAGGAACGCGCGGTACTCGGCGGCGAGCGAGATCATGTCGTCCTTCTTCTTGTCGTGCGCGATCAGCGCGATGCGAGGCATGTTCGGTGCGGCGGCGGTCGGAATCGGGATGGTCATGTCGTGGGCGGCATCTGGCGTGGTCGGGACGCTCATAAGAATACCGCATTCGACCACGCGGTCATATAACTGATGGCGCCGTCGCGTTCTGAAGAAGATCAAGATCAGTGCGAGACCGTGGCGGCGGCGCCGAAGTTCGGCGCCGCGACCGGTCGATTGCGGCGATGTGGCATCGCGCGTGTGGTAAGGGAGTTGCACCGCTGGCGTCAACGCAACGGTTAATCCGGCGACGGCGGCCTCGGCGTCAAGGCGCATCCGGCCGCGCCCGTCGAACGGGGTCGATGCGCGCACGGTCGAAACCATGTATCTCGACCAAAAGGAGAATCCAATCATGACCTGGAAGACAGCGCGCACGGGCCCGCCGGGAGCATCGCAATGAAGCTGCGTGACGCCGAAGCGCGCCGCGAGCGTTTTCTGCTGCTGGTCCTGATCGTCGTATCGCTGCTGGCCAGCCTGTGCTGGGCTGGCCTCGTGCTGGGCGGCCTGGTGCTCAGCGGCCAGCCCTTTGCCGCGAGCGCGGCGGCCGGCGCCGCGCGCGGCGCCGGCGCAGCCGGCGCGGCCACGGCCGCCATGGCCGCGCCCTTTCTCGCCTCCCAGGCCGGCCAGCTGGCGCTGGTCTTCCTGACCTGGGCCGGCCTGTGCACCGCCCTGATGCTGCCGCTGGCCAGCCGCGCCACGGTGCTGTTCGCGCACATCGCCGGGAAGCGCGCCGCCCAGCGCGCGCGCCTGCGCACCACGCTGTTCGTGCTCGGCTACCTGGGCGCCTGGACCGGTTTCGCGCTGCTGGCCGCGATCGCCCAATGGACGCTGCACGAATCCGACCACGGCGGCGCCGTGCGCCACCCGCTCCTGCTCGGCCTGGCCATGGTGGCGGCCGGCGTCTACCAGTGGACACCCGCCAAGCATGCCTGCCTCGAACACTGCCGGGCGCCCCTGCCCGGCATCCTGGCTGGCTGGCGCGACGGCCTGGCCGGCGCGTTCGGGCGCGGCGCAGCCCACGCCCGCCAGTGCCTGGGCTGTTGCTGGCTCCTGATGCTCCTGCTGCTGGCCGCCGGCCCGGACAACCCGGCCGCGATCGCCGTCGTCGGCCTGTTCGTGCTGGCCGAGATCCGCCTCGCCAGCGGCCACTGGATCGCCTGTGCGGGCGGCCTGGCGCTGCTCGCCCTGGGGACCCGGATGCTGTTTCCCTAGGGACACCTCGGAATACCGTCGCGAGCGGCAGCAGTTTCGGTCGGGCCGCGCAGGTCGGGCCGCGCAGGTCGGGCCGCGCAGGTCGAGAAGCGCGGCCATACCAGCGTACAGCGAGCACCGCAGACCTGCGCGGCGCGACCAAAAATGCAACGCGCAGCAGGTTTTCGACGTGCCCATGGGCGAGTTTGCAAGGGGTGCCTATGCTAGAATATCGGCCACTCTTGCATACCGTCTAAGGAATTCTCGACATGGCTGGACACAGCAAATGGGCCAATATCAAGCATAAGAAAGCCGCTACCGACGCCAAGCGCGGCAAGATCTGGACGCGCCTGATCAAGGAGATCACCGTGGCCGCGCGCATGGGCGGGAGCGACATCGCTTCCAACCCGCGCCTGCGCCTGGCGGTCGAGAAGGCCGCGGACGCGAATATGCCGAAGGATAACGTCACCCGTGCGATCCAGCGAGGCTCGGGCGAGCTCGAAGGCGTCAACTACGAAGAAGTGCGCTACGAAGGCTATGGCATCGGCGGCGCGGCGATCATCGTCGATTGCCTGACCGACAACCGCGTGCGCACCGTGGCCGAAGTGCGCCATGCCTTCAGCAAATTCGGTGGCAATATGGGCACCGAAGGCTCGGTCGCCTTCATGTTCAAGCACACCGGCCAGTTCCTGTTCGCGCCGGGCGTCGACGAAGACAAGCTGATGGAAGCCGCGCTCGAAGCCGGCGCCGACGACGTCATGGCCGACGAAGAAGGCGGCTTCGAAGTGCTGTGCGATCCGCACGCCTTCTCCGCCGTGAAAGAAGCGTTGGCGTCCGCCGGCTTCAAGGCCGAAGTGGCCGAAGTCATCATGAAGCCCGCCACCGAGACCGTGTTCACGGGCGAGGACGCGGCCAAGATGCAGAAACTCCTCGACGCGCTGGAAAACCTGGACGATGTCCAGGAAGTCTTCACCAACGCCGTGATTGAAGAATAATTGGTAGAGAATATGAAAATCCTCGTAGTCGGCTCGGGCGGCCGCGAACACGCGCTGGCGTGGAAACTGGCCCAATCGGAACGCATCCAGACGGTCTTCGTCGCGCCCGGCAACGGCGGCACCGCGCTCGATGCGCGCCTGGTGACGGTCGACCTGCTTGACCCGGAGGCGCTGGCCGATTTCGTGGTGCGTGAAGGCGTGGCCCTGACCCTGGTCGGCCCGGAAGCGCCGCTGGCGGCCGGCATCGTCAACCTGTTCCGCTCGCGCGGCCTCAAGATCTTCGGCCCCACCCGCGAGGCGGCCCAGCTCGAGAGTTCGAAGGATTTCGCCAAGGCCTTCATGCACCGCCACGGCATCCCGACCGCGAAGTACGAGACCTTCTCGAGCGCCGCCGCGGCCCACGCCTACATCGACGCCAACGGCGCGCCGATCGTGATCAAGGCCGACGGCCTGGCGGCCGGCAAGGGCGTGGTGGTCGCGATGTCGCTGGACGAAGCCCACGCTGCGGTCGACCACATGCTGTCCGATAACGCCTTCGGCGACGCCGGCGCCCGCATCGTGATCGAAGAATTCCTGGCCGGCGAGGAAGCCAGCTTCATCGTCATGTGCGACGGCAGGAACGTGCTGGCGCTGGCCACCAGCCAGGACCACAAGCGCCTGAAGGACGCCGACCAGGGCCCGAACACGGGCGGCATGGGCGCCTATTCGCCGGCGCCGATCGTGACGCCGTCGATGCATGCGCGCGTGATGCGCGAGATTATCAACCCGACCATCCAGGGCATGGCGCGCGACGGCATCCCGTTCACCGGCTTCCTGTACGCCGGCCTGATGATCGATGCCGACGGCAACCCGCGCACGCTCGAGTTCAACTGCCGCATGGGCGACCCGGAAACCCAGCCGATCATGGCGCGCCTGAAGAGCGACTTCGCCACCGTCCTGGAACACGCCTGCAACGGCACCCTCGACACGGTCGAGCTGGAATGGGACCGCCGCACCGCCGTGGGCGTCGTGATGGCGGCTGCCGGCTACCCGGACAGCCCGCGCAAGGGCGACGTCATCGACGGCATCCCGCCGGAAGCGCCGGAATGCGTCACCTTCCATGCCGGTACCAGACTCGTGGACGGCAAGCTGCAGACCAACGGCGGGCGCGTGCTGTGCGTGGTGGGCCTGGGCGACAGCGTCAAGATGGCGCAGAAGCGGGCGTATGAAACGGTCGAGAAGATCCACTTCAATGGCGCGCAGTACCGGCGCGACATTGGCTGGCGCGGCGTTAAGTAAAAGCCGCCCTCAGAAGGCTTTTACGAGCCGCCCTCAGAAGGCTTTTACGAGCCGCCCTCGGAAGGCTTTTACGGGCCGCCCTCGGAAGGCCCTTACGAGCCGCCCCTGAGTAGGCTCTTGCGAGCCTGCCCCGGCAGGCTCCAAGCCCCGAACCAACGCCAGATAGAGACATCCGGTGGGCCGGTGTACAATCGGCCCACTTTTTCATTTCAGTCGTTCATCATGTCATCCCCCAATCCCGCCGCCGTCAAGGCCTGGCTGCTCGCGCTCCAGGAGCGCATCGTCCACGGTCTCGAGCAGGTCGACGGCAAACCGTTCCTGCGCGAAGAGTGGCAGCGCCCCGAAGGCGGCGGCGGCGTCTCGCGCCTGGTCGAGGAAGGCCATGTGTTCGAACGCGGCGGCGTGAACTTCTCACACGTGCGCGGCGCCGCCCTGCCGCCGTCGGCCACCGCCGTACGCCCGGAGCTGGCCGGCCGCGCCTGGGAAGCGATGGGCGTGTCGCTGGTGCTGCATCCGCGTAACCCCTACGCCCCGACGGTGCACATGAACGTGCGCTTCTTCGAGGCGACGGCGCCCGGCAAGGACCCGGTCTGGTGGTTCGGCGGCGGCATGGACCTGACCCCGTATTACGGCGACGTCGAGGATGCGCGCCACTTCCACCAGGCCTGCCACGATGCGCTGGCGCCGTTCGGCGCCGAACTGCATCCGCGCTTCAAGGCCTGGTGCGACGACTACTTCTACCTGAAGCACCGCAAGGAACCACGCGGCGTCGGCGGCATCTTCTTCGACGATTTCAACGAACTCGGCTTCGAGCAATCGTACGCCATGGTGCGGGCCGTCGGCGAGCGCTTCCTGGACGCCTACCTGCCGATCCTGCAGCGCCGCAAGGACCTGCCGTATGGCGAGCGCGAGCGCGACTTCCAGGCCTACCGGCGCGGCCGCTACGTCGAGTTCAACCTGGTGTGGGACCGCGGCACCCTGTTCGGCCTGCAGTCCGGCGGACGGACCGAAGCGATCCTGATGTCGATGCCGCCGATCGTCAAATGGCGCTACGACTGGCATCCCGAACCCGGCAGCCCGGAGGCACGGCTGTATTCCGACTTCCTGGTGCACCGGGACTGGCTGGCGCCGTGACCGGCACCAGGAGCGCGCCGGAACGCAACCGCTGCATCGCCGTCCTGGGCGGCAGCTTCGATCCCGTGCACCAGGGCCACGTCGCGCTGGCGCGGCTGTTCGCCGGCCTGTTGCGGCCGGACGCGCTGCGCATCCTGCCCGCCGGCCAGCCGTGGCAGAAGAACGGCCTCGCGGCCAGCGACGCCGACCGCGTCGCGATGCTCGAGCTGGCCTTCGCGCCCTTGAACGGCGCCGCCCTGCCGGTCACGATCGACCTGCAGGAAATCGAACGTAACACGCCAACGTATACGGTCGAGACCCTGCGCGCGCTGCGCCGGGAGCTCGGTCCGCGCGCCTCGATCGTGTTCCTGATGGGGGCCGACCAGTTGCGCAAGCTCGACAGCTGGAACGAGTGGCGCGAATTGTTCGCGCTGGCCAACCTGGGCGTGGCGACGCGTCCCGGCTACGAGCTGGCGCAGGAAGCCTTGCCGCCGGCGGTGGCCCAAGAACTGTCGACGCGGCTGGCGACACCCGACACCGTGCGCCTGAGTGCGCACGGAAAAGTCTGTCTTGCGCCGACACTGGACGTGGACCTCTCGTCCAGCCAGCTGCGCGCGGCCTTGCAATCGGGCGCAGATGCAAGCGCGCTTGGGATGGCGCAAGTGCTAGACTATATTCAACAACATAACCTGTACAAAAACTAATGGATATCAAGAAACTGCAAACCCTCGTCGTCGACGCCCTGGAAGACGTGAAAGGGCAGGACATCGTCCTGTTCGACACGACCCACCTGACCAGCCTGTTCGACCGCATCGCGGTGGTCTCGGGTACGTCGAACCGCCAGACCAAGGCGCTGGCCGCCTCGGTGCGCGACAAGGTCAAGGCGGCGGGTGGCGACGTGATCGGCATGGAGGGCGAAGACACCGGCGAATGGGTGCTGGTCGACCTGGGCGACATGATCGTCCACATCATGCAGCCGGCCATCCGCCAATACTACCGCCTCGAGGAAATCTGGGGCGAGAAGCCGGTCAAGCTGGGCGCCGCCAAGCGCAAGTCGACCGTCGAAGGCCTCGAAGCCGAGGCCGCCAAGCCGAAGTCGAAGCACCTGGCCGCCAACCAGGCGCAAGAAGAAGCCAAGCCGGTCAACGAACGCAAGCCGGCCGCCAAGCGCGCGACCAAGGCCGTTGCGGCGACCGACACCGCCGCCAAGCCTGCTGCCAAGAAAGCGGCCGTCAAGAAGACCGCCGCCAAGGCGGTCCCGACCGGCAAGACCGTGAAGGTCGCACCGAGCAAGACCGAAGTCGCCGCCGTCGAAGCGACCAAGGCCAAGCCGCCGAAGCGCGTGAGCAAGGCGGCTGCGCCGAAGGCCGCCCCGGCCGCCGATGCGCCGGTCAAGAAGGTGATCCGCCGCATCAAGAAGGACGCCGAGTAAGGGTCCACATGCAGTTGATTATTGCCGCGGTCGGTCACAAGATGCCGGCCTGGATCGAGTCCGGCTTCACCGAGTATACGAAGCGCATGCCGCCCGAGCTGCGCATCGTGCTCAGGGAGATCAAGCCGGTCGAGCGTTCCGGCAGCAAGACCGCCGCCACCGCGATGGCGCTCGAGCGCGAGCGCATCGAGGCGGCCCTGCCGAAGGGCGTGCGCATCGTCGCCCTGGACGAACGCGGCAAGGACCTGACCAGCGTCGCCTTGTCCCAGCAACTGGAAACCTGGCAGCGCGACGGCCGCGACACCGCCTTCCTGATCGGCGGGGCCGACGGCCTCGATCCCGAACTGAAGGCGCGCGCCGAAGGGCTGATCCGCATCTCCAGCATGACCCTGCCGCACGGAATCGTCCGGGTCATGCTGGCGGAACAGCTGTACCGCGCCTGGTCGATCACCCAGAACCATCCGTACCACCGGGTCTGAGCGGGCCCCACCCAGAACAAGAACAGCGATGAAAAACCAGCACAACAAAATCTACCTCGCATCCAAGAGCCCGCGCCGGCGCGAACTGCTGCGCCAGATCGGGGTCGACTTCGAATTGATGCTGCTGCGCAGCGACCCGGGCCGCGCGGTCGACGTCAGCGAGGACGTGCTGCCGGGCGAAGACGTCCACGATTACGTGGCGCGCGTGGCCAGGGCCAAGGGCGCTTTCGCCTTCAACATCCTGCTGCAGCGGCGCCAGCCGCTGCGCCCGGTCCTGACCGCCGACACCACCGTCACCATCGACGGCGACATCCTCGGCAAGCCGGCGGATAACCGAGAAGCGGTCGCCATGCTGGAGCGCCTGTCGGGGCGCACCCACCAGGTGCTGACCTCGGTGGCCGTGCATTCCCAGCACGTGGCCGAGCAGGTCACGCAAGTGTCGAACGTGCGCTTCGCCACCCTCAGCCCGGCCCAGATCAGGGCGTATTGCGCCACCCTGGAGCCCTATGACAAGGCCGGCGGCTACGGCATCCAGGGACCGGCGGCGCTGTTCATCGAGCACATCGAGGGCAGCCATTCGGGCATCATGGGTTTGCCGCTGTTCGAGACCGCCAACTTGCTGCGCAAGGCGGGCCTGGCGATCTGATTCACCGCTTCGGCCGCAGGGCCGGCGCGTGTATCATGTCCTCCTGAACAATACGCACGGCAGGATCCATGAACGAAGACATCCTCATCAACATCACACCGCAGGAAACGCGCGTGGCGCTGGTCCTGCAGGGCGCGGTACAGGAGCTGCACATCGAGCGCACGCTCACGCGCGGGTTGGCGGGGAACGTCTATCTGGGCAAGGTGGTGCGCGTGCTGCCGGGCATGCAGTCGGCCTTCATCGACATCGGCCTGGAGCGCGCCGCCTTCCTGCACGTGGCCGACATCTGGGAAGCCCGCAGCCACGACGGCGGCAACGCCCCGCCCACTCCGATCGAAAAACTGCTGTTCGACGGCCAGGTGCTGACCGTGCAGGTCATCAAGGACCCGATCGGCACCAAGGGCGCGCGCCTCTCCACCCAGATCTCGATCGCCGGCCGCATGCTGGTGTATCTGCCGCAAGACCACCACATCGGCATCTCGCAGAAGATCGAAAAGGAAGCCGAGCGCGAACGCTTGCGCGCGCATCTGCAAGGCCTGCTGCCGGCCGAGGAAAAGGGCGGCTACATCGTGCGCACAATGGCCGAGGAAGCCTCGAGCGACGACATCGCCGCCGACGTCGACTACCTGCGCAAGACCTGGGGCGCCATCGTGCAGGGCGCGCGCACCCTGCCGCCCACCACCCTGCTGTACCAGGACCTGAGCCTGGCCCAGCGCGTGCTGCGCGACTTCGTGCACGACGAGACGGCCACCATCCAGGTCGACTCGCGCGAGAACTTCCTCAAGCTGGCCGAATTCGCCCAGGTCTACACCCCGAGCGTGCTGTCGCGCCTGACGCACTACACCGGCGAGCGGCCGCTGTTCGACCTGTACGGCGTGGAAGAGGAAATCCTGCGCGCGCTGGGCCGGCGCGTGGACCTGAAATCGGGCGGCTACCTGATCGTCGACCAGACCGAGGCGATGACGACCATCGACGTCAACACCGGCGGCTACGTCGGCGGACGCAATTTCGCCGACACGATTTTCAAGACCAACCTGGAGGCGGCGCACGCCATCGCGCGCCAGCTGCGCCTGCGCAACCTGGGCGGCATCATCATCCTCGACTTCATCGACATGGAGAACAACGAGCACCGCAACGCGGTGCTGGCCGAGCTCAAGAAGACCCTGGCGCGCGACCGCACCAAGGTCTCGGTGAGCAGCTTCTCGGCGCTGGGCCTGGTCGAGATGACGAGGAAGCGCACCCGCGAATCGCTGGCCCATATCCTGTGCGAGCCCTGCCCGGCCTGCTCGGGCAAGGGCCAGGTGAAAACCAGCCGTACGATCTGCTACGAGATCCTGCGCGAACTGCTGCGCGAAGCCAAGCAGTTCAACCCGCGCGAATTCCGCATCGTCGCCTCGCAGGAGGTGGTCGACCTGTTCCTGGAAGAAGAATCGCAGCATCTCGCCATGCTGGGCGACTTCATCGGCAAGCGCATCACGCTGCAGGTGGAAAAAGGGTATCACCAGGAACAATACGACGTGATCCTGATGTAGGTCCGGCCGCTGGAGGGCATCCGATTCGGCAGGGTCCGCGTGGTTCACTACGCGACGACTCACTGAAGAGGATACCCATGCACCGCCTGCTCCACCCGATCCTGCCGAAGTTCTCCTTCTCTCTCGCCTGCTCCCTCGCTGTTGACCTCGCCCTTGACGGTCAGCCCTTGCCCCATGGCGAGGGTCCGCCGGCGCTGCTGTCCGCCGACGACCTGCGCACCGGGTTCGCGCCACGTCAAATGGCTGTGCCGGATTCAGGTGCGGGTGTTCGTCGATCGTGTTTACGATAAAGAGCGCCTATCAAGCTGATAGAAATAATTTGATGCATTTATTGCATTGTGTGTGTCATCTCACAGAGCCAGGCTTTCGTGCTGGGCTATGTTGTTGAGGTTATTTCATAACCCTATAAACAGCGAGGACAAGGATGACCACTTCCAACCATTCCAGCCCGGTCGACGGCGCCGGTTCCATCCTGAGCACCGTGGGCGGCCCATCGGACGCCAATCCACCGAAAAGCCTGGGTGTCAGCAACCCGGTCGCCGACCGCCTGCTCGACAAGATCCCATCCGAGCAGGAACTGGCAGCCGACCGTCCTTACAATGCGACCAAGGCCAGCGAGTACGGCGAGGCCGCGCGCACGCCGACTGAAGGCGAGCAGTTCAAGCCGTCCACGCACGCCGCCACCGGCAGCACCGCCAGCGAGATCATCGCGGGCGACAAGGTGGGCGACGGCAATCCGCCGAAGGGCGAAAACCCGACCACCGACCCGCTCGACCGCGTGCGCGTCGATCCGGCCAAGCGCCACCTGACCACCAACCAGGGCGTGCCGGTGGCCGACAACCAGCATTCGCTCAAGGCCGGCCTGCGCGGCCCGACCCTGCTGGAAGACTTCATCCTGCGCGAGAAGATCAGCCACTTCGACCACGAGCGCATCCCCGAGCGCGTGGTGCATGCGCGCGGCTCGGCCGCCCATGGCTACTTCGAGTCGTATGACGACTTCGGCAAGCTCACCCGCGCGGTGCCGTTCTCGAAGAAGGGCAAGCGCACCCCGGTGTTCCTGCGCTTCTCGACCGTGGCCGGCGAACGCGGCTCGACCGACACCGCGCGCGACGTGCGCGGCTTCGCGGTCAAGTTCTATACCGAGGAAGGCAACTGGGACCTGGTGGGCAACAACATTCCCGTGTTCTTCATCCAGGACGCGATGAAGTTCCCCGACCTGGTGCACGCGGCCAAGCCGGAACCACACCACGCGATGCCGCAGGCGGCCACCGCCCACGACACCTTCTGGGACTTCGCTTCGCTCTCGCCCGAGATCGCGCACATGCTGTTGTGGACGATGTCGGACCGCGCCATCCCGCGCAGCTACCGCACCATGCAGGGCTTCGGCGTGCATACCTTCCGCCTGATCAACGCCCAGGGCGAAGCGCGCTTCGTCAAGTTCCACTGGACCCCGCTGCAGGGCACCCATTCGCTGGTATGGGACGAAGCGGTGCGCATCTCGGGCGCCGATCCCGACTTCCACCGACGCGACCTGTGGGAGGCGATCGAAGCCGGCAACTTCCCTGAATGGGAACTGGGCCTGCAGATCTTCACCGAAGAGCAGGCCGCCAGCTTCCCGTTCGACGTGCTGGACCCGACCAAGATCGTGCCGGAAGAGCTGGTGCCGCTCACGCCGGTGGGCAAGATGGTGCTGGACCGCAACCCGGACAACTTCTTCGCCGAGACCGAGCAGGTGGCGTTCTGCACCTCGCACGTGGTGCCGGGCATCGACTTTTCCAACGATCCGCTGCTGCAGGGCCGTAACTTCTCCTACCAGGATACCCAGCTGACGCGCCTGGGCGGCCCGAACTTCCACGAGATCCCGATCAACTCGCCGATCGTCCAGATCCAGAACAACCAGCGCGACGGCTTCCACCGCCAGGCGATCAACCGCGGCCGCGTGAACTACGAACCGAATTCGCTGGGCGGCGGCGCGCCGTTCCAGGCCGGGAAGGCGGGCTTCACCAGCTTCCCGGAACGCATCGTCAGCGAAGACAAGGTGCGCGGCAAGCCCGAGCTGTTCGCCGACCACTACTCGCAGGCGACCCTGTTCTGGCAAAGCCAGACGCCGGCCGAGCAGAACCACATCGTGAACGCCTTCCGCTTCGAGCTGACCCGGGTGCAGACGCCGGCCGTGCGCATTCGCACGCTGGCCCTGCTGGCCAACGTCGACGCGACCCTGGTGGCGCGCGTGGCCGAGGGCCTGGGACTGGAGGTGCCGGAACCGCTGCCGCTGGCGACCGATGCACCGATCCCGACCTACCCGCCCTCGCCCTCCCTGTCGCTGCTGAGCCGTCCCGGCCAGACCGGCATCAAGGGCCGCCGCGTCGCGGTCCTGATCGCGAGCGGTGTGGACGACAAGGCGGTCAAGAAGCAGTACGCGAGCCTGCTCAAGGACGGCGCCGTACCGCGCATGGTCGGCAATATGCTGGGCAAGGTGACGGCGCGCGACGGCGACCCGATCGACGTTGAAATCTCGGTCGAGGCCGGACCGTCGGTGATGTACGACGCCGTGATCGTGCCGGACGGCGACGCGGCGGTCGAGGCGCTGGCGAAAAATGCCCAGGTGCAGGAATTCCTGCGCGAGCAGTACCGCCACGGCAAGCCGATCCTGGCCTACGGCTCGGGCTCGAACCTGCTGGCGAAAGCCATGATCCCGCAGAAGCTGCCGGACGGTTCGGCCGATCCGGGCCTGGTCCTGGGCGACCCGGCCAATGCCGACGCGGCGCTGGACGCCTTCAAGACGGCGCTGGCCGGCCATCGCGTGTTCGCGCGCGAGACCGATCCGCCATCCGTCTGACCACTACCACGGTGGGAATAAGTTAGATTCCTGCCTGCGACGATCGTTATAATCGTCCAGCGGCGCCGCGCAGTTCGCGGCGCCGTTTTTTTTCCGCTTCCGTTTTTCAACCAGAAGGACTTCGATGCTCTGTTCACATTGCGGCGCGCAGATGGCGCCCGACGCCGCCTTTTGCTCCGTATGCGGCAAGGCCGCCGGCACGGCCCCGGTCAACCTGGACAAGCCCGGCGCGTCCGCGCCGCAGTCGGATGACGGCATTCCCGGCGGCACTCCCGGCAGCATTCCGGATGGCGTCAAAGGCTGGAGCTGGGGCGCCTTCCTGCTCAACTGGATCTGGGCGATCGGCAACCGCAGCTGGATCGGGCTGCTGGCGATGGTGCCCTACGTCGGCTGGATCATGGCGCTCTGGCTCGGCTTCAAGGGACGCGAGATGGCCTGGAAGAACAAGCAGTGGGACAGCCTGGAACACTTCAACCGCGTCCAGAGAAAATGGTCGCAATGGGGGATCGGCATCACGATCGCCGCCATCGTCCTGGCCGTGCTGGCGGCCATGCTCGCGCCCGACGTCGACGAGGCCGGCCGCGCCGTCACGGCGCAGCGCGACCAGGACGAGGCGCCGGCGCGCGCGAACGACGCCGCCGTGACCGCGCGCGGCATCGTCGACAGCAAGGCCGACGACCTGCCGGCCTCGCTGTCGACCGTCGCCGGCCTGCTCGACCGCCGCACGAATGCCGACGGCAGCCGCGCCGTCACCCTGGGCGGCAGGGTCTTGTTCAGCGGCGAAGACGCCGGCTGGCAGTTCCCGCTGCGCAGCTTTGCGCTGTCGGGCGGCAAAGAGGCGATCCTGATGGCCAGCAGCGGCGGCCGTGGCGCCGGCTGCGAGACCCTGTTCTTCTTCCTGCTGGCCGATGCGTCCGGCGTCAGGCCGACGCCGATGTTCGGCACCTGCGCGGCGCGCGGCAGCTTCGTGCAGCGCGGCGACACGATCGCGCTCGAACTGCCGGACGTCAGCGGCGCCTCGACGTTCGTGCTCGAGAATGGGGTCGTGCTCGAGGACGGCCAGGTGGTCAGCCTGACCGGCATGAACGACCCTTCGCGCTGAAGGATCGGGCGGTCGGGGTCAGCGCGGCGGCGCGAAGAACAGCTGCTCCCCGCCCGGCCTGAACGAGGCGATGCGCGCTTGTCCTTCGGGCGAGGTGATCCACTCGATCAGCCGTTTCGCGCCCTTGTAATTCACCCCCGCATGCCTGGCCGGATTGACCGCGATGATGCCGTAGGGGTTGACCATGCGCTTGTCGCCTTCGACCACGATCGCCAGTCCGGTTCTGGCCTTGTAGGCGGAGTAGGTCGCGCGGTCGGTCAGCGTGTAGGCGCGCATCTCGGCGGCCATGTTCAGCACCTCTCCCATGCCCAGGCCTGCCGACACGTAGTTGGCGCCCCGCGGCTTGACGCCGGCGCGCTGCCAGTAGGCCTTTTCCATCACGTCGGTGCCCGAGTTGTCGCCGCGCGAGATGAACCTGACGCCCGCGCCCGCGATGCGCCTGAAGGCGTCGATCACGTCCTTCGATCCCTGGATGCGGGCCGGATCGGACCGGGGGCCGACCACGACGAAGTCGTTGTACATCACGTCGCGCCGGTCGACGCCCCAGCCTTCCTCGACGAATTTGTCTTCCATCTCGCGCGCATGGACCAGGGTCACGTCGACATCGCCGTTCCTGGCCAGTTCGAGCGCCTTGCCGCTGCCGACCGCGATCACGCGGACCCTGGTGTTCGTTTTGGCTTCGAACACCGGCAGCAGGTGCTTGAGCAGGCCCGAGTTCTCGGTGCTGGTGGTGGTCGACAGGCGGATCACTTCCTGCGCCAGCGCCGAAGACGAAGCGAAGGTCGCGCACAGCAGGACGGCCAGTAATGAACGGCGTTGCATGGTTTTTCTCCTTGTTGTCATCGAATGCGTTTCATCGTACTTCCAGCTTCCCTTCGCGCAGCTTGAGCCGCCGCACGCCGGGCAGGTTGATCAGGTCGCGGTCGTGGCAGGCCATCACCACGCTGGCGCCCTGCCCGACCAGGGTCGGGATCAGTCCGATCACCTGCTCGCGCGCCGCGCCGTCGAGGTTGGCCGTGGGTTCGTCCAGCAGCAGCAGGCGCGGCTGCAGCACGCGCGCGCGCGCCAGCGCCACGCGCTGCTTCTCGCCGCCCGACAGGCGCGCAGGATCGTTGTCGCGCAGGTGCAGCACGCCGGCCCAGGCCATCGCCTCGTCGACCAGGCCGCGCACCTGCTGCCTGTTCACGCCGCGCGCCAGTAAGCCATAGGCGATGTTGTGGCCGACGCTGGTCGAGAACATGATCGGATGCTGGTGCACGTAGACGATGCCGCGCCTCAGCTGGCGCGGATACGGATACAGCGGCAGGCGGCTGCCTTCGAATTCGACCGTGCAGGCGTCGCACCGTTCCAGCCCGCCGAGCATGCGCAGCAATGTGCTTTTTCCGGCGCCGTTGGCGCCGGTCAGCACGTAGGCGCTGCCCTTGCCGATGTCGAGCCGGGCGATGTCGAACAGCAGGCGCTCGCCGTAGGCCTTGCGCAAGCCGTGCACGGTGAGCAGCGCGGGCATGGTCGGGGTCATGGTCGGGTTCAAGGTTGGGTTCACGGTCGGGCTCAAGGTCGGGCTTAAAGGCGCGCCCCGGGGTTGTGCGCCTCGCCCTGCAGCAGCACCAGCACGCCGTTCATGAGCAGCGCCAGGGTCACCAGCACGATGCCCAGCGCGATGCCCTGGGCGAACTCGCCCTTGCTGGTCTCGAGCGCGATCGCGGTGGTGATGGTGCGCGTCTCGCCCTCGATATTCCCGCCCACCATCAGCGCGCAGCCGACTTCCGAGATCACGCGCCCGAAGCCGCTGATCACGGCCGCCATCACGCCGTAGCGCGCCTCGTGCAGCACGGTGAACATCACGCCCACGGGCGAAGCGCCGTGGGCGATCGCGGTCTCGGCGTAGCGCGGGTCGAGCGCCTGCACCGCCGCCAGCGTGAAGGCCAGCAGCACCGGCAGGCCGATGATGAGTTGCCCCAGGACGATGCCCGGCTGCGAGAACAGCCATTCGAGCCCTCCCAGCGGCCCGCGCCGCGACAGCATCAGGTAGAGCAGCAGGCCGATCAGGACGGTGGGCAGCGACAGCGCGGCCTGGGCCAGCCAGACCGCGATGCGGCGCCCCGGGAAGCGGTGCATGGCGATCAGGTAGCCGAGCAGCACCGCCGGCGGCGTGGCCAGCATCAGGCCCAGCAGGCTGGTCTTGATCGAGACCCAGACGATGCGCCACAGCGCCGCGTCGCCGCTGAACAGCAGGGCGAAGGCGTGCGCGGTGGCGTCCAGCAGGCCCATCTAGCCACGCGGGTCGTCGTCGCCGCGCAGGTCGGGACGGACGTAGGGCACGTCCAGCAGCTGCGGCTCGAACACCAGGCGTTCGTGCCCGGCCAGCAGCAGGAAATGGCGTCCGCTGCAGCGCGCCAGCAGCGACATGCCGACTCGCTCGGCCACCATCCGGCCCATCTGCGTCGTGCCCGAGCGCGACAGCAGGAAGGGAATGCCCATCTGGGCGCCCTTGATCACCATCTCGGAAGTGAGCCGGCCTGTGGTATAGAACACCTTGTCGGCGCCATCGACGCCGTCGAGCCACATCAGGCCGGCGATGGCGTCGACCGCGTTGTGGCGGCCCACGTCCTCGACGAAGTACAGCAGCTCGCCGCGCTGCGTGAACAGCGCGCAGCCGTGCACCGAGCCGGCCTGCTTGTACACCGACTGGCGGGTGCGGATGGTGTCGACGATGCGGTAGACGGCCGACTGCGCCAGGCGCGCGCCGGCAGGCAGCGCGATCTGGTCCACCTCGTCCATCAGGCCGCCGAACACCGAGCCCTGGCCGCAGCCGGTGGTGACCACCTTCTTCGCGGTGCGCGCTTCGACGTCCTGGATGCCGTGGCGGGTAACCACGGCCACCGCGTCCACCGACCAGTCGACCTGGATCGACACGATGTCGTCCAGCGCGCGCACCAGGCGCTGGTTGCGCAGGTAGCCCAGCACCAGCGCCTCGGGCGCGCCGCCCAGGGTCATCAGGGTGACCAGCTCGCGCCGGTCGACGTAGAGCGTCAGCGCTCGCTCGGCGGGAATGGCGATGGCGCAGCGGCGTCCACGCTCGTCGATGGCCAGCACCTCGTGGGTCAGGACGGCGCGCGCCTCGGACAGCACCGGCCGGCCGGCCGGCGCTCCATGGCGCGCATCGCTGGGCATGATATTGCCGGTTGCGTCCTTCCTGGCCAAGACACTATCTCCTGTCGGTTGTCGCCGGTTCCATAAAATCAGTATAAACCTCCGATGGCGGCGCACGGCTGAACCCATTTACCTTTATGCAAGTTCACTTGCGATGCGCCGCGCCAGGCGGTATAAAGTGTGCCCCCTGTCGATCTACTCATCATCATGCAGTCCACCGCCTTTCGCCGCATCAGCGACATCCTGCGCCACGGCGCCGCCCACGCGCCGCACAACCCGGCGCTGATCGAGGACGGCCGCGCATGGTCGTATGCGCAGCTGGCCGCCGCCGCCGATGCCTGCGCGGCGCTGCTGCGCGAACTCGGCGTGCGTCCCGGCGACCGCGTGATGGTGGTGGCCGAGAACGGCGTGGCCCAGGTGGCGCTGCTGTTCGCCGCCGCCGCCATCGACGCCTGGAGCGTCAGCGTCAACGCGCGCCTGAGCGAGGGCGAGCTCGAGACCATCCGGGCGCACAGCGGCCCGCGCCGCGTGCTCTACGTGACGGGCAATTCACCGGACGCCGCGCGGCACGCGGCGCGCGCCGGCGCCCTGCCCTGCATCAGTGGCGAGGGCCAGATGGACGACCTTGGCGTGCTGGCCGGCCCGCTGGACGACAACTGCGCGCCCGAACCGGTCGATGCCGGCGCCGACCAGGTCGCGGCGCTGGTCTATACCACCGGCACCACCGGCCAGCCCAAGGGCGTGATGCTCAGCCACGCCAGCCTGCTGTTCGTGGCCGCCACGTCGAGCCGCCTGCGCGGGCTGACCCCTGGCGACCGTGCCTGGGGCGCTCTGCCGGTCTCGCACGTGTACGGCCTGACCTCGGTGCTGCTCGGCACCCTGTATGCGGGAGCCTGCCTGCATCTGGCGCCGCGCTTCGACGCAGGCGCCCTGCTGGCGTTGATCCGCGCGGGCGAACTGACCATCGTGCAGGGTGTGCCGGCGATGTATGCGCGCCTGCTGGCGCAGGCCCAGGCAGAGGATCTGGCCGCGCCGATTGCTTCGCGCCTGCGCTTTTGCTACGCCGGCGGCTCGCCGCTCGACCCCACCCTCAAGCGCTCGGTCGAGGCCTTGTTCGGCCTGCCCTTGCACAACGGCTATGGCCTGACCGAAAGCGGCCCGACCGTCAGCCAGACCCGGCTCGACGCGCCGCGCAGCGACAGCGCGGTCGGCCCGCCGATTCCCGGCGTCGAGGTGCGCATCATCAACCGCGACGGACTCGAGGTCGCGCCGGGCGAGGCGGGCGAGCTGTGGATGCGCGGTCCGGGACGGATGCGCGGCTACTACCGCGATCCGGCCGCCACCGCGGCGGCGCTGCGGCCAGGCGGCTGGCTGGCGACCGGCGACCTGGCGCGCCAGGATCCCGACGGCGCCCTGTTCCTGCTCGGCCGCACGCGCGAGCTGATCATTCGATCGGGCTTTAACGTCTACCCGGTGGAGGTCGAGACGGCGCTGAACGCGCACCCGGCGGTCGTGCAATCGGCGGTAGTGGGCCGGCCGTTGCCGGCGGCCGACGAAGAAGTGATGGCCTTCGTCGAGGCGCGCGGGGTCGACGAGGCGGCGCTGCAGGCCTGGCTGTGCCCGCGCCTGGCGCCCTACAAGCGCCCGGCGCGCATCGTGTTCATGGACGCGCTGCCGGCCGCGCCGAGCGGCAAGATCCTCAAGAGCCGTTTGCCCTGACGCGGCATTGTCGCCACTGGCGCGATGGCCCAGGTTTTTTCACTTGCGCCGCTTCTTCCAGTCGTAACCGGGACCGGTGACGTCCACGCCGGGATGCCCGACCAGGTCGGGATGCTCGGAGCACATGGTAACGAAGCGCACGCCTTCGCCGGCGCGCTGGCGCGCGCGCAGCGCTTCCATGAACTGCATCGCCTGCACCATCTCGCTGGTATCGAACGGATGGCAATGCGGCCGCATCTGCTCCTCACCCAGCTCCTCGTCCACGACCGTCCAGTACACCATATACATGCGTCATCCCCTTCCATCTTGTCCTGGCGTGCATTGTCGCCCGAACCGCGGGCCGGCGGCGTACCGACGGGGCAGAAGCGGTTCAGGCAAGGCTTGATGGCAGTGCCCGGATGTCACAAGCCGCACGTAAATAGCTGTAAGTCTTTGAGTTATAAAGGGTAAATAAAGAAATGCTTACAGAAAGTAGGATTTGTCCGAAAAACCCGAATTGTGTTGGCTACCTCACATAGCCAGCTGCATCGGACCGTTAGGCTGGGATCTGTGTTCATCACGCAGGTACGGACTTCATGAATATTCAAACCGACTCTTCCACGCCGGACCTCGCCCTGTGGGGCGGTCTCGAATGCACGGTCAACCGCGTACGCGACAATTACTTCAGCCAGATGGACCGCAACGGCCACGCCGAGCGCCTGCAGGACATCGAGCGTTTCGCCTCCCTCGGCATCGGGGCGATCCGCTATCCGGTGCTGTGGGAGCGCACCGCGCCGGACGGCATCGACAAGGCTGACTGGTCCTGGCCGGACGAGCGCCTGCCGGCGCTGCGTGAACTGGGCGTCAATCCGATCGTGGGCCTGGTCCACCACGGCAGCGGCCCGCGCCACACCAGCCTGGTCGATCCCGCCTTCCCCGACCTGCTGGCCGCCTACGCCGGCGCGGTGGCGGCGCGCTACCCCTGGGTCGAGTACTACACGCCGGTCAACGAGATCTGCACCACGGCGCGCTTTTCGGGGCTGGCCGGGGTCTGGTATCCGCATGGCGGCGACGAAGCCACCTTCATCCGCGCCCTGCTGGTGCAGTGCCGCGCCACCGTGCTGTCGATGCGCGCGATCCGCGCCGTCAATCCGCACGCCAAACTGGTCCAGACCGACGACCTGTCGAAGACCTATGGCACCCCCGAGATGGAAGGAATCAGCGGCTTCTTCAACGAGCGCCGCTGGCTGGCCTGGGACCTGCTGTGCGGGATGATCGACGAGAATCACAAGCTGTGGCGTTACCTGCTCGACTCCGGCGCCGGCGAGGAAGAGCTGCGCTGGTTCCGCGACAACCCCTGCCCGCCGGACGTGATCGGCGTGAACTACTACATCACCAGCGAGCGCTGGCTCGACCACCGTCCCGAGCGCTATCCGGAAACCCATCGCCACGTGTTTCGCGGCGTGCCGCACGCCGACATCGAGGCGCCGCGCGCGCTGGCCACGCCGACCCCGGGCATCGCCCCGCTGCTGATGGAGACCTGGGAACGCTACGGCCTGCCGATCGCGGTCACCGAAGCCCACATCGACGCCAACCGCGAAGACCAGATGCGCTGGCTGCTCGAGATCTGGAACGCCGCGCACAAGGCGCGCCAGCAAGGCGCCGACGTGCGCGCGGTCACGGTGTGGGCCCTGCTCGGCTCCTTCGACTGGAACTGCCTGGTGACCGAATGCCACGGCTACTACGAGCCGGGCCCGTACGACGTGCGCGGCCCGGCGCCGCGGCCGACCGCGGTCGCCACCCTGATGCGCGAGCTGGCCAGCAAGCGGCCGCTGTCCAATCCGGTGCTTCAGGGCGAAGGCTGGTGGCGCCGGCCGGGCCGCTTCCTGTGCAAACCGGTCGCCACCCGCACCGCGGTGGCCGACATCGCCGTGCGCAGCCAGTTCAAGTCGAGCCTGGTGCAGCCGATCCTGATCTCGGGCGCCAGCGGCACGCTGGGGTCGAGCTTCAAGCGCATCTGCGAGAAACGCAACCTGGCCTGCCACGTGCTGACGCGCCAGGAGATGGACATCACCGACCCGGCCTCGGTGGAAGCGGCGATCGTGCGCTTCAAGCCATGGGCGATCGTCAACGCCGGCGGCTACGTGCGGGTCGACGACGCAGAAGCCGACTTTGACCGCTGCATGCGCGAGAACACGCTGGGCCCGACCGTGCTGGCGCTGGCCTGCATCCGCCACGCGCTGCGCTTCATGACCTTCTCGAGCGACCTGGTGTTCGACGGCGCCAGGGACCAGCCGTACGTGGAATCCGACGCCGCCAACCCGCTCGGCGTGTACGGCCGCAGCAAGCTTGAAGCCGAGCAGCGCGTGCTGGACGCCGACCCACAGGCGCTGGTGATCCGCACCAGTGCCTTCTTCGGCCCCTGGGACCAGCACAATTTCGTGACCCAGGCCCTGAACGCGCTCGACGTCGGCCTGCCGTTCCAGGCGGCGGGCGACGTGACGGTGTCGCCGACCTACGTGCCGGACCTGGTCAACGTGTCGCTCGACCTCTTGATCGACCGCGAGCGCGGGGTCTGGCACCTGACGAATGGCGAGCCGGTCAGCTGGTTCGAGCTGGCCCAGCGCGCCTGCGCGGCGGCCGGGGTCTCGAGCGACAAGCTCGTGGAAGTCCCGCTCGGGGAGTGCGGCTACGCCGCCCGCCGGCCGGGCTACAGCGCCCTGGGCAGCGAACGCGGCCTGCTGTTGCCGTCGCTGGACGATGCGCTCAAGCGGTATGTGGAAGCCGTGCAGCAACGCGCCAATGGCGTCAGCCTCGGGCACGAACAGGCGGGGGAGGCGGCGCATTACGCGCGCTGATGCCGCCTACTTGGGTTCCCGCCTGCGCGGGAACGACGTAGCCGGACTGCGGACCATTGGCTTATTTCACCTCGGCCGCCGTGAACTGCAGGTGATACAGATTGGCGTACATGCCCTTGTGCGCCAGCAGTTCGTCGTGCGTCCCCTGCTCCACGATGCGTCCGGCTTCCATCACCACGATGCGGTCGGCGCGTTCGATCGTCGACAGGCGGTGCGCGATCACGATCGTGGTGCGGCCGGCCATCAGGGTGTCGAGCGCCGCCTGCACCGCGCGTTCGCTCTCGTTGTCCAGCGCCGACGTGGCCTCGTCCAGGATCAGCAGCGGCGCGTCCTTGTAGATCGCGCGCGCGATCGCCACCCGCTGGCGCTGGCCGCCCGACAGGCGCGATCCGTTCTCGCCGATGCGGGTGTCGATGCCGTCCGGCAGGCGCGCCACCACGTCCGTCAGATGCGCGGCGCGCACCGCCGCCGCCAGGCGCTCGTAGTCGACCTGCTCGGCGCCATAGGCGATGTTCGCCGCCAGCGTATCGTCGAACAGCACCACGTTCTGGCTCACCATCGCCAGCTGGCTGCGCAGCGAGGCCAGCTTGATGTCGGTATACGGCACGCCGTCGAGCAGCAGGCGGCCCGCTTGCGGATCGTAGAAGCGCGTGACCAGGTTCACAAACGTCGACTTGCCGCCGCCCGAGACGCCCACCAGCGCCACCGTCTGCCCCGGCTTCACCTCGAGCGAGACGCCGTCCATGGCCGGGTTCAGCGCGTTCGGATAGCGAAACACCACGTTCTCGAGCACCAGGTGGCCTTTCGCGCGGCCCAGTTCGCGGCTGCCGGTGTCGACCTCGGGTTCCGAATCGATGATCCCGAACACCGTCTCGGCGGCCGCCATCCCGCGCTGCATCGGGCCGTTCACTTCGGCCAGCGATTTCAGGGGCGTGAGCAGCATCAGCATCATGGTCACGAACTGGGTGAATTCGCCGACCGTCATGTCGGCCTGGATCGCCAGCACGATGACCAGGGACAGCGCCAGCGAGGTCGCGATCTGGGTCACCGGGGTGGTGGCGGCGAAGGCCACCGTCATGCGTTGCGAGAAGCCGCGCAGGGCTTCGCTGCGCTGGTGGAAGCGCTGGCGCTCGTACTTCTCGCCCGAGAACACGCGGATCACCTGGTGGCCGCGCGCGGCTTCCTCGACCACGCCGGTCATTTCGGCGGTGACGCGCTGGCTCTCGCGGTTCAGGTTGCGCAGGCGCTTGGTGGTGGTGCGCACGATGACCGCGGTCAGCGGGATCACGATGATGGCGACCAGCGTCAGCTTCCAGTTCAGGTACAGCAGGGTGCCGAGCAGGCCGATCACCACCAGCACGTCGCGCACGCAGGCCACGAACACCGACTGGATCATGTCCACCACCTGGCGCACGTCGTTGACCACGGTGTTGATGATCTTGCCCGTCGATTCGTCCTGGTAGCGCGCCACCGGCAGGCGCAATACCTTTTCGAAGGCCATGGCGCGCAGGTCGTTAAGAACGCGGGACAGCACCCAGTTGTTGAAGTAGGCGGTGCCGAACGTGCCGATGCCGCGCAGGATGAAGATCGACACCAGCACCGTCGGGATCCACCACAGGCTGAAATCGACCTGCTCCTTGAAGCCGTCGTCGAGCAGGACCTTGAGCGCCTCACCCAGCAGCGGCTGGGTGGCGGCCGTGATGGCCATCGACAGCAGCGCCAACCAGGCGCGCGATTGATACGGTTTGACCAGCGCGAGCAGGCGCCGGACGATCACTTTAGTTTCCACGTTGTTCAACCTTTGCTTGCCTTGCCGGACGGGCGGCAAGGCAGAATCCCATGAGCAGGAACACCATCAGCGCATAGAACATGCTGCCCTTGAGGGACCAGAAAATGACTTCGGTCAGGCCGAAGCTGAAGTAGCACAGCACCACCAGCATGCCGGCCAGCGCCGGCGCGAATTGCGGCAGGCTGGCGCCCAGCGCGCGGTCCGCGTTGCCGCGGCCCAGCTGGCGCGCGAAGAAAATGAAAGGCGCCGCCAGGATGGCGATCCAGGCCGCCAGCCCGAACACGCCGCCGGTGGCGAGCGCCTGCAGGGCGTCGTTATGCAGGTGTTCGAGCGACAGGATCGCCGGATCGAGCGTGCCCTGCTCCACCAGGCGGCGGATCTCGGCGCGCACCGTGTTGCGGTCCAGGCCGAACAGCGGCCGCTCCTCGATCAGGATCGCCGCGCCCTTCCACAATTCAAGCCGGGTGCCGACGTTGGTGAAGACGTTGCCGCCGTCGACCCAGGTCTGGACGTCGTCCACGCCCTGCAGCGCGCGTTCCTGCATGCCGGTGGCCGGCACCAGGAAGGCGGCGCCGACCAGGGCGAAGCTGCCGGCCAGCAGCAGGCGCACCTTGCGGCTGCTCAGCAGCTGGGCGTAGCTCAGGAACAGCAGCGCGGCCAGCGCCAGCGCGACCCAGGCGCCGCGGGTGCCGGTCAGCATGCAGGCGCCCAGGCCGGCCAGCGCCCCGACCCCGGCCAGCAGCGCCTTGCGGGTATGCTGGCGATAATCGATCGCCGCCGTCAGCGCCACCAGGCCCAGCACCAGGGCCAGGTCGCCGAAGGTGATCGCGTTCAGGAAGCCGCCCGGGCGCTCGACCTGCAGCACCACGCGCTGCCAGGCGACGAAGGGCAGCGCGGCCACGCTGCCGGCCACCACGCCCCACCACAGGGTGGACGCGGACGGGCGCGCCAGCAGGACCAGGGCCGTGCAGCTCAGGGCGAGCAGCATGCGCGAGGGCTTGTCCAGGGTGTCGAGGCCGGCCTCGGGCCGGATCAGCACGGCCACGATGGTCAGCGCGAACTGGAAGCAGAAGGCCGCGACCACCCAGCGGATCTCTTTCCAGTGCGGCGTCAACGCGGCCCAGGCCTTGCGCGGCACGCACAGGGCCGACAGCAGGAACAGGAGGCTGGAAAATCCGATGCCGAAAGGCGTGGTCAGGCTAAGGAAGGGAAACAGGAACACCTGGAAACCGATCCAGACCTGCATCGGCGCCAGGGACATCAGCGGCTTATTGTTCATTCAGGTTCATGTGGGATATTCTTGCGGCCTAGGCCTAACATCGGACAGCAATGCAGCAAACACAGACAATTTCGGTCGTGATCACCACGTACAACCGGCCCGACGCCCTGGAGGCGGTGGTGGAAGCCTGTTTTTTACAGGACGACAAGAATTTCGAAATCATTATCGCCGATGATGGCTCGACTGCCAACACGCGGGACTGCATCGAGCGCCTGCGCGCCCGGGCGCCGGTGCCCTTGATCCATGTATGGCAGCCGGATGACGGCTTTCGCGCCGCCATGGCGCGCAACCGCGGCACGCTCGCGGCAACAGGCGACTATATCATCTTCCTGGACGGCGATTGCGTCCCGCAGCGTGACTTCATCCGCCGCCACCGGGCGCTGGCCCAGCCCGGTTTCCTGGTTTCCGGCAGCCGCATCCTCCTGAGCCAGCGGTTGACCGAGCGCGCGCTGCGCGAGCACGTCGACGTCGCCGGCCTGAGCGTGGGCGAACGCCTGCGTCATCGCCTCGCCGGCGACATGAACAAGGTGGTCCAGACGATGCTGCGCTGGCCCGACCTCGGCCGCGTGCGGCGCAAGTTCAGCTGGCGCCGCATCAAGAGCTGCAACCTGGCGGTATGGAAGTCGGATCTGGTGAAAGTGAACGGCTTCGACGAAAGCTTCACCGGCTGGGGCCACGAGGATTCGGACCTGGTGGTGCGCCTGTTCCACGCCGGCGTGCTGCGCAAGGACGGCGCGCTGGCCACCGAGGTGCTGCACCTGTGGCACCGCGAGGCGCAGCGCGACCAGGAATCGAGCAACCGAAAGGTGGTGCTGGCGCGGGCCGCGAACGGGACGACGCAGGCGCGCATCGGCTTGCGCGAGCACCAGTCGTGACTGCTGCCGACGAGGCGCCGGCAGCGTACCCGCACCGCGAAGCGGCGCGGGAATATCCCGAAGGATAGATCAGGAAAAGCTGATCAGACCATGCCGACAGGAAGTTCGGCCGTCGCCACGCCGACGATCTCGATCGCGACCGGCGGCTTGTAGACGTAAGGGATGAACTCCATGCCATCGGAGGTGCTGGCGAGCACCTGGGCCTTGTTTTCCACGCTGTCGCTAAATTCGAGCATGATCTGCTCGCGGCTCGAATCGTCGACACGGGTCAGCCAGTAGGCGTAGCCATCGGCGTCCGGCTTGCGGTTCAGGACGTTCTGGTACAGGCGATCCAGGAATATCTGATCGGTCGGATTTTCGCCGTACTTTTCCTTGAACTCCGGCGCCCAGGTGAATTCGTGGGCGATCTGCTGCAGCGAAGCGCCCTTGTCGACGCGGTCGATCCAGTAGCCCAGGCCGAATGGCTCGGCCTCGCGGCCAAGCGCGGCCTGGTACAGGCGGAACACCGAGGCTGCGCTTTCGTCGATCGCCACCCAGCCATCGCTGAACTGCAGGCGTTCGACGCTGTACAGGCCGTCCACGGCGCCGCTGCGGTCGGCCACCGCATGGCCCCAGCTCTGCTGGGCGATCATGTAGTCGGCGCGCGCGCCCTGGAACACGGCGATGTCGATGCCGGCGCCGCCGCTGATCGCGACATTGTCCGCAGTCATGGTGAAGGTGTCGGCACCGCTCGTGCCGACTTTGTTGAGGGGATTGTCCACCGTGAAGTCGAGGTTGCGCGCGGCGCTGGTGGCGTTGCCCGCCACGTCGACCGAGGCGCCGATCACCTTGTAGACGCCATTCGGCAGCGGCTTCGAGTTCAGTTGCCAGGTGCCGTCGGCGCGCACCTCGGCCTTGCCGATCGTGATGAAATCGCCGTCGCGGTACAACTCGATCGTGCTGCCGGCCTCGCCGGTGCCGGCGAAGATCGGCTGATTGCTGCCTGGATTGAGCCCCATGGTGACCGACGGCGCCACTGGCGGCGTGGCATCGATGTTGAAAGTCACCATGTCGCTGGCGGCGGACACGTTGCCGGCATCGTCGGTGGCCGTCGCGTAGGCGCGGTAGCCCAGGCCGTCCTTGAGCACGATGGACGACTTGGCGCCCCACAGGCCGTCGGCGCCCGCCTTGACGGTGGCGACCAGCTGGTTGTCGATGTACACGCGCACCGTCGAATTGGGTTCGGCGGCGCCGGTCATCGTCGGCATATTGCCGCGCGCGTAGTCCTTCGCGTTGAGCGTCAGGCTCAGCGCGGGCTTGCCGGGCGCCAGCAAATCGGCCAGGTTCGCGCGTTCGACGCTCATGTCCGCGAACTGCAGCACGTCGATATTGCGCAGGGTGGTGGTGCCTTCTGTTGCGTGCGCAACCGCCAGCGCGCCGTCGCCCAGATTGCTGAGCGAATAAGCGCTGCGAATTGCATTGAATACCGCTGTATCGCGGCCCGATCCTCCGTCGATCATGTCGTTTCCTCCATTGCCTTGTAAAGTATCGTTGAATGCGGTGCCCGTCAGGGTGTCGGCCCTGTCGGTGCCAGTGATGTAGCGTCCTCCGGTGGTGCTGTTGATGCCGAGCGCGCCGCGCAGGCCGTCGCCGCCATACAGCCAGTTCAGCGCCGCGATATCGTATGGGCTGTAGGTGCTGTGGGCGCGGCCGTCCGAGGTGTACGACATCAAGGTATTCCCGGTGTGGTCTTCATTCGGGTTCAGCACGATCTGCGCCGTGCCGTCTTCCTCGTGGAACGGGTGCTTCAAACCCAGCACGTGGCCAAGTTCGTGCAGCAGGGTTTCATAACCGTAGCCGCCGGGCGTCAGGTTCTGCGTCATGCTCCGGTACTCGGCGTTATCCAGGTACAGGTAGGCGTTGGCGCTATAGCTGACCAGGGTGCTCGAACCGCTATAACCCGCGCGCCAGCTGGCCAGGCCGGTGGTGTAGGCGCCCGCGATATCGAGATTGGCGAGATGGATCTGCCCCAGAATGCCATCGCCGGTTTCCTGGAACACGATCCCGGTCACCTGATGCAGGTAATCGAACGCGGTGCGCGTCGCCGCCTGCTGGGACACCGAGAACATCTCCTGACCGCTACGCCCGGCTTCGTTTCCCGACGCGATGGAAAAGGTGTAGTACAGCGTATTTCCGTACGGGTTGGGCGTCAGGAAGTTCCAATCCGGACCCTTGTCCAGGAGGGCGTCGATGTGGTTCAAGCCCGAAAGCGGTGTGACGGTGATGTCGGAAATACTGGCCATGACTAAGACGATCGTTTCTGTTTGGAAATTGATATGAAGAACTAGCTAACGATGGAGTATTTCCTGCTCAACAGTTCAAGTCAAATCCCATTTCAATCGTGCGCACCTCTTGCACATAGAGCAACGCTCGCACGCAACAGTTGCCGGCACGTGCTTTGCCCATCCGCAAGAAAAAAACGTGCCCAGGGACACTAATGACGTTAAGTTAAGGCTCAAGTCTTCTTGAGTTAGCGCAAAAACGTCGTCCCCACGAAGGTGGGGACCCAATCGTGCAAGCGTTTTCGACGACGTTTGCAAAACTTGGGTCCCCGCCTGCGCGGGGACGACGTATTTGACGGCTAGCTCAGCTTGCCTAACTTAACGGTATCAGTCCGAGGACACGCCTTTTAGTTCATGCACACGCCTGTCAATACTCGACCGCGACGTCCTTTGCCCCCAGGGTCAGCTCGAGCGCCAGCTTGAGTGTATCGGATGGCGCAACCCGCCAGTCGTCGCCCAGCTGCACGACGTAGGGAATCCCATTGGTCACCAGCCGCAGGCTGACCGGCATCCCGTCCTGCACCCGGTAGGGCTGCAGCACCTCGGCGATCTTCGCCGGATCGACCGTGGTAGCCAGGTCCATCTCCAGCTTGTGCCCGTACTGGATGCGCGAGGCCGCGATGTCGAACACCTTCTCGGCCGTGATGCGCAGGCCGCCGTTGAAGCGGTCTTCGGAGACCTTGCCGACCACCAGCAGGAACTCGTCTTCCTTGAGGGCGTGCTTGTTGGCCTCGGCCACCTCGCTGTAGACCGTCACCTCGTGTACCGCGGTCTTGTCGTCCAGCGCCACGATCAGGATCTTGCCGCGCTGGGTCATCTGGGTACGCACGCCGGTGATCACGCCGCACATCATGCGCGGGTCGCGCGACGGTTCCAGGTCCTTCAATTTGGTCTTGGCGAAGCGCCGCACCTCTTGCGCATACGAGTCGAACATGTGGCCGGACAGGTAGTAGCCGAGCGCGATCTTTTCTTCGGACAGCTTCTGGCGGTCGGTCCAGGGCGTGGCCTTGACGTACTCGGGCGGGGCGACGAGGTCGGAATCGTCGCCGCCGAACAGGCTCACCTGGTTGGCGGCCGCCGCCGCCTGGCCGGCCGCTTCCATCGCGAACGCGACCGAGGCCAGCAACACGGCGCGGTCGACGCCGAAGGCGTCCATCGCTCCGGCACGGATCAGGGATTCGATGGTGCGGCGGTTGATCTGCTTGCGGTCGACGCGCTTGCAGAAATCGAACAGGTCCTTGAACTTGCCCCCTTCGCTGCGCGCGGCGATGATGGCCTCGATCGCGCCCTGCCCCGCGCCCTTGACGCCGCCCAGGCCGTAGCGGATGTTGGTCACCTGCTTGCCGGTCTTCGACTTCGGCTCGCCTTCCGGCGTGAAGCGGAACTGCGATTCGTTGACGTCCGGCGGCAGGATCACGAGCTTGCAGACTTCTTTCGCATCCTCGACCAGGATCTTGATCTTCTCGGTGTCTTCCATCGCCAGCGACATGTTGGCTGCCATGAACGCGGCGGTATGGTGCACCTTCAGGTAGGCGGTGTGGTACGACAGCAGCGCATAGGCGGCCGCGTGCGACTTGTTGAAGCCGTAGCCCGCGAACTTTTCCATCAGGTCGAAGATCTCGTCGGCCTTCTCGGTCGACAGGCCGTCCTTGGCGGCGCCGGCGCGGAAGATCTCGCGGTGCTCGGCCATCTCCTCGGCCTTCTTCTTGCCCATCGCGCGGCGCAGCATGTCGGCGCCGCCCAGCGAATAGCCGCCCACGATCTGCGCCATCTGCATCACCTGCTCCTGGTAGACCATGATGCCGTAGGTCTCGGACAGGATCGACTCGGTGCGCGGATCGGGATAGTCGAATTTCTCGCCGTGCTTGCGCTTGCAGAAGTCGGGAATCAGGTCCATCGGGCCCGGACGGTACAAGGCGACGAGCGCGATGATGTCCTCGAAGCGGTCGGGACGCGCGTCCTTGAGCATGCCCTGCATGCCGCGCGATTCCAGCTGGAAGATCGCGACCGTCTTGGCGTCGCTCAGCAATTTGTACGACGCGCGGTCGTCCAGCGGCAGCCTGGCCAGGTCGAATTCGCTCTCCGCCGGGTCGAGATCCTTGATGTAGTTGACGGCGCGGTCGAGGATGGTCAGCGTGGTCAGGCCCAAAAAGTCGAACTTGACCAGGCCCACGGCCTCCACGTCGTCCTTGTCGTACTGCGACACCACGCCGGCGTCGCCGCCCTGGGTGTACAGCGGGCAGAAGTCGGTGAGTTTACCGGGCGCGATCAGCACGCCGCCGGCGTGCATGCCGATGCCGCGCGTGATGCCCTCGACCTGCTGCGCCAGGTCGAGCAGCTGCTTGACCTCTTCTTCGTTTTCGAGACGCTCCTTGAGCAGCGGTTCTTCTTCGATCGCCTCGGCGATCGAGACCGGCTTGCCCGGCTTGAACGGGATCAGCTTGGAGATGCCGTCGCAGAAGTTGTAGCCGAAGTCGAGCACGCGGCCGACGTCGCGGATCGCGCCCTTGGCCGCCATGGTGCCGAAGGTGGCGATCTGCGACACCGCGTCGCGGCCATACAGGTCCTTCACGTGCTGGATCACCAGTTCGCGCTTTTCCTGGCAAAAGTCGATGTCGAAGTCGGGCATCGAGACGCGCTCGGGGTTCAGGAAACGCTCGAACAGCAGGTTGTACTTGAGCGGATCGAGGTCGGTGATCTTCAGCGCGTAGGCGACCAGCGAGCCCGCGCCCGAGCCGCGGCCCGGGCCGATCGGCACGCCGTTGTTCTTGCCCCACTGGATGAACTCCGCCACGATCAGGAAGTAGCCCGGGAACTTCATGTTGATGATCGTCTTGTTCTCGAACTCCAGGCGCGCCTCGTAGCGCGGACGTTCCTGCTCGCGCTTGACGGGGTCGGGATACAGCTGGACCAGGCGCTCCTCGAGGCCTCGCTTCGTTTCCGCGATCAGGAATTCGTCGATCGTCATGCCCGGGGTCGGGAAGTTCGGCAACTGCGGCTTACCCAGCGTGAGCGTGACGTTGCAGCGCTTGGCGATCTCGACCGAGTTGGCCAGCGCGCCCGGCAAGTCCTTGAACAACTCGAGCATCTCGGCCTGCGACTTGAAGCACATGTTCTCGTTGAAGCGGCGCACGCGCTTGGCGTTGGCCAGCATCTCGCCTTCGGCGATACACACACGCGCTTCGTGGGCGATGAATTCGCTTTTCTCCAGGAACTGCACCGGGTGCGTCGCCACCACCGGCAGCCCCAGGCGGCCGGCCAGCGCCACCGAGTGGCGCACCTGCTGTTCCTGGTTGGGCTGGCCGGCGCGCTGGATCTCGATGTAGAAGTGACCCGGGAAGATCGCCGCCCAGCGCGCGGCATTGGCCTCGGCGCGCGCCAGGTCGCCGTTTTCGATCGCCTGGCCAATGTCGCCGAAGTGGGCGCCCGACAGCACGATCAGGGCGTTGGCCTGGGGCTCGTCGGGATGCAGGGTCGAGGTGGAGGTGGCCAGCGCCTCCAGCCACTCGGTGCGGATCTCGGCGCGGCCCTTGTGCTGGTTGGTGAGCCAGGCGCGCGCCAGCAGGTCGCACAGCTGCAGGTAGCCGGTATGGTTCTTGGCCAGGATCAGGAGGCGATGCGGCTTGTCGCGGTTGTCGTCGTTGGTGATCCAGGCGTCGACCCCGACGATCGGCTT
This sequence comes from Massilia sp. UYP34, assembly GCF_056279385.1. Taxonomy (NCBI): domain Bacteria; kingdom Pseudomonadati; phylum Pseudomonadota; class Betaproteobacteria; order Burkholderiales; family Oxalobacteraceae; genus Massilia; species Massilia sp. UYP34. Next base: position 44,648 of record NZ_JBWBRF010000011.1, on the reverse strand, counting down.
GACGCCCTTGCCGCGCGCCGCCTTGTAGAAACGCACCAGGCAGAAGGTGTTGGCCAGGTCGGTCACGGCCAGCGCCGGCTGGTTGTCCTTGACGGCCGCCTTGACCAGGTCGTCGATGCGGACCAGGCCGTCGACGATGGAGTATTCGGAGTGGACGCGCAGGTGGGTGAAAGTCGGGGAAGTCATCCGGGTATTTTACCGCGCCATCGGCGGTGACGGCACCGCTGCGTTTCTGGCCAGCATGTCGACGTGGCGATTTTGCCAACGTTGCCGCGATGGTGAAAACTGTGGCGCAATCGCCTGCACCATGCAAGCGCCGATGCCTGCTGACTTATAATATCGCCCTACCTTTTCTACAGCCTTTGCAAGGCCTACGACCATGTCCTCCGAAACCCAGTACGTCAACATCGCCGCCTATAAATTCATCACGCTCGACAACCTGGAAGAATTGCGCCCGCAATACCAGGACCTGTGCAACGAGCTGGGCCTGAAGGGCACCGTACTGCTGACGCCGGAGGGCATCAATATGTTCCTGTCGGGCACCCGCGAACATATCGACCAGTACCTGGCCTGGGTCCGTAGCGATGCCCGCCTGAGCGACCTGCAATGCAAGGAAAGCCTGTCGCGCGAGCAGTCGCACAAGCGCATGCTGGTCAAGATCAAGAAGGAAATCATCACCATGCGCATGCCGCTGATCAAGCCAGAGCTGGGCCGGGCGCCGGTGGTGGATGCGCGTACGCTCAAGCGCTGGCTCGACCAGGGGCACGACGACGACGGCGTCGAAGTCGTGATGATGGAAACCCGCAACGCGTTCGAGGTCGACGTGGGCACCTTCAACAACACGCTGGACTACCGCATCGACAAGTTCACCGAATTCCCGGCCGTCGCGGCCGAGCACAAGGACGAGCTGGCCGGCAAGACCGTGGTCACCTTCTGCACCGGCGGCATCCGCTGCGAGAAGGCCGCGATCCACATGAAGGAAATCGGCTACGACCGCGTGTTCCAGCTCGAGGGCGGCATCCTGAAGTATTTCGAGGATGTCGGCGGCGACCATTACACCGGCGACTGCTTCGTGTTCGACTACCGCACCGCGCTCAATCCCAGGCTGGAGCCGACCGAGACCGTGCAGTGCTTCGCCTGCCGCGCCGTGGTGACGCCGCGCCAGCAGCTTGCGCCGGAGTATGTGGTGGGGGTGTCGTGTCCGCATTGCGCGGGCAACGAGGTGGGTTGCGACCAGGCCGCCGGCGCGCCAGCCTGACCAGCGTGTCATGAAAAACGCCCGGTCCGCATGACGCGGCCCGGGCGCTCATGGTTGCGCGGCGCAACGGCTCAACCGGTAATGCCCAGCCCTTTCAGCAAGTCCAGCCGCAGCTCGGCGAAATTGACCGCCTGCTTGCCCAGTTCTTCCAGCTGCTGCTCCAGCGATTCGACCGGCTTGCCTTCGATGAGGACGCGCTGGTTCTGCGCTTCCAGCAGATCGGCGGCGAACTTCGCCCATTCGCCCGGTTGCGCCAGTCCGGCATCCCGCGCCAGCATGAACAGCTGTTCCAGGCGCGTGACGAACACGCCGCCGCCGGTCACGGGCGAGGCCAGGTAGCTGATCTCGGTGGAGTACCGCGCCTGAGCGCACAGGCGGGCGTTCAGCGCGTCGGTTGCCGGGCGCGCCTGCTGGATTGCCGCGTCGTCCTGGGCCGGATACACGGTGCCATTGCCGGCCAGGATGACCAGCGCCTGCAGGATGTGGTTGAGCGTGACGCCGCTGCCCGCCACGGCTTGCTCGATGTCGCTGACATAGTGTGGCTGGTAATCGTTCAACGCGTTCAGGATCGGGCGGTAGATCTCTTCTTTCAGGTCCGCATTGATCAGCAACCCCTTGGCCTTCAACTCGACTTTCGCGAAGGGCATGCCCATCACGATCCGCTGGGCGCGGAACCGTTCGGCCTTCTCGAGCGGCGCCAGGCGGCGCGGACCGCGAATCCAGTAATCGCGCCGGAAACGCTGGTTCACCACGAAATCCTTGGCCGTTTCACGGAAGCGCCGGTCCGGGATCTCGTTGAGGAACGTCACCTGGTCGGCGGTCATGTTCAGCGCATCGACGTGATCGAGGTAGTGCGCGGAACCGGCGAAGCTGAGCTTTTGCGATTCCAGCCACTCGGCCATCCTGGAAAACGGCATCGGCATCCAGTCACGATTGAAGTATTCGTGGGCCAGGTAATTGCTGGGATGCTTGCTGAGCAGCTTCAGGTGCTCCGCCACCGACGGATTGGCGCGGCCATACATGGCGCCGGTGTCCAGCAGCCGGTTGGCGAAATCGAGCGCCGACTCGATGCGCTTGCTCGTCTCGGTGCCGGGCGCCGCCAGGGTGTCGCTATGGCCCGTCAACAAATCGCGCAAGGGCGCCATCGCGGCCCAGCCGGGCTGGGTGTTGTAGCTGATGTAAAGCACCCCGCCGACCTTGAGCTTGCGCCGGATGAAATCGGCAATGACGGCGCGGTTGCTGTCGGAAATCCAGCTCCAGATGCCATGCAGGCTGATGAAATCGAAGTCCGGCAAGTCGCTGCGGTTGCAGAACGCATCGAAGGCGTCATCGAAGATGCGGGCCGCCTTTGCCGGATCGCCGGCCAGGTCTTTCGCGAACGCGGCCTGGGTCGGATTGAAATCGGTGCCATACCACTCGGTCGACGACGCGGCGCCGTGGATATTGATGCTCAAACCCTGGCCAAAGCCGAGTTCACATGCCGTGCCGATCTCGGGATAAGCATAACCTGCGTTCAAAAGCGCAAGCCGGGTGCGTAGGGGATTCAACTCTGCGTAGTATCCGAATGTATATTCAACATCCGTCATGTAACCTTCAGACCAAGCTTGCATGGAAATTCCTGTACTGGTGAATAAGTCGATTCGTGGGGCGGATATGCTCAGCTGGAAACTTTAACATCGATTCACGGCGAATTTGCATCATCATCGCCCTGTCATCGCCCCTGAATGCACAAAGAAAACGGGCATATGCCATTGACATACGCCCGTCGATTTGTTGCGGTTCCCGTTCGAATCAGCGGAAGTAGGCGGCGACTTCGCGCACCGCGTCCGCATTGAGGGTGCCCGCGTCCGCACGCAGGCGCAGCAGGCCGAGCAGATAGCTGTATCGCGCCTGCGCCAGGTCGCGCTGGCTGGTGTACAGCTGCTGCTGGGCGTTCAGCAGGTCGAGGTTGATCCGCACGCCCCCCGCGACGCTTTTCTCGGTGGCGACCATCAGTTCCTTGCCCGAGGCGACCGCCCTTTCCAGCGCGCTGATCATCGCAACGCTGTTCTCCACCAGGTCGTAAGACCTGCGCAACTCGACCATGATCCGGTTGCTCTGCGTGTCGAGTTCGGCCCTGGAGCGCTCGAAATTGGCGGCAGCCTGGCGCGTGGTGGCGCTGATCGCGCCGCCCTGGTAGATCGGGATGTTCACCTGGACGCCGACGGTGCGGTTGATGGAATCCTGCCGGTAGTTCTGGAGCGAGGCCGCATCGTCGCGGCTGTAACCGGCGACCAGGTCGACCGTGGGGAAGTGTCCCGCCTTCTGGCGTTTGATTTCCAGGCGGGCATTTTCGACCGCCAGCCTGCCGGCGGCCAGCAGCGGATTGCGCTCCTCGGCCGTGCGGCGCCAGTCTTCGAACGATTTGAGCGGCAAGTCCTGGAACCGGAACTCCGCACCCAGCTTGTCGAGGGTGCCCGGGTCCATGCCGATGATGCCCGCGAGCGTGTTGCGCATGGCGATCGCATTGTTCCTGGCCTCGACCAGCTGCGCTTCGGCCAGGTCCAGCCGCGCCTGCGTCTCGAGCATGTCGGTCTTGGTGCCCTCGCCTTTTTCGAACAGGCGATCATTGACCTTCATCTGTTCCAGGTACATGTCGCGCTGCACCCGGGACAGCTCGACCTGGTCCTCGGCGAACAGCGCGTCCGCATAGGCCCCGACGACACGGATGATGACGTCATTGGTGTCGGATTCGAATTTTTTCGCGCCCTGGGCGGTCTGCACCTTCCCCTGGCGGTAGCGGAAGATCGAATCCAGGTTCAGGATCGGCTGCTGGAGGTTGATGGATGAGGAGCGGCTGATGTAGCGCGGATACTCGAGTATATTCCTTCCGGCCAAGGTTGAATACGTGTCGGTATCTGCGATATTTCGATTCGCCCTGTAGCTTGCCGACAGCCGCGGCAGCAGGTTCGACCGTCCAAGGTTCACGTTCTCCTTGGTCGCTTCGTTCTCGTAATAATTCATGCGATATTGCGGATCGTTCCTCAATGCCGCTTCATAGGCCTGCTGCAGGCTGACCGCGCCGGCATTGCCGGCGACGAAGGTCAGCAATGCGGCGATGGCAAGTCCACTGCGGCGCAGCGCGCCCGGCTTCCTGATCGCTTGCGCCATGATCAATCCTCGCTCATCGACGACCGGCTGCGGTCCATCAGCGGCTTGAGCAGGTAGCTCATCATCGTGCGTTCGCCGGTCTTGACGAACAGGTCCACCGGCATGCCGGGACGAATAGCCATATTGTGTTGCGCGATCATCTTTGCGCCTTCGGGCGACACTTTCACGCGCACGTGGTAATACGGCGCGCCGGTACGCTCTTCGACGCTGCGGTCGGCCGACACGGTTTCCACGATGCCCGGAATGTGCGGCGTACGGTTGGCGTTGAACGCCGAGAAGATCAGTTCGGTCTCCAGACCTTCGTACACCTTGTCGACCAGGTTGACCGGCAACTGCCCTTCGACGATCAGCAGGTCGTTGGTCGGCACGATATCCATCATCTTGAAGCCCGGCTGCACGACGCCGCCATTGGTGAACACGGCCAGGCCGACCACCGTGCCGTTGACCGGCGCCTTGACGTCGACGTTCGACAGCTCGAATTGCTGGGCGCTCATGCGCGCCGCCTGCGATTCCGATTCCTTCTGCGTCTCGGCCAGCGTGGTGCGCACTTCCTTCTGGTATTCCTGCATGCGCTGCGATTTGCGCAGCGTCAGTTCCATCACCTGGCGCTGGGCGCGGCCGATATTGCCGATGTCCTCGGAGATTTCACCCTGCAGCTGCGCGTAGGTGCGCTCCAGGTCCAGCAGGCGGTTGCGGGCGATATAGCCTTCCTTGGCCAGGTCGCGCATGCCGCCGAGCTGCTCCTTGAGGAAGCCGACCTGCTCCTTCTTGCTGTCGCGCGACTCCTGCAGGCCCTGGATCTGCATCTTGAGGCCGGCGATGTTCTCATCCACGCCGCCCAGTTCGTTCTGCAGCGACGCCTGGCGCGAAGCGAGCAACTGGTTTTGCAAGGCCATCATCTCGGCCACGCGCGCATTGTCGGCGTGTTTCGTCAGGTCTTCGGGGAAACGGATCGTTTTCTGCCCCGCCTGTTCCGCCAGCAGTCGCGCCTCGCTCGCGCGCGCGGCGAGAAATTGCGCTTCGGTAATGTCATAACCCGCCTTGGCAGTAATCGGGTTCATGCGCACCAGCACCTGGCCGGCCTTCACCACGTCGCCGTCCCTGACCAGGATTTCCTGGATGACGCCGCCCGTCGGGTGCTGCACGCTCTTGCGGTTGGTTTCCTTGGCCACCGTGCCCGTCATGGGAACGCCCTTGTCCAGCGGGGCGAAGGACGCCCACAGCAGGAAGCCGAGCACGCCGAACAGCACGATCAGCCAGCCGACGCGCGCGTAGGAACGCGCATCGGTATTCACGGTCAGCGGCGCGACGTCATGACTGACGACTTCGGCAGGCGCATCCTTCTGTTGAATCAGCTTCATTATTTGCTTCCTTGTTCAGTCGTTGCAGCGGCGGCGGCCTGGGCCTGCAGCTGCGCCTGGCGTGCCTGCGCCTGTGCCTGGGCTTGCGCCTGTGCCTGCGCTTGCGCCTTCTGGTTCGCATCCTGGACCGCGGCCAGCACCTGGTCGGTCGGGCCGAAGGCCTGGGCCGCGCCGTCGCGCAGCAGCAGCAGCTTGTTGGTGGCGCCGATGATGCTGGTGCGGTGCGTGACCAGCACGACCGTCTTGCCGCGGCGGCGCATGTCGAGCACGGCCTGGACCAGCGCCTGTTCGCCCACCTCGTCGAGGTTCGAATTCGGCTCGTCGAGCACGAGCAGGGCCGGGTCGCCATACATCGCGCGGGCCAGGCCCAGGCGCTGCTTCTGGCCGCCGGACAGGCCGGCGCCGCCGTCGCCCAGCGGCGTGTCGTAGCCCTTGGGCAGGTGCAGGATCATGTCGTGCACGCCGGCGCGCTTGGCCGCCTCGACGACTTTTTCGGCATCGACGTCGCCGAAGCGGGCGATGTTGTCGCTCACGGTGCCGCCGAACAGTTCGATGTCCTGCGGCAGGTACCCGATGTTCGGGCCGAGTTCGGCCTTGTTCCAGCTATAGATATCGGCGCCGTCCAGGCGCACCTTGCCGCCCGCGGCGGGCCACACGCCGACCAGCAGGCGCGCCAGGGTCGACTTGCCGGATCCCGAAGGACCGATCACGCCCAGGGCGTCGCCCGGTGCGATCGCGAACGACAGGCCGCGCAGGACGGCCTGGGTCGCGCCCGGCGGCGCCGCGGTCACGCCTTCGACGGTCACGGTGCCCTGCGGCTTCGGCAGTTCCATGCCTACGTTACGCTCCGGATTGTCATTCAGCATCTTGGAGAGACGGTCGAAGGCGCTGCGCGTGCTGCTCCACGTCTTCCAGACCGCGATCACCTGCTGCACCGGCGCCAGCGCGCGGCCGATCAGGATCGAGGCCGCAATCATCATGCCCGGGGTGATGTGGCCTTCGATCGCCAGCAGGGCGCCCAGGCCCAGCACCAGCGAGGTCAGCGACGTCTGGAAGAACTTGGTGATCGCGCCGATGACGCCGGCCTTCTGGCTCGCCTCGGCCTGCAGGTTCAGGAAGCGGCTGTGCAATTTGAACCAGCGGCGCATCAGGTTGGGCAGCATGCCCATCGATTCGATGACTTCGGCGTTGCGCAGGTTGTTGGTCGCCAGGTTGCCGGAAGCGATCGACATGGTGTTGGCTTCGCCGAGCGGCCCGCGCGTGATGCGCTCGTTGACGACGGCCAGCACCACCAGGATGATCGTGCCGCACAGGGCGAACAAGCCGAGCCAGACGTCGAAATAGAAGATCACGGCCAGGTAGATCGGGAACCACGGCGCGTCGAAGAACGCGAACACGGCGTTACCGGTCAGGAACTGGCGCAGGTTGGTCAGGTCGCCCAGGGCCTGCCCGGCGTTGCCGCCGGCCCGCTTGAGGTTCTGCTCGAACGCCGCGGTGTACACCCGCTTGTTGAGCAGCATGTCGAACTTGGCGCCCACGCGCACCAGCACGAAGCTGCGCATCATCTCGAGCGAGGACATCAGCACATAGGCGCCGAGCATCATCACCGTCAGCATGAGCAGGGTAAATTCGTTGCGGCTCGCCAGCACGCGGTCGTAGACCTGCAGCATGTACAGGGACGGCACCAGCGCCAGCAGGTTCGTGATGGCGCTGAAGACGCCGACGGTAATGAACGTGCTTTTGAAACCGCGCAGGGCGAGCCCGAGTTCGTTTTTCGATTCGAAGAATTTATTGAGCATTGTAGGCCGTCGTGAAAGTGTGCCTGATGACCGCAATAGAGCCAGCCACAGCCAGAGCGCACATTATCGCCTAAAAGCCCCGTGAAATGTGATGAGCATCACAATTTTGAAGAAGATTAGTTGCGCTGATGCATCAGATGTCGGTACAGCCCATGAAAAAGGCCATGCTCTTCAGCATGGCCTCTGGGATCGATGTCCGTCCCGGGAAAGGCGTCGCGTTATCCATTCGTGCCGAAACTCAGCAGAGCATGCTCCGCATTCGACGGCACTGCAGAAGTCGATCCTGCCTGTCCAGGCCGGTGATTGCTCACCCGGCGGGACGGAACCGCCTGTCTTGACTCATCGCGGTGTACGCGAAAAAACCCTGGCTCCAGGAGCCAGGGTTCGCGTTATCGCAACCCCTTGCCGAGGCAAGGGGCATTTCCGGTGAAGGAAATTAAGGGGCTGGAGCCGGGTTCAGAGCCAGAACCAGCATGTCCAGATCGATGGTGCCGGTCAGCTTGATGACGACGTCGTTGTTGGTCAGGCCATTGGCGCCCACATCCGAGTAGATGTAGGTGTCGCCACCGTACTGGAACACGACGTTGTCGGCAGCGGCTGCGCCCAGTTCGGTCAGTGCCAGGCCGAAGGTTGCAGCGGTCGAGGTTGCCTTGGCGAAGGTAGCGCCGCCAGCGACCGAGATGTCATCCGAAGCAGCCAGATCCAGCGCGCCAGCGGCGGTCTTGACCAGGGTCAGGCCGGTGATGGTGTCCATCTTGTCGTAGGTCGACGACGTGGCGCTGAAGCGCACGATGTCGTTGCCAGCACCCAGCTTGATGGTTTCAGCGACGTTGGCGCTGGTGGTGTAGTCCAGGCCACCGGTGACTGCAGGGCCGCCGAAGGCTGCCTTGCCGGTCATTGCGGTTGCGTCGACGTTAGCCAGCACGCCGGCCGCGCCGTTGACGATGACAGCCGAACCGTTGCCGGTCAGGTTCAGCGTGGTCAGGGCGCCCAGTTCGCTGAAAGCGTTGGTAGCGCCAACTTTAGCACCGCTGGTGGTCAGCGAGAAGTTAGCCAGGACGTCAGCAGTTGCGGTGCTGCTGGTGTTGGCGTTCACACTGTTGGTCAGGTTGACGGTAGCCGACTTGACGTCGCCGGTCAGCTGAGCAAACGTAGCTTCGCCAGCAGCGCCCGCAGTTGCTGCGAGAGCTTTCACGTTCAGGGTGATCGAGTCTGCGTTTGCAGTGACCACAACGTTATTTGCTGGATTGAGAACAGGATCAGCACCAGCGGCGCTGCCACCGGTCGCGTCAACGGTCAGCTTGCCAGCATAGGTCGTCGCGGTTGCGGCAGGGGTACCGGTGCCAGCACCGATGTAACCGGCAGCGCTCACGCTGACGTCGCCAGTGGTGACGATGCTCTGGGTATCAGCAACCTTGGTGATGGCGCTGGCATCTTGCGTGAACGAGAAGGTGCTGAACTGGCTCAGGGCGGCTGCATCGACGCCGGTTGCTTGTGCCGAGAACTTCAGGGTCTCGACGTTGGTCACGACCGCTTTGAGGATTTCGATATCCGCAGCAGCGATGGTACCGTTACCGATCGTCAGGGTGTCCTTGCCTTCGCCGCCGTTGACGATGTCGCTCGCGGTCACTGGACGGGCAGTGGTGAAGGTGATGTTGTCATCGCCAGCGCCAGCGTTGATGTTGACTTTGACTGCGGTAGTGCTGACGTCGATGGTGTCGTTACCAGCGCCCGAATTGACGGTCGCGGTCTTGCCAGCGGTGGTCAGGCCGACGGTGAAGGTATCAGCGCCGTTGCCGGTGGTGATGGTCTCGGCTGCGGTGTATGCGCCCACCAGGGTCACGCCAGCGCTCGAACCGGCTGCATTGATGGTTTTGATCGAAGCGGCTTCAGCCTGGGCGTCCAGGGTAATCGCACCGGTCGCGTTGACGTTCAGCGTCTCGACAGCGCCAGTCGAGTCGATGGTAGCACGGCCGCTGCCATTGACGGTCACGGTCTTGATGCCAGCACCAGTCAGGTTGACAACGGCGTTGGTTGCGCCACCAGCAACGGCCGACGAACCAGTCAGTTGCACGGTTGCAGCAGCAGCGGTGCCGAAGTCACCGGTGATCGCAGCGCTCTTGCCTTGCACGCCCAGGGTCTTGCCGGACAGGCCGGTGACGTTGGTCGCGGTAGCGGTGTTCTGCAGGTTGACGGTGGTCGAACCAGCGAAGTAGCCAGCGTCGACGGTCGCAGCAACGCCGCCGGTGCTGATGAAGTCCGCGCCGGTGATGTTGATGATTTCCACGTTCTTGACGGTGGCAGTGCTTGGCAGCGGGGATGCCTTGCCCACGATCAGGTTCAGGGTGTCGATGCCGGCGCCGCCGTCGATCGCGTCACCGGTGTTCAGGGTGGAAACGCTAGCAGCATCCACGCCAACCAGTGCGGTGATGGTGTCAGCAGCGTTGGTGCCCACGATGTTGTCGACGTTGGCGGTCAGGGCCAGGTTCGACACTGGGGTCGAGCCGGTCACGATGCCGGAGATGGTCGAGTTGATGACCGACTGGTAAGCGGTCACGCTGGTCGACGAGGTCACGCCGGTCAGCAGGCCACGGCCGGCTGCAGCTGCTGCGTCGCCCGAGTAGGCGTTCAGTTCAGCCGGGGTGTCCAGGGCGGTGGTGAAGGCGGTAGCGACGGCAACCTTGTTGGCCACGGTCAGTGCGTCCAGCTGGCCTTGGGCCGAGGTGTTGACGGTAGCAGCCTGCGAGATGGCGGCAGCGGCGTTGGCCTTGCTCAGGGTGCCCGAGGAGATGGCGCTGACCCAGAAGTTGAAACCGGTGATGTCGGCTTCGCGGCCCAGGACGTTCTGGTAGATCGCGGCGACGAACTTCGAGATGCCGACCTGGCTGTTGTCGCTGCCGTACAGGGCGACCGACTCAGCCGAGTTGCTGAAGGTGTTCACCAGCTTCGACAGCGCGGTGGTGCCGGCGGCGTCAGCCTGCACGGCAGCCTGCACTGCGGCGAAGGTCTTCGGTGCGCCCATTGCGTCGAGCTGCGCCGAGAAATTCTGCAGGCCGTAGAAGTCAGCCGGACGGCCGAAGTACGACATGTACAGTTGTTGTACAACGGCGGTGTAATCTTGAGCTGCCATGATGTTTGAATCCTTTAAAGATTGTGGTTGTAACCAAGTCTGCTGTAGGACAACACTGGTGTGTGTCCTATGGGTTATTGCAGAACTGCGGAGTATATTGCCAGATTATGATTTCAAGGTTGTGACCGTCATCACAAAGCCCAAGTTTTTTACGCTATAGATACATTTTTTTACGAATTCTTTCAAAAAACCACCAATTACGGTTACAACTATTCCCGATTCACCGGCTCCACGATGTGGCGCCGCTGACAACTATTCCCGGATTGGCGGAGTTCTTGAAAATATATCCAGCCTGATCCGCATTCGCGCCACCCAGATATCCCCGGATGATCGTATCGGAGCGCCGGTCTTCGTACAGCATGCCTTTGTCCGTCATGATGCCGCTGCCGATGACGTCCGCGCGATCGCCGTCGGCCCTGACGACCAGCGACGTGGCGAAGGTTTTTTTCGCGAAATCCATCGTCAATTGGCCCGAATCGATCGTGGCAAACCGATTGCCATCCGAATTGGTCATGATTGCCTCGCCGCTCATCAATGTAAATGCCGCCGTTCCTTCTTTTGGCATGACCAATGCCGAATTGGAAAGGCGCGTAATCGCATATGGCCCGTAATAAGTGGCAATATCGACATCGGCGTCATCAATACGGCCGATCGCAGGCGCCCGATTGAGCACTGCCTGCCAGCGTCCCCAGAAAACTTCGGGCACGACGGCAACTGGCGGCCGTGGCGGCTCGATCACCACGGGCGGCGGGATGACGGGATCGGTCACCGGCGGGCTCTCCGGCAGTGGTAGCGGCGTCGGAGCCGGCTCCGGCGTCGGGGCCGGCGCCACTGGTCGCACATTGCTCAGCGTCTGCGCCGAACGCTGCGGATCCAGATTCACCTGCGCGAGCGGCGCCGCGGCCGGCTTGGTCGTGGGCTCGTCGCCACGCGGCTTGCCGGCCTGGTCAGGCGCCAGCGCCGGATTGGCCAGCAATTGCGGAATGCTGTTGCCGCGCTCTACCTGCAGCAGCATGCCGCCCTGCCCGGCGAACAGTTCGCGCGCGTCACGTCCCTCGCAAGGCCCGGTTCCCGCCGCCGCGCAGCCGGCGCCGAAGCCGCTCATCACCACGCCGCCGGACAGCACCGTCACGCGCGTCGTCTGCTGATCGGTATACACCGTGAAATCGGTGCCGCGCACGCCGATCGCGGCAACGGGCGTATTGAAACGGAAGTTCTGGCGCGCGCGCTTGACGCCTTCACCCGAAATCGCGCGGGCCACGCCTTGCAACAGCTCGAGCTTGACCTGGGTTTTCGATGGGTCGGCGTTGTCGATCGAATACGCCGTCACACGCGCGACGGTATTGGGACGCAGGATCAGGAAACCGTTGTCGACGGTCTGCACATAGACATAGCCGTCAACGCCGGTCGAGATCTGGTCGCCCTCCGCCACTACCGCATCCTTGAGGGCGACGTGACGGCCGAGCTGGGCATCGCCGGTGACGAACACCACGCGGCCGGCCTCTGCCGCCTGTGCGTTGCCGACCAGCGACAACATCATCGCAACAGCCACCACGATTTTTTTCAACATAGAGTCCTCCATACCTACCATTGTCCAGCGTCAACCGATAAAATCTGTGACGCTCATCACAATCTTGAGTGTATATCGGCATTTGCCTGCAGCAAATTATTTCTGCTGGCAAATGCAACCCGATATACTGCATGTTTTCCGTTTTTCGGTACATTCTGGTTTCATTTTTGCCAATGCCACTCCCCCGCTTCTTGCGCACCGACCTGCGCCATCCAGCCGTCCTGCGCGGCCTGATCGCGCTTGTCGCGGTGGTGCTGGCGGGATGGCTGCAATGGGGTGGCGGCACGCGGCCGACGAGCGCGGTGGACGAGTGGTTGCGCGACAGCTTCATCCAGCTGCGCGCCAGCGCCGTACCGGAACAACGCATCCTGGTGATCGACATCGATGAAAGCAGCGTGGCGAACATCCCCTGGCCCTGGCCGCGCGCCCGCATCGCCGACCTGGTCGAACTCGCCCTGGCCGACGGCGCTCGCGCAGTAGCGCTCGACATCCTGATGGAAAAGCCCGCCGACGCCGACGGCGACATGCGCCTGGCCATGCTGGCCGGCCACGGCCCGGTAGTGCTCGCGCAGATGTTCGACTACCTGCACGCCGATGCGCCGCTGGGGAGCGGCCATCTGGTCGGCGGCGCCCCGGCGCCGGCAGCCGGCAACGCACTGCCCGCCCTCGGTTACCTGGCCAACCACGCCGGCCTGGCCCAGTCGCGCCATGCCGGCAATATCGGCGTGCTGCCCGATGCCGACGGCGCCTTGCGCCGCCTGCCCGTGTTCACCAGTTACCGCGGCCGAGTCTACCCTACCCTCTCGCTCGCCTTGCTACAGTGTTGTGGTGATGCGACAGATAACTTGCCGCTGCGCGCGGTCGAACGCGTGCCCTTTGCGCGCGACTGGGCTGCCTACGACGTCGTCAAGGCTGTCGACTTGCTGTCCGGGAATATGCCGGAAGGCATGGCACGCGGCAGGCTGGTGCTGATCGGCTCTTCGTCGCTGAGCATCGGCGACCGCATCGCAACCCCGCTGGGCGCGTCGAGCGCCGGCCTGCTGGTCCATGCCTCGATGCTCACCTCGCTGCTCGACCGTCAACAGGGCCTTGCGCCGGCCGCGCTGCCAGGCAAGAGCATTGCGTTCGCCTTCGTGCTCGCCGTCGTGTTGCTGACCGCCTATACGCTGCCGCGCATGTCGGCGGCTTCGAACGCGCTGCTGCTGGGCGCCAGCGCCCTGCTGTGGCTGGCCATCGCCTGGCTGCTGGCGCCACACGACCCCGATTTCGCGCCGGCGGCGCCGCTGCTGTGCTGCCTGTACCTGCTGGCGGTGGCCGTGCCATTCCAGTGGGAGCTGGCGCAGCGCCGCTCGCGCCAGCTGCTCGGCACGCTGCGCCAGTACGTGGCCGGCGAAGTCGTCGACGAGTTGTTGCGCAGCGACCTGAAGGACCCGCTGGCGCCGCGGCGCCTGGAAGTGACCACCCTGGTGGCGGACATGCAGGGCTATACCAGCCAGGTCGAGGCGCTGTCGCTGGAAGAAGCGTCGCGCCTGACCACGCAATTCCTGGAATGCCTCACCCAGCCCGTGCTGGCCCAGCGCGGCACCCTCGACAAGTATACTGGTGACGGACTGGTGGCTTTCTGGGGGGCGCCGCTGCCGAATCCCGACCACGCCGACCTGGCGCTCGACGCGGCGGCGCGCATCCTGCGCGAGGTGGCGCAATTTTCCAGCCAGCGCGAAGCCAGCGGACTGCCGCCGCTGCGCGTACGCATCGGCATCGAAAGCGGCGTAGCGATGGCCGGCGACTACGGCACCGCGGCCCGCAGCATCTATACCGCCGTCGGGGACAGCGTGAACACGGCGGCGCGCCTGGAACAGGCGGCGCGCGACTATCCGCACGACGTCATCGTGGGCGAGGGCACGGCTGCGCTGGCCAGGCGCCACCGCCTGCTGCTGCTGGGCGAGCGCCAGCTGCGCGGCAAGGGGCGCCCGACACGCATCTACACGCTGGAGCAAGGCGCATGATGCGCCTGGTCGCAGCCATCGCGCTGGCGGCGGCGTGCTGGTCGTGCCACGCCGTGGCGCAGGACGCCCCGGCCGCCGATTCGCCGCCGAGCGCGGGCGAAGCGGACCAGCAGGAAGAACTGTATCGCGCCGCACTGCGCGCGCTGTCCGACGGGCGGGTCGAAGAAGCGGCGGCCTTGCTCGAGCGCGTCGTGGCCGCCCAGCCGCGCCACGCCGGCGCCTGGCTCGACCTGGCGATCACCCATTGCGAACTCGGCAATTCGAACGAGGCCGAGCGCCTGTTTTCCGGGTTGCAGCAACGCTTCGCGCTGCCGGAACCGATCGTGGAGACGATCGCGCGCTACCGCGCCACCGGCTGCGGCAACAGGACCGCACGCGAGGGCGGCGCCTGGCTGCTGGCGGCCACCCGCGGCCACGACGACAACGTCAACCAGGGCGCGAGCGATCCGCGCTTCGCGATCGGCACCGGCAGCGCACGGACCGAGTACGAACTGGCTCCCGACTTCCTGCCGAAGGGCGACAACTTCAGCCAGCTGACGCTGTCCACCGTGCACCCGCTCGGTGGCGCCGCGACGAACGCCATCGTCCAGGCCTATTCGCGCTGGCACGACCGGGAGCGCAGCCAGGACACCGCCCTGGTGGTGGGGGCGGTCGAGCACACGTGGAAGCCGGGCGGCTGGCTGCTGCGCGGCACGGCGGCGCTTGGGTATGTGACGCTGGACCGCGCCCTGTACCAGCGCCAGAAGCAGTTGCAGATGCGTTTGTCGCCGCCATGGAAAATGCCGGAGGGCGCCGAATTCACCTTGTCGGGCAACCTGAGCCAGGTCGAGTACCCCACCCGCCCCGCCTACGACGGCACGACCATCGAGCTCGGCGGCATTGCCGGTTACCGTGGCGGGCGCAGCCTGACGCAGGCGACGCTGACCCGCCTGCACGACGACAGCACCAACGGCCGGCCGGGCGGCGACCGCGACGGCTGGTTTGGCAGCCTGCAATGGTATGGCGCAGCCACCAGCCGGCTGAGCCTGGAAGGCGGCGTCGCCTGGCAACACTGGCGCAGCCAGGCGCTGTACTCCCCCGGACTGATCGACACGCGGCGTCGGCAGGACACGGCGACCTTGCGCACCGCCGTGAACTGGAAGTTGCATTCACGCTACAGCGTCGTCGTGGAGTGGCGTAGCACGCTCAACCGCGAGAACATCTCGCTCTTCCAATATAATAGTCACGCCCTGCAGATGAGTTTGCGTTGGGATAACTTCTAACGCCAGGATTGGTGTACAAGCAATAGGTCGATATGTCCTGGGAATTGATTGTCTTCGTGGCGGCCGCTGGCGCCGTCGCGCTCGGCTGCCTGCTGCCGGCGCGCTGGCTTCCGCTGCTTCCGCACGACAAGCTGCTGCACTTCATTGCATTCGCGGGACTGAGCACCCTGGCGCTGCTGATCGAACCCGCCTGGGCGCGCCGCATGGTCTGGCTGCTGGGTTTGCTTTCAGCCGGATTTGCCATCGAATTACTGCAGAAGCTGGTGCCCGGACGTAGTTTTTGCTGGCGCGACATGGGGGCGAACACGGCCGGCATTGCCGCCGCCACCGCTGCGTTCGGACTGTTACAGGTGATTTGAGAACCGCATGACATCGTCGACCAACCGCAAGAACGATCCCGAGAAAGAAGCCGCTCCCGGCGACCCGACGCCCGTGCCGGCCGTTCCCGCGGCCAACGAACCGACGGCGCAGGAACATGAAGTCCAGATCCATCTGCGCAAGATCCCGCTGCTCGCCAACCTCAACGAAGAAGACATGCTGCGGGTGAAAACGAACCTGCGCATCCGCGAATACGCCAAGCGCGACATCGTGCTGCAAAAAGGCGCGCCCGGCGACAGCCTGCTGTTCCTGCTGAGCGGTTCGCTGCAGGTCATCGACGTCACCGAGGACGGCCGCGCAATCGGCCTGCGCATGCTGCAGCCGGGCGACTTTTTCGGCGAGATCGCCGTCATCAGCGGCGCCATGCGTTCGGCATCGGTCGTGGCGCTGACACCCGTGCTGGTCGCCCTGCTGCCGCGCGCCGTCGCGCTGCACATGTTTACGCATTCGCCGCCGGTGGCCCACGAGATGCTGCGGTTCCTGGCCGAGAAGGTGCAACGCGACTCGGAATTCCGCGCCCTGCTCAGTATTCACAATACCTCACGCCGCATCTTCACCTTCCTGAACCTGCTCAAGGAGAAAAAGGAAGGCAATGTCCACGTGGTGGAAAACCTGCCGACGCACCAGGACATCGCCAACATGATCAACACCAGCCGCGAGACCGTCACCCGCGCCTTGCTGACGCTGGTGCAGCAGGGAATCATCAAGAAGGGCTCGCACAGCATCACGATCATGAAGCCGGAAGAGCTGCAAAAGCTCATCGAGGGCAACGGTTGACGGCATGCCGCACGCTGCACCGGCATGCCCTCCCGAGTTACTGTATGGCAAAGTAACAAGTAGTAACTCGTAAATTCCTAGTCAGCATCATGTTATAATCAGCAACTTATCTTCGGGGCCATCCCGAATAAGGACGCTTATCGCGCGTCCCGATTCCTGATCATGATCAAGCCCCAATACCTATGATTTCCCGTAATATGCTGGGCGGCGTCTGGCGCTACCGCGGTTTCATCGCGGGCAGCGTGCGCCGAGAATTCCAGGCCAAGTACCGCAATTCCCTGCTCGGCGCCGCCTGGACCGTGCTCAATCCGCTGGCCATGATCGTGGTCTATACCGTGATCTTTTCGCAGGTGATGGGCACCCGCCTGCCTGGCGGCACCGGCAACTTTGCCTACAGCATCTACCTGTGCGCCGGCGTGCTGACCTGGGGCCTGTTTGCCGAGATCACCACGCGCGGCCAGAACGTCTTCCTCGAACACGCCAACCTGATCAAGAAGCTGCAGTTCCCGCGCATCTGCCTGCCCATCGTGGTCGTGCTCAATGCGCTGGTGAACTTTGCCATCATCTTCGGCCTCTTCCTCGTATTCCTGGTCGCCACCGGTTCCTTCCCGGGCTGGAGCGCCCTGGCCCTGCTACCGGTGCTGGCGATCCAGATCCTGTTCGCCATCGGCCTGGCCATGGTGCTGGGCGTGCTGAACGTGTTCTTCCGCGACGTCGGCCAGTTCTTCGCCATCCTGCTGCAATTCTGGTTCTGGTTTACGCCGGTGGTGTATCCGGTCACCGCGCTGCCGGCCGAGGTGCGGCCGCTGCTGGTGTGGAACCCGATGGCCTCGGTGGTGCAGGCCTATCAGGGCATCCTGCTGCGCGGCGAGCTGCCGGATTGGCCGAGCCTGCTGCCAGTTACCGTGCTTGCCCTGCTGCTGTGCGCGCTGGGGATGCACCTGTTCCGCAAGCGCGCCGGCGAAATGGTGGATGAACTCTGATGGGCTCGATTATCGTCAAGGACCTGGGCAAGGCCTACAAGCAATACGGAAACCGCTGGAGCCGGCTGGCCGAATGGATCCTGCCCGGCAATAAGCCGCGCCACAAGCTCAAGTGGGTGCTGCAGGACATCAATTTTCAGCTGGCGCCGGGCGATGCGGTCGGCATCATCGGCATCAACGGCGCCGGCAAGAGCACGCTGCTCAAGCTGATCACCGGCACCGCCCAGCCCACCACCGGCGGCGTGGCGATCCATGGCCGGGTGGCCGCCCTGCTCGAACTCGGCATGGGCTTCCATCCCGACTTCACGGGCCGCCAGAACGTGTTCATGTCGGGGCAGCTGCTCGGACTCGCGGTCGACGAGATCGTCCGGCTGATGCCGCAGATCGAGGCCTTCGCCGAGATCGGCGACTACATCGACCAGCCGGTGCGGGTGTATTCGTCGGGCATGCAGATGCGGCTGGCCTTCTCCGTGGCCACCGTGGTCCGTCCGGACGTGCTGATCGTCGACGAGGCGCTGTCGGTCGGCGACGCCTATTTCCAGCACAAGAGCTTCGAGCGCATCCGCGAGTTCCGCAAGCAGGGCACCACGCTGCTGATCGTCAGCCATGACCGCGCCGCCATGCAGTCGATCTGCGACCGCGCGATCCTGCTCGACAGCGGCCGCCTGGCCAAGCAGGGCACGCCCGAGGAAGTGATGGACTACTACAACGCCCTGATCGCCGAGCGCGAAGGCAGCACCGTCGAGCAGGTGCGCACGCCGGAAGGCCGGGTCCAGACCACGTCGGGCACCGGCCACGCCAGCGTGCTCGAGGTGGCGCTCGAGAACGAGAACGGCCAGGCGCTCGAGGTGCTCAACGTCGGCGTGCCGGCCCAGCTGCGCATCCGCGTCAGGATCAACAAATCGGTGCCGCGCCTGGTGCTGGGCTACATGATCAAGGACCGCCTGGGGCAGCAGATCTTCGGCACCAACACCCATTATCTCGACCAGGCCCTCACCGGCCTGCGCGCCGGCGAAGTCATCGAATACCGCTTCCGCTTTCCGCTCAACCTGGGGCCGGGCAGCTACTCGGTGACCACCGCGCTCACCAGCAGCGAGACCCACCTGGCCGACAACTACGAGTGGCGCGACCTGGCCGCCATCTTCATGGTCATGAACATGAACCGGCGCGAATTCGTCGGCAGCAGCTGGCTCGAACCGCAAGTGGAGATCCAACGATGAACCAGACCTCGTTCTACCGCGCCTTCGAGGACCGCTACCGCGGCTCGCGCGAGACCATCAAGGACCGGCTGCGCGCCTATGCCGGCTTCACCGCCCCCCTGCGTGCGCTGGCGCCGGCGCCGGCCGCGCTCGACCTCGGCTGCGGACGCGGCGAGTGGCTGGAGCTGCTGGGTGAAAACGGCTTCCAGGCCGAGGGCGTCGACCTGGACGACGGCATGCTGGCCGCCTGCCGCGAACGCGGCCTGGCCGCGCGCCGCGACGACGCCCTGGCGGCGCTGCGCGCACGTCCGGACGCCAGCCTGGCGCTGGTGTCGGCCTTCCACCTGGTCGAGCACCTGCCGTTCGACCTGGTGCGCGAATTGATCGCCGAATCCTTGCGCGTGCTGCAACCGGGCGGGCTGCTCATCATGGAGACGCCGAACCCGGAAAACCTCACCGTCGGCGCCACCAGCTTCTACCTCGATCCGTCGCACGAACATCCGCTGCCGCCCGGCCTGCTCGGCTTCGCCGCCGAGCACGCCGGCTTCGCGCGCCAGCGCATCGTGCGCCTGCAGGAAGACCCGCGCCTGCATACCGAGGCGCCGGTAGGCCTGATCACGGTGCTCGAAGGCGTCAGCCCCGACTACGCGGTGGTGGCGCAGAAGGCCGCGCCGCAGCCGGTGCTGGCGCCGTTCGACGACGCCTTCGAGGCGCCGTGGGGCATCACGCTGGCGCAACTCGCCCAGCGCTACCAGGAGCAGCTGGCGGCGCAGCACGCCGAGATCCACCAGATCCTGGGCCGGATCGGCGAGCAGGGCGTGCAGACGGCCATCGCGCTGGCCGACGAACGCAAGCACGGCAGCGAACTGGCGCGCGCCCAGGCCCTGGCGGCCGAACAGCAGTCCGCGCTCGCCCGGCAGCTCGACGAACTGCGCCAGCAGGCGGCGCGCCAGGAAGCGCGGCTGTCGCAGGCCGAAGCCCACGCGGCCGAGATGGGCCAGCGCGTGGTCGACCTGCTGTCGAGCACTTCGTGGCGCATCACCGAGCCGCTGCGGCGCGCGATGACGCTGGCCTACCGCCTGCGCAACGCGCAGCGCGAAGGACGCCTGGGCAGCGCCGCGAAGTCGCGCGGCCTGCGCCTGGCGCGCCGGCTCGGCGGCGCCGTGCTGCGCCGCCCTGCGCTCAAGCGCGCCGCGCGCGCCGCGTTGCGGCGCGTGCCGGCGCTCGAGGCGCGCCTCTACAAGCTCATGCTCGACAACAGCGACGCCGTGCGCGTGGTGGTCGACCAGCAACCGGGCGAACTGTCGCCGCGCGCGGCGCGCGTGTACCACCAGCTGCAACAGCTGCAGAAACGGCAGCATCCACCGAAACAGGAACAGGCAAGGACCAGCGATGCGGATAGTCATTGATCTCCAGGGCGCCCAGTCGGAAAGCCGCTATCGCGGCATCGGGCGCTATTCGCTGGCACTGGCCCTCGGGGTCGCGCGCAACGCCGGCGGGCACGAGGTGTGGCTGGTCCTGAACGCGGCCCTCGGCGGCGCGATCGAGGACATCCGCCAGGCGTTCGACGGCCTGGTGCCGCGCGAGCGCATCTGCCTGTTCGACGGCGCCGGCGCCAGCGCAGAGGCGCACCCGGTCAACTCGCCGCGCGCGCGCGCCGGCGAGCTGCTGCGTGAATACGCGATCGCCCAATTGCGCCCGGACGCGGTGCTGGTCACCAGCCTGTTCGAAGGCTACGTCGACGACGCCGTGGTCTCGATCGGCCGCTTCGGCGACGGCGTCGCCACCGCCGCCGTGCTGTACGACCTGATTCCCTTCCTGAATCCCGAGCAGTACCTGCGCCAGCCCGAGCAGCGCAACTACTACGAGCGCAAGATCGCCTCGCTGCGCCAGGCCGGCCTGCTGCTGGCGATCTCGGACTATTCGCGCCAGGAGGCGATCGACGCCCTCGGCCTGGATCCGGAGCGCGTGGTCTCGATCTCCACCGCGGTGGACGAAACCTTCTGCAAGGCCGAGCTCGATCCCGGCCACCTGGCGGCGCTGCGCGCGCGCTTCGGCATCAATCGCCCGGCCCTGATGTGCGCCCCGGGCGGCTTCGACGCGCGCAAGAACATCGACGGCCTGATCGCGGCCTGGGCGCTGCTGCCGGCGCCCGTGCGCGGCGCGCACCAGCTCGTTATCGCCGGCAAGATCAACGACGGCGAACGCCAGCGCCTGGGGCAGCTGGCGCGCCAGCACGGCCTGGCGCCGGACGAGATGGTGCTGACCGGTTACCTGAGCGACGCCGACCTGATCGACCTGTACCGCAGCGCGGCGCTGTTCGTGTTCCCGTCGCTGCACGAAGGCTTCGGCCTGCCGGCGCTGGAGGCGATGGCCTGCGGCGCGCCGGTGATCGGCGCCGACAGCACCAGCATCCCGGAAGTGATCGGCCACCCCGACGCCCTGTTCGATGGCCGCCAGCCGGCCGCCATCGCGCAGCGCATCGCCGAGGTGCTGGGCGACCCGGCGCTGCAGGCGCGCCTGCGCGCGCATGGCGCGCTCCAGGCGCGCAAGTTCAGCTGGGACCGCAGCGCGCAGCGCGCCATTGCCGCGCTGGAAGCGCATGTGGCGCGGATCGCCGCGGCAGCCGCCGCCACGGCGGGTGCGGCCGCGCGCCGGCCGCGCATCGCCTTCCTGTCGCCGCTGCCGCCCGAGCGCACCGGCATCGCCGACTACGCGGTGCGCGTGCTGCCCACCCTGCTGCCCCACTTCGAGGTGGAACTGATCGTGCACCAGGCCGAGGTGGCGCTGCCGCCCGAACTGGCGCACCTGCCACAGCATCCGCCGGCCTGGCTCGACCAGCATCCGGAGCGCTACGAGCACGTCATCTACCAGTTCGGCAACAGTCCCTATCACAGCCACATGATGCCGCTGTTGCAGCGCCATCCGGGCGTGGTGGTGCTGCACGACTTCTACCTGAGCAGCATGATCTCGTACGAGCAGATCACCGGCGCGATGCCGGGCGCCTGGACCCGCAGCCTGCTGCATTCGCACGGCTACGCCGCGGTGCAGGCCAGCGTGGCGCCGGACGGCCTCGAGCAAGCCAAGCACGACTGGCCGAGCAACCTGGAGATCCTGCAGGACGCCAGCCACGTGATCGTGCATTCCGAATATGCGCGCCAGCTGGCGCGCGACTGGTACGGGCCGCAGGCCGGCGCCGACTGGAGCCCGGGCCAGCTGCCGCGCGCGGCGCCACGCGTGAACGATCGCGCGGCTGCGCGCCGCGCGCTGGGCATCGGCGCCGACGATTTCGTGGTCTGCAATTTCGGCTTCATCGCTCCCACCAAGCATTGCCTGGCCCTGCTGCAGGCCTGGCTTGCGTCGACGCTGCACGCCGACCGCCGGTGCCACCTGGTGTTCGTCGGCGCCAACCATGGCGGCGACTACGGCCGCCAGATGAGCGAGACCATCGACGCCGCGGGCGGCGGGCGGGTGCGCATCTCGGGCTGGACCTCGGACGAGGATTACTTCCACTATCTGCAGGCCGCCGACGTCGGCGTGCAACTGCGTACCGGCTCGCGCGGCGAGACCTCGGGCACGGTGCTCGACTGCATGATCTACGGCCTGCCGACCATCATCAACGCCAATGGCGCGATGGCCGAGTTCCCGCACGACGCGGTCTGGATGCTGCCCGACGCCTTCGAGCAACAGGAGCTGGTGCGGGCGCTGGAAACCCTGCGCGCCGACGACGCGCGCCGGCTGGCGCTGGCCGCCGCCGGCTTCGCGCTGATGGGCACGCGCAACAGCCCGGAACGGGTCGGCCTGATGTACAAGGCGGCGCTGGAGCGCGACGCCGTGCGCCGCCGCCTGGGCCAGCGCGCCCTGCAGGGCGCCCTGCTGGCCACGCCCGGCCTGGCGCCGGACGACGCCATGCTGCAGCACCTGGCGCGCGCGGTGGCGCGCGCTCCCGATCCGCTGCAGCCGCGCCAGTTGCTGCTGGACGTCACCACCATCGCGCGCAACGATCTCAAGACCGGCATCGAGCGCGTGGTGCGCAACCAGCTGATGGAGCTGCTGCAGCTGCGCGCCAGCGGCTACCGCGTCGAACCGGTCTATCTCGACAACAGCGGCGAGCATCCCCAGTACCGCTATGCGCGCAACTACGCCGCGCGCCTGCTCGGCATCGAGGACGTGCTGCAGGGCCAGGACCCGGTGGTCGACGTGCTGGCCGGCGACATCTATTACTGCGCAGACCACTCGCCGCACGCCGCGATGGAGGCCGCGCGCAGCGGCCTGTACGCCGCATGGCGCGCGCGCGGGGTGTCGATCAACTTCGTGGTCTACGACCTGCTGCCGGTGCTGCGTCCCGAATTCTTCCCGCCCCATGCCGACGTCACCCACGCGGCCTGGCTCGAATGCGTGGCGGCCGAGGCCGACCGCCTGATCTGCATTTCGCACGCGGTGTGCGCCGACCTCGACGCCTGGCTGGCCGAACGCGGCCTGGCCACGCGCGTGGGCCAGGTGCGCACCGGGCTGCACCTGGGCGCCGACCTCGAGCTCGCGGCGCATGCCGCAGCCGCCGAGTCGCCGCTCGCGCGCCAGGTCGCCGCGCGACCGAGCTTTTTGATGGTGGGCACGATCGAGCCGCGCAAGGGCCACCTGCAGGCGCTCGAGGCCTTCGAGCAGCTGTGGGCCGAAGGCGCCGACCTGAACCTGGTGATCGTCGGACGCGAAGGCTGGAAAGGCCTGGCCGACGCCGACCGCCGCACCCTGCCGCGCATCCTGGAGCGCCTGCGCGCGAGCCCCGAACTGGGCCGCCGCCTGCTGTGGCTGGACGGGATCGACGACGACACCCTGCAGCAGGTCTACCTGGCCAGCAGTTGCCTGCTGTTCCCGAGCGAGGGCGAAGGCTTCGGCCTGCCCCTGATCGAAGCCGCCCACCACGGCCTGCCGCTGCTGGCGCGCGACCTGCCGGTGTTCCGCGAGGTGGCGGGCGATCACGCCCACTATTTCGCCGGCATGCAGGGCGCCGACCTGGCCGCCGCGGTGCGCGAATGGCTGGCGCTGCATGCCGAGGGCCGCCACCCGACGCCGCAAGGCATGGACTGGATGACCTGGCGCGAGCAGGCGCGCGCGCTGCTGGCGCTGCTGGACCCGGCGTCGACGCCGCCCGCCGCGTGACGCCGCTGCAGTGCATGCGCGCGCTCCAGGCCCGGCCCGGCCTGCGCCGCGCCGCCTGGTGGCTCGACATCCACGGCCCCGCCGGACTGCTGCTGGCGGCCGCGCTCGCCCTGGGCTACGCCTGGTGGCTGTACGGCTACCCGATATTGCGCGGCACGGCCCCATTCTGGTGGCGCGACAACGCCGACATCACCCAGTACCTGGCCGGCTTCAATGCCTACGCCAGCGACGCCTGGCGCTGGCCGCTGCTGCGCTTCGAGACCCTCAACACCCCCGAGGGCACGGTCGCGACCTTCCTCGACACGGTGCCGCTCTATGCGCTGTTCCTCAAGCTGGTGCGCCACGGGGCGCCTTACTGGAACCCCTACGGCCTGTGGATCGCGCTGTGCTTCATCCTGCAGGGCGTGGGCGCGTGGTGGATCTGCCGCGAGGCGCGCGTGCGCAACTGGGCCGCGCTGGCGGCGCTGGCCGTGCTGCTGGCCAGCTTCCCGGCCCTGACCTTCCGCATCTCGCACACCAGCCTGATGTCGCAATGGATCCTGGTGTTCGCCTTCGCGGCCTACCTGCGCGGCTCGCGCCTGGGCCGGCTGGACGCGCCGGCCTGGATGGCGCTGCTGGTGGGCGCCTTCTACGTCAACATCTACCTGTTCGTGATGGCATCGGCGATCTTTGGCGCCGACGTGCTGCGCCAGCTGCTGCGCGCGCCGGCCAGCCGCGCCACGCTCGGACGCGCGCTGCTGACGCCGCTGGCCGTCTATGGCCTCCTGTTCGCGACGATGTGGGTCACCGTGCTGCCCCTGCCGCCTGGCGCGGGCAGCCGCGAATGGGGCTTCGGCTATTTTTCGATGAACCTGCTCGCGCCGCTCTATGGCGGCTACCTGCTGCAACTGGAGCATCCGATGGCGCACGACGGCCAGGGCGAGGGGTTCAACTACCTCGGCGTGTTCCTG
The DNA here is from genome assembly GCF_056279385.1 of Massilia sp. UYP34. Taxonomy (NCBI): domain Bacteria; kingdom Pseudomonadati; phylum Pseudomonadota; class Betaproteobacteria; order Burkholderiales; family Oxalobacteraceae; genus Massilia; species Massilia sp. UYP34. The sequence continues at coordinate 19,665 of NZ_JBWBRF010000011.1, read as the reverse complement.
CTGCTGCTGACGGTCGTCGCGTACAAGGTGCTGCAAGGCCGCGATCCGGGATTCTGGCGGCGCCATGGCGCCCTGCTGGGCGTGCTGGTCGTGCTGTGGCTGTTCGCACTGTCGAACCTCGTCTGGCTGGGCAACGCCCGGCTGTACGCCCTGCAGCTGCCGGAATGGATGCAGACCGTGACCACCACCTTCCGTGCGTCCGGCCGGTTCTTCTGGCCGGTCGGCTATGCGGTCATCCTGTTCACCGTCATCGGCGTCGCGCGCCACGTGCCGGCGTGGCGCGCAGCGGCATTGCTGGCGGCGGTGACGGCGCTGCAGATGTGGGACCTGCAGGCGCACCACCACTACGTGCGGCAAGTGGTGGCGCAACAGTCCGCTCCGTTGATCGACGAGGCGCGCTGGAACGAATTCCTGGGCGCGCAGACGCGCGCCCTGCATTACTATCCGCCGTTCCGCTGCAACCAGGTGGCCGGATCGAACGCCCTGCTGCCCGTGATGGCGTATGCGGTCAAGCACGGCTATCCATTTTCCACCGGCTATATCGCACGCGCGACCAAGGCCTGCGACAACTATGACGTCACGATCGCCGGCCTGCCCGCCTCGACGGCGATCGCGTTCGAAAAGCTTTACTTCAAGCAGCAGCAGGAAGCCGAACGGCTGGCCGGCCCGGGCGCCGTCTGCGCCGACATGGAGATCGTTTTCCTGTGCCGTAAAAGCACCCACCCTGACACCGACAGACAATGAAGAAACGTGTATCCCTGGTCGCTCCGTTCTATAACGAATCGGGCAATGTGTCCGAGTTCTTCCGGCGCATCGCCGCGATCGCCGTCGAACTGCCCCGGTACGAGATCGACGTCATCGCCGTGAACGACGGCAGCCACGACGCCACCTGGACCGAACTGCAGGAGGCGCGCGCCAGCTATCCCTGGGTACACCTGGTCGACCTGTCGCGCAATTTCGGCAAGGAGGCCGCGCTGACGGCGGGGCTCGACCGGGCCACGGGCGACGCGGTGGTGCCGATCGACAGCGACCTGCAGCACCCCCCGGAACTGTTGTCCGAGATGCTGGCGCAGTGGGAACTGGGCGCCGAAGTGGTGCTGGCGCGCCGCACCGACCGCGCCACCGACGGCCACCTGCAGAAACTGTCGGCGCTGTCGTTCTACCGCTTTCACAACATGATCTCCAAGGTCGAGGTGCCGATCGACGTGGGCGACTTCCGCCTGATGGACCGGCGCGTGGTCGAGGCCCTGCGCCAGTTGCCGGAAAACCACCGCTTCATGAAGGGCCTGTTCGCCTGGGTGGGCTTTCGCACCGTGACCGTGCCCTACACGCCGGCGCCGCGCCATGCCGGCGCCTCCAGCTTCAATGCCTGGAAACTGTGGAACCTGGCGCTGGAAGGCATCACCAGCTTTTCGACCGTGCCGCTCAAGGTCTGGACCTATCTCGGCATGGGCGTGTCGCTGCTGTCGCTGATGTACGCCGCCCTGATCGTGCTCGACACCGTGTTCGCGGGCGTCGACGTGCCCGGCTACGCCTCGCTGATGGCGGGCGGCATGTTCATCGGCGGTGTGCAGCTGATCGGCATCGGCGTCCTGGGCGAGTATGTCGGCCGCATCTACCACGAGGTCAAGCGCCGTCCGGTCTATCTGGTGCGCGAGGAACAGCCTGGCGAAAACGTCGATGAAGCTCGTTGACTTGTTCCGGCGCTTGCTGGCGCGTCATCGCGCCTTCGTCATATTCGGCCTGATCGGCGTCTTCAACACCGTCCTGCATTCGGGCACCGTGATCGCGCTCGTCGAAACGGCGCTGGCCGGACCGGTCGCGGCCAACGTGGCCGGCTTTGCCCTGGCCAACACCTGCTCGTTCTTCGCCAACTGCCGCTTCACCTTCAAGCAGCCGCCGAGCTGGAGCCGCTACCGCAAGTTCCTGGCCGTATCGATGCTCAGCCTGGCGCTGACGGTCGCGCTGTCGGCACTGGCCGAGGCGCTGCGCTGGCACTACCTCGTCGGCCTGGCGCTGGTGCTCCTGTGCGGCCCGGTACTGACCTTCGCGCTGCACAAGGCAGTGACCTTCCGCCATCCGGCCTGACCCCATGACGCCCATCGCCACCACCCCGCCACGCGACCATGCGCTCGACACCATGCGCGTGGTCGCCACCCTGCTCGTGATCGTCATCCATGTCAGCGCCAAGGGCTTCGGCCTGATGGGGGAGCGCAACTGGTGGGCCGTGAACGCCTGGGAGAGCGTGGCGCGGGTGGCGGTGCCGCTGTTCTTCATGATCAGCGGCGCGCTCCTGCTGACGCGCGCGCCCACGGTCGCCGCGATCGGCCGCCGCGAATGGCGCATCCTGCTGCCGCTGGCCGCCTGGTCGCTGCTGTACCTGCTGTGGTTCCGCCATACCGGCCAGCGCCAGGACGACTGGCTGGCGCTGATCGTGAACGGGCCGGTCGCCGGCCACCTGTGGTACCTGTACGCGCTGGCCGGGGTCTACGTGTTCCTCCCGGTGCTGGTCGCGTTCCACCAGCACGTCGCCCCGCGCACCCAGCTGTTCTGCCTGCTGTTCTGGTTCATCGCCGCCAGCGTGGTGCCGCTGGAGATCGCGCTGACTGGACGCCGGGTGGCCGGCATCGACTGGGCGGCGCTGCATCTCTATCCGGGCTATATGGCGGTGGGGGCGCTGCTGTACCACCGCCTGCCGGCGGTCCCCCGGCGCCTCCACCTGGCCTTCGCCTGGGCCGCCTGGGCCCTGCTGGCGCTTGCCATTGCGCTGGCAACATGGTGGCGAAGCCATACGCTGGCCCAGGCCAACGAAGCCTTCTATACTTACTCGAGTCCGCTGGTGCTGCTGGCCAGCCTGGCCGCTTTCGTCGCCCTGCGCGCGCTGGGTGCGACCTGGGCGCCGCCGGGCAGCCGCAGGATGCGCGCCGTCGCCTGGTTCGCGGCGACCAGCTTTGGCGTCTATCTCATCCACGTCTGGGTGCTGTTCGCGCTGGAGACGGTGGGGATCGACTACCGCTACGTCAATCCCTGGTTCGGCATTCCACTGCTGGCCCTGTGCGCGGCCTCCGGCTCGGCCGTGCTGGTGCGCGGCATGCAGGCGATTCCCGGAGTGCGCGCGATCGTGCCGCGCTGAGTGGCGCAGCGCCAACGCCAGACCAGCGCGCCGGCGCCGGCGGCGCGCTAGAATGAACCCGCGGGCCCCCTTGCCGCCGCATTTCCAGTCCCTGTCCAGCACATCCGACTTCGATGCATACCGACGGCGCCGCCCTGTTCCTGTTCGCGCACCAGGACGATGAATTCGGGGTCTTGCAGCACATTGCCGACTACCGGCGCTGCGGCGTGCCGGTCGCCTGCGCCTACCTGACCGACGGCCAGGGCCGGCGCGCGCGCGCGGCGCGCCGCAATGCGGAGTCGCGCGCAGTGCTGGGCCGGCTCGGCGTTGCGCCGCAAGCCATCGTCTTCGCCGGCGAGGCGCTCGGCATCGCCGACGCCAACCTTCCCCTCCAGCTCGACGCGGCCCAGGCCTGGATCACGCGCTGGCTCGATACCCATGGCCCGGTCGCCGCCCTTCACATCCCCGCCTGGGAGGGCGGCCACCAGGACCATGACGCCCTGCACGCGCTCGCGGTGGCGCTGGCGGAGCAGCACGGCCTGCTCGCCCGCACCTGGCAATTTCCGCTTTACCGTGCGGCCGGCGTGCCGGTTCCGCTGGCGCGCGTGCTGGCGCCGCTCTCCGCCAACGGCCAGGTGCACGCCAGGCGTATCGCCTGGCATGACCGCCTGCGCAACCTGCATTGTTGCCTGTCGTATCCGTCCCAGGCAAGCACCTGGCTGCTGCTGTTTCCACCGGTGCTCTGGCATTACCTGGCGCATGGCGTCGAATCGCTGCAGCCGGTTGCGCCGGCGCGCACCCTCGAGCGTCCGCACGACGGACCGCTGTACTACGAGCAACGGCGGTTCTTTACCTGGCCCAGGATGCAGCTGGCGCTGGCGGCCTGGCGCGCGCGGCTGTCCACCGGCCAGCCCCCGGAAGGTAAGCGGTAGTGCTCGATGATGCAGGTCGACCCTCGTCCAGGCCTGCTCGGTGGCAAGACCGAATGCAGCGGGGCCCATCCAGATCCCCGGCCATCCACGTTCTGAGAGCGCTATCACGCACGGCGCGGTGACCGCTGCCGTTTGCCAGTCAAACGGAAGCGGTCACATGGGCGCCTCTGTGCGCTTACGAACGGAGCATCGGCCGGGTGTCCGATTACAGTGGAGGCGACATATCCGGGCCCGTACGATGCGGGCACGCCGGCGCCCAACCCGCAAGAACACCCCATGGTACTCGGACCGCCGAAGGACGATTTACTCAAGAAAGATCTCGACGTGCAGGGCTGCGGGCAGAGCCGCGGCGTGCCGGCCAATGGCGAGGTCGAGGGCAATGCCGTCCATCCGATGGGTTCGCCCGAGGACAATCCCGGCACCCACCACTGGCAGTCCAGCCACATCGAACACGGCGGCCTGGACGAGCGCGGCAACATCTTCTTCGCCGCGGTCGAGATGACGCGCATGCCGATGCTGATCACCGATCCGCACCAGGACGACAACCCGATCGTGTTCGCCAACGGCGCCTTCACGGACCTGACCGGCTACTCGCAAGAACAGATCCTGGGCCGCAACTGCCGCTTCCTGCAAGGGCCCGACACCGACCGCGCCACCGTGGCCGAGCTGCGCAGCGCGGTCGAGGAACAGCGCGCGGCGGCGGTCGACATCCTGAACTACAAGGCCGACGGCACGCCGTTCTGGAACGCCCTGTTCTTCGGCCTGATCTTCGACCAGCAAGGCAAGCTGCTTTACTTCTTCGCCTCGCAGATGGACATCACCGAGCGCCGCAGCAGCCAGGAGTCCTGGCTGCAGGCGCAGAAGATGGAAGCCATCGGCCAGCTCTCGGCCGGCATGGCCCATGACTTCAACAACCTGCTGCAGGTGATCAACGGCAACCTCGAAGTCGCCCTGCTGGGCGCCGGCCCCGAGCACAAGGCGGTCGAACCGATCCGGCGCGCCCAGCGCGCCACCATGCAGGCCGGAAAACTGACCCAGCAGCTACTCACCTTCGCCCGCAAGCAGCGCCTGGAACCGAAGCGCCTGAGCCTGAACAGCCTGGTGGTCGAGTTCTCCGACATGCTGGTGCGCACCCTGGGCGACAAGATCGACCTGCGGCTCGACCTGCGGCCCGGCTTGCCTGCCTGCAGCATCGACCCGACCTATCTCGAGATGGCGCTCCTGAACGTGGTGCTCAATGCGCGCGACGCCATGCCGGGCGGCGGCGCGGTCTCGGTCGGCACCGCCGTGCTGGGCGAGCAGCGCCGCCGCCTGCTGGGCCTCCCCCCCGGCGACTACGTCTGCATCTGCGTGAACGACGAGGGCGAAGGCATGACCCCCGAGGTCAAGCGCCGCGCCACCGAGCCCTTCTTTACGACCAAGGGACCGGGCACCGGCCTGGGCCTGGCGATGGTGCATGGCTTCGTGCAGCAATCGCACGGCAAGCTCGACATCGAGAGCGAGCCGGGCCGGGGCACCCAGGTGCGCATGGTGTTCCGGGTCGCCGAGCTGGGCGCCGGCGCCGGCGAGGATGCCGCGCTGGCCGGACGGCGCGGCGCGCGCGAAGACACGCAAGAGCGGCGCTGCCGCATCCTGGTGGTCGAGGACAACGATGACGTACGCGAACTGGCCGAGAGCATGCTCGCAATGGCCGGCTACGAGGTGCTGTCGGCCCCCAGCGGCGAGCGCGCCCTCGGCCTGCTGGAAAACGGCGAGCAGGCCGACCTGCTGTTTACCGATGTGATCATGCCGGGCGGGATGAACGGGCTGGAACTGATCGAGCGCGTGCACGCCAGGCGCCCCGACCTGCCGGTGCTGGTCACCACCGGCTATATGGACGAACTGCCCGGCAGTGGCAAGCCCAGCGGCGTCCTCGACGTGCTGTCCAAGCCCTACCAGCACCAGGACTTGCTGGAGCGGGTCGGGGCCGCGCTCGAGCGGACTGCCTGAGCCAGGCTCTCCGGCTACGTGCCGACGCGAGGCCGCGCCATCACGCCGGACGCATCTCCGGCCTGGAAGCGGCCGTTCCCGCCTTCGCCGGGCGGGAACGGCGTCGGCCGCTGGCGCTCAGGCCTGCGCCTTCGGTCCGCCGCCCAGCAGGAAAGCCAGCTTCTGCTTGGCCGGCTTGGCCGCCGCGTGCGGCGCCGCATCGAGATCCTTGCGCGGGCTGCTGGTCGGTTCGTACGGCTTGAGGAACCACGGATCGATCCTGTCGCGGCGCGCGCCCGGACCGAGTCCGGAGCGCGGCGCACGCGCCGGGCCGCGCTCGTCGCTGCGGCGGGCGCCGCGTTCGCCGTCGCGCGCAGCGTAGTCGCGACCGCCGTCGCGGCCGCCGTCGCGTCCACTGTCACGGCCAGCCTCGCGGCCGCCTTCCCGAGCACCTTCGCGACCGCTCTCGCGACCACCTTCGCGCCCACGGCTGGCGGGGGCCACGAAGCCTTCCAGCGTGCCGCGCGTGATGGTCTGCTTGATCAGCTTCTCGATGTCGGCCAGCAGGCGCTCGTCCTTGTCCGAGTAGACCGACAAGGCGTCGCCCGAGGCGCCGGCGCGGCCGGTGCGGCCGATGCGGTGCACGTAGTCTTCGGCGTTGTACGGCAGGTCGTAGTTGATCACGGCCGGCAGGTCCGAGATGTCCAGGCCACGCGCGGCGACGTCGGTCGCCACCAGCACTTCGACGCTGCCGTTCTTGAACGCGTCCAGCGCCGCCATGCGCTCCTGCTGGGTCTTGTCGCCGTGGATCGCCGACGCCTTGACGCCGCGCTTCTCGAGGTGGATCGACAGGCGCGAGGCGCCGATCTTGGTGTTCGAGAAGATGATCACCTGCTTCATGTCGCGCGAGCGGATCAGGTGCTCGACCACGTCGCGCTTGGCTTCTTCGTCGACCTTGTAGACGATCTGCGTCACTTTCTCGGCGGTCGCATTGCTGCGCGCCACTTCGATCGTCAGCGGGTTGTTCAGGAAGGTGTTGGCCAGCTTCTTGATTTCTGGCGAGAAGGTGGCCGAGAACATCAGGTTCTGGCGTGATTTCGGCAACAGGTTGATGATGCGCTGCAGGTCGGGCAGGAAGCCCATGTCGAGCATGCGGTCGGCTTCGTCCATCACCAGCATCTGCACCTGGCCCAGGCTGACGTTCTTCTGTTCGATGTGGTCCAGCAACCGGCCCGGGGTGGCGATCACGATCTCGACGCCGCGGCGCAGGATCTCGGTCTGCGGCTTCATGTCCATGCCGCCGAACACCACGGTCGCGCGCAGCGGCGTATGCCGGGCATAGGCCTTGACGTTCTCGGCCACCTGCACCGCCAGTTCGCGGGTCGGCACCAGCACCAGGGCGCGCACCGGATGGCGCGCCGGCGACATGCTGGCGTTCGCGTGCGGCATCAGCAGTTGCAGGATCGGCAGCGAGAAGCCGGCGGTCTTGCCGGTGCCGGTCTGGGCCGCGCCCATCACGTCGCGGCCCTGCAGCACCACCGGAATCGCCTGGGCCTGGATCGGGGTCGGATGGACGTAGCCCTGGTCCGAGAGCGCGCGCAGGATTTCCGGCGCCAGGCCGAAGTCGGCGAAGCGCACCGTGGGAGCCTCGGCGGCGGCCGGTGCCGCGACCGGGGCGGCGGGCATGGGAGGCGTGGCACCAGTGGCGGCGGCGACGTCGTTGTTCGCGATGTTGCTCGGAGAATCAGACATATTATTTAGTTGCATTCATTCGTTCAGCTCTACGATCGGGCAGGTCCTCCCCGTTGCGGGTCGAAGGACGCGCAGCGCAGGGCGAACGGGAACCGGGCTCCGGCGCGCATGGCAGGCAGGGGACCGGGGATAAGCCGGCAAGCGGGACAGCCCGGCGGCAGGCCGGCGGCAAGCCGGAGTAACGGATGTAGAGACACTTTTAGCGGGTGACACGATACCCGAAATCGCCGCCCATGTATATGCCGGCCTGTTTTTTAGACAGTTTATCAAAAGATACGCACAAGCAAGCAAACCGCGCCGCGCGGCGGCGTGGACCGGCTTTCGCGGTGGGCCTTATCACCGCGTCCAGCCGCGTTGCTGGGCCGTGCGTTCGGCCACCGGATCGAGCACGGCGCCGGCGATGCGCGCGTCGATCGCCTCGCGCACGACGGGCGGCGGCTGGCTGCCGTCGACCCAGGCGGCCCCGCCGCCATCCTGGGCCAGCACCGGAATGGTCCAGCGCCCGTTCTTCAGGCAGGCCAGGCCGGCGGTGGTGTCGACCACGAAGCTGCGGCAATAGCCGCCATCCTTCGCGACGAAGGTGACGCCGATGCGCACCCCGCTATCGGACGGGCCGGGGCTGGCCAGCTGGCCATCCAGCGCCGCCACCAGCGGCCCGCGCGCCACCAGGACGCCGTCGACGTGGTCGAGCGTGGCCAGGCCAGGCGCCCGCGCCAGGCTGTGCCAGCCGAAGGCGCCCACGGCGGCGCCCGTCAGCAGCGCGGCGCCGACCGCCACCCAGTGGCGCTTGCACCAGTTACTGTAGGCAATTTGTGGCGGCGGCACCGTGCGTCCGGGGCGCAGGCTGTTGAGCTGCACCACCTTGGCGCCGCAGGGCGGCGCGGCGCGCTGGCCATGGTTGCCGTCGTGGCCGTTGGCCGAGACGCCGATGCGTCCGTTGCGGGTATGGCCCTTGAGCTGCAGCTCGGCCCGGTGGTGGGCGATGCGCGCCGCCAGCACCGGATCGGCGCGCATGGCCCGTTCGACCGCCAACCGCGCCGGTTCGGCGAGTTCGCCGTTGATGTACCCGATGAGAAGATCGTCAGAAAATGTCATGCCGGGCCCCTGCGCTGTTGGCTACGACGTGATCAAGCCATGTTCATCCAGCACGTCATGCAGTAATTCGAGCCGGATCACGGGGTTATCGAGCATCAGCATATGATGCTTTTGCTGGTTGGGCAGCGGCAGCAGCTCGCACCAGCGGTTGGCCACCCAGCCGCAGTCGTCGAGCCGGAACGGCGGCTGCACCGGCCAGCGGTGCTGGGGAACGTCGTGCAGCGAATTCAATACCCGGTCGAGCGCGTCGGAGGCGCCCTGCAGCTCGGACGGGATGTTCACGCTGCTGTCGTCGTCGACCAGTTGCGCCTCGGCCATCCACAAGCCGTTGACGTGCTGCTCGGCGGTGACGACGGAAAAGCGCGCGCCGCCGCGGCACAGCACCTGCAGCAGGCCGGGCGTCTCGGTGGTGGTCTCGGTGACCGAGGCGATGGTGCCGGCGGCCACGAAGCGCTCCTGCTCGGCATCGGGCCGGCGCACCTCTTGCCCATGCGTCAGCAGCACCACGCCGAACGGTGTGCCGTCGAGGATGCAGCGGCTGATCATGTCGAGATAGCGCACCTCGAACACCTGCAGCGGCAACACCCCGTCCGGAAACAGCACCGTACTGAGCGGGAACAGTGGCATGGAAATCGTCGACATGGGTTCCATGATGACAGAATCGGGGCCATCGCGGGTGTACGATTGCGCCCGGCGGGGGCCCGATTCACGACCTCCCGGCATGGTTTCCTAGTCTTCTGGGGACCTCAGCGGCAGGTAGCGCACCCACTGGCGCAGATCGTCCAGGCGCCAGCGAAGCCGGCCCCAGCCGGGGCCGGGCGCGTCCACCACCCGCACCCGCACCATCTTGCCGGCGACCGGCGGACAGGCATAGAGATACAGGCCGGCCTCGCCGAACGGCAGGCGCAGTTCGCGCCCCGGGCCGACCTTGAGCGGGCCGAACACCACGGGCGCCCTGCCGTCGTTGCGCAGCAGCAGCACGTCACGCACGCCGCGCGTCAGCCGGATCTCCGACGGCAGCGCCAGCTCTCCGCCACCCGCGGTCGGAAAGGCCAGCAGCAGTTCATGGCTGCCGCCCCGCAATGGCGCCAGCATACCCAGCAGCAGCGCCAGGCCGCACAGGCCGGCCAGCACGGTCAGCGGCCAATGGCGTTTCAACAAGGACGACAAGGCGGCACTCATTGCGCGCTTCCGCTCTCGCGAGAAGGGTATTTCAGATTAGAATGTTTCATTTAACCAAGAGCATCTCTTGTGCCCGATTGACAAACTTCATTGACAAAGGCGCAAAGTCGCGTGCGCCTCATCAATCCAAGGATGCGTATGCTACGTAGTCCGGTCTCTCCGATCAACCCCGCCGCCCCGGCTGCCACGCGCAAGGACATGCAGCAGACCGCCACCCCTACGCCAGAACCTACGCCGCCGTTCCATGCCGGCCACGCGCCATTGCTGATGGCGCTGCTGGTGTTCGCGCTGACCCTGCTGGTCACCTTCGCCGCCTGGTCCAGCGCCCAGCGCAGCGCCGAGGCCCAGCTGCGTGAAGCCTTCGACTACCGCACGCGCGACATGGACTACGCCATCGGACGCCGGCTGCTGGTCTACGAGCAGGTGCTGCGCGGCGTGCGCGGCTACCTGCGCGGCTCGGTCGACCTGAGCCGGGCCGAGTTCGCCGACTATTACGAGGTGCTGCGCCTGGAGCAGTCGTTCCCCGGCCTGGAGGCGCTGGCGATCGCCGCCGCGATCCCGCCCGGCGCCCTCGCCGCCCACGAGGCCCGGGTGCGCGCCGAGGGCTTTCCCGACTACCGGGTCCACCCGGGGGCCGACGGCCAGCCGCGCACGGCCATTTCGCACATCCAGCCGTTCAATGCGCGCAACCTGCGCGCCTTCGGCTACGACATGTACAGCGAGCCGGTGCGGCGCGCGGCGATGGCGGCGGCGCGCGACAGCGGCCAGGCCGCGCTCAGCGGCAAGGTGGTGCTGGTGCAGGAAGGCGGCGCCAGCCTCGATGCGGGCTTCCTGATGTACCTGCCGGTGTACCGCAGCGGGCGCGACGTCGACACCGTCGAGGAGCGCCGCGCGGCGCTGGTGGGCTGGGTCTACGCCCCGTTCCGCATGAACGACCTGTTGCGCGGCGTGGGCGGCATCACCGCGCCCCAGCTCGACGTCGAGATCTACGACGGCGACCACATGGCCCCGGGCGCGCTGCTGTACCGCTCGCCCGGCGCCGGCCGCGCCGCGGCGCCGCGCTTTGCCACCGTCACCCGCATGACGATGGCCGGCCGCACCTGGACCGTGCGGATGGCGTCCAGCGCCAGCCTCGAGGCCACGCTGGACCACGACCGCCCGCAGATGGTGGCCGTCACCGGGGTCGTGCTGGGCTTTCTCGTGAGCCTGGTGGTGTGGCTGCTGGCCGGCTCGCGCCGCCGCGCGCTGCAGCTGGCGCAGGCGATGACGTTCGAGCTGCGCGAATCGCACGGCCGCATCGCGGCCGACCAGCGCCGCTTCAGGACGATCCTCGAAACCGCCTACGACGGCTTCGTCGCCGTCGACCGCGAGGGCCGCATCACCGACTGGAATGCGCAGGCCACGCACATCTTCGGCATGGACGCCGCGCATGCGATCGGCAGCCCGGCCGAGCTGCTGCTGCCGGAGGAAAAGCGCGTCGCCTTCCGCACCGCCTTCGACGCCCTCGCGCGCGGCGGCGCCGGCGCGGTTGCCGGCGCCCTGGCGGGCCCGCCGACCGAGACCGAGGTGCTGCACGCCAGCGGCCGGCGGGTGCCGGTGGAGCTGGCGGTGGCCCTGCTGCCGCCGGGCGACGGCGCGGGCGCCACCGTGTTCGTGCGCGACATCACGCCGCGCCGCGAAGCCGAGGCGCGCGAGCTGCAGCGCCAGCAGCGCCTGGATGAAGCGCGCCAGGCCCTGGCCCGGGCCCAGAAACTGGAAGCGGTCGGCAAGCTCACCGGCGGCGTGGCGCACGACTTCAACAACATCCTGCACATCATCAGCGCCAACGTGCAGCTGATGCTGCGCGCCGAAGGCCCGCCCAGCCGCAAGCGCCTGCACAACGTGCTCGACGCGGTGGAGCGCGGCGCGAAGCTGGTCGGCCAGCTGCTCGCCTTCGCGCGCCGCCAGCCGCTGCATCCGAGCGTGGTCGACGTGGCCCAGCTGCTCGAGCGCAGCGACAGCCTGCTGCAACGCGCCGCCGGCGACGACATCGTGCTCGAGCGCAGCGCTGCGCCTGATCTGTGGCCGACCCTGGTCGACCCGAACCAGCTCGAACACGTGCTATTGAACCTGGTGATCAATGCGCGCGACGCGATGGAAGGCAACGGACGCATCGCGCTGCGGCTGGCCAACCTGACGGTGGGCGCCGGCGCCAGCCAGCTCGAAGGCGAACCGGCGCCCGGCGACTACGTCGTGATCTCCGTCGCCGACGACGGCCACGGCATGCCGCCGGAAGTGATGGAGCACGCCTTCGAGCCCTTCTTCACCACCAAGCCCGAGGGCAAGGGCACGGGACTCGGGCTGTCGATGGCGCACGGCTTCGTGCGCCAGAGCGGCGGCCAGATCCGGCTCGACAGCACGCCGGGCGCCGGCACCACGGTGACCATCTACCTGCCGCGCCATGTCGCGCCGGTGGTGCCGGCGCTGGCGGAGCCGAATATCGGCGCGCATCCCTGGCCTTGACAGCGCCGTCCTCGAACGGCCGCTCCTTTCGCGGCGCCGGGTGCTAGAGTGACGGGTATGAAACTGTTCTATAACGTGGCCGGGGTACTGGCCGTCCTGCTGGGCATCCTCGGCATCTTCCTGCCGCTGCTGCCGACCACGCCCTTCCTGCTGCTGGCCTCGGCCTGTTTCGCGCGCGGGTCCGTACGCCTGCACCGCTGGCTGCTGGCGCACCCCGTATTCGGCAAGTATCTCGCGAACTTCGAGGCCGGGCACGGCATTCCGCTGAAAGGCAAGATCGTCGCCACCGTGATGCTGTGGGGTTCGATGGCGTGGTCGACGCGCCATTTCGACAGCGTCGCGATCCTGATCTCGATGGTCGTGATCGGCGCCTGCGTGAGCACCTATATGTGGTGGTATCTGCCGACGCTCAAGCTGCCGCCGAAGACCTTGCCGGTCAAGGAATCCCAGCCGGGACGTTAGAAAATTTCATTTTGCCGCCGATTTTGTAATAATATTAATTACATACAACGCGACAGCGGCGCGCTGACACGTCAAACGGCGCTAGCAGGCATCGACGTAGCGGCCGCGCGCATCGGCCGGATAGCTGACCACGATGCGCTCGATGTCTGCGTCGGCCTCGTAGCGCACCCACACCAGGCCGTCGCGCGATTCGAAGCGCTCGGGCGCGGTCGCCACCAGCGGGATCTGGTGCCGGCGGCCGAAGTCGGCCACCACCTGCTGGCCGCTGGCGGCGATCCCGAGCTTCTGGCCGTTGGACAGCCGGTAGACGCCGTCGATCGAGCCGATCACTTCGGCGCTGGGCGTAACCCGCCGCGGTGGCGGCCCGACGCGCGAACAGCTGATGCCGGCCACCGGCACCTGCATCTCTTGCAGCGCCGGCGCGGCCGGATCGGCTGCTGCGGGCGGCGATGAACCCAGCAATGCGACCACGCCGGCCGCGGACGCGGCGGCAACGAAGCTCGTGCGCATGTCGTTCTCCTCGCTCAAAAGCGGGCATGGCCGCGTCATCGGCGGCGCTCCCGTCCCGTATGACACTGCCCTGCATCCCGAGTTCTGGCTGCGCGCCGGCCAGGGCCGTGTTGCCGGATAATGAAGCATCCCCACTCCAACAGCATGCATGGAACTGATCTTTCTCGGCACGTCGTCCGGCACGCCGACCCGGCAACGCAATATGTCCGGCCTGGCGCTGCGCCTGCGCGGCGCGCGCTCGTGGGTGCTGGTCGACTGCGCCGAAGGCACCCAGCACCGCGTCCTGCGCACGCCGCTGTCGGTAATGAGCCTGCGCGCCGTGTTCATCACCCATATGCACGGCGACCACTGCTATGGCCTGCCTGGCCTCCTGGCCAGCGCCGGCCTGCTGGGCCGCAGCGAACCGCTGACGATCGTCGGCCCGCCGCCGCTGCGGCCCATGATCGAATGCATCATGCGGGCCAGCGAATTGGAGCTGCCGTTTCCCCTCGCCTGGCGCACTCCCGACGAGCTGGCGCATGGGCCGCTGCTGGATGAATTTGAGGTCGACGCCACCGCGCTGTCGCACCGCATCCCGTCCTGGGCCTATGGCTTTACCGAGACCGCGATCGAACGCCGGCTCGATACCGAGAAACTGCGCGCCGATGCGGTTCCCTCGTCGGCGCTGTGGGGCGAGATCCAGCAGGGGCGCGACGTGGTCTTGCCGGACGGCCGCGCCATCACGGCGCTTGATTACCTGCTGCCGCCGCGGCGTGCGCGCCGCATCGTGGTAGCCGGCGACAACGACAGCCCGGATCTGCTGGCCGCCAGCGCGCACGGCGCCGACGTGCTGGTGCACGAGGCGACCTACACCGAGGAAGTGCTGCAGAAGATCGGCCCGGGCCCGCAGCACAGCTCGGCCATGCGGGTTGGCCGGTTTGCCGAAGGGGCCGGCGTGCGCAACCTGGTGCTGACGCATTTCAGTCCGCGCTACCAGGATGGCGGCCCGCTGCCGCTGGCGCTGCTCGAGGAGGAGGCGCGCGCGCAGTATGGCGGTCACCTGCTGCTGGCGCGCGATCTTGATCACTATGTGCTCGATCGCACTGGCGAACTGCGGCTGGCCGTGGGATAAGGGCTGCTTTCGATTGCCCGCAGCCGTCGCTGCGGTTCCTTGAACAGCTCGGGGATGGTGTCGCGCGCGAGCGGGTCGACGGCTTCGCGGTCGCGGAAGAAGTGGCTCATCCCGATCAGCATGTCGTCGGGGCGCGCCTTGTCGATCACGTAAAACTAATTTCCACATAACCAAATTCGCAGGTTCGTGCTTACCGGCGTTGTTACGCCACGCAGGCGCCGCCCCCGACCAGCTTTCCATTCTTCGCGCCAATCCATTCACCATGCATGCTGATCGATTCGGCATGCGCCGCGGCGCTCACCAGCCCGGCTTGTGCGGCGCCAAATCCATCGCCCGGTGACGGCGTACCTTGATCGACGTGCTCGCCAATCAGACGCAAGCCCTTGTTTATCAAGGAAAATATTCATGTGGAAGAGAAACTTCCTGCCAATGATCATGCCTGCCGCGGCAGCCGGCATGGCAAGCGCGGCCAATCCCTGGATCGAATACACGGTGAGCCCGATCGCGCCCCTGACCAGCGACGGCGCCGCCATCGACCACGCCGGCGTCACCGTGGCGCCTGCCAGTTCACCGGCGCTGGCGCGCTGACCGCCGTGCAGCCGGTCGCGCAATGACCGACGCCGCCCCGGCGGCGCCACGCTCACCCATCGAGGAGATCGTCATGTACATGCTTCATCGCCTGTCGCTCGCCCTGCTGTCGTTCAGCATGGCCGGCGCCGCCAGCGCCTACCCCGAGTACCGGGTGACGGTGGTCGGCCCGGCCAACAGCTGGGTCCATGGCATCAACAACGCCGGCGTGGTGGTCGGCGACTATCCCGTGGGTGGCGACCGGCGGCGCGCCTTCCTCAACCGCGGCAAGGGCCTGGTCGACCTGGGCGCCCTGAAGGGCGTGTGGAGTTCGGCCACCGGCATCAACGCGCGCGGCGAAGTGGTCGGCAACTGGCGCAGCGCCGACGGGAGCCAGCGCGGCTTCATCTACGCCTGCGGCAGGGCGCGCGACATCGGTACCATTCCCGGCAAGGTCACCGGCTACAGCGACATCAACGATGCCGGCTACATCACCGCCTCCGGCCGCGATCCGGCCACCGGTGAAACGCGCGGCTACCTGCGCGCGCCGAACGGCGCCTTCACCCACCTGGGCGCGATTGCCTGGGACGGCAACGGCGCGCCGGAAACCGTTCCCGCCGCGCTCAACAACCGCAACCAGATCACCGGACGGTCCGGGCGCTTCAATTCCCCGGAGCCGGGTTACCGCGCTTTTATCTGGCGCCGCGGCGTGATCCGCGACCTGGGCGACCTGGGCTCCACGCCCAATCTCGGCATCGACATCAACGACCGGGGCCAGATCACCGGCCAGGCCTATCTGCCGGCCGGACCGCGCGACAGCGTCGCCTTCCTGTACCGCCACGGGCGCATGGTCGGCATCGACGATCGCCCGGCGACCGCATACAGGTTCAGCGCCGGCGCCGGCATCAACAACCGCGGCCACGTGGTCGGCACCAGCGACCACCTGTCGGGCTTCATCTGGCGCGGCAAGCGCATGGAAAGCATCAACGCGCTGATCGACCCGGCATCGGGCTGGGATATCGACAACCCGGTCGCCATCAATGACGCCGGCCAGATCGCGGCCGTCGCCGTCCGCAACGGCGTGCGCTACGCGGTGCGCCTGGACCTGATACGTCCCCACGTCGACGCGGCGCCGGCGCTGGAACCCGAGGCCCGGGCCGAGCTGCTGACCTTCCAGGCGTCGCCGGCGCTGGAGGCGGCGCTGGCCAAGGCCGAGGCCCAGGCCCAGGAACGCGAGGTGGCGCGGCCCATTGCGCAGTAGAAGTCCCCCAGCAGTTGTCCTGTTACCGAAGGAGATCGTCATGCATCTGCATCATCGGCTGTCGCTGGTACTGATGTCGTTCACCCTGGCTGGCGCGGCCTCGGCCTACCCCGAATACAAGGTCACGGTGGTGGGGCCGGCCAACAGCTCCGCCGCCGACATCAACAACGCCGGCGTGGTAGTCGGCTCCTATCCCTATTCCCCGACGGCCAATCATGCCTTCCTCAATCGCGGCAAGGGCCTGGTCGACCTGGGCACCTTGAGAGGCACGGCCAGCGTCGCCGTCGCCATCAACGACAAGGGCCAGGTGCTGGGCCAGTGGACCACCAGCGGCGGCCAGCAGCGCGGCTTCGTCTACGACTGCGCCAGGCTGCGCGATATCGGCGTCATCGGCGGCAGGCCCACCACCTGGCGCGACATCAACAATGCCGGCTACATCACCGCCTTCGTGTCCGATACGCCCCCCAATGAAGGCATCAGCAGCTTCCTGCGCGCGCCCAACGGCGCGCTGACGGATATCGGCGACCTGCCCAACGATTTCCCGGGCACGTACCCGATCACCTTCGCCGCTTCCCTCAACAACAAGAACCAGATCGCCGGCGAATCCGGGCCGCTGACCTTCCCCGACCAGCCGTTGCGTTCCTTCATCTGGACCAAGGGCAGGATGCGCGACCTGGGCGACTTTGGCTGGACGCCCAACGGTGCGCGGTCCATCAACGACCGCGGCCAGGCCACCGGCTATGCCGGGGTGCCGACCTTCTTCCGCAACCGGGTCGCCTTCCTGTACAGCCGCGGGCGCCTGATCGACATCGACGGCCGCCCCCCCACCGTGGAACGCTCGAGCGAAGGCACCGGCATCAACAACCGCGGCCACGTCGTCGGCATCAGCGATCACCTGTCCGGCTTCATCTGGCGCGGCAAGAAGATGCAGAGCCTGAACGCGCTGATCAATCCAGCCGCGGGGTGGGACATCCGCGATCCCCGCGCCATCAACGATGCGGGGCAGATCGCGGCCAACGCCTATCGCAAAGGGGTACGGTACGCGGTGCGGCTGGATCTGATCAGGCCGCACGTGGACGCCGTGCCGCCGGCCGAGCATGACGAAGAGCCGTCGGTGGAGGCGCCGCTGACGCCGCAGGCGGCGGCGAAGCGGGCGCAGGAAGAGGCTGAGGGCATCGCGAAAGAGGTGGCCAAGCCGGTAGAGCAATAAAGCCGGCGCGGCCGGCCGGGGTTCATGGCGGCGCCGGCGAATCCGACGCCGACGCCGACAAATCAGCGCCGGATTCGGCCTTCGCGGCCTGGACACGCTTGAGCGCGCTCTCCGGATCCAGGCCCGCCATGATCAGGTTGATGATTTCCTGCTTGTCTTCCGAGCCGATCCACGCGCATTCCTTGCGATGCGAGCAGAAATAGGCATACCAGGACACGTCGGCCGGACGCTCCTTGCGCGGCTTCAGGCGGGCCGGCACGGCGGCGCGCCGCGCGCTGGCGAACGCCGGCAGCTGCGCGTCGGCGCCCGACCAGTCGAATGCGGCGGCGGCGCGCCGGTCGGCCTCCCAATCGCCGTCGTAACCCTTAACCGGCAGCATGCTTTCCTGGTCGACCGCGAGACTCGACAGCCTGGGGTAGGCATGGGCGGCGCAGAAGTCGTCGACGAAGCGCAGCTTCATGCCGATGCCGATCGGGACCGCCCGGCCGAGCACCGCGTCCTTCGGGTGCAGCGAGCGCGCCAGCGTCAGCAAGTCCTTGCAGCCGATCGGCGCGCCCTGGCGCGATCCTGCTTGGTGCGCCAGCGCTTCGTAGACGCGCACGCCGACCTCGATGTCGTTGACGGTGATTTGCTGCTCTGCTCTGGCGTTGCCGGTCATGCGCGCCTTCCTGGGAGGTGTGGTCGATGGCCGCCATTATGCATGATCGCGATCGGCCGCCTGCCCCGGACGCGCCGGCTCAGCGGCTGACCTGGCCCTCGTCACAGGCGTTGCCATTCTGGACCACGATGGCGCTGATGCGCTCCGGATGGCTGGCGGCGAGCCGATAGCCGATCGGCGCGCCATCGTCGATCACATACGTGGCGTAGCCGGTCAGGCCGACCTCCGTGGTGAACTTGTCGATCGTTGCAACCAGGTTGTCGCGCAGACGTGCGCTGCCGAGCTGCAATATGCGATCAATGGAAAGGCCCAAGCCAGAGCCGGCCTCGCCACGCGCCATGCCCGCCAGACCGAAAATGGTCAGCTATCGACTATTTCGCGTGCCCCGGTCGTCCGTGCGCCCTATTGGCTCACTGATCTTGGCTTGACGTCGCCGCAGTCGCTACTCAGCCAATTGCCCGAGCCGCTGCCCTTGAGCGTCATGGACTGGCCGTCGATACCAGGCGTCGTCGTCACCGATTCGATGTCAAAGGCTTTCTCGCCGCGGTACGTCAAGCGCATATCCATGGTCATGACCATCTCCGGAGCAGCGCACGCCATGCGGACATCCACCCCGTCAGGTCGTGGCGATTTTTGCACTGAACAAGACTCCGGTGCTTCCTGGCCGAGAACGTCGAATCTGGCAATCTGCTCTTTTGTAATGCACTCTTTGGTGCGCATGCCCATGCCGTTACCCGTGATTTCCACGCCTTTGGCAGCAAGCTGCGCCTTTGCCTCCGCCATTTCTTTACGCGCCTCGGGGCTCATCAGGCTGTCTACCAACTGTTGAATACCATCCCCAAGCGCACCGCCTTGCGTCTCACTGACGGTCCTGATGTCGACTTGCCACAACCCCGGCTTGATCTGGGCATGTTGCGCCAAAGCATTTGGAACCGTAATAGCGGCCAACGTCAGGAGGACTGTTGAGGTCAGGGTGCGTTTCATGGCAGCTTTCGATCGGGAGTTCACTGCAGTTTTGCTTTTGCGGAAAAACCAGGCTGCCAAAGTCGGCATTGGTTTAATTGGTAGGCCTCCCGTGAGTCGAACACGGCACCAACGGATTATGAGTATGTAGATCTAATGAACACAACGCTTCATCGCAGACATAAGATTTTGTCGAAAACTCTTACAACCCGCATTAATACTGGCTTTTAGCCCAAATATATTTTACACATTCCGACTTTCTCTGCTAATTTGGCTCTGAAATATTGAATCGCCACGAGTTTCCTAGACACTCGCGAGCCGCTTGAAATACTGCTTTTCATACTCGACCGGCGACAAGTCATTGCTGGAGCTGTGCCGGC
>NZ_JBWBRF010000010.1:0-169400 GCF_056279385.1 Massilia sp. UYP34 | reverse complement strand
CAGGACGTTGATAGGCTGGGTGTGGAAGTGCAGTAATGCATTAAGCTAACCAGTACTAATTGCCCGTACGGCTTGTCCCTATAACCTTGGTAGTCACAAGGTCGAGTACAACTGCTCGATACAAAAGCTACAACCCAACTTACTTCTTCCAGATTCAGAGCTTCGCTTGACGTAGGGTTGGCGGCTTCGCCGCCGACGCGTTCAACGAATGCTCGTACAAGTCAAGCCTGATGACCATAGCAAGTCGGTCCCACCCCTTCCCATCCCGAACAGGACCGTGAAACGACTTTGCGCCGATGATAGTGCTGCAACCAGTGTGAAAGTAGGTTATCGTCAGGCTAGTTATATAGAAAAACCCCACCAGGTGATCCTGGTGGGGTTTTTTGCTTTTCGAGCCTACAAACGTTGAATGGCATGCTCGATCGAAATGCGTACGCTTGCGACGCGTAGACGGCAGAGCGCAGGGCAGCCGAGGCCAACCGAACCGCAGAGTTGCCGACGCGTACTGCTGGTCCGGACCTTGGGTTGCCGGTGATGTGGCTGCCGACCTTTTCAACCCGCCCACATCCTGCCGCTCAAACACCCCACAAGATATCGGTCTTGTTATCCCGCGCCGATCGCATCATTTCCAGCAGCGGATACATCCGTGCCGAAAAGGTGACCACCTCGATCGGTTGATGTTCGTGATCATCTTCATCGCGATGGTGCGCCTGGACATCTTGCGCCACCTGGTCGGTCGCCTGGTGCTTGCGGCTCTCTTCGATCTCGGCCTCGAGCAGCGGGATCACACGTTCCGCTTCTTCCGCGGTGATGACACCGCGTTCCGGATCCTTGTGCAACAGGTCGAGAATGCGCTTGGCATGCTCCTGGTACATCAAGACCTCTGGGTAGGATCTGCATTTAAAGGTAATCAACATGGCTATCTCTTGGTTTTGTTAGTGTTTAAACGATAGCACGACTGACACGGGCACACAGTGCGCGCGCTCGCACAACGTTCAGATCCGCTTTACCTTCAGGAGCCAAGCCGCCCCGAGCACGACGACGGCCAGCGCGCCGCTTCCCACCACCGCCAGTGCGCTCACATCCGACAACGGCGCGCGCGTGGCCCCGGCGAGGAACCAGCCCAGCGCTCCCCAGGCCAGGTTGTTGAACAGTTCGAGCATATTCATCACGATGCCGCCCTTGCCGCGTCCCTTGAAGTTGCTGCGCACGCCAGGCCGGCCGCACCAGAACACGATCAGCCCGGCGCCCAGCACGGCGCCGCACACCGTGAAACCGACAGCCAGCCCCGCAGCCGGCGTGCGCACGGTCAGCCACAGCAGCGGGACAGCCACCAGCGCCAGCACCGGCATGACGGCCGCCGCCAGCTTGGCGCGCCGCACCGTCGATAGGGACGCGGGCGACGCCAGCAGCAGGTCCGGGGCATCCTCGGCCGACAGCGCGATCCATGCCAGCGCGCCGGTCAGCGAGCCGCACAGCATCGTCAAGCCGGCGCCCAGCGCCTGCACCTGCACGTCGGCGCGCTGGAAGATGAGGAAGAGCAGCGGCAGCAGGAACAGCAGCTGCAGCAGCACCTGCGACAGCAGATGCGGATCGCGCACGATCAGGCGCCACTCCTTGACGACGACGGTATAGAACAGGCTGCGCCCGAAGCGCAGAGACCGAGGCAGCAGCGCCGTGGGCGCCGCACCTGCATGCGCCGCCGATGCCGCCAGTTGCAAGCCACGCGCGAAGAAGCGGTGGGTACGCCGCGCCGTCAGCGCGAATACCACGGCCGCCAGCGTGGCCAGCAGCAGCATCGGCAGCGGTTCGCCGAGCATGGCGCGCGCCGGCAGCAGCAACGGGTGTTCGCTCATGCCGTCCTGGCGCAACAGGCCGTCGAGCACCTGGCGCGCGCGGCCTTGCGAATCCCTGGACGACAGCGCGTGCAGCTGCGATGCGATGACCAGCAAGGCCCCGGCCAGCGCACCGATCACCTGCGCCACCACGCGGGTGCGGCGCGCGCCAAACATGCGCACCAGGCCGAGCGTGAGCAGCATCGCCGCGCAGCTGCACAGCACCGCGACCGAGATCACGCCCGGATAAATGCCGAGCCAGCGCCACTGCCCCTGCAGCAGGCCGGCATGGGCGAATGGCGCCAGGAAGAACAGGTACACGGCGGCGGTGCTGGCCGCCACGCCGGCCAGGCGCACGGCAAAAATGCTGTGTGAGGGCAGGGGCGACGACAGCAGCAGGTCGAGGTCGCTGCGCTCGAACAGCACCAGCACGCAGGACTTGATCGCCGACGACAGCATGAAGGTCGCGCCGCCCGCGAGTGCGGCCGAGATGGCGAGCAGGATGCGCGGATCGTCGCCCGCCACGCCGGCCAGGGCGCGCACGCCCACCCATGCCAGCAGGTGCAGGGCGGCCCAGCCGAACAGCGCGAGGCCGATCGCGGCATTGCCGGGCCGCCGCTTGCCGGCGTCTTTCTTGCCGCCCGCGGCATTGAACCAGGCCAGCCGCAGCTCATGCCGCAGCAGCCAGCCGACGCCGCCCGGCGCCGCCCTCATGGCGCGGCCGTCAGCTGCAGGAACACGTCTTCCAGGCTGCCGCCCCGGGTGCGCGCGCGCAGCTCGTCCAGCGTGCCTTCGGCGATCAGGCGGCCCTGGCGGATGATCCCGATGCGCTGCGCCAGCCGCTCCGCCACTTCGAGGATGTGCGTGGTCAGGATGACCGTACCGCCCTTGGCGACGTGGGCCAGCAGCAGGTCCTTCACCTGGCGCGCCGCGGCTGCATCCAGGCCGGTGAGCGGCTCGTCGAGGATCAGTAGTTCTGGTTCGTGGACCAGGGCCCCGGCCAGGGCCAGCTTCTGCTTCATCCCGCGCGAGAATCCTTCGGTCAGCTCGTGCGCATGCCGGCTCAGGTCGAGCCAGTCGAGCAGCGCGCGGGCGCGCGGCTCGGCTTCTTCCGCACGCACGCCCCACAGCCCGGCCACGAATTCCAGGTACTCGAACGGTTTGAGTTTCCCGTACAGCATCGGCTCGTCCGGCAGGTAGGCCATCCTGGCCTTGGCCGCCGCCGGCGCGCCGGCCAGGTCGATGCCCAGCACCTCGATGCTGCCGGCATCCGGCGCCAGCAGGCCGGCGACCAGCCGCAGCGTGGTGGTCTTGCCGGCGCCGTTCGGGCCGAGCAGGGCGTAGAACTCGCCGCGCCGCACGACCAGGTCGAGGCCATCGACGGCGGGGCGGCCGAAATCCTTGCGCAGGCCGGTCAGGCGCAAGGCGGGTGGATGCGCATTCATGAAGGTCTCACAGGGGCGCGAACGAGGACAGGAACTGGTCGACCTGCTCGGGCGGCGTCGCATTCGCGGGGCCCAGCACGATGACCTGGTAGAAGCGCTCGCCGCGTGCCTCGAAGCGGCCATGCAGGCGCATCGGCTTGCCGTTGGCGGCGCCCGCCGCCTCCACCCGCAGGCCGTCCTGCGGCGCCGGCGCCGCTGGCTCGGCATCCTCGCCGGCGCCGATATTGCGCAGCAGGGCCAGGCGCATCGCCGGCAGCGCGGCGCGGGCGCGCGCCGCATCGGGCGCCGTGGCAGCGCCAACGGCGAAGGTGGAGCCGTCGACTTCGGCCGCCGTCATGGTCATCTCCACCCGCAGGCCGTCGAGGTCCACTGCGCGTGTGAAGGTGGCCGGCTTGGCCGGGAACAGGATCTTGTAGCGGCCTTCCTGGCTCGTGTGTTCGCGCCAGTTATAGGTGGGATTGCAGCCGGCCAGCAGGCTTGCCGCCAGCATGGCCGGGACGAGGATGCGCAAGCGCATTCGGAGCGGATTCGGTGGTCGCATGGCACGATAGTAGCAGCAGCGGCTGCCTCTCTTGCCGTTTTTGGGGAGCGAGCGGCGACGGTATTGCTTGGCCGCGGGCTGGCTTTCGTAGCAAGGAAACGACGCGCCGGGCGGGCCGGCCTCTGTCGAAGAAAAGGGACTTCGGCCCGCCCGGCGCGTCTTGGCGTATTATTTTCCCTGTCGCGCATTCAAGGATCATCATGAAACGCAGAATCGGATTCCTGCTCCCGCCCGGCTTCCAGGCGCTCGACCTGATGGCCACTACCGTCTTCGAGATCGCCAACGGTCTCGACGGGGGACCGTTCTATGACATGACCATGCTGTCCGAGCACGGCGGCGTGCTTGCCAGCTCGTCCGGCGTCGGCGTGTTCACCGACGCCTTCGACCGGCGCGACTACGACACCCTGATCGTGGCCGGCATCATGACCCCGGTCGGCTTCAAGTCGAGCACGCCGTTCCTGAACTTCCTGCGCGACGCCAGCGCGGTCGCGCGCCGCACCGCCAGCGTCTGCACCGGCGCCTTCATCCTGGCCGAGGCCGGCCTGATCGACGGCCGCCGCGCAACCACCCACTGGGCGCTGGCGCGCGACCTGCAGCGCGCCTGCCCGAAGTCGCGCATCGAGGAAGACCGCATCTACATCAACGACGGCCGCGTGTGGACCTCGGCCGGCATGACCGCCTGCATCGACCTGTGCCTGGCGATGGTGGAGGAAGACCTGGGCAAGGACGCGTCGAAGCACATCGCGCGCCAGATGGTGGTCCACCACCGCCGCAGCGGCGGCCAGTCGCAGTTCTCGGCCCTGCTCGAGCTGGAGCCGAAATCGGACCGCATCCAGCAGGCGCTCACCTATGCCAAGAGCCACCTGCGGCGGCCGCTGTCGGTCGATGAGCTGGCCGGGGCGGCCAACCTCAGCACGCGCCAGTTCAGCCGCACCTTCCGCCGCGAGACCGGGCAATCGCCGGCGCGCGCGATCGAGGTGCTGCGGGTCGAGGCGGCGCGCGCCATGATCGAGACCAGCAACCACTCGATCGACGCGGTCGCGCGCGAGACGGGCTTCGCCGACCCCGAGCGCATGCGGCGCGCTTTCCTGCGCGCCTTCGGGCAACCGCCGCAGGCGATCAAGCGCGCGGCGCGGGAACAGGCAGCCCTGGCCTGAATACCCGAACGTAGGGAGGCTCAATCGTCGCGCAGCGCGCGCCGGTAGCCGATCGCCTCGGCCACGTGCTTCGAACCTACCTCGTCCAGTTCGGCCAGGTCGGCGATCGTGCGCGCCACCTTGAGCGCGCGGTGGTAGGCCCGCGCCGACCAGTGCAGGTGCCGGGCCGCGTCATGCAGCAACCGGCGCCCGGCGTCGTCGGGCGCGCAGTAGCGGTCGATCTCCCCTGGTCCCAGCTGGCTGTTGGGCCGACCCTGGCGCGCGAGCTGGCGCGCATGGGCCAGCGCCACCCGCTGCGCGATGCTTGCACTCGGTTCGCCATCGGCCTGCGCTCCCATGCTGTCGGGCGCCATGGCCATCACCGGCAGCTGGATGTCGATGCGGTCGAGCAGGGGCCCCGATATGCGTCCCTGGTAGCGCAGCACCGCGTCCGGCGTGCAGCGGCACTTGCCGCTGGCGTGGCCGAGCCAGCCGCAGGGACAGGGATTCATCGCCGCGATCAGCTGGAAGCAGGCCGGGAAATCGGCCTGGTGGGCCGCGCGCGAGATCGTGATCGATCCCGACTCCAGCGGTTCGCGCAGCACTTCCAGTACGCGGCGGTCGAACTCGGGCAGCTCGTCGAGAAACAGCACCCCGCGATGGGCCAGCGACACCTCGCCCGGGCGCGGCAGGTTGCCGCCGCCGACCAGGGCCACGCCGGACGTGGTGTGATGCGGACTGCGAAACGGCCGCTGGCGCCAGCGCTCGGGCGCGAAGCCGCCGGCCAGCGACTGCACGGCGGCCGATTCGAGCGCCTCGGCTTCGCTCATCGGCGGCAGCAGGCCGGGCAGGCGCGCCGCCAGCATGCTCTTGCCCGCGCCTGGCGGGCCGACCAGCAGGACGGAATGGGATCCGGCGGCCGCCACCTCGAGCGCGCGCTTGGCGTGCTGCTGGCCCTTGACCTCGGCGAAGTCGGGATACCGCGGCGCATGTGATAACCCGGGGCCATGGTGGCGCGCCAGCTTCGGCGCGTCGGGCCCGTTGGCGAAGTGCGCGCAGACCTCGAGCAGGGTGCGCGCCGGGTAGATGGCGGCTGCCTCGACCAGCGCCGCTTCGTCGGCATTGGCCAGCGGCAGGATGAAGGCGCGCCGCTCGTCATGGCCGTCGCGCGCCATTGCGAACGCCATCGCCAGCGCGCCGCGCACCGGACGCAGTTCGCCCGACAGCGATAGTTCCCCCGCAAATTCGTAGCGGTGCAGCGCGTCGTCGCGGATCTGGCGCGAGGCGGCCAGGATGCCCAGCGCGATCGGCAGGTCGAAGCGGCCGGACTCTTTCGGCAGGTCGGCCGGCGCCAGGTTGATCGTGATGCGGCGCGCCGGTATATCGAAGCCGGAATTCTGCAGCGCCGCGCGCACGCGGTCTTTCGCTTCGCGCACTTCGGTATCGGGCAGGCCGACGATCGCAATCGTAGGGCTATAATGGAACTTTCCAGTCAGCAACAGGAATTCAAGTGCCCACCGCATACAGCTACATCCGCTTTTCCACCCGTGCGCAGGCCGACGGTGACAGCCTGAGACGCCAGACCGAGAAAGCCCGCACCTACGCCCGCAAACACGACCTAACCCTTGATGACCGGCTCACCTTTCAAGACCTTGGCGTATCGGGTTACGACCGCTCCAACGTGACCACAGGCCAGTTGGGCGCGTTCATAGAGGCCGTCGAGGCTGGCAAGGTCGAACGCGGCTCTTTCTTGCTAGTTGAGCAATTCGACCGATTGTCACGAGCAAAGCCAATTGTCGCGTTCCGTCAATTGGAAGAGCTTATCAGGGCTGGAATTCAGGTAGTAACCTTGGACGATGAAAAGGTTTATAACAATGATTCCGTCGACGATATATCGATGCTATTTCTTTCAATGGCAACGATGTTTCGTGCCCATAATGAATCGCTTTCCAAATCGAAACGAATTGGGGAGGCATGGAAAGCGAAAGTCGCTCGCCGCGAACCCGTTCTTACAAGAGAATGTCCGCGCTGGTTGACTGCTCGCGCCGACCGCTCAGGGTTCGACATTATCGAGGAGCGGGCCGAATCTGTACGGCGAGTCTTCGAATTGACGCTGAAAGGTTACGGCAATGTCGCTATCGCCCGCCGCGCCAATGCTGAAAAGTGGCCGCATCCGGGAAAGGCGGCTTTGTGGAGCCAAAGTCTTATAACAAAAATCGTTCGAAATCGCGCCGTTATTGGCGAGCATCATCCGCACCAACAAAAAGACGGCAAACGAGTCCCAATTAGCGAACCTTGGCCCAACTATTACCCGCGCGTTATTTCTGACGAAGATTTTGCGCTGGCGAACTCAATTAAATCTCAACGTGAAAAGGTTCCGAGGAGGCGCGACAAACATTATAAGAACCTATTCCAAGGAATTCTCACTTGTGGTGCCTGTGGTGCCTCCATGGTTCGCAAAAACAAAGCGTCCACCAAGCAGCAGGGATACTTCATTTACATGTGCGCCCAGCGCGTAAGCGGCGCGACGAAGTGCACCAGCGTAGCCGGGCCGCTGCTTGAGAAAGCGCTGCTAACGAACATCTACGTCGAAGCCTATCCGCAAATCCGCACGGACGAGGAAGCGCAGAGATTGAAGGGTCGCCAGGCAATGTTGGCGCTTGATCTGTCAACAAAGAAGGCAGAGGCTGAGCGACTGGTCAACGCCATCGCAACAACCGATTCGCCTTTGCTAATCGAGCGGCTGACCGGCACGGAAAAGGCACTGAATGAGCTTAGTATGGAATTGCAGCAGGTTCAACGGAAAATCGGCGAATTGCAACTCACAAACCAGACTATCGGTTCGATGATGACTAGCGTTTTCCTCGACGATTATCAGCGGGTGCAGGATGAGAAAGAAATCGAGTTTCGTGCGGAATTGCGCGAAAAGATTTTAAGTGTCGTTCGGAGAATCGTTGTGTATCCTGAAAAGCAGAACGCAATCTTCTTCTACAAGCATATTACGGAACCGAATTCCCAGCCGCTAGACTGGGAAGAATACATAAATTTTGATGAACTGCCAGAGCTTATGTCCCACGCAGCGCAATTCTTAAAAAAGACAGATTGAACGTAAGGACCTCTGAACAATGAGAGGCGTCAATTATCGAAGGCGCTAAAGCTGCTGAGCGAACCGGAATCGCCGAACATATCAGTTGTTGTGTCCGTCGAAAAATGATTATCAGCAACACCAAACGGGTTTCCGTTAATATCAATGTTCGTATCAGGTATCATCGGCGTACCGTCAATATTTACGATATGGCTGAACAAAGAGGAGAAGAGGGGCGTAAGGGTCATTTATATTTTCCAATTAGGTTCGAACTGCCGTTCGATTTTAGCATAAGAAAAGCCCCGCCCGAGCGAGGCTTTTCACTGAATGGACCTAAACTTTCCGTGACCTAAGTTTTTTTTCGCAACCGCTAATTATCAATGGGTCGCCAATCAGGTGTGTTTTGCAGATACCTCGGCACCGCGCAATTCTGTCCAGTGTGCTCTCTGCGCTGTTGCTTACTACGAGTACTCCAATCGTATAGCCACTGTCAAAATTTACGGTCACTGCATCGAACTCCTGAAATTGTTTCTCGAGCAACCCAGCGCGCAACCCCGCTTTCCCGACTACAGCTAGTCCAGCTGTCCGATGTTCAATCAAATATTCGACTACCGTAATCTGCTTTTGAAAATGGAGCGTCGACAAATCATAACCATGATGCGCCCATCCTCGGCTATATCCTTGGCTCTCTAGTTCAGCATTAACTCTCCCGGCCCCTGGCTCTGTTAAAACCCACGCTTTCACGCCAACCGGAGTTTGTCTTTCCAGAACTTGTTTTTTTGCTGCAAGCCTTTTCAAGACAAGCTGGGCTTTATTGATTGCCACATGCTTTGTACTGTCTATCCAGACCCATGACGCTATTTGGCTGGTTATCATCCAGCCGCAATTTGCAAGTGCTTTGAGGACTTCCAATTCGTTTTGCGCGGCCTTGAGTTTATTGTGGTTCATTCGGTGTACTCCCTGTTTATGGACATACACCGTGTAGCCACTCCGATAAAGAATTGTTCGCTGCGCTCACGCGCTCGCTGACGCTCGCCCTCGACCGTTCGCTTTACGCCGGCTGGACGCCGTCTCGCTCACTATATCGGCTGTACGCCGCCATTCTCGCCCCGGCGGGGCCCGGCACTTCGGCCGGGGGGCCCCATGTTCCGGCTTTGCCGGATCATGGGGCCCCCCGCCCTGCGGCCGTCCCCGGGCTGCACCCCACTGGAGGCGAATGCAGCTGGGGCTGCATGTCGTCCACCAGCGGCCCCCGCCGGTCCTCGCTGGGGCGAGGATGTTCGCTGTCGCTCACACCGTTTTCACGGCCGATTGTGCCCTGCTGGGGCAGGGTGGGATATTCCGCGAATCCTGTACGAGTTACCCACATCGATGCCCTCTCTCGCCTGTTATAAGGGCGGAGGACATCGATATGGATAACTCTCTATCTCGATTACTACCCTGCCGTCCAATATCAAACGAAGAGCTACTTCGAACTCTTGTATGCGACGTACAACCTCATCTCTATATCGGTTGTACGCTCAATACATATGCTATAGGTTGTACTGGAAATACTACCTAACCTTGAACATACCAATACCACCCTATCAGACCAGTAGCGCCGGCAATTTCCGAGATAAGAAAGTCATCACCTTGGCGCATTGCCGCTGCGCGGCGTACGACTTCGTCGTATATGGGCCACGCGGCTAGGCCGCGAGACTTACAAAATGAGGCAACCGCGAGGGCTTCAAAAATATAAAACACCGTCCTATAGGTTGTATCAAGGATAGAACTTGATTCTCCCTCAATCAATATGGACCTTTATATGAATACCACCAGCAAGACAAAAAATACCGCTTGGTTTGGCGGCTCTTTTTCCGTTATTCCATTTGACGCAGTGCTCGACAAACGCCTCAAGCCTCGGCAGCTTAAAGTCTTGCTCATTCTCGCGAAACATGCAGATAGGTCGTCGGGCATCGCTTATCCAAGCCTCGACCGAATTGCGGAGATGTGCGGATTTTTCTCTAACGGGCTGCCCGACCGTGCACTCGTCTCACGCTTGATTTCCAATGAGTCAGGCAAAGGTACGGGTCCAGGGCTAGTGCAACTTGGATATGTTAAGAAATTGGGTTGGCTAGCAAATCGCACAAGCCAGTCATACCGGCTCCAGTGTGCGCACATTTCAGTCGATGACCTAAATCAACCAACCAACAGACAGAAATCTGAGGTTGAAGCGAAGACTGAACTCGAAGCGAAGAAAGAACGGCGGCTAGCAAAGGAGCGCGCGGATGCGGAGGCGTATTTTTCAGAGTTTGAAGATGAAAAATACAAAGATGCCGTGATTGAAATGCCAGTTATGAACAGTCCGCAGTCTCGCACCGTTGATTGCGAATATACAAAAAATGACGTGCAGCAGGCATTCCGAGATGGGACTTGGGGCGATATTCCAAGGCACATCGTTGAGCATTACGGATTTCGGTACAGCTTTGCTGAATAAAAAGATAGCCCGAAAGCGTCGGGCTCATTCTTAGCTAAGTCTTCAATGACTGAGCTTGTGTAGCTATACAGAAAAAAGAAAAAGAAAGCCCCGGCAGTTCCCAGCCGGGGCTTAGATTTGTATTGGCTATTTACTTACCGGACATATTTCATCCGAAGCGCGCTCTTGTACAAACGTCCAGCTCTTAACTGACCAACGAATTTTGGATGCTTTTCGAAAATTCCGACCTCAGTCATTAGTTGAAGAACGCTTCTGAGCTTTACACTATCAATTCCGATGCTCAACAATTCTAAATCACGAATTAGAGCTTCCTGAGCGAATGGTGTGGCCTTTCCCTCTAGCGCAGCAATAAGGGCATCTACTAATCTTCTATTTTCTGCATCATCTTGAGACAAATCGAGTAATACGTAAAGCTCTTGTTTGACTTCGTTCACAAAATGTGAGGAAGCTTTAGCATGAGCGTCAAGAACGATAGTATGGAGTACTCTGCCGTTTTCTAAAGTTGCCTCTCCCTTATCTTCTAGCTCGCGCGAAATTGAGGCAATCTCAACAAGGAATGTCTCGAAAAGTCGAGGATAGAATGACGAACCGTAATCAAACTTACCGCTAGCGTCCGAGAAATAAGTTTCGAAGAAGGTTAAGGTTTGAAGATTGCTGCGCCTCAACTTTTGAGGGAAAATTTCTAGAAGTATTTCTTCATATACGTTCGCGTTGAGACGGCCAGCGCGAATAACACTGAGATTCTGTTCAATCTTTGCACAAGTGTTAGGAAACTTCTCCGTATACCAGCGCATGCTATATATTTTTGCAAGAACATAGTTGAAGATACTGTCGCTATCCCAGCGAAGCTCTACGATTCTTTGGCTAGTCTGCTGCTCAACATTCTGCGAAGCGTTATTCAGTAGGTCACTTCGCAAGAAGAGCCGAGCCTGGAGTTTCGTACGGAAATTCGCGTCAGACTGAAGAGTTAGCATAAATATGAGCAACTCTTCGATAAACGTACGTAATTTCGCAGCCGGTACCGCCGTTTCGATACCATCAATTAAGAATATCCGTTCTTTACTGATTGTCGATAGCTGACTTGCTACGTAATGCGGCGTACTTCTTTCGCGCCGCACTTCAACTTGCAGTGCCGCAAAAGACGCAACCGCAGAGTTTAAACCTCCATCGTCGATTGTGGCAGGTAAGCTAAGTCCTAAGCCGAGTAGTGCCCACCAAAAACGTCCATAGTCATTTTCGCACGCGGCAATTAGCTGTGAATACGCCACGCTCTGGCTTCTCATACCGCCTTGCTCGAAATCCGCTGCTGCAAATAATGGTTCGGCAATTTTTCGAGCAACCATCTCGCGATAAAGACGAGTTTTTCCTGTTCCTTTCCTGCCAATAATGTAATTCACTGGAGAGGAAGGGGAAAAAAGTTTTGCAATATCGCTAGTCTCGATAAACCAACCGCTATCGGTGGCACCACTCGGTGAGCGCTCATCGTTGAGTTTAGCTCCGATTGAGGGCCCCATAGCAGCCTTTGACAACGATAGAACTTCCCGTAACTGACGAATAGAGGACTGGTTAACGACGTTCAGCTTAGTTACGTCAGGAGATATAGTTCCAATAAACTGTTTATCGTAATACCAGCCTATCCAATACCTATATAGGTCCTCGATGGGTAAAAGCGTGTCTTCTTCAGCCCCTCTTGCCAATCCCTTAGCAACTTGTTCAAGTAGACTGTGAATGTGTTCTCCCCTGCGGTCGAAGATTTTTTCTTCTGTATCGTCATTATCAATGGAGAAACATACATAGGCCCCTGGGTTCTCGGGAAACTGAGAAAATAAGGTCTCAAACGCTCCCATTGCCTGCTCGGACAAGCCATCTGGCCGAACCGATACCACAGTTGGGCCGCCCCAATTACGGATAATCGGCAGTACAGACGAGGCAATCCCAGTACGGTGGTCAAATATAACTAGGTCATATTTGGCTGTCGAGTCAGGATTGATGACAAACTTCTTCAGCTTCTCAAGGGCATTTCTTAACATCGACACATCGAGGCCGACTCGAAGTGCGAACGCTGCGAAATCCATATCGTATTGGCTACTACGGGGACGACACGGGATAATTTCGATTATCCCGTTTGATTGAGGCGAAGCGTATGCCGCAAGCGGAGATATTTCTTCCGCCCAACCGCTTAACCCCATAAGCGTCGACTCAACATTAGGACTACTTGTTTCGAAAAGAAAGTCTAATGAGGGAGCCTCAGTATCGGCATCAATAATAAGAATCCTATAGCCGTCTTCAGCTAAGCTCTTCGCAAGCATCGCGAGCACTGTGGTTCGTGCCTGACCACCTTTGTAACCGTAAAAATGAAGTGCAGGTATTGGCCCTAATGGTGCTGGAGGTAGTTTATCCCTAGTTTCGCTATCCAAAAATGGAAGCCAATGTTGCGAACCTGGAGTCGAATCTACAAACGCATATCTCGATTTGCGCTCGGCCTCGCTCAGCAAGCATAATGACACGGTCGCCGTCGCAACTAAACGATTAAAGGACTCTTCGGATACGCCACATTTCTTTAGGAAATATTCAATTTGATAATCTTCGTCACGTCCAGCAAAATCATCTGAGAGGCAAAACACATAAAGCGTCGGATGAACGTAAGCGATTTCGACGTTGGCGAAATTGGCCCGGCAGGTATCGAGCAATTCTTGAATAGTCATACAGGCTCTTTGGTAATTGAAAGCAGAGTGGTGTAGATTTGCTGAACGTGGGACTGTAGAGCCGCGATGTCTGCACTTGTTGAGCAATAATTAGGAAAATCGCTGTTGTGGCGAACGTAGCGGATATCTGGATATGAAGACGGTCTCACTGGGCCTAGCGAACTAACACCTTGACGTTTCAATGCTGATAATCTTGTCGCCAAACCGCCAGACAACCCATTTATGGTTCCTACATCGGAGGGGGCTATTTCTGGCCGTAGCGCCAAGGTGGTAAGTAAAACTGGGACATTATGTGTGCCCTGTGTCGGCGTGCCATTGTTTTTTAAGTACTGGATTAGCATCATCTCTATGCAGCACAATTGACAATAGGTTGACACTAAAGGTGACGATAAGGTGAATCCGCTAGCAAACGCATTTCGATTATATAGATGAGCCATCAGTGCCTCGTACCAGTTGATTGACAAGTGTACACCGTCGGTGACCGTCGGTACATTACATAATGAAAACTTTTTGCTCGTTATCCAAAGTGCATGCGTAGCAGGTTTCGCGACACCAGACACTTTTGCCGACGAGTTCTATTACGGTTGCACCTTTGCGATGCCCGGCAGGCCGTTGGCCAGGTGCACCTCGACGTTGACGGCGGGCGCTTCCATGCCGGCCAGGGCACGGCTTCTGAGGACGGCAAGACTCATCGTATTCCTTCCGCATGAAGCTGGAAAGGCCCTATCGTAAGGCGCATGCGTAGCCGTCCGTTGAGAACGGACAGGTGTGTCATGCTACCTGCCTGGCTCCGCACTCAGCAATCGGGCACGTTCAAATCCACCGTCCGGCAGTCTCTTGAGCATGTCCGCAGGACGTCGTCGACTGCGGCGTCGAACACCCTTCTTGCGCCTGCGATCGCATTCTCGACTGCACGTAATCTGCCCTCCGCTTCATCGGCCCGGCGAAAATAGCTTACCGATAGGCCCAAAAAAACAATTGCCGCAACAGCAAATCCGAAGGCGAGCGCTCCCCCGATGAAAGGGATGAACGCCGACGCTACCGCAAGAATGGCAGCGGCTACTGATAAAACCAGAAATATTGCTGCCCACATACGCAAATTATTGACTTCATCTCTTAGCGCCCGCGCGTTACTGCACAGCTCCGAAATGCGATTTCGTGAGCGCTGCGCCTCCGACTCGGCCTCGACGCAGGCGGAGTTGTCCAGGCAAAGCAAGGCGCTGCCAGGAAGGGGGAAGGATTCCTGTCCAGGCACGGCCGCGATCCCCCAGACTGGCTCGGGGAGTTCGAACTCTGCGCCTGTCTGGCAATCCATGGCCCTGAGCCGGAACGGCAGGCGTTCGCGCTCGATCCGCTCGATGCGGATCTCTGCCTCATCGGGGCATTCGAAGATCGCCGAGAGCACGGTGAAGTTGAAGCGGTCGAGGAGCGTGACTTTGCGGATTCCGGTCCCCGGGTCGGCAACCAGCGTCACGAAGCCTGTTACGGTGAAGTCGTCGCTGCCGCTCACTCCTGTCCCACTGATACGGATCATATCGTTCCCTCATGGCTTGGCGATCGGCTTCGTATGGCGGACATCCACGGCCGCCGACAGCGCAATTTCGCGCGTTGAAACTCTAGCATTGGTGCCGATGCCTGATTTGCAATCGACCAATCGTGAAGCTGCGTCAGCGCAAGCGGCCCACGTCCAATGCGCGAGGCATGCGCAGGCCTGCGTGTCTAATATGCATGACGTCTGCACGAGCATCCGATAACGTCGTCCATTCCCCGATATCGACCATCTGTCACAAAAAACAGACATTGCATTCCATTAACGCTACATTGTCTGCAAGGAAAGAACCACCATCATCACCATCCCAGGAGTGACCGCCGATGTTATCGATCAAGCAGCTCAACAAGACGTATGCCAATGGCGTAAAGGCCATCAACAATGTCAGCCTCGAAATCCCGAACGGCATGTTCGGCCTGCTCGGTCCAAACGGCGCCGGCAAGTCCTCGCTGATGCGCACCATCGCCACCTTGCAGGATCCCGACAGCGGCAGCATCCACTTCCACGGCCTCGACGTGCTGAAGGATAAGGAGAGCCTGCGCCGTCAGCTCGGCTACCTGCCGCAGGACTTCGGGGTCTATCCGAAGGTCAGCGCGGAAAAGCTGCTGAACCACTTCGCCGTCCTGAAAGGCCTGACCGGCAAGGGCGAGCGCCGCGAGATCGTCGACGCCCTGCTGCACCAGACCAATCTGTGGGAAGCGAGGAAGCGCGGCCTGGGCACGTATTCGGGCGGCATGCGCCAGCGCTTCGGCATCGCCCAGGCGCTGCTCGGCGCGCCGCGCCTGGTCATCGTCGACGAACCGACCGCGGGCCTCGATCCCGACGAGCGCAATCGCTTCCTGAACCTGCTGGCCAAGATCGGCGAGCAGGTGGTGGTCATCCTGTCGACCCACATCGTCGAGGACGTGACCGACCTGTGCCCGCGCATGGCCATGATCGCCAGGGGCACGGTGTTGCTGCAGGGCGAGCCGCAGGCCGCGATCGATACCCTGAAAAGCCGCGTGTGGCGCCGCACCGTCACCCAGGAAGCCCTGCCCGAATACCAGGAGCGCTTCAACGTGCTGTCCACCCGCCTGGTGGCGGGCCGGCCGCAGATCAACGTGTATGCCGAGTCGCAGCCGGACGACGGTTTCGTCAGCGTCGAGCCGGACCTGGAAGACGTCTACTTCCTGCAGATCCGCAACGCCAGCCGCGCGGCCGGCCAGGCGGCGTCCGCCCAGGTTGCGCCGGTGACGGCGTGAGGAGCGCGGCATGCTGAGAGAATTCTTCAAGTTCGAGCTGGACTTCCAGCTGCGCCAGCCCTTGCTGTGGGTGTGCGCGCTGATCTTCGGCGCGCTGGCCTTCGGCGCCACCACCAGCGATGCGATCCAGGTCGGCGGCAGCATCGGCAACGTCAACCGCAACGCGCCGACCGTGGTCGCGCAGCTGCTCGGCATCTTCAGCCTGATGTCGATGTTCGTCGTCACCATCTTCATCGCCGGCGGCGTGCTGCGCGACGCCGAAGTCGGCATTTCCGACATGCTGTTCGCCACGCCGATGAAAAAGCACGACTACCTGATCGGCCGCTTTGCCGCCGGCCTGGTGGCCTGCCTGCTCATCTTCGCCATGATCGTGCTCGGCATGATGCTCGGCCCCCTGATGCCCTGGGTCGACGTCCAGCGCGTCGGTCCTTTCCCCGGCGCGGCCTACCTGTGGGCGCTGGGCGTGCTGGTCGTGCCCAACCTGTTCTTCATCGGCGCCTTGCTGATGCTGCTGGCCGCCACCACGCGCTCGATCATGATGGTGTACGTCGGCGTGATGGGGTTCTTCGTGCTCTGGATCGTGGCCGGCAGCTTCACCGCGAACATCGACAACGAGTGGATCGCCGTTCTGGCCGACCCCTTCGGCCTGCGCGCCCTTGGCCGCGCCACGCGCTATTTCTCGACCGCCGAATCGAATGCCGGCCTGCCCGACGTCCGGGGTTACATGCTGGCCAACCGCCTGCTGTGGAGCGCGGTCGCGCTGGTGCTGGTCGGCCTGACCCTGGCCCTGTTCAAGCCGCAGCGCGCCGGCACCGGCAAGCGCCTGTTCGGCAAGGCCAAGGCGCAGGCACTGCCTACCTTCGCGCCGGTGCAAGTGGCGTTGCCGCGCGTCGCGCCGCAGTTCACGAGCGCCACGCGCTGGATCCAGTGCTGGCACATCTTCGCCTTCGACGCCGTCGCGGTGTTCAGAAGCGTGCCGTTCCTCGTCCTGCTGCTGTTCGGCGTGCTGAACATGGTCGGCAGTGCGAGCGTGCTGGACGAGATGTTCGGCACCGACGTCTATCCGCGCACCCACCTGATGATCGAGCTGCTGAAAGGGTCGTTCAACTTCCTCCTGATTATCATCGTCACCTTCTATGCGGGCGAATTGATCTTCAAGGAACGCCAGGCCAGGATCGCCGACGTGAGCGACGCCATGCCGATGCCGAACTGGGCGCCGCTGGTCGCCAAGAGCCTGGCGCTGGTGGGCGTGGTGCTCGTCTTCCTGTTCGCCGGCATCCTGACCGCGATCGCGATCCAGCTGCTGCGCGGCGGGGCGCCGGTCGAATTCGGGGTGTACGTCCAGGGCGTGTTCATGGCCGGCCTGCCGTTCGTCCTGATGGCGCTGATCGCCATCGTGCTGCAGGTCGTCACCAACAATAAGTTCATCGGCTACCTGCTGGTGATCGTCCTGTTGATCGCGCAGATCGTCCTGTCGGTGATGCACTTCGATCACAACCTGTACAACATCGCGCTGCTGCCCGAGACGCCGTATTCGGACATGAACGGCTTCGGCCATTTCGTCACGGGCTGGGCCTGGTTCGCGCTGTACTGGACCCTGTTCTGCCTGGCGGCGCTGATCGTGGCCCAAGCCTTCTGGGTGCGCGGCCTGTCGGTCGCGTGGCGTGCGCGGGTGCGCGAAGCGGGCCGCCGCCTGAGAGGCGGCGCGGGCGTGGGGCTGGCGCTGTGCACGATCGCCTTCGCCCTCGTCGGGGGCTGGATCTTCCATCACACCGTGACCCTGGGCGGCTACGAAGCCAAGAACGTGAGCATGGACAAGCAGGCCAGGTACGAGAAGAACTACCGCCAGTACAAGGACCTGCCGCATCCGAAGGTCATCGACGTGCGCGCCGCGGTCGACATCTATCCGGAGCAGCGCCGCGTGACCGTCAAGGGCAACTACGTCCTGGAGAACAAGACCGGCCAGCCGCTCGATACCCTGCGCCTGCAGTTCAATCCCGACGTCGTCACCACCCTGGGCAAGCTGCCGCCGCACCAGGTGGTGCTGGACGACACGGAATCGGGCTTCAGGATCCTGAAACTGGCCGCACCCCTGGCGCCGGGCGCGCGCCTGCCGCTCGACTTCACGGTCGACGCGCACCGCCAGGGCTTCTCGAATTCTGGCAAGGCCGACACCTTCAACCTGAACGGCACGTTCTTCAACAACCATGAGTTGTTCCCGATGATCGGCTACCAGGCCGACTTCGAGCTGAGGGACCGCAACGAGCGCCGCAAGCGTGGGCTGGGCGAGCCGGAGCGCATGGCCAGGCTCGAGGACGAGGCGGCGCGCGCCAACTCCATGTTCGGCGGCGGCGCGGACTGGATCGACTTCGAGACCACGGTGTCGACCAGCGGCGACCAGATCGCGCTGGCGCCGGGCTACCTGCAACGGTCGTGGAAGGAGAACGGCCGCAACTACTACCACTACAAGATGGACCAGAAGATGATGCCGTTCTTCGCCTACCTGTCGGCGCGCTGGCAAGTGACGAAGGGCGACTGGAACGGGATCCCGATCGAGATCTACCACGACGCCAAGCACGGGTATAACGTGGACCGGATGATCGAGGCCACCCGCAAGTCGCTGGACTACTTCACCACCGAGTTCACGCCATACCAGCACAAGCAGGTGCGCATCCTGGAGTTCCCCAACTACCAGTCCTTCGCCCAGTCGTTCGCCAACACGATCCCGTTCTCGGAGTCGATCGGCTTCATCGCCGACCTGCGCGACAAGGAAGACATCGACTACGTGTTCTACGTGACGGCCCACGAGATGGCGCACCAGTGGTGGGGCCACCAGGTCACGGCCGCCAACGTGCAGGGCTCGAGCATGCTGATCGAATCGCTGTCGCAGTACTCGGCGCTGATGGTGATGGAGAAGGAGTACGGACGCCACCAGATGCGCCGCTTCCTGCGCTACGAGCTCGATCGCTACCTGCGTTCGCGCGGCGGCGAGGCGATCGATGAGCTGCCGCTCATGCGCGTGGAAAACCAGGACTACATCCACTACCGCAAGGGCAGCCTGATCTTCTATCGCCTGCGCGACGAGATCGGCGAACAGGCGCTCAACCGCGCGCTCAAGCGCTTCCTGGAAGAC
Organism: Massilia sp. UYP34; assembly: GCF_056279385.1. NCBI lineage: Bacteria > Pseudomonadati > Pseudomonadota > Betaproteobacteria > Burkholderiales > Oxalobacteraceae > Massilia > Massilia sp. UYP34. The sequence continues at coordinate 150,254 of NZ_JBWBRF010000010.1, read as the reverse complement.
AAGGGCTACCAGGAGTCGCCGTTCACCACCTCGAAGGAGCTGCTCGACTACATCCGCGCGGAGGCGCCGGCCGACAAGCACGCCCTGATCTCGGACATGTTCGAGAAAATCGTGTTCTACGATAACCGCGTGACGCAGGCTTCGGCGAAGAAGCGCCCGGACGGCCAGTGGGACGTGACGATGACGCTGCACCTGGCCAAGAGGGAAGCCGACGGCAAGGGCAAGGAAACCGCGCGCGCCTACGACGAGCCGGTGGAGATCGGCGTGTTCGCCCGTCCCAGGGGCGGCAAGGAAGCCGACGAAAAAGTGCTGCTCCTGGAAAAGCGCGTGCTCTCCGGCGACGACCCGGTGGTGACGGTTACGGTGAAGGAGCAGCCGTTCGAGGTGGGCGTCGATCCCTACAACAAGATGATCGACCGCGTGTCGCGCGATAATCGCAAGGAGGTCAGCGTCGAATGACGCAGGGCGCCCAGGCCGCTGCAGCGGCCTGGCGCTCACTCGCCCTCACTTACCCTCGGTCATGCGTGACGTCATAGTGCTCGAAGTGCTTCCACGTTCCATCCGGCAGGCTGGATTCGAGCACGCATTGCCAGGACGCGGCGGCCGGATCGTAGCGCCAGGTATTGCGGAACGGCCCGGTCGCGTAAGGGATGATGAACTGGATGGTATTGCCGTCGATTTGTAAGGTCCCGTGCGGGATCGACGACTTCGGCCCGAAGCGGTACATCCAGTGCACGACGACCGAAACGATGGCCTTACCGCCACGCTATCCGCGCCGCATGCGCCGTTCGATTGGCGCGACCTCGCATGAATGCGGAGATGGCGGCATACTGGCGCTCATTCATCTCCACCTTCATCTGCACCTTCCTCTCCATCGCCACTCCTGCTCACACGATGAAACGGCTCACCGCAATCCTGTTGATCATCTCGCCGCTGTTCGCGCATGCCGAACCGCCCCCCGCCGCACGCCAGGAAATCGCCCACCTGATCGGCTACCTCACCGCCTCCGGCTGCAGCTTCCAGCGCAACGGCAGCTGGCACGAAGCCGCAAAGGCGGCCAGCCATCTCCAGCGTAAATACGATTACCTGCTCAAGCGCGACCTGGTCGCATCGAGCGAGGATTTCATCGCGCGCGCCGCCAGCGAAAGCAGCCTCAGCGGTAAGCCCTACCAGGTCCGCTGCGGCGGCAATGCGCCCGTCGCCAGCGCCGCCTGGCTCAGGGCCGAGCTGGCGAAGTATCGCGCTGCACGCCCATCCCGCTGAGCTTGCGCATCCTGCGATGTGGGGCCGACCGTAACCGTTGTGATCATGGGTATCCCGGCTGCATTGACTCGTTCATAACTTTCATGTGAGGATTTGTTCTATATTAAATAACAACATTATCTGACCGCAGAAGCGGGACTGGCCGCGACAAACAGGGCCGGGTTGGGACGAGAGGAGTGCAATGCTGGCTAGGAGCTTGGCATGGTGGGTGCTGGTGTTGCTGTTGGGCGTATGGAATGGCGCCGCAGATGCCGCCCAAACCGACCCGATTGCGCGGTTGATGCACCAGAAGCGCTATGGAGAGGCGAACAGCGCGATCGAGGCCAGGCTGGCGCGCAATGCCACCGATGCGACGGCGCTGGCCGCGTCGGTCGACCTGCGCATCGCCCGGGGCGAGCCGGACGACTTGCCGCAGGCGCGCACCGAAGCCGATCGCTGCGTCCGGGCCAATCCGGACAGCAGCGTCTGCGCCGAAGCGCTGGGGAACGTCATGCTGGCGCAGTCGCGCGCCGGCGGCCTGGTTGCGTTCGTGCGCAATGCGCATGCCACGCGCGACACCCTGGAGCGCGCGATCCGCTTCGATCCGATGAATTACCGCGCCCGCGTGACGCTGATGCGCTTTTATCTCGACGCGCCATTCTTCCTGGGGGGCAGCGAGGGGCGCGCGCGCGAACTGGCTGCCGAAGCGTGGCGCCTCGATCCCGACCTGACCCGCCTGATGCGCGCCATGTCCGCTGTCGAAGAAGGAAAGCTGGACGACGCCGAGCAGCACATTCTGGCAGCCGACCTGACGCAGTATGAACTGGTGCAGAGCAGCCAGCGCGAATTGCTGCTGACCCTGGCGAGCGCCCACCTCGGCGCCGGCCGCTATGCGCAGAGCCGCAGGCTGTTCCAGGAACTGAGCCGCCGGCTGCCGTCCAGCGAGCAGGGACCCTACGGACTGGCGCAGGTTGCGCGAGCCCAGGGACGGCTGGCCGAAGCCGCGCTGCAGTTGGAGCGGGCGGCGGCGATCGCCCCCAAGCCCTATGTCTACAAGACGCTGGGCGAAGTCTACGAAGCGCGCCGCGACCGGCCGCGCGCGATCGCGGCCTACCAGGCGGCGCTGGCGGGCGTCCCGCCGCTCGCGCGGCGCGAGATGAAGCAGGTGACGGCGCACCTGGCGCAGCTGAAGCGCCGCTGACGCTTGACCGGAGAATGGCGACTCACGAGGCGACTCACGAGGCAACTCACGCGGCGAGCAGCGGATTCCTGGTGACCGCCACCGCCAGGATGTAGGTGTAGCAGGCCAGCGCGGCGACGAAGGCCAGGGCGCGCGCCTGGCGCGTGCGGCCGCGCCTGAGCGCCACCGTGCCCAGGCCGATATAGGCGACCAGGGCCAGCAGCTTGGCGGTCAGCCAAGGCGATTGGCCCGGATACTGGCTGCTCCATACCGCCAGGCCGATGGCGCTGGCCAGCAGCAGGGTGTCGATCGCATGCGGCGCGATCTTCACCCAGCGCTGCTCCAGGCGTGTCGATTCGGCCAGCATCCACAGACCGCGGACGAGGAACAGGGCGCCGCTCAACACGGCGAAGGTCATGTGGAGGTGCTTGAGGGCGTCATAACTCATCGTTGCATCGGGTTGGTTGCGGCCGCGCCAGTATGCCCGAACCGGCCCCGCGGACGCCTCTTTTCAAAGCACCGGTCAGCCGCACTCGCCGACGTAGTGGCACGACGCGCAGCGCGAGCAGCCATCGACCTTGCGCAGCGCCAGCGCGCCGCATTCCGGGCATTTCGCGCCGTTCAGGACGGGCAGCGGTTCGGCCGGCGCCTCCGCCTGCAAGCGCGGCCCCGGCGCCGCGCCTTGCATGCGCCGTTCGAGGCCGCGCGCGAGCGCGTCCACCGGCACCTGGTTGCCCTGCTCGTCGAGGAAGCCGCGCCGGATCAGGATCCGCTGCAGCATGAAGGAGATCGCCGCGACTTCGGAATCGTGGTACACCGGCACCTGCACGCCGTCGTCGCGCACGATGTGGCCGCAGCGCACCGGCCCCTTTTCCCATACCACCTCGCGCATGTCGGCCAGGGCGCGCGCGATCGGGCCGCCGGCGCGTGCCACCATCGACAGGAGCCGCATCGAGGCCGTGATCCACTGGTGCCCGCCGGTGCGCTGGTTGGCCGGCATGAAGAACTCGAAGGGCCGCTCGATCGTGACCCGGCGGCCATCCCATGCTCCTTCGGCGCGCAGGAAACTCACCGTCAGGTAGACCGTCTTGCGGCCTTCGTGGGTCGAGTATTCGATCTTCGAGGTCACCGACTCCAGCTCGCCCAGCGGGCGGTGCTCGAAGCGCCTGCGCAGCGGGTCGTCGTCCGCCGCCGGCGTGGCCGAGGCGTCGTCCGTCGCTGGCGCGACTGACGCGTCGTCTGCCGCTGGCGCGACCGATGCGTCGTCCGTCGCTGGCGCGACCGACAGAACGCTTCCCAGTATCGGGTTCGGGCGATAGGTCGCCAGCCCTTTCAGGCCGGCGCGCCAGGCTTGCAGGTACAGGTCGCGGAAGTCGTCATAGGGGTAATCCTCGGGCACGTTGACAGTCTTGGAGATCGCGGTGTCGATGAAGGGCTGGACCGCCTCCACCATGCGCAGGTGGTCCAGCGCGCGCATCTCGAGCGCGGTGACGAAGCTTGGAGGCAAGGGAGCGTCGCCATGCAACTGGCGGTAGAGGCGCCAGGCGTGGTCGCACACCTCGTAGCTGCGCGTGCCGCCGTCCTCCGTGCGCTTCCTGCGCCGGTAGGTCCAGGAATAGGGCGGCTCGATGCCGTTCGAGGCATTGTCGGCGACGGCCAGCGAGATGGTGCCGGTCGGCGCGATCGACAGCAGGTGCGAGTTGCGGATGCCGTGCTCGCGAATGCCGTCGCGCAGCGCCGCGGGCAGGCGGAGGGCGAACTGCCCGCGCAGGTACTTGGCGGCGTCGAACAGCGGAAAGGCGCCCTTTTCGCGCGCCAGTTCGATCGAGGCCGCGTAGGCCGCGTCGCGCAGCTCGGTGGCGATGCGCGCCGCCATGGCCCGGCCTGCGTCGGAATCGTAGCGCAGGCCCAGCATCGCCAGCGCGCTGCCCAGGCCCAAAAAGCCCAGGCCGATGCGGCGCTTGGCGCGCGCCTCTTCGGCCTGCTGCGGCAGCGGCCATTCGGTGGCGTCCAGCACCAGGTCGAGCATGCGCACCGCGACGGTGGCCACCGCGCGCAGGCGCTCGAAGTCCAGCCGCGCATCGACGGTGAACGGCGCGTCGACGAAGGCGGTGAGGTTGAGCGAGCCGAGGTCGCAGCAGCCATACGGCGGCAGCGGTTGCTCGCCGCAGGGATTGGTGGCGCGCAGCTCTTCGGCGTACCAGAGGTTGTTCTCGGCGTTCATGCGGTCGACGAACAGCACGCCCGGCTCGGCGTGGTCGTAGGTCGACACCATGATGCGCTCCCACAGGTCGCGCGCGCGCAGGCTGCGGTAGATCCATGCGCCGTCTTCGCGACGGTGGCCGCCGGCGGCGAGAATCTCGTCGCCCGGCTCGGCCGCATGCACCAGCGCGAACGCCGCGTCCGCCTCGACCGCGCGCATGAAGGCCTCGGTCACGCCGACCGAGAGATTGAAATTGGTCAGGCGCCCGGTGTCCTTGGCCGCGATGAAGCGCTCGATGTCGGGATGGTCGACCCGCAGCACGCCCATCTGGGCGCCGCGCCGCGCGCCGCTTGACTCGACCGTGCGGCAGGAGGCGTCGAACACTTCCATGTACGACACCGGGCCGGAGGCGCGCGAGGCGGTGCCGGCGACCTTGCTGCCGAGCGGGCGGATCGCGGAAAAATCGTAGCCGACCCCGCCGCCGCGGCGCATCGTCTCGGCGGCTTCGCTGAGCGCGGTGTAGATGCCGGGCAGGCCGTCGCTGGTGCCGGAGATCGAGTCGCCGACCGGCTGGACGAAACAGTTGATGAGCGTGGCCGACAGGCCAAGGCCGGCGTTGGACGCGATGCGGCCGGCGGGAACGAAGCCCTGTTGCTGGGCTTGCAGGTAACGGCGCTCGCAGTCGGCGCGCTGCGCTGCCGGCTCGAGGGCGGCCAGGGCGCGCGCGATGCGCCGCTGCACGTCCCCGATCGTGCGCTCGTCGCCGCGCGCGTATTTTTCGCGCAGCACGTCCAGCGACACTTCCTGCGCGGGCAGGGTGCCGGCTGGCGATTCTGGTGCATTCATGTCGGTTGCCCTGTCCATGAATGCACCCGCCATTAGGGTTTGTTGATCGGCGTATCGCCCGATTTGTCCAGGTGCGGCGGCAGCACGATGGTCGGATCTTCGGGCTGGGCCGGGAACGGTGCGGTGGCCGACGGCGCCGCGCCAGGCCGCGGGGTGGCCGACGCGGTCGATGCCGAGGCGCCGGACGCCAGGCGGGCTTCCAGCTCGATCACGCGCAGCTCGAGCGCCTCCAGCTTGGTGCGGGTCTTGGCCAGCACCTGGGCCTGGATGTCGAATTCCTCTCGCGTGACCAGGTCGAGCTTGGCGAAGCCCGAGGTCATCGCCGCCTTGACGTTGCGCTCGATGTCCTTGGCCGGCCCACTTTCGAGTGCCTGGTTGATCTTGCCCTGCAAGTCGCTGAAGAAGTTGCTGTTGTTCATGTCCGTATCCCTTTCTGCCGGGCTGCATGCACCAAGGTGGTGCAAGTCAGCCTGTTTTGGTGCGTCACGCAACACGGCGGACGCCGTTCGCGCTCGGTTGTGTTAAAGCAAGTCGTATCTGTGGTGCGTTTACCAAAAAAACAAGGCCATTTTCACCGCTTTATGCGCTGGCACACATCCTGCTAAATGAAGGGGGAGATAAAGCACGAACAAGGATTCTAAACGCAGTAACTGTCCAAGGGGGTTTGTCATGAAGTGCAATGCAAAAATCAACGCAATCAGCCTGGCGATTCTGGCTTTCACCAGCATCCCGGCCATGGCACAGGAACAACCCGCCGAACATCAGGTGAGCTACAACGTGGGCCTCACCAGCGACTACCGTTACCGCGGCCTGTCGCAAACCGATTCCGACCCCGCCCTGTCCGGCGGCGTCGACTACGTACACGGCCCATCCGGCTTTTACGTAGGCACCTGGCTCTCCACTATCAAGTGGACGAAGGATCTGGGTGGCGACGGCAATATTGAATGGGATGTGTATGCCGGCAAGCGTGGCCAGTTGACCAACGAGGTCAGCTACGACGTCGGCGGCCTGTATTACTGGTATCCGGATAACAGCCTGGATCCGAACGCAAATACGTTTGAAATCTACGGCAAGCTCGGCTTCGGGCCGGCGTATATCAAGTATTCGCACTCGACGACCAATCTGTTCGGCACCACCGACAGCAAGCGCAGCGGGTACCTGGACGTGGGCGCCGACATCGACGTCGGCAACGGCTTCCTGCTGAACCTGCACGTTGGCCGCCAGCGCGTGAAAAACAATAGCCCGGCGTCGTACACCGATTACAAGATCGGCGTGACGAAGGACTTCGGGGTCGCCACCGTGGCCCTGGCCTGGCACAAGGCGAATACCGACGCTTATCTGAGTCCGGAAGGCAAGAATCTGGGCAAGTCAGCCGCCGTGCTGTCCGTGTCAAAAACTTTTTGATAGCAAAAGAGGCAATACCATGAAAATGATTACCGCCATCATCAAGCCCTTCAAGCTCGACGAGGTGCGTGAAGCGCTGTCGGAAATCAACGTGCAAGGCATGACCGTGACCGAAGTGAAGGGTTTCGGTCGCCAGAAGGGTCACACCGAGTTGTACCGTGGCGCCGAGTACGTCGTCGACTTCCTGCCCAAGATCAAGATCGAAGCCGCCGTCGACGATGCTGTCGTCGACCAGGTGATCGACGCGATCCAGGGCGCCGCCCGCACTGGCAAGATCGGTGACGGCAAGATCTTCGTGGCCGACCTGAACCAGGTCATCCGTATCCGCACCGGCGAGACCGGCAACGACGCATTGTAAGAAGGAAGTTTTCATGAAGCAGATAACTACAAAAATCCTGACCGCCATGCTGGGCCTGGGCCTGGCGCTCCCGGCCATGGCGGCGCCTTCGATCAACAAGGGGGATACCGCCTGGATGTTCGTCGCCACGCTGCTGGTGGTCATGATGGTGATCCCGGGCCTGGCGCTGTTCTACGGCGGCATGGTGCGCGCCAAGAACATGTTGTCGGTCCTGATGCAGGTCATGGTGGTGTTTTCGCTGATCATCGTGCTGTGGTGCCTGTACGGCTACTCGCTTGCCTTTACCTCTGGTAACGCGTTCATCGGCGGCTTCGACCGCGCCTTCCTGCAAGGCATCTGGGATCCGGTTGCCGGCACGTTCTCGATGGGCGCCACCTTCACCAAGGAAGTGATGATCCCGGAGTTCATCTTCGTCGCCTTCCAGGGCACCTTTGCCGCCATCACCTGCGCGCTGATCGTCGGTTCCTTCGCCGAGCGCGCGCGCTTCGCGGCGGTGCTGGCTTTCGTAGTGATCTGGTTCACCTTCGCTTACCTGCCGATGGCGCACATGGTCTGGTTCTGGGCCGGTCCGGACGCGATCACCGATGCCGCCTCGCTGGCCACCGTCACCGCCGGCGCCGGCTACCTGTGGCAACAGGGCGCGCTCGACTTCGCGGGCGGCACCGTGGTGCACATCAATTCCGCCGTTGCCGGCCTGGTCGGCGCCTACGTGATCGGCAAGCGCATCGGCTACGGCAAGGAATCGATGGCTCCGCACTCGCTGCCCATGACCATGGTCGGCGCCTCGCTGCTGTGGGTCGGCTGGTTCGGCTTCAACGCCGGTTCGGCGCTCGAAGCGGGCGACGTCGCGGCGCTGGCCTTCATCAACACCCTGCTGGCGACCGCCGCCGCCACCGTCGCGTGGGCGGCCGGCGAATGGATCTTCAAGCGCAAGCCATCGATGCTGGGCGCCGCCTCGGGCGCCATCTCGGGCCTGGTGGCGATCACCCCGGGCGCCGGTTTCGTGGGGCCGATGGGCGCCTTGGTCATGGGCCTGCTGGCTGGTATCATCTGCCTGTGGGGCGTGACCGGCCTGAAGCGCATGCTGGGCGCCGACGATTCGCTCGACGTGTTCGGCGTGCACGGTGTGGGCGGCATCCTGGGTGCGCTGCTGACCGGCGTGTTCGCGGCGCCGTCGCTGGGCGGCCAGGGCGTGTGGGATTACACCACCAATGCCATGAACACCAGCTATTCGATCGGCAGCCAGGTGCTGGTGCAGGCGCACGGCGTGGTCGTGACCGTCGCCTGGTCGGCCATCGTCGCCTTCATCGCTTTCAAGCTGGTCGACATCGTGATCGGTCTGCGTGTGCCTGAAGACGAAGAACGCGAAGGCCTGGATATCACCAGCCACGGCGAATCGGCGTACCGTTACTGATATCCCCGGATATCGGTCAGAAAGGCGCCTTCGGGCGCCTTTTTGTGTTCTTGATAACACCTCTTTAAAAAGAACAGGCGCACCCCATATGTCATATCCAGCTTAACAAATAACAAACGGCGCAAGAAGTCGCGCATAACAGGGAAATCCGCATACATGGTTCCGCACCTCGCCACCGCCCAGACCGGTCCTCTGCTCGATCTGGAAAAGAAAATCCTCGAAGCCACCCCCGCCATCGAGCGCTGGTTCCGGCTCGAGTGGCAGGAGCACACGCCGCCGTTCTATTGCTCGGTCGACCTGCGCAACGCCGGTTACAAGCTGGCGCCGGTCGATACCAACCTGTTCCCGGGCGGCTTCAACAACCTGCCGACCGAGATGCTGCCGCTGGCGGTGCAAGCCGCCATGGCCGCGATCGACAAGTATTGCCCGGACGCGCGCAACCTGATCCTGGTGCCCGAGACGCGTACGCGCAATCCAATGTACCTGCAGAACGTGGCGCGCCTGATGCAGATCTTCCGCCAGACCGGCCTGCACGTGCGCCTGGGGTCGTTCTCGCCGGACGTCACCGAACCGACGCCGTTGGCCCTGCCTGACGGCAATATGCTGGTGATCGAGCCGCTGGTGCGCTCGCCCAACGGGCGCCGCGTCGGCCTGGCCGACTTCGATCCTTGCACCATCCTGCTCAACAACGATCTGTCGGGCGGCATTCCGGCCATCCTCGAGAATGTGCACGAGCAGTCGCTGCTGCCGCCGCTGCACGCCGGCTGGGCGCTGCGCCGCAAGAGCAACCACCTGAAGGCGTTCGACGAGGTCGCCAAGAAGTTCGGCAAGCTGATCGACATCGATCCCTGGCTGGTCAATCCGCTGCACAGCAAGTGCGGTGAAGTCGACCTGCGCGAGAACGTCGGCACCGAGGAGCTGGCCGACAACGTCGCGGCGCTGTTCTCGAAGATCAAGAAGAAATACAAGGAATATGGCATGAAGGAGCGCAAGCCCTTCGTGATCCTGAAGCCCGATGCCGGCACCTATGGCATGGGCGTGATGACGATCAAGGATGCCAGCGAGGTGCGCGACCTGACGCCGGCCCAGCGCGCGCGCATGTCGGTGATCAAGGATGGCGTGGCAGTGACCGACCTGATCATCCAGGAAGGCGTGCCGACCTTCGAGTCGATCGACGACGCCGTGGCCGAGCCGGTGGTGTACATGATCGACCGCTACGTGGTGGGCGGTTTCTATCGCGTGCATGCCGAGCGCGGCATTGACCAGAACCTGAATTCGCCGGGTTCGCAATACGTGCCGCTGGCCTTCGCCCAGCAGCATGCGGTGCCGGACCTGAAGGCCAAGCCGGGCACGGCGGCGCCGAACCGTTTCTATGTGTATGGCGTGGTGGCGCGGCTGGGCATGCTGGCGGCGTCGCTGGAAATGGAACGCACGGATCCGAATCCGGAAGTCTATTAATTGCCCTCGGTGGCGGCCGGGTGCCGCCATCGATGCGGGCAGTAGCGTCAGTCGGACTTTCTGACGGCATACATGAAGTGCGAGCGCAGCACCGGCACCAGCGCCGTCAGCAGTTCGGACACGACATACGGCGCGGCGGCCAGCACACGGTGGAGCGGCGGCGCCAGCACCATGCTGCGGTAGCGCTGCTCGCTGCCCGGCCACCAGTCTTGGAGCTCGGCGCGGGTGACCTTGCGCACGTTGCGGTTGCTTGGGTTGTCATAGCGGAAATCGAACACGAGGCACCAGCCGCCCGGGCGCAGCATGCGCCACATCTGGGCCGCCAGCTCGCGCCGCAGGACGGGATCGAGTACCGAGGAAAACACCGTCTGCGCCGTGATGAGGTCGTAGCTGGCCTGCGGCAGCGCGTCGAGCGTGCCCAGGTGCCAGCGCACGCCGTGGGCAGTGCGCCGCCGCGCATGGTCGAGCCGGTCTTTTTGCAGCTCGGTGCCGGTGAGCCTGGCCGGCGTGGCGCCCCAGTCGATCATCTGGCGCAGGAAACTGCCGGTGCCGCAGCCGACATCCAGCACTTGCACATCAGACAAATCTGCGCCGACCGTGCTGGAGAGCAAGTCTGCAAAGCCGCGCGAACGCGCCGCCACCTGCTGCAGGATCTCGGGCCGGTGCCAGGCATAGCGCGCCAGCGGGGCGCCCCCATGCCAGTTGCGGTAGACATCTTCGATACGCTCCTGCTCGGCCTGTTGGCTTGGTTGGGTATCCATACTATTCATGCTCACCCGTGATCGTAGCGAGAAGTTTGATGTGCCTCAGTCGCGTGGCGTCAAAACCGGGCAGATTGCCGCAACGCCCGTCAAATATGAATGGATGGGGCCGGCCTGGGGCATCGGCCGCGAGTTTCCGTAATTCGGGCTAAAATCAGGGCATTACCCCGAATGGAAGCCCCATGAAAATCGCCTTTCTTGCCGACCCTCTGTCCGGATTCAAGATTTACAAGGATTCGACCTTCGCCATGATGCGCGAGGCAGCGCGGCGCGGCCATGCCGTCTACCACTTCGAGCAGCGCGACATGCTGCTCGAAGAAGGCGTGGTCAGTGCGCGCGTGGCGCGGATCCATCTCACCGGAGACCAGGACGCGTGGTACCGCCTTGACCCGGCCGAGGATGTGAACCTCGGAGAATTCGACGCCATCATCGAGCGCAAGGATCCGCCGTTCGACATGGAATACGTATACGGCACCTATCTGCTGGAACTGGCCGAGCGCCAGGGCGCGCGCGTGATCAACAGCCCGCGCGCGATCCGCGACCACAATGAGAAATTGGCCATCGGCAAGTTTAGCGAACACACTTCGCCGACCATGGTCACCTCGGATGCGGCGCGCCTGCGCGCCTTCCATGTCAAGCATGGCGACGTCATCTTCAAGCCGCTGGACGGCATGGGCGGCGCCGGCATCTTCCGCGTGAAGAGCGATGGCCTGAACCTGGGGGCAATCATCGAGACCCTCACCGACAACGGCCGCAACACCATCATGGCCCAGAAGTTCATCCCGGCCATCGAGAAGGGCGACAAGCGTGTGCTGGTCATCGGCGGCAAGCCGGTGCCCTTCGTGCTGGCGCGCATTCCGCAAGGCGGCGAAGTGCGCGGCAACCTGGCCGCCGGCGGCCTGGGCGTGGCCCAGCCGATCAGCCCGCGCGAGCGTGAGATCGCCGAAGCCGTGGGCCCGGTGCTGGCCGAGCGTGGCCTGTTGCTGGTAGGATTAGACGTGATCGGCGACTTCCTCACCGAAGTCAACGTGACCAGCCCGACCTGTTTCCAGGAGATCCACGATCAGACCGGATTCGACGTGGCCGCGATGTTCATCGACGCGGTCGAACAAAAGGTAAGCGACTGACATCATGGTAGGCATCCTGCTCCTGACCCACGCGCCGCTGGGCCAGGCATTCATCGCGGCAGTGGCGCACGTGTTCCGCGGCCCGACCGAGCGCTTCGAGGCGATCGACGTGGCCGCCGACCAGGATATCGGCGAGGTCAACAGCCTGGCCCGGGAGGCGATCGCGCGCCTCGACGAAGGCGACGGCGTGCTGGTGATCACCGACGTCAAGGGCGGCACGCCGTCCAATTGCTGCAACTCGCTGGCCGACGCCGGCCACGTGGAAGTCATCGCCGGGATCAGCCTGCCGATGCTGCTGCGTGCGATCACGTATCGGCGCGACACGCTCGACGTCGTGGTCGAGATGGCGCTGGCGGGCGCCCAGAACGGCGCGGTGCGGGTGGATAACCGGATCCGGGTGGGGTAGGGCAGGCGGCAGGCCAGCTGCGCGCGCCAGCGGCGCGATTCGACAAGACCAACGATAAAGCGAATATGATTCAACAAGAACTCGAGATCATCAACAAGCTGGGCCTGCATGCCCGCGCATCCGCCAAATTCACACAGCTGGCCGCGAAATACCAGAGCGACGTCTGGCTCACCCGCAACGGACGCCGCATCAATGCCAAGTCGATCATGGGCGTCATGATGCTGGCCGCCGGCCAGGGCGCCAAGGTGACCCTGGAAGCCGACGGCAAGGACGAGGAAGCCGCGGTCGCGGCCCTGTCCGCCCTGGTCAACGACAAGTTCGGCGAAGGCGAGTAATGCCGCGTGAAGCGGCACCTCGCTCAGGAGACGTCAGCATGGCCTCCTTCCTTCTCCATGGCATTCCGGTCTCGCGCGGGATCGCGATCGGCCGCGCCCACCTGCTCACCCCGGCCGCGCTCGACGTCAAGCACTACCTGGTCGCCGACGACCAGGTGGAAAACGAAGTGCGCCGCCTGCAAAACGCGATCGCCGCCGTGCACCGCAACCTGCAGGAACTGTGGACCGACCTGCCCAAGGACGCCCCCACCGAGCTGGGCGCCTTCATCGACGTCCACGCCCTGATCCTGTCCGATCCGATGGTGTCGGAAGCGCCGCTCGACATCATCCGCGCGCGCCACTACAACGCCGAATGGGCGCTGGTGACCCAGATCGACGACCTGTCGGCCCAGTTCGACGAGATCGAGGACGAATACCTGCGCGAGCGCAAGTACGACATCCAGCAGGTGGCCGAGCGGGTATTGAAGGTCCTGACCGGCACCGCGCTGAACGTGCCGCCGATCGCGATCGACGAAGACCAGCCGCCGCCGCAGATGATCGTGGTGGCCCACGACATTTCGCCGGCCGACATGCTGGCCTTCCGCGACCGCGACGGCGGACCGCGCACCTTCATCGGCTTCGTCACCGACGTCGGCGGCCAGAACTCGCACACCGCGATCGTCGCGCGCAGCCTCGACATCCCGGCCGTGGTGGGCATGGACCAGGCGTCGCGCCTGGTCGAGCAGGACGACTGGGTGATCGTCGACGGCGACGCCGGCGTGGTGATCTGCAATCCGAGCCAGCTGGTGCTGGAGCAGTACCGCGAGCGCCAGACGGCGCTGGCCAAGGCGCGCAAACGCCTGCTCAAGCTCAAGAAGACCCCGGCCGTCACCCGGGACGGCACCGCCATCACGCTGCTGGCCAATATCGAGCTGCCCGACGATTGTCCGGCTGCGCTCGAAGCGGGCGCCAACGGCGTCGGCCTGTTCCGCTCCGAATTCCTGTTCATGGGCCGCGGCCCGCAGGGCCTGCGGATTCCGGGCGAGGACGAACAGTTCGAGCAGTACCGCAAGGCGGTGCTGGCGATGAAGGGCCGCCCGGTGACGATCCGCACGCTCGACGTCGGCGCCGACAAGCCGCTCGACCAGACCGACCAGACCGCGCTCAATCCGGCGCTGGGCCTGCGCGCGATCCGCTACTGCCTGGCCGAGCCGCAGATGTTCCTGACCCAATTGCGGGCCATCCTGCGCGCCTCGAGCTTCGGCAAGGTGAGGATCCTGATCCCGATGCTGGCGCATGCCTTCGAGATCGACCAGACCCTGAACATGATCGAGCAGGCCAAGTCCCAGCTGCGCGCCGAGGGCATCAAATTCGACGAGGGCATCGAGGTCGGCGCCATGATCGAGATCCCGGCCGCGGCGCTGGCGCTGCCGCTGTTCGTGCGGCGCATGGATTTCCTGTCGATCGGCACCAACGACCTGATCCAGTATCTGCTGGCGATCGACCGGGTCGATTACGAGGTGGCGCACCTGTATAATCCGCTGCACCCGGCCGTGTTGCAGCTGATCGCCTCGACCATCGCCACCGGCCACAAGGCCGGCCTGGACGTGGCCGTATGCGGCGAAATGGCCGGCGACGTCAAGCTCACCCGCCTGTTGCTGGGCATGGGCTTGCGCGAGTTCTCGATGCATCCGGCGCAGCTGCTGGCGGTGAAACAAGAAATACTGAATACCGACCTGGGCGCGGTCACCACCCGTACCCGGCGCATCCTGCGCGCGATGGAGCCGGGCGAGATCGCCAGCGCGGTCGAGCAGCTGCAAGCCCTCTGACGTTGTGGCGACGGTTCGGTCCCGGCCGTCGCCAGCATCACCACCGCATTACCCAACACTTTTGAATACCTCCATGGGATCTCTTGGAATAGTCACACCACAGGCAATGCATTTCGCCGAGCCTTTGCTGTTGCAAAGCGGCGCCCAGCTCGGCGACTACACGCTGATGTATGAAACCTATGGCACGCTCAACGCCGACAAGTCGAACGCGGTGCTGATCTGCCACGCGCTGAACGCCTCGCACCACGTGGCCGGCCACTACGCGACGCCGAAGAGCGCCGGCTGGTGGGACAATATGGTGGGGCCGGGCAAGCCGGTCGACACCGACCGCTTCTTCGTCATCGGCATCAACAACCTCGGCTCCTGCTTCGGCTCGACCGGTCCGATGCACGTCAATCCCGCCACCGGCAAGCCGTATGGCGCCGCCTTCCCCCTGGTGACGGTGGAGGACTGGGTGGCGGCCCAGGCGCGCCTGGCCGACCGCCTCGGCATCGAGCAATTCGCCGCCGTGATGGGCGGTTCGCTGGGCGGCATGCAGGCCCTGTCGTGGAGCATCCTGTTCCCCGAGCGCCTGCGCCACTGCATCGTGATCGCCTCGACGCCCAAGCTGTCGGCCCAGAACATCGCCTTCAACGACGTCGCGCGCCAGGCGATCCTGACCGATCCCGACTACCGCGGCGGCGACTTCTACGAGCACGGCGTGGTGCCGAAGAACGGCCTGAAAGTGGCGCGCATGATCGGCCACATCACCTATCTGTCGAACGACGACATGGCGGAAAAATTCGGGCGCAAGCTGCGCAACGCGGCCCAGACCAACGACTACAACTTCGACTTCGGCATCGACTTCGAAATCGAATCCTATCTGCGCTACCAGGGCGACAAGTTTTCGGAATACTTCGACGCCAACACCTATCTCCTGATTACCAAGGCGCTCGACTATTTCGACCCGGCGCGCGCGCATGGCGGCGACCTGACGAAGGCGCTGGCCGGAACGCAGGCCCAGTTCCTGGTCGCCTCGTTCAGCACCGACTGGCGCTTCTCGCCCGAGCGCAGCCGCGAGATCGTCGAGGCCCTGGTGTCGAACCGGCGCCGCGTGAGCTATGCCGAGGTCGACGCGCCGCACGGCCACGACGCCTTCCTGCTGGAAGACGCGCGCTACATGAACGTGGTGCGCGCCTATTACGACCGCATCGCCGGCGAACTGCAGTCCACGCAGGAGGCCGCATGAATTTCACCGACCTGAACACGCTGCGGCCCGACCTGGCCTTCATCGCCCACTGGGTGGGCGACGGCGCCCACGTGCTGGACGTCGGCTGCGGCGACGGCGCCATGCTGCGCTACCTGGAGTCGGGCAAGCGCTGCACCGGCTACGGCATCGAGATCGCCGACGACAAGGTGCTGGAAAGCACCGCGCGCGGCATCAACGTGATCCAGCACGACATGGAAAAGGGCTTGGGGCTGTTTGGCGATAACACCTTCGACACCGTGCTGTGCCTGAATTCGCTGCAGATGATGCAGCACGTTGAACGGCTGCTGCGCGACATCGTGCGGGTAGGCAGCGAGGCGATCGTGTCTTTCCCCAACTTCGCCCACTGGCCGCACCGCCTGGCGCTGCTCAAGGGCCGCATGCCGATGTCGCGCTCGCTACCCTATAAATGGTATGACACGCCCAACGTGCGGTATGCCACGATTTACGATTTTCAGGAACTGGCAGTGTCGTGCGGCCTCGAAGTGCTGGAATGCGTGGCGCTGGCCGATGGCGAGGTCGTTCGCTTCCTGCCCAACCTGCGCGGCAGCCTGGCAGTGTTTCGTCTACGCAAGAAATTAACGGCGCCGTGATACGCCTTATGTGCGTTCGCGGCTTGAGCGAACGGGGCGGATACGCGATGATCCTCGCCAATCCGTGTGGGCGTGTTGCCCATTTTGAATAATTCCTGAGAGGATAGCGCTGCTAACAACAGCCTGTCGGTGCCGAGATGATAAAACTGAAACGCCTTGCCCTTTGCCTCACCTTGATGAGCGCCACCAGCCTGGGCCTTGCCCAGGACAATAGCCCGGTGGTCCAGGACGGCATCGCGGTCAAGCCGCTGTCGCGCATGCGCGTGCTGGCGCCGGAAGAACAGGTCAACGAGGCCGCGCGCCAGCAGTACACGGAAATGATCGGCGAGGCCAGGCAGAAGGGCGTGCTGGCCTCGGAAAACGATCCGCAGCTCAAGCGCCTGCGCGCCATCGCCCAGCGCATCATTCCGCAGACCACGCGCTGGAATCCGGCCGCGAGCAAGTGGGAGTGGCAGGTCAACCTGTTCAAGTCGAATCAGGTGAACGCCTTCTGCATGCCGGGCGGTCGCATCGGCTTCTACACCGGCATCATCGAGCAGCTGAACCTGAACGACGACGAGGTGGCGGCCGTGATGGGCCATGAGATCGCGCATGCGCTGCGCGAGCATGGGCGCGAGCGCCTGGCCAAGACCAACGTCACCGCACTCGGCGCCCGCGTCGGCGGCGCGCTGCTGTCGGGGATTTTCGGGGTCGATCCCAACATCACCGGCACCGCGGCCAACTATGCCGGCCAGTTCCTGGTGCTGAAGTTCTCGCGCGACGAAGAGCGCGAGGCCGACCTGGTGGGCCTGGACATCTCGTCGCGCGCCGGCTACGACCCGCGCGCCGGCATCGCGCTGTGGCGCAAGATGGCGGCGCTGAACCAGAGCGCGCCGCTCGAGATCCTCTCGACCCACCCGGGCGGCGAGACCCGCATCAAGGACATGGAAGCGCACATGAACGTGCTGCTGCCGCTGTATGCGCGCGCCAAGAACACCAGCGTCGCCAGGCTGCCGGCCTACCAGAGCGCCGCCCTGAAGTGACGGGGCATTGAGTGAGGCGGCGATGGGCCGTGTAGCCGTCAAGGGGCGGCAGGCCGAGGCCAATGCCCATGTGCCGCTGCCGATCCGCGACGGCGTCTCGCCCAGCTACCTGTGGCTGACCGAGACGCGCGCCGGCGGCATGCTGCGTTTTCTCGCCGAGCGGTTTCCAGACGTGAGCCGCGAGGCCTGGGCCGCGCGCCTGGACCGCGGCGAGATCGTCGACGCCAGGGGCGAGCCCTTGGCCGCCGACAGCCACGTGCGCCAGGGCATGCGCATCTGGTATTACCGCGAGCTGGAACAGGCCGAGACGCCGATCCCGTTTCGTGAGAACGTGCTGTTCCGGGACGAGCACATCCTGGTGGCCGACAAGCCGCACTTCCTGCCGACCATCCCGACCGGGCGCTTTTTGAAAGAGACGCTGCTGGTGCGCCTGAAGCGGGCGACCGATCTGCCGCACCTGGTGCCGATCCACCGGCTCGATCGCGAGACCGCGGGCGTGGTGATCTTCTCGCACAATCCCGCATCGCGCGGAGCGTATCAGTCGATGTTCCAGAAGCGGGTGGTGAGCAAGACCTACGAGGCGCTGGCGCCGATGATGGCGGGACGCACGTTCCCCTTTACCTACCGCAGCCGCATGCAGGATGCGCAGCAGTTTTTCGTCAGCGAAGAGGTGGAGGGCGAGCCGAATTCGGAGACGCTGATCGAGCTGATCGAACAGCGCGGGATTCTCGCGCGTTATCGCCTGCATCCGCACACGGGCCGCAAGCACCAGCTGCGGCTGCACCTGTCGCGGCTCGGCGCGCCGATCGTGAACGACGTCTTCTATCCGGTGGCGCTGCCGTGCAAGGGCGACGATTTCGGCGCGCCGCTGCAGCTGCTGGCGCGTTCGATCGCCTTTGACGACCCCTTGAGCGGCCAGCCCCGCAGCTTCAGCAGCGCATTCAGCCTGGATTGGCCCTGACTAGCGTGCGTAGTCGATGATCAAGGGAGCGTGGTCCGAGAACTTGACGTCCCTGTAGACCGACACGGTCTTGGCGCACCGGGCGATGCCCGGGGTGGCGACGTGGTAGTCGATGCGCCAGCCCACGTTCTTGGCATAGGCCTGGCCGCGGTTGCTCCACCAGGTGTACTGCTCGGGGCGCGGGTCCAGGCCGCGGTGCACGTCGACCAGGCCCAGGTCATCGAATATGCGCGTCATCCAGGCGCGTTCCTCGGGCAGGAAGCCTGAGTTCTTCAGGTTGCCCTTCCAGTTCTTGAGGTCGATCTCCTTGTGGGCGATGTTCCAGTCGCCGCAGATCACGATTTCGCGGCCCTCGGCCTGCAGTTCCTGCAGGTGCGGCAGGAACACTTCCATGAAGCGGAACTTGGCCAGCTGGCGCTCGGGCGACGAGGAGCCCGACGGCGCGTACAGCGAGATCACGGTCAGGTCGCCGAAATCGCAGCGCGTATAGCGGCCTTCGGCGTCGAATTCGACGCAGCCGAAGCCGATGCGGTGCTTGTCCGGGGCGGTGCGGCTGTAGATGCCGGTGCCCGAATAGCCCTTCTTCTCGGCGTAGTGGAAGTGGCCGTGGTAGCCGTGAGGGCGCAGGAAGTCTTCGGTCATGTCGGCCTCCTGGGCCTTGAGCTCCTGGACGCAGATGTAGTCGGCATCCTGCGTGGCGAGCCACTCGAAGAAACCCTTCTTGTGGGCGGAACGGATGCCGTTCAGGTTCGCGGAAATAATTCGTGGCATGGTGATGTAGGACGGTAACGATCAGCGGACTTAGACGTCCGAAAACAAGCCGGACAGTGTAGCGCGTTTTTCAACCGCTCGTCATGCCTGCAACTGTTACATAAATGTAAGATGGAGCATGATAATGGGCAACAATCTGTTGCACTGGGCACGCTCCTGCACCGCGCGCCGTGTCGCTCCTGACGCTGCCCTGTCTCCTTTCCAAGTCCATGAACACTGACAAACCGCTACTCGCGGGTAGCGTCGATAACGGCGTTTGCCTGCCCGCCGCATCGTACGCCGAACTGGCCGACTTCGTGGAAAACGCCGTCGAAGGCCTGCACCGGGTCGGCCCGGACGGCACCATCCTGTGGGCCAACCGCGCCGAACTGCAGCTGCTGGGCTATGCGTGGGACGAATACGTCGGCCGCCACATCGCCGAATTCCACGACGATCCGGCCACGATCGATTACATGCTGGCGACCCTGCTGTCGGGCGGGACGCTGTATGACCAGCCGGCGCGGCTGCGCTGCAAGGATGGCGCGATCAAGCACGTGCTGATCCACTCGAACGGGCATTTCGAGAACGGCCAGCTGCGTTACACCCGCTGCTTCACGCGCGACGCGACCGCGCGGCACGAGCGCGACGTGGCGCTGGCCCAGCGCAATGCGATGCTGCTCAACGCCCCCGTCGCCGCGGCCTTGCTGATGGGCCCCGAGCTGCGCTTTCAGCTGGCCAACCGGCGCTATCGCGAACTGGTCGACTGCGACGAGCTGGTCGGCCTCACCTTCGTGGAGGCCTTTCCGCGCCTGGCCGGCAGCGGCGTGGCCGAGCACATCGCGCGCGTGTTCGCCACCGGTGAACCGTATCATGCGCAAGAGCTGGCCCTCATCCGCCTCGATCCCCAGGGCCAGCCTGACGAGCGCTATTTCAAGTTCAGCCTGGAGCCGCTGGCGGGGGGCGATGGCCGGCCGGACGGCGTGATCGTGGTCGCGGTCGAGGTGACGGAGCACGTGCGCAGCCGCCAGGCGATCGAGCGCGCCCACTGCGACCGCGAGCAGTTGCTGGTGGACTTGAGCGCGGCCAGCCGGGCCAAGGACGAGTTCCTGGCCATGCTGGGCCACGAACTGAGAAATCCCCTGTCGCCGATCGTCACCGCGCTGCAGCTGATGCGCATGCGGGACGATGGCGCGCACGGGCGCGAGCGCGAGATCATCCAGCGCCAGGTGGACCACCTGGTGCGGCTGGTGGACGACCTGCTCGACGTCTCGCGCGTCACGCGCGGCAAGATCGAGCTCAAGGTCGAGCGGGTCGAACTGGCGCGGGTGATCGACAAGGCGGTCGAGATGGCGAGCCTGCTGATCGAGCAGCGCCGCCACCGCCTCGAGGTCGAACTCGAGCCCGGCCTGGCGTGGGCGGGCGATCCGGTGCGGCTGGCGCAGGTGGTGTCGAACCTGCTGACCAATGCGGCGCGCTACACCGAGCCGGGTGGCCGGCTGTGGCTGCGCGTGCGGCGCGATGGGCTCGATGCGGTCGAGATCAGCGTGCGCGACACCGGCATCGGCCTTGCGCCCGAGGTGCGCGAACAGGTGTTCGAGCTGTTCTTCCAGGGCAAGCGCAGCATCGACCGCGCCGAAGGCGGGCTCGGGATCGGGCTGGCGCTGGTGAAGAACATCGTCGAACTGCATGGCGGCAGCGTCCATGCGCACAGCGAGGGCCGCGGCCTGGGCAGCGAGTTCGTGGTGCGCCTGCCGCTATGCAGCGGGCCCCAGGCGCCGGCGCCATCGGAACCGGCGCCGGTGGCGATGCCGGATGTGACCACGCAGCGGGTGCTGCTGGTGGACGACAATGCCGACGGCGCCGACACCCTGGGCCGCCTGCTGCGTGCGCACGGCCATACGGTCGAGGTGTACCACGATCCGGTCGGCGCGCTGGCGGCACTGGATCGCTTCAGGCCCACGATCGCCTTGCTCGACATCGGCCTGCCGGTGCTGGACGGCTACCAGCTCGCCGCGCGCATCCGCGCGCTGCCCGGCGGGCAGGGCTGCCGCCTGGTGGCGCTGAGCGGCTACGGGCTGGCGGCCGACCATGCGCGCAGCAGCGCGGCCGGCTTCGAGCGCCACCTGGTCAAGCCGGTCAATCCGGACGAGGTGGCGCGGGAGGTCGCGGCCGGCGCCGCGACGGATTAAAATAGCCGCTTTCGACATTCAGGGAGAAGGTATATGAGCGATCTGCGCCAGCAGTTTATCGGGTTTTCGGTCGAGGCCGAGGTATTGAGGTTCGGCCAATTCACGACCAAGGCCGGCCGCCTGTCGCCGTACTTCTTCAACGCCGGCCTGTTCCACGACGGCGCCACGCTGGGCAAGCTCGCCCAGTTCTATGCCCAGACCCTGCTCGACTCGGGCGTCGAATTCGACATGCTGTTCGGCCCGGCCTACAAGGGCATCACCCTGGCCAGCGCCACGGCCGTGGCCCTGGCCGCGAAGGGCCGCGACACCTCGTTCGCCTACAACCGCAAGGAAGCGAAGGACCATGGCGAGGGCGGCACCATCGTCGGCGCCAAGCTGCAGGGTAAAGTGGTGATCATCGACGACGTGATCTCGGCCGGCACCTCGGTGCGCGAATCGGTGACGATGATCCGCGCCGCCGGCGCCGAACCGGCCGCCGTGCTGATCGCCCTGGACCGCATGGAGCGCTCGGGCAAGGACGACGCCTTGTCCGAACTGTCGGCGGTGCAGGAAGTATCGCGCGAATTCAACATCCCGGTGATCTCGATCGCCAACCTGACCGACCTGTTCACCTACCTCGACACCCACACCCAGGACGCGCGCCTGTCCCAGCACAAGGACGCCGTCGCCGCCTACCGCACCCGCTACGGCATCTAGAGCAATTACCCAACAATTAGGGTCAGAGTAGATTTGTTGGGCAATTCCCCAAAGTTGTCAAACAATTCGACTCTGACCCTAATTTGGATTTGCGGAAAGTCTTGCAAAATAATTAGGGTCAGAGTCGATTGATTGAGCAATTTTCTAGAATTGCCAATTAATTCGACACTGACCCTATTTATTTTCTTGCTCTTCGGATTCGATTCAATTTCCTTTTGATACAAGAGATTGGAATCGGCTCAGTGCGTTCGGATTGCGCCTAAAAATTGCTGACTCCGGGGAAGCTTTGCCCATCTAAATAAATAGGGTCAGAGTCAAATTATTGAGCAATTTCTCTTATGCGTACAATAAGTAGGGACAGAGTCCGAGGTGTGGGTAATTTCTTGGGTGCGAAAACAATGAGGGTCATAGTCGAATTGCCGGCAATTTTGGGAAATTGCTCAACAATTCTACTCTGACCCTCATTGTCGATGGGCTAGGGATTTAGCCGGCGAGTTTTTGTTTCAGCAGTTCGGTGACCTGGGCTGGATTGGCCTTGCCCTTCGATGCCTTCATCGTCTGGCCGATCAGGGCGTTGATGGCGGCTTCCTTGCCGGCGCGGTATTGTTCGACCGACTTGGCGTTGGCGGCCAGGACGTCGTCGACGATCGCTTCCAGCGCGCCCGTGTCCGAGATCTGCTTCAGGCCCTTCTGCTCGATCACGGTGTCGGCCAGGTGCTCGTCATCCGAGCCGGCTTCCCACATGGCGGCGAAGACTTCCTTGCCGGCCTTGTTCGAGATCGTGCCGTCGGCGATGCGCTTGAGCAGCAGCGCCAGTTGCGCCGCGCTCACCGGCGCCTCGCCGATGTCCACGCCTTCGCGGTTCAGGGTCGACGAGACGTCGCCCATCATCCAGTTGGCGGCCGCCTTGGCGTTTTCCTTGCCGGCCTTGGCCACCACGGCTTCGTAGTAGCCCGCCATCGCCTTCGACGAGGTCAGGACCAGGCTGTCGTACTCCGGCAGGCCGTACTCGCCCGTGAAGCGCGCGCGCAGCGCGCCCGGCAGCTCGGGCATGTCGGCCTGCACGCGGTCGATCCAGTCCTGGCCGATGACCAGCGGAGGCAGGTCCGGGTCGGGGAAGTAGCGGTAATCCTGCGCGTCTTCCTTGGTGCGCATCGAGCGCGTTTCCTTGCGGTCCGGGTCCCACAGGCGCGTCGCCTGGATCACCTTGCCGCCATCCTCGATCAGCTCGATCTGGCGCCGCACTTCATAGTGGATCGCCTCTTCCATGAAGCGGAACGAGTTCAGGTTCTTGATCTCGCAACGGGTGCCGAATTCCTTCTGGCCGACAGGCCGCACCGAGACGTTGACGTCGCAGCGGAACGACCCCTCCTGCATGTTGCCGTCGCAGACGCCCAGCCACATCACCAGCGAGTGCAGCGCCTTGGCATACGCCACCGCCTCGGCGGCGCTGCGCATCTCGGGCTCGGACACGATCTCGAGCAGCGGCGTGCCGGCGCGGTTCAGGTCGATGCCGGTCATGCCGGCATAGTCCTCGTGCAGCGATTTGCCGGCGTCTTCCTCGAGGTGGGCGCGGGTCAGGTTGACGGTCTTGGTCTCGAGCTTGCCGTCCTTCTCGTAGGCGAAGCTGATGGTGCCGCCCTGGACCACCGGATCCTCGAACTGGCTGATCTGGTAACCCTTCGGCAGGTCGGGATAAAAGTAGTTCTTGCGCGCGAAGACCGACTGCGGCGCGATTTTCGCGCCGACCGCCAGGCCGAACCGGATCGCGCGCTCGACCGCGCCGCGGTTCAGCACCGGCAGCACGCCCGGCAACGCCAGGTCGACCGGGCTGGCCTGCGTGTTCGGCTCGGCGCCGAAGCGGATCGAGCTGCCGCTGAAGATTTTCGATTGGGTCGTGAGCTGGACGTGGTTCTCAAGACCGATGACGACTTCCCATTGCATAGTATTTCTCTCTATTCTGTGCTGGCGCTGATTGAACGCGTCGGCGGCAGAGCCGCCAACCCTACGCGTTAGATGCCGTCTGGCGACCGCTGGTGCCAGTCGGTCGCCTGCTGGTACTGGTGCGCGATGTTCAGCAGCTTCGCCTCGGCGAAGTAGTTGCCGATGATTTGCAGGCCCACCGGGCGCTTGCCGTTCTTGTCGCCCGCGCCGAAACCGCACGGGATCGACATGCCGGGCAGGCCGGCCAGGCTGGTCGACAGCGTGAAGATGTCGGCCAGGTAGTTCGCCACCGGGTCATTGGCCTTGGCGCCCAGGTCCCAGGCCACCGTCGGCGCCACCGGCCCCATGATCACGTCGCACTTGTCGGCGAAGGCGGCCTGGAAGTCGTCCGCGATCAGGCGCCGGATCTTTTGCGCCTGCACGTAATAGGCGTCGTAGTAGCCGTGGCACAGCACATAGGTGCCGACCATGATGCGGCGCTTGACCTCGCTGCCGAAGCCTTCGGCGCGGGTTTTGCGGTACATGTCCTGCAAATCCTTGTACTCCGAAGCGCGGTGGCCGTAGCGCACGCCGTCGAAGCGCGACAGGTTCGACGAGGCTTCCGCCGGCGCGATGATGTAATAGGTCGGAATCGACAGCGCCGTCTTCGGTAGCGAGATGTCGACCAATACCGCGCCCAGTTTCACGAACTGCTCGAGCGCCGCGCGCACCGCGGCTTCGACGTCGCCAGCCAGGCCTTCGCCGAAGTATTCCGAAGGCACGCCGATGCGCAGGCCGGTCAGCGGCTTGTCAAGGTCGCGCGTGTAGTCTTCGCGCACATTGCCCTGTTCGACCGTGAGGCTGGTCGAATCGCGCTCGTCGAAGCCGCTCATTTCGTTCAGCAGCAGCGCGCAATCCTCGGCGGTCTGGGCGATCGGGCCTCCCTGGTCCAGCGACGAGGCGAAGGCGATCATGCCGAAGCGCGACACGCGGCCATAGGTCGGCTTGATGCCGGTGACGCCGCAGAAGGCGGCCGGCTGGCGGATCGAGCCGCCGGTGTCGGTCGCGGTGGCGGCCGGCGCCAGGCGCGCGGCGATCGCGGCGGCCGAGCCGCCCGACGAACCGCCCGGCACGGCGCTGGCGTCCCACGGGTTCTTCACCGCGCCGTAGGCCGAGTTCTCGTTGGCCGAACCCATCGCGAATTCGTCCAGGTTCACCTTGCCCAGGGTGACCATGCCGGCCGCCTTGAGGCGGTCGACGACGGTCGCATCGAAGGGACTGACGTAACCGTCCAGCATCTTCGAGCCGGCCGTGGTGCGCCAGCCGCGGGTGACGAAAATGTCCTTGTGCGCGATCGGCACGCCGGTCAGCGGGCCGGCCGTGCCCTGCGCCAGGCGCTCGTCGGCTTGCGCGGCCTGGGCCAGCGTCAGCTCGTGGTCCACGTGCAGGAAGGCGTTGTGCCCGCTCGCGTCGATGCGGCCGAGGTAGTGGCGCGCCAGTTCGGTCGCGGACACCTGTTTCGCGTGCAGGAGCGCGGACAGCTCCTTGATGGTCTTGTTATGCATATGCGTGTCGATTCTTTAGCGATGTTCTGGGGCGGATTACTCGATGACCTTCGGCACCAGGTACAGGCCATCCTGCGCCTTTGGCGCCGGCGCCTGGTACTCGTCGCGGCGGTTTTCTTCGGTGACCACGTCGTCGCGCAGGCGCAGCGGCAGGGCCAGGACGGCCGACAGCGGCTGGGCCAGCGGCGCCACGCCGGTGGTATCGACCGCCTGCATCTGCTCGGCCAGCGCGAAGATGCCGTTCAGCTCGGCCAGCGCGGTTTCGGCATGGGCGTCATCCATGTCGAGCTGGGCCAGATTGGCGATGCGTTTTACGTCGGAAAGGGTCAGGGACATGGCTATATGGCACGCCGTCAGCGCGCAGAAAGTGAGTCGGCGAATAATGAATGTTAGCAAGTTGTCAGCGAACGGCCCCGTATAGGCGTTAAAACCCTGCAAACACCGTTCAAATCGCTTGCAATTCGGTGGGGAAAACCATCGGTATTCAGCATGTAAACGACAAATTATAAGGTAGAATGGCGGGCTAATGCGTTGTCGTGCCGAAAGCTGGCGCCGCGCATGCGAAGTCCGCGGTGCCCATGCGTGGCAGGTGCGGCACAGAATCCCCGATCAATGTTTAGGCGCACATTGATGCGCATCAGGACACCCATGTTTGGTTTTTTACGCAGCTACTTTTCGAATGACCTGGCGATCGACCTCGGCACCGCTAATACGCTGATCTACGTCCGCGGCCTTGGCATCGTCCTGGACGAGCCGTCGGTGGTCGCGATCCGCCAGGAAGGTGGCCCGAACGGCAAGAAGACCATCCAGGCAGTCGGCAAGGAAGCCAAGCAGATGCTGGGCAAGGTGCCCGGCAATATCGAAGCGATCCGCCCGATGAAGGATGGCGTGATCGCCGACTTCACCGTCACCGAGCAGATGCTCAAGCAGTTCATCCGCATGGTGCACGACTCGAAATTCTTCCGGCCGTCTCCGCGCATCATCATCTGCGTGCCTTGCGGCTCGACCCAGGTCGAGCGCCGCGCGATCCGCGAATCGGCGCTCGGCGCCGGCGCCTCGCAGGTCTACCTGATCGAAGAGCCGATGGCGGCCGCGATCGGCGCCGGCCTGCCGGTCTCGGAAGCGACCGGCTCGATGGTCGTGGACATCGGCGGCGGCACCACCGAGGTGGGCATCATCTCGCTGGGCGGCATGGTCTATAAAGGCTCGGTGCGCGTGGGCGGCGACAAGTTCGACGAAGCCATCGTCAACTACATCCGCCGCAACTACGGCATGCTGATCGGCGAACAGACCGCCGAGGCGATCAAGAAGGCGATCGGTTCGGCGTTCCCGGGCTCGGAAGTCAAGGAAATGGAAGTCAAGGGCCGCAACCTGTCGGAAGGCATCCCGCGCTCGTTCACCATTTCGAGCAACGAGATCCTGGAAGCCCTCACCGATCCGCTGAACCAGATCGTGTCGGCGGTGAAGAACGCGCTGGAGCAGGCGCCGCCGGAGCTGGGCGCCGACATCGCCGAAAAAGGCATGATGCTGACCGGCGGTGGCGCGCTGCTGCGCGATCTCGACCGCCTCCTGATGGAAGAAACCGGCCTGCCGGTGCTGGCCGCCGAAGATCCGCTCACTTGTGTGGTGCGCGGCTCGGGCATGGCGCTCGAGCGCATGGACAAGCTTGGTTCGATCTTCTCGTACGAATAAGACGCGCGTGGTCAACCGGGGCGGGCAGGGCGTGCGGTCACAAGCTGCGCGCATCTGCCCGCCTTGGCATTGACCGTCTGCGTTATCACCAACGGACGTCATGGAATACAGTCCTCCGCCGCTGTTCAAACAAGGCGCCCCAGCACGAGTCAAGGCGATGGTCTGCGCACTGATCGCCATCGTATTGCTGTTCGTCGACGCCCGCATGGGATTGCTCTCCGGCGTGCGCCAGGTAGCCGCGACCGTGCTCTATCCGATGCAGATGGCGGCCCTGATGCCGCGCGAGGCGCTGGCCAATATGGGTGATTATTTCTCGTCGCTGTCGACCTTGCAGAAGGAAGTGCAGGCGCTCAAGCACCAGGAGCTGGCGCGCGCCCAGTTGCTGCAGCAGGCCCAGTTCCAGATGGCCGAGAACGCGCATCTGCGGCGCCTGATGGAAGCCAGGCAGCAGTTGCCGGTGCAGTCGCAGATGGCCGAGATCCTGTACGACGCGCGCGACCCGTCCACCCGCCGCATCGTGATCAACCGCGGTTCGCGCGACGACGTGTCGCTCGGCCTGCCGGTGATCGACTATGCCGGCGTGGTCGGCCAGGTCACCCGCGTGTTCCCGTTCACCTCCGAAGTCACGCTGCTGACCGACAAGGACCAGGCCATTCCGGTGCAGGTGCTGCGCAGTGGTTTACGCAGCATCGTCTATGGCCGCGGCAATACGGGCCTGCTCGACCTGCGCTTCGTGGCCCAGGATGCCGACATCCAGGTCGGCGACGTGCTGGTGACGTCGGGGCTGGACGGAATGTACCCGGCCGGCCTGGCGGTGGCGCGCGTGACCCAGGTCGAGAAGGCCGCCGGCTCGTTCGGCCGCGTGGTCGGCCAGCCGCTGGCCGGCATCGACCGCAATCGCCAGGTGCTGGTGATCATGTCGCACCATGCCTTGCCGCCGCGCCCGGCGCCCGAAACGCCGTCTGCGGCCACCACCCGGCGCACTATGCCGAAGATGGCGCCGGTGCCGCAACCGCCGCTGCCGGCCGCGCCGCTGCCGGCGGCCGGCGTGCCCGCAGCCCCGGTCACCGCGCCGGCCGCAACCACCACGAACGGCGCGCCGGCGCCGGCCGGCCAGCCTGCGGCGACGCCACCTGCAACGCCGTCCGCGGCCCAGGCCGCGCCACGTCCGGCGGCGCCGCCCGCCACGCCACCTGCAACGACCGCGACCGCGCCTGCGCCGGCCGCCCGAACGGAGTAAGCCGCCATGCCCGGTCGCCGTCCCCATTACATCCTGCTGCCCGTCAGCCCGCTGTTCATTGCCTTCAGCCTGGTGTGCGCCTTCATGCTCAACCTGATGCCCTGGGGGCGCTGGGTGGGGGCGCCCGACTTCGTCGCGCTGGTGCTGGTGTTCTGGGGCATCCACCAGCCGCGCAAGGTCGGCATCGGCGTCGCCTTCTGCATGGGCCTGTTGATGGACGTGCACGACGCCAGCCTGCTGGGCGAGAACGCGCTCGCCTACACCGTGCTGTCCTACCTGGCCATCATGATCCACCGCCGCGTGCTGTGGTTCCCGCTGCTGACCCAGGCGATGCACATGTTCCCGCTGCTGCTGCTGGCGCAGGCGATCCAGCTGGTGGTGCACATGCTGGTATCAGGCCGCTTCCCCGGCCTGCTGCAGTTCATCGAGAGCGTGGTGGCGGTGGCCCTGTGGCCGGTGATCACCTGGCTGCTGCTGGCGCCCCAGCGGCGCGCCGTCGACCGCGACCATACCCGTCCCATCTGACCAGGTTTGCCCAGGAATGACCGAGTTCAAGGATAGCGACCGCGAGATCCACCAGTTCCGGATGCGCCTCACAGCGCTGGTGGCGCTCGTCTTCATCTGCTTCGGCCTGCTGGTCGCGCGCGTGGTCTGGCTGCAGGTGCTGCACCACGACCAGTACGCGGCGCAGGCCGAGGACAACCGTATCGCGCTGGTGCCGATCGTGCCCAACCGCGGCCTGATCGTGGACCGCAATGGCGTGGTCCTGGCGCGCAACTATTCCGCCTACACGCTCGAGATCACGCCGTCCAAGCTGCAGGCCGACATGGAGTCGGTGATCGACGAGCTGGCCAAGCTGGTCGCGATCGACGCGCGCGACCGGCGCCGCTTCAAGCGCCTGCGCGAAGAGTCGCGCAGCTTCGCCAGCGTGCCGCTGCGCACCCGCCTGACCGACGACGAGGTGGCGCGTTTCACCGCCCAGCGCTTCCGCTTTCCCGGCGTCGAGGTGCAGGCCCGCCTGTTCCGCCAGTATCCGATGGGCGAGGTGGCCTCGCACGTGATCGGCTACATCGGCCGCATCAACGCCAAGGAAGCCGCCGCGATCGAGGAGGGCGACGACGCCGCCAACTACAACGGCACCGACCATATCGGCAAGGAGGGCGTCGAGAAGCGCTACGAGCGCCAGCTGCACGGCGTCACCGGTTACGAGCAGGTCGAGCGCTCGGCCGGCGGGCGCGCGATCCGCACGCTCAAGCGCACCGCGCCGGTCCCGGGCAGCAACCTGATCCTGTCGATCGACATCGAGCTGCAAAAGATCGCCGAGGAAGCATTCGGCGACCAGCGTGGCGCGCTGGTGGCGATCGAACCGTCGACCGGCGACGTGCTGGCCTATGTCTCGCGCCCCGGCTTCGATCCGAACCTGTTCGTCGACGGCATCGACTACCAGAGCTGGAACGAGCTGAACACCTCGCTCGACCGGCCGCTGATGAACCGTCCGCTGTCGGGCACCTATCCGCCCGGTTCGACCTTCAAGCCCTTCATGTCGCTGGCGGCGCTCGAGATGGGCTACCGCCGCCCGCAGGATGCGATCCGCGACCCCGGTTTCTTCATGCTGGGCGGGCACCGTTTCAACGACGACAAGCCGGGCGGCCACGGCATCGTCAATATGTACCATTCGATCGCACACTCCTGCGACACCTATTACTACCAGCTGGGCAACGAGATGGGGATCGACAACATCTCGAAATTCATGCGCGAGTTCGGCTTCGGCCAGCCGACCGGGATCGACCTCGATCATGAAAAAGTCGGCGTGCTGCCGTCGAAGGAGTGGAAGGCCGAGCGCTTCAAGCGCAACCGCGCAGCCCAGAAATGGGTGGGCGGCGACACCATCTCGATTTCGATCGGCCAGGGTTTCAACCACTACACGATGCTGCAGCTGGCGCATGCGACCGCGATCCTGGCCAATGACGGCGTGGTGATGAAGCCGCACCTGGTCAAGATGATCGAGGATGGCGTGACCCGCGAGCGCACCCTGACCGTGCCCAAGGAAACCCGGCGCCTGTCGATGAAGCAGGAGCACCTCGATTTCATCAAGGATGCGATGGCCGGCGTGATGCGCGAAGGCACCGGACAACGCGCCTTCTCCGGCGCCGCGTATTCCTCGGCCGGCAAGACCGGCACCGCGCAGGTGATCGGCCTGCGCGGCAAGAAGTACGACGCCAACGCGATCGACGAGCGCCATCGCGACAATGCGCTGTTCACCGCTTTCGCGCCGGTCGAGCAGCCGCGCATCGCGCTGGCGATGATCGTCGAGAACGCCGGCTTCGGCGGCGTCGTGGCGGCGCCGATCGCGCGCAAGGTGCTCGACTACGCGATCCTCGGCAAGCGTCCGGCGCCGCCGCCGGAACCGAAGGGCGGCGCCCGTCCGGCCACCGTCAAGGCGTCCGCCCCTGCGCCTGCCTCCGCGCCGTCCCCTGCGCCGGCCCGGATGGTCGCCGTCGCGGCCCCCGCCACCGCCACCCGTACCGAATAAGCCATGGCCCATATACCAGAACGGCGCTCGCTGCGCCGCCGCCTGCGCCCGTACTTCACGGTGTTCGACCTGCCGCTGACCCTGATCCTGGCCGTGCTGGTGACGATCAGCATGGTCACCATGATGTCGGCCGGCGCCAATTTCCCGGACCGGGTCGAGCACCAGATCCGCAACTTCCTGCTCTCCTTCGCCGTCATGTGGGTGGCCGCGAACATCGCGCCGCAAACCCTGATGCGGCTTGCGGTGCCGGTCTATGCGGCCGGCGTGGCCTTGCTGGTCGCGGTCGCGATGTTCGGCCTGATCAAGAAGGGTGCGCAGCGCTGGCTGCACATCGGCGTCATCGACATCCAGCCGTCCGAGATCATGAAGATCGGCCTGCCGCTGATGCTGGCCTGGTACTTCCAGACCCGGGCCCAGGTCGCCGGCTGGAAGCATTACATCGTGGCCGCCGTGATCCTGATGATCCCGGTCGCCCTCATCATGGAGCAGCCCGACCTGGGCACCTCGCTGCTGGTCGCGTCGTCGGGCCTGTACGTGATCTTCCTGGCCGGCCTGTCGTGGAAGGCGATCGCCGCGGTGACGGTGAGTATCGTCGCCTTCCTGCCGATCGGCTGGTCGATGATGCACGACTACCAGCGCCAGCGGGTGATGACCCTGATCGATCCGACCTCCGACCCGCTGGGCAAGGGCTTCCACATCATCCAGTCGATCATCGCGATCGGCTCGGGCGGCCTGACCGGCAAGGGCTATATGCAGGGCACCCAGGGCTACCTGGAATTCGTGCCGGAACGCACCACCGACTTCGTGTTCTCGGTGTATTCGGAGGAGTTCGGCCTGGCCGGCAACCTGTTCCTGCTGTTCGTCTACCTGCTGCTGATCGGACGCGGCCTGATGATCGCGGCGAATGCGCCGAACACCTTCGGCCGCTTGCTGGCCGGTTCGATCGCGATGATTTTCTTTACGTATGCCTTTGTTAATATGGGCATGGTCGCAGGGATATTGCCTGTAGTAGGGGTGCCGCTACCCTTCATGAGCTATGGCGGCACGGCCTTTATCACGCTCGGCCTTGGCGCCGGCATATTGATGAGTATTCAAAGACATCGTAAACTGGTGCAGACATAGATTTCATAAAGGACAGCCAATGGGCGTTCGTACAAGCTTCCTGGCGGTCATACCGGTTGCCATTTTCGTATCGGCCTGCAGCAGCACCGGGGAGCACAAGCGGCTCAATCCCTTGCCGTGGCCACACAAGCCGACCGCCAAGCACGGCACTGCGCCCCAATTGCCGCCCGCTAAGTCGGGCCGCGGCGGCTACTACAAGGATGACGGCCCGGGCGACAACATCCCCGACGGCCTGCTCGACGTGCCGGACGCCGTGGTCAAGGCCGAGCCCTTCAACAAGTGGACCGGCCGCCCCTACACGGTGCTCGGCAAGACCTATACGCCGCTGGGGAACAACGAGCCCTACACCGCGCGTGGCGTGAGCACCTGGTATGGCGTCAAGTTTCATGGCCAGCGCACGGCGTCGGGCGAACTGTACGATATGTACAAGATGACGGCCGCGCATCCGACCCTGCCGATTCCGTCCTACGTGCGCGTCACCAGCCTCGACACCGGCAATTCGGTGGTGGTGCGCATCAACGACCGCGGCCCTTTCCACGCAAGCCGGATCATCGACGTCTCGTACACGGCGGCACTCAAGCTCGGCCTGCTGGGCAAGGGCAGCCACGAAGTCGAGGTCGAGCGCCTGTTCCCGGGCGATTCGATCGTTGCGCCGGCCCGGATCGCGGCCGCGCGGCGCGAAGTCGCGTCGATCGCGCAATCGGCGCCGCCCGAGATCGAAGCGCTGATGCTGGAAGACCGGATCCGTTCCGACAGCGCGGCGCTGGTGAGCCAGACTGGGCCGGCGCCCACGGCGGCGCCCGCAGCTGCCGGCGCCGGACGCTATTTCATCCAGCTCGGCGCCTATGGCCGGGCCGGCACCGCCGAAGCCATGAGCGAAAAGGTCACCAATGCCGGCGTCGAGCTGGGCAAGCTCGAAGTGGTGAAGGTGGGTTCCCTGAACCGTCTCTACGGCGGTCCCTATGGCAGCCGCGCCGAAGCGGTGGAGGCGATGCGGGCATTGCCTGCGAGCCTCGGTTTCAAGCCGATCGTCGTCCGGCGCTGACGCCGGCGCCATGAAAAATGGCCGGCGAACCGGCCATTCCTCCAGCGCAAAGGATTCCGCTTATGCGCGTGCGGCGCCGGTACGGCGGCGGCGGGCAACGCCGACGGCAGCCAGGCCGGCGCCTGCCAGCAGCAGGCTCGATGGCTCGGGCACTTCGGCCGGTTCTTCGGCGGGTTCTTCCACTTTCGTGTAGTCCAGCATAAGGTTGCTGTCGGTCAGCAACAGGTCGCCGACGACTTTCAGGGTCAGGCGCAGGTCGCCGTTGTCGAACATTTGGGCGAGGAGATCCTGGTCATCGATGAAGCCGGAGATCGTGAAGCCGCCCGTGTAGTCCTTGGTCACGATGGTGGTCTGGGTTTTCACGTCCGACTTGAAGTATTTGCACTTGAACATGAAGCACTGGGTGCCGTCATAGTTGCGCACGGTGCTCGAGCCGCCATGTTCGGTCGTCTCGCTGAGCGTGGTCGCGCCGCTGCCGAGCACCAGGTCGCCGAACGACAGTTGCGCGGTTTCCTGTGCGCTGGTCTTGGTGACCGTCTGGCCGATATCGACCTTACGCACGTAGGCGCCGAGCGATTTCGACCACGTGTAGTCGCCCGCCTGGTAGCTGGTCTTCACCGGGCCCTGCGACATGAAGGCGCCGCCGTTGTCGAGGAACGAGAAGGAGAACGACAGGCTGTTCAGTTCATACTGGCCATCCAGGTTCGATTTGAAGACGGCATCGTAAGTCTTGTTCGACAGGGTGCTGCCGAACGAGCCATCCAGATTGATGGTCTCGGCGGATGCGGAGGTCGAGATGGCGCAGGCAACGGCGAACAGTGCAGCGACGACGGTCTTTTTCATGATATCCCCTGAGAATTAAATTTGAGCAACGTATTTTGATATAAAGCAAGTTGCGTGCCAGAAATATAAGTGATTGTTTTGATTAATATTATTTTCTGAAGGAAATTCTTGTGTAAAGATTTTCGACACTCACAGGCCGCCTGCCAGTCGCTTTTGTAAAAAAAAGCGCACCCGCAGGTGCGCTTCGAGTCGATCGGACGACCGCGCGGTCAGCCGCATTCCCGCAGGCCCGCGTCCGGGTAGTCGGCGGCGATGCCCGCCAGCCTGGCGCGCTGCGCCGGTTCGATCGCGCGATACCGATAGGCGGCGCGCATGACCTGCTGCCCGCGCGGTAATACCTGCACGCCGCGCACGCCCTGGCGCTGCAACTGCGCTACCAGCTTCTGAGCCGCGCTGTCGGTCTTGAATACGCCCAGCGAGATCGCCCCGCGCAGCGGCGAGTCGCCCTGCATGATGTAAAAATTCTCGACACCGCGTTCCTTGAGGTCGGCCGCACGGCGCTGGGCGCCTTCACGGCCGCCGTTCGGCGGCAGGTAGACCAGGCGGCTGGTCACTTCCTGGAAGGGCACCTGGACCCGGGTCTGGCGCGCGGCCAGCTCCAGGCTGGCGACGCGCGCTTCGAAGCGGCGCGAATCGGCCGCGCCGAAGGGGCCGGCCTGGACACAGGCGACCAGGTCCGGCGCGTTCGCGACCGGCGCGGGGGCCGGCGCCACGGCATCTTCGGCGCGGGCGGTGTCGGCGGCCTGGGTGGTGTCGTTGGCCTGCGCGGCTTCGTCCAGCGCACGCATGGCCTCGACCGCCGTCAGCTGCGTGATGCGTTCGGGTGCGAGCTGGTTGTTCAGCCGCGCCGGCTCGCGCTCGCCGGTTCCCGGCTGGCCGAGGGCGCCCTGGCCGTAGGCCAGCAGCGCCGCGTTCGCCGCCAGCAGCGCCCAGAATAAGAATTTCAGCACTGTGCTCCTCCCTCTGTCCAGGTGGCCGCGGCCTGCAGGCCGACCAGCACGATATTATCGACCACCCGGTGCGGGATCTTGAGCGCCGGGGCGACATACGGCGCCGCGCCGCCGGAGACGATGCAGGCGGCGGCGCGGTGTCCAGCCACGGCGCGTTCGATCGCGCCGGCCTGGGCCGACAGCACGCCGGAGAGAATCGCGTCGTTGGTGTTGTCGCCGAATAGCGCCGGCACGGCGCCCGGGGCCACCTGCGGCAGCTGCGCCGTATTGCCGGCCAGGCTGGACGCCATCAGGGCCAGGCCGGGCAGGATCATGCCGCCCACGAACCGGCCATCGGCCGTGACCGCGTCGACCGTGGTCGCGGTGCCGCAAGTGGCGACGATCAGGTCCTGGCCGGGCGCCAGGGCGCGCGCGCCGATGGCGGCGGCGAAGCGGTCGCAGCCCAGCCGGTGCGGCTCGCGGTAGCCGTTGCAGAGGCCAGCGCGCTGCGCGGTGGAGGCGAACCATTCGAGCTCGATCCCCGCCGGCAGCAGCGCCGCGATGCGTTCGGCCAGCTGCGGGCCGGCCACGTTCGACACCAGCGCGCGGGTCACGCCGGCGGCCGGCCATCGGGCAGCCGCGTCGTCCAGCTGCGCGTGCACGACGGCGCCGTGATGCAGCCACGCGCCGGGCGCGCAGGCGGCGTCGGCCAGCGCCCACTTGACGCGGGTATTGCCCGCGTCGACCAGCAGCATCATGTTTTCACCCGCAGCGAGACGTCGCCGGCCATCACCGTGATCCGGCCGTCCGGCGTGTCGAGCAGCAGGCGGCCGCTGTCGTCCACGCCGGCGGCGCGGCCCTCATGCAGCACGGCGCCGTGGTCGAGCAAGACCACGGTCTCTCCCTGCCAGGCGTGGCGCAGGTTCCAGCGCGCGGCGAAGGCCGCGAAGCCACGCGCGGAAAATTCCGCCAGCGCCGCGACCAGGCCGTCGAGCAGGGCCGCCATCAGGACGTCGCGCTCCATGCGCGCCAGCCAGGGCACGCCGGCGGCGCTGCGTCCCAGTTGCGCTTCCATCTCTTCCGGCATCAGAAGGTTCAGGCCGATGCCGATCACGGTCCAGGTGCCGCCGTCGGGCGCGGACTGGGTTTCGATCAGGATGCCGGCCAGCTTGTCGCCATCCTTGAGCAAGTCGTTCGGCCATTTCAGCTGGACTTGCTGGCCCAGCGCGCCGAGCGTCTCGGCCAGCGCCACGCCGATCGCCAGCGGCAGGCCGACCAGCGCCTGCGGGCCGCCATCGAATTTCCAGGCCAGCGAAAAGGTCAGCGAAGCTTCGGGCGAAGACAGCCAGCTGCGCCCGGCGCGGCCGCGGCCGGCGCTCTGGTGTTCGGCGACCAGCAGCAGCGGCGCGGGAAGCAGCGCCGCGCGCGCCAGCAGGTCGGCATTGGTGGAGCCGGTCTGCGCCACGACTTCGACCGCCACGCCCGCCTTCGACAGCGAGCGGATGCGGTCGGCGTTCATGCCTCCCCCTGGCGCTGTTTGGTCGGCGCGCGCGCGAACAGGCGGTCGAACAGGAAGTCGGGCAGCAGGCGCAGCAGCTTGGCGACGACGCCCATCTGCCAGGGCAGGACGTGGTAGCTGTCGCCGCGCGCGATCACGGCGGCGGCTTGCGCCGCGAAGCGGTCGGCGGGCATCAGGAAGGGCATGGGAAAACGGTTCTTGCTGGTCATGGGGGTGTCGATATAACCGGGGGCGATCGTCACCACCCGGATGTTGGTGCCGTGCAGCTCGACCCGCAGCGCTTCGCAGTAGCTGTGCACGGCGGCCTTGCTGGCGCAGTAGGCGCCGGCGCCGCGCATGCCGCGCAC
Source organism: Massilia sp. UYP34 (assembly GCF_056279385.1). NCBI lineage: Bacteria > Pseudomonadati > Pseudomonadota > Betaproteobacteria > Burkholderiales > Oxalobacteraceae > Massilia > Massilia sp. UYP34. The sequence continues at coordinate 113,497 of NZ_JBWBRF010000010.1, read as the reverse complement.
TCCCGCCACGCTGCCGATGCCCACCAGGCGGCAGGGCGTGGCCTGCTGCCGCATGGCGCCGATGAACGGGGCGAAGGTGGCGACCGTGGCGTTCACGTTGGTGGCGAACACCACGTCGAACACGGCCAGGTCGGCCGCGCGGTCGGTGAGCGTGCCGTGCGAGATGCCGGCGCTGGCGATGACGACGTCGGCGCCGCCGTTGGCGGCGATGAAGTCATGGGCGGCAGCGGCCAGGCCATCGCGGTCGAGCACGTCGACCGCGTAGATGTGATGCCGTTCGGGGTGGGGCAGCGAGGCGGCCAGCGCCAGCAGGTGGTCGCGCCGCCGCGCCAGCAGGCCGAGCGTCGCGCCGCGCGCCGCATAGTCGCGCGCCAGGGCGGCGCCGATGCCGCTCGATGCGCCGGTGATGAAGACGCGCTCTTCCTGCCGCGTCGACATGGGCTTAACGCTGGTTGCGCACGATGGCGACGTCGATGCCGCTGTCGAGCAGCTTGGCGCGCGCCTTGTTGACGGCCTCGACTTGCGTGTAGGGGCCGACCCGCACGCGGTGCAGCACGCCGCTGTCGGTGCTGCGATCGCTGATCGCGGCTTCGAAGCCGAGCAGGGCCAGTTTGGCGCGGGTGTTCTCGGCATCCGACATCTCGCGGAAGGCGCCGGCCTGCAGGTAATAGATGTAGCCGTCGGTCACCGCCGCCGCGCCGGGGGCCGGAGCGGCAGTGTTGACCGGGCCCGGCGGCGGTGGCGGCGCGCTCGAGCGCGGCTCCTGCATGCCGGCGATGGCGGCGCCCAGCGGGTCCGAATCGGGCGGCTGCCGCTGTTGTGACGGCGCCGGCGCGGCCGCCGGCGCGCTCGGCTGGGCCGGCGTCTGCGGCACCGGCCCCCGGTTGCCGTACAGCGGCTTGTTGGGGTCGGACGCCTGGCTCGGCTCGAGGTCGGCCGGGCGGCCCATCTTGTTGGAACGGTCGGTGAACGGCGAGGCGCCCTTGGTGATCACGAGCGCGACCGCCACCGCGATGCCCAGCCCGACGATCAGGCCGATGATGACGCCGGTCAGGGTGCTGCCGCGCTGGTAGCGTTGGCTATGCTTCGAGAAGGTACGGATGACGGTCATGACGCTTTCTGGTAATGAGACGGTGGGCTTCGGTTCCAGGAATGCCTGCGCTTTACATCTTGTCCGGCGCCGAGACGCCGATCAGGGCCAGGCCGTTGCGCAGCACCTGGCGGGTGGCGGCGGCCAGCGCCAGGCGGGCCAGCTTGAGCGACTCATCGTCGTCGAGCAGCCACTTGTGCGCGAAGTAGTAGCTGTGCAGCTCGCCGGCCAGTTCGCGCAGGTAGAACGCGACCTGGTGCGGGCCGAGCTCGGCCTGCGCGCGCTGCAGCATCTCGGGGTAGGCCGCCAGCTTGGCCAGCAGCTGCGATTCGTGCGGTTCGGTCAGCGGCGCCAGGTCGACCTTGGCCAGGCTGGCGACGTCGCCGCCCCAGTTGGCCAGCGCCGAGCAGATGCGCGCGTGGGCGTACTGCACGTAGTAGACCGGATTTTCGTCATTGGTCGCGAGGGCGACGTCAACGTCGAACACGAACTCGGTGTCGGCCTTGCGCGAAATCAGGAAGAAACGCACCGCGTCGCGGCCGCGCGTGACGTCGCCATTGCCCGACCATTCGATCAGGTCGCGCACGGTGACGTAGGAACCGGCGCGCTTGGAGATCTTGACCTCTTCGCCGTTCTTCATCACGGTGACCATCTTGTGCAGCACGTAGTCGGGATAGCCCTGCGGGATGCCGATGTTCACCGCCTGCAGGCCGGCGCGCACGCGCGCGATGGTGCCGTGGTGGTCGCTGCCCTGGATGTTGATCGCCTGGTCGAAGCCGCGGCGGAATTTCTGGATGTGGTAGGCGACGTCGGGCACGAAATAGGTATAGGTGCCGTCGGACTTGCGCATCACGCGGTCCTTGTCGTCGCCGTAGTCGGTGGTCCTGAGCCAGAGGGCGCCGCCGTCTTCATACGTCTTGCCTGCATCGACCAGGGCCTGCACCGCGGCTTCCACCTTGCCGTCGGCGTACAGCGACGATTCGAGGTAGTAGTTGTCGAACCTGACGCCGAACGCCTGCAGGTCCTGGTCCTGCTCGTTGCGCAGGTAGGTCACGGCGAAGCGGCGGATCGATTCGATGTCTTCGACGTCGCCGCTGGCGGTGGCGGGTTCGCCGTCGCTGGCCGACACGGTCTTTTGCGCCAGGAAGTCGGCCGCGATGTCGGCGATGTAGTCGCCGTTATAGGCCGACTCGGGCCATTCGGCGTCGCCCGGCTTGAAGCCGCGCGCGCGCGCCTGCACCGAGGAGGCCAGGGTGGCGATCTGGACGCCGGCGTCGTTGTAGTAGAACTCGCGCGTCACTTCGATGCCTTGCGACTCGAACAGCGACGACAGCGCATCGCCCAGCGCGGCCTGGCGGCCGTGGCCGACATGCAGCGGACCGGTCGGGTTGGCCGAGACGAATTCGATGATCGCATGGTGGCCGCTGGCGCCGCTGGCGCGGCCGAAGGTTTCACCCTGCTCGAGCACGTGGCGCACCACCGCCTGCTTGGCGGCGGCGGCCACGCGCAGGTTGATGAAGCCGGGGCCGGCGACGTCCGCCGCTTCGATCAAGCCCTGCGCGCCCGGCTCGGCCTGCAGCGCGGCGACCAGGCGGGTGGCCAGTTCGCGCGGATTGGTCTTGAGCGGCTTGGCCAGCTGCATGGCGATATTGCAGGCGATGTCGCCGTGCGAGGGATCGCGCGGACGCTCCAGCACCACATTGGGCACGAGGTCGGTGCCGGCGACGATCGGGGCGAGGGCTGCCTGGAACAGGGCAACGATTTGTTGTTTTTGTTGGGCGAGCATGGAATGGTCGAAAAAAGTAGATGCTGGACGGCGCCCGTTCTCGGGAGGATGAGCAGGCAAACAGCGGACATTATACTAGTTTGATGCCACGCTTTGGCTGGCCACGGCGTTCGCGATTGGCGGTTCGGCAACCATATTAAGCGTCGCCAAAGGCATAACCGTTACAATGGGAGCCCATTTTCGCAACATTTTATTCGCCATGACTGACAAGCGTCCAACGCTCACCCTGAAACCCAAGGCCAGGCCCGGCGCCGACCGGCGCGCCGCGGGCGCGGGCGGCCGCGCGGTGGGCCATGCTCCGGTCCCGGCCGGCGCTGCGGCAACCGGCCCGGGGCGGGCGCAGGGCGGTCATGGCAAGCCCGGCCCGAGCGCATCCGGCCAGCCCAGCCCGTCCGATCCCGACCGCCGTCCGGTCGGCAAGCCGCCGCGGGTCCAGGGTGGCGACTTCGCCGGCCACCAGCCACGCGCGGCGGGCGCGGGGCGCGACGCTGCGGCCCAGCGCCTGCGCCCGAGCCATGAAGTCAAGGTCGCGCCACAGCGCGACTACCGTCCCGACCTCAAGTCCGACTCGCTGGCGCTGGCGCTGCTGGGCGCCGCCAGCGCCGTGGCGCGCGTGCGCGGCGGCAGCGCGCTGCCGCAGGCCCTGGCCGGCGTGTTCGCCGCCTACGACGCCACGCCGCAGGCGCGCGGCGCGATCCAGGACATCGCCTACCGCACCATGCGCCAGCTGGGCCGCAGCGAGACCCTGCTCGGCCTGATGACCAGCAAGGCGCCGGAGCCGCCGATGCTGGGCGGCCTGTTGTGCGCGGCCATCTCGCTGCTCGATCCGCCCGAGGGCCAGGCCGCCCCCTACGAAGCCTTCACCGTGGTCGACCAGGCCGTCAGCGCGGCCGCGGCCCATCCCGATTTCGCCCATGCCAAGGCCATGGTCAATGCCGTGCTGCGGCGCTTCCTGCGCGAGCGCGAGGCGCTGGTCGGGCAGGCGCTGCGCGAGCCGCTGGCGCGCTTCAATTATCCGCAGTGGTGGATCGACACCATGCGCGCATCCTATCCGCGCGAGTGGGAAGCGCTGCTCGAGGCCGGCAATGTCCATCCGCCGCTGACGCTGCGCGTCAACCGCCGCAAGGCCAGCGTCGCCGCCTATCTGGAGATCCTGGACGCCGCCGGCCTGCAGGCCGCGCAGGTGGGGCCAGGCGCGGTGCGCCTGGCCCAGGCCATCAACGTGGCGCAGATCCCGGGCTTCGCCGATGGCATGGTGTCGGTGCAGGACGCCGGCGCCCAGCTGGCCGCGCCGCTGCTCGACCTGAAGGACGGCATGCGCGTGCTGGACGCCTGCGCCGCCCCCGGCGGCAAGAGCGGGCACATCCTCGAGACGGCCGACGTGCAGCTGACCGCGGTCGACGCCGACCCGGCGCGCCTGGCGCGCGTGCGCGACAACCTGGGCCGCCTGGGCCTCCCCGCGACGCTGCTGGCCGCCGACGCCGGCAGCCGGGATTGGTGGGACGGCCGTCAATACGATCGCATCCTGGCCGACGTGCCGTGCACCGCCTCCGGCATCGTGCGCCGCCACCCGGATATCCGCTGGCTGCGCCGCAAGTCGGATACATCCCAACTTGCAACACTTTCTTCCAAAATACTCGACAATCTTTGGCAGATGTTGCTGCCCGATGGTAAATTGCTGTTCGTGACATGTTCGCTCTGGCCCCAGGAATCGGAGGCGCAGGCAGCCGCTTTCGCGGCTCGCCACGACGCAGTCCGCCTCGATGCGCCGGGCCAACTCCTGCCGCTCCGCGGCGCCGGACAGGATCATGACGGTTTGTTCTACGCCCTGTTCCAGAAGAAAGCGGCGTAAGTTCTTTTACATTACGCGCATTTTTAAGGCCCCGGCTCACCCGTGACGTTACGACTTTTACGCCTCCTCGCCTGCCAGCTGCTGCTGGCGCTTGCGTGCGTTGGTGCGTGGGTACCGGCGCAGGCGGCCGACGGGATCGAGATCACCCGCGCCGCGATCGAAGCCAGCGACGACGGCTACCGGCTCAACACGGTCTACGATTTCGAGCTCAATAGCGGCCTGCGCGACGCACTCCAGCACGGCGTGCAACTGCATTTCACCACCGAGATCGAGCTGGTGCGGCCGCGCTGGTGGTGGCGCGACGAGCGGGCGGTGTCCGCCAAGCGCACCATCCGCATTTCCTACGACGTGCTCACGCGGCAGTATTACGTGACGGTGGTCGGCTCCTTCCAGGAGCGCTTCCAGAGCTTCGAAGACGCGATGTTCATGGTGCGCAGGCCGACCCGCTGGCTGATCGCGCCCAAGGGCAAGCTCAAGCCGGGCGAAGTCTACGAAGTCTCGCTGCGCATGTACATGGACCGCGAATACCTGCAAAAACCCCTGCAGGTCAACGCCTTCAACGATTCCGACTGGCGCCTGACGTCCAGCCGCAAGACCTTTACCTATCGTGCAGAGTAGACCGGTCAATCAGGTCTTGCGCTACGCCCTCGTCGTGGGCGCAGCCGTGGTGTCGATCCTGCTGTTCCTGCTGGCCTCGGCCTCGGCCAATTCCGAATTCCTCGGCCGCTACTACGCCTGGCTGATCGGACTGAACGGCACGGTGGCCTTCGTGCTGCTGATCTTCGTCGCGGTCGCCCTGGGCCGCCTGTACTCGCGCTACAAGGCCGGCAAGTTCGGCTCGCGCCTGATGGCGCGACTGGTGCTGCTGTTCGCCGGCATCGGCATCCTGCCCGGCGTCGTCATCTTCATGGTGTCGGTCAATTTTGTCTCGCATTCGATCGATTCCTGGTTCGACGTCAAGATCGAGTCGGCGATCGAATCGGGCCTGAACCTGGGCCGCGCCGCGCTCGACGAATCGCTGGCCGAACTGGGCGCGACTGCGCAGACCGCCGCCGCGACGCTGGCCAGCCAGGGCGACATGAGCGCGCAGCCGGTGCTGGCGCGCCTGCTGGCCGAGACCAGCGGCCTGCAGAGCGCGATGCTGGTCGACGAGAGGGGCGCGGTGCTGGCCGCGGCGCTGGAAGACCGCGGCGCCAATCTCGCGGACGACGCGCCCAATGAGCGCATGCTCAAGAGCGCCGCCATGCCGGGCGGGTATGCGCTGGCCGAAGGCGGCGTCGATCGCGACCTGAGCGAGGAGGGGCTCGACGGCGTCTCGAGCGCGCTCGACGCCGTCACGGGCCTGCGCCTGCGCGTGGTGCTGGCCGTGCCCGAGCCGCCCGGCGCCCCGCAGCGCTACCTGCAGCTGCTGCAGTCGGTGCCGGTCAACCTGGCCTCGAACGCCGAGGTGCTGCGCTCGGCCTACAGCGAATACCGGCTGCGCCTGGAAGCGCGCACGGGCCTGCGCAAGATGTACATCGGCATGCTGACCCTGACGCTGCTGCTGGCGATCTTCGGCGCCGTCGGCAGCGCCTTCCTCATCGCCAGCAACCTGGCGCAGCCGCTCCTGGTGCTGGCCGAGGGCACGCAGGCGGTGGCCGAGGGCGACCTGTCGCCGCGGCCGATCGTCCAGACCAACGACGAGCTGGGCACGCTGACGCAATCGTTCAATGCCATGACCGGCCAGCTGTTCGAGGCCAGGAGCGCGGTCGAGCGCAACCGCGCCGCGTTGCAAAGCGCCAAGGCCCACCTCGAATCGGTGCTGGCCAATATGTCGGCCGGCGTGATCGTGCTCGACGCCGAGGGCCTGGTGGTGAACTCGAACGACGCCGCCTACCGCATCCTGCAGGTGGAACCCGGCGCGATGGCCGGGCCGCTGGCCCGGATCCCGGGCCTGGAACACTTCTCGAACTGCATCACGCGCGCCTTCTCGGCCCAGAGCGCGCACTCGGCGGCCGAGCGGCGCAAGCGCGCGCACTGGCAGCAGCAGATCGAGATTCCGCGCCGCGGCAGCGGCGACGAACACGACCACGACCTGGTGCTGCTGGCGCGCGGCTCGCGCCTGCCGGTGGGCGCCGACAGCGGCTTCATCGTCGTGTTCGACGATATCTCGGACGTGATCACGGCCCAGCGCTCGGTGGCCTGGGGTGAAGTCGCGCGGCGCCTGGCGCACGAGATCAAGAACCCGCTCACGCCGATCCAGCTGGCGGCCGAGCGCATGCAGATGAAGCTCGAGGACAGCCTGCCGCCGAAAGAGGCCGAGCTGCTCAAGCGCGGCACCACCACCATCGTCAACCAGGTCGACGCCATGAAGCGCATGGTCGATGACTTCCGCGACTACGCACGCACGCCGCCGGCCATGCTCGGGCCGCTCGACCTGAACGGCCTGATCGAAGAGATACTGAACCTTTACCTGGCCGAGGACGGCCACGACGTCATCCATGCCAGCCTGGCGCCGCACCTGCCGCGCGTGATGGGCGACGCCACCCAGTTGCGCCAGGTGATCCACAACCTGGTACAGAACGCCCAGGACGCGCTGGTCGACCGCGGCCCGGATGCGCCGCCACCGCGCGTGGACGTGAGCACCGAGGCGATCCACTACACCGGCGCCGACGGGCTGGCGGGCACCGCGGTGCGCCTGGCGATCGTCGACAACGGCCCCGGTTTCGCGCCGCGTATCCTGGCGCGCGCTTTCGAACCCTACGTCACCACCAAGGCCCGCGGCACCGGCCTGGGCCTGCCCATGGTCAAGAAAATCGTGGACGAACACGGCGGCCGGATCGACGTAGGCAACCGCAGCGATGGAACTGGCGCGGCAGTGTCGATTTTGCTGCTAAAGTTAGCTGAAGTGTCCTGAAATGAAGATTCGTTGAATCAAGCCTGGTCGTTCCAGCCACCACTATTTGAGACACTCAGATGCAGCCCCATCAGCAAACTTGGCTTAAGTGCAAAAAAACTTATAAAATTGCACACATGACGGGTAGAAGATCAGGAAGGTAGAAAAGATGGCGAACATACTCGTAGTTGACGATGAAATGGGCATCCGGGAGCTCCTGTCGGAGATTCTCGGTGACGAAGGTCATGCCATCACCCTGGCCGAGAACGCGCAGCAGGCGCGCGAGGCGCGTGCGGCCGCGACGCCAGACCTGGTGCTGCTCGACATCTGGATGCCGGATACCGATGGCGTGACCCTGCTCAAGGAATGGCAGCGCGACGGCATGTTGACCATGCCGGTCATCATGATGTCGGGTCATGCGACCATCGACACGGCGGTCGAGGCGACCCGTATCGGCGCCCTGAATTTCCTCGAAAAGCCGATCGCCCTGCAAAAGCTGCTCAAGGCGGTCCAGCAGGGCCTGAGCCGCGCGCAAGAGGTGGCGCGCGCACCGATGGCGCCGCCGCGCCCGATCGCGCCGAGCGCGCCGCCGGTGGCCAACGATGCCGCCATCGCCGCCCCCAGCGCGCCGATGTTCGCGGCCCCCGGCGCCCAGCCCGGCCCCGGCGTCGGCATGGGCAACGGCTCGCGCATGGTGCATGCGGTGTCGCAAGGCGAGGGCACCGGCTACACGCTGTCGTTTGACCTGCCGCTGCGCGAGGCGCGCGACGCCTTCGAGCGCATGTATTTCGAGCACCACCTGGGCCGCGAAGGCGGCAGCATGACGCGCGTGGCCGAAAAGACCGGCCTCGAACGCACCCACCTGTACCGCAAACTCAAGCAGCTGGGCGTCGAACCGGGCAAGCTCGCCAAGAAAGGGGGATGATGGCCCGCACGGCCACCGTCCTCGTTACCGGCGCCAGCGCCGCCGCGCGCGAGCAGGCGATCGCGGCGCTGCTGGCCGTTCCTCCCGATGCCGCTTCCGTTCCTGGCGCGCCTGGCGCCGGCGCAGACGCGCCTCCCAACTTCAGCGCCGTCATCCTCGAAGGCCTGGGCGTGGCCGCTACGCCGCTCGAGACCGGGCCCGGCCTGCAAGTCGTGCGCATCGCTCCCGGTTGTTTGTGCTGCGACGGCAATCTCGTTTTGCGTGTAACATTGAACCGACTGCTGCGCCAACGCCCGGGACGCTTGTTCCTCGGTCTGGCGAGCAGCGAACACCTTGATCAGTTGCGATCGTGGCTTGTAGCGCCGCCATACGATCAGCTGTTGGCACTGAACCCGACCGTCCACGCGTGACGGACTTGAAATCGGTTCGAACAGCCCCACCTCTGAAGCGAAGTGAACAGCCTGCCGTACGCCGCCATGCGGCAGGGTTGCACTAATTTCTGATCGAAGGAGTCATCATGAACATGATCTATAACAGCGAACAGTACAGCGTCGTCGAGTTCGGTGTCGACCGTGAACTCGAAGCGCTGCGGTTTGGCGGCTTCGAGATCGTCGACAAGGCCGGCCGGCGTGAGGCCTTCATCGGCGGCCGCCTCGCGCAATCGTTCCGGCGCGATGTCAACAACCTGATTGCCAGCGAACCCACCATGGAAGAGATCGACGACTTCCTGGGTTCGTATGACACCCTGATGAGCCAGCCCGTCGTCCTGCATTGAGCAACGACAGCGGTCCACTGAAGTCCCCGAGCGCCATCGCCACCAGCGGGCAATGGCGCTTTTTTTATCCAGCATGGTAAGCTGCGCGCCATGTGCCAGCTTCTCGGAATGAACTGCAATGTCCCCACCGACATTGTCTTCTCTTTTACCGGCTTCGCCCACCGCGGCGGCCGTACCGACACCCACCACGACGGCTGGGGAATCGCCTTTTTCGAAGGCAGCGGGGTACGCCACTTCGTCGATCACCAGGCCGCCATCGCCTCGCCGATCGCCGAACTGATCAAGCGTTATCCGATCAAGTCGACCAACGTCATCGCCCACATCCGCAAGGCCACCGTCGGCCAGGTGGCGCTGGAAAACTGCCATCCCTTCGTGCGCGAGCTGTGGGGCCGCTACTGGGTGTTCGCCCACAACGGCGACCTCAAGGATTTCGCGCCCGTGCTTGACGGGCCCTATCGTCCGGTCGGCACCACCGACAGCGAACTGGCCTTCTGCTATCTGCTGCAAAGCATGCGCCGCGAATTCGGCGACACCGCGCCAAGCCGCGAGGACTTGCGCGCACTGCTCGAGCGCGTCATCCCCGGCATCGCCGCGCACGGCACCTTCAATATGATGCTGTCCGACGGCGCCGCGCTGTTCACCCATTGCTCGACCAAGCTGTGCTACGTGGTGCGCAAGTATCCCTTCGTGACGGCCCGTCTGTCCGACGAAGACCTGTCGGTCGACTTTTCGCAGGTGACCACGCCCAACGACCGGGTCGCGATCATCGTCACCGAGCCGCTGACGACGAACGAGGAGTGGACCCATTTCGCGCCCGGCGAACTGAAGGTGTTCGTCGATGGACTCCCTCAGTAGATGAACCTGACGCCCCGCCAAGGCGCCCGGCGAGGGCGGGGAGGGGGCGGCGGCGCGTGTCGATCCTGGCAACGTCGATGTTTCGCGAACATCGTTCCTTCAATAAATTAGTGCCGAGAAGACACATACCGGGACGGATGCGGTAAAGTAGTCCGATTGACGCGAGAATGAGAACGAGATGACCGATACCGCCAGCCTCGACGAGGCCTCCCAGCCGCTCCGCATGCGCCATTTCTACCTCGCGCGCCAGCCGGTGCTGGACCGCAACCAGGCGCTGTTCGGCTACGAACTGCTGTTTCGCGGCAGCGCCCAGGGCCCGGCCCATTTCGATTCGGGCCTGTCGGCCAGCGCCAGCGTCATCCACCATGCGTCCCAGCTCGGCCTGCCGCGCGCGATCGGCGACGCCAACGCCTTCATCAACGTCGACCAGGACGTCCTGATGAGCGATGTGTTCGCGCTGCTGCCGCGCGAGCGCACGGTGCTCGAGATCGTCGGTTCGGTCGAGCCGGATGACGCCGTCATCGAACGCATGCGCGCCCTGGGCAGGCATGGCTTCCGCTTCGCAGCCGAGGCGGCGGCCCACGGTCCGGCGCTGTCGCGTCTGCTGCCGGTGATCGACTTCGTCAAGATGGACCTGCGCGCGCTGCCGGTCGTGACCCTGCTGTCGCTGGCGTCGCGCCTGCGCACCACGGGCAAGCGCCTGGTGGCCGAAAAAGTCGAACACCACAGCGAATACCGCACCTGCCTGGAGATCGGCTTCGACTACTTCCAGGGTTATTATTTCTCCAAGCCGGCGGTGCTGGCCGGCCGCAAGCTGTCGCCGTCGCAGGCGACGGTGCTCGACCTGGTGAACCTGGTGGCGTCCGACGCCGACAACGCCGAGATCGAGCGCGTGGTCAAGCGCGAGGTGACCATTGGCCTGAACCTGCTGCGCCTGGTGAACACGCCGGCCGTGGGCGCGGCGCGGCGCATCGAATCGATCAGCCAGGCCTTGACCCTGCTGGGCAGGCGCCAGCTGCAGCGCTGGCTGCAGATCCTGCTGTATGCCGAGCCGGACGTGCACGGCCACAGCCAGAGCCCGCTCCTGCTGCTGGCCACCACGCGCGCGCGCCTGATGGAGTTACTGGCCCAGCGCCTGCGCCCCGGCCAGAAGAACGTCGCCGACGTCGCCTTCACGGTCGGCATGATGTCCTTGATGGACACGCTGTTCTGCATCCCGATGATGGACATCGTGGAACAGATCCCCGTGATCGACGAAGTGCGCACCGCGCTCCTGCGGCGGGGCGGCTTCTTCGGCGAGCTGTTGAAACTGGCAGAATCGATCGAGCGCATGGACGACCAGGGCGACGACATGCTGGCGGGCCTCAGGAGCCTGTCGATGGAGGGCGACGACCTGGCCGAGCTCGAGGTGTCGGCGTTCGAGTGGAGCGACAAGGTGGTGCGCTACGCGATTTGAGTTAGCTTGAAACCGTCGTTCCCGCGAAGGCGGGAACCCAAGTCTTCGGCGAAGCTGATCTCGGCAAACGTATTGTCGGCGCAAACAAACTTAGGTTCCCGCCTTCGCGGGAACGACGTTTTTACGCAGCAGATATTCTCTTGCGCTCCGCTGCGCGCTTACGGCGATTACAGGTTCGGCGCCAGGTGCCGTTCGACGTCGAGCTTGTCCATCCCGCGCCGCCGCGCCATGTCCTCGACCTGGTCGTTGCCGATCTTCCCGACCACGAAATACTTCGATGCCGGGTGCGCAAAGTAAAAGCCCGACACCGCCGCGCCCGGATACATCGCGAACGACTCGGTCAGCTCCATGCCGATTTCGCCGGCCTGCAGCGTGCGGAACATATCGGCCTTGACCGTGTGCTCGGGGCAGGCCGGATAGCCCGGCGCCGGGCGGATGCCCTGGTACTCCTCGGCGATCAGCGCCTCGCTCGGCAGGTCTTCGTTGGCCGCATAGCCCCACAGGTCGGTGCGCACGCGCTCGTGCATGTATTCGGCGAAGGCTTCGGCCAGGCGGTCGGCCAGCGACTTGAGCATGATCGACGAATAGTCGTCATGCGCCGCCTCGAAGCGCTGCTCGTGCTTCTCGATGCCGAGGCCAGCGGTCACGGCGAACATGCCGATGTAGTCCGGGATGCCGCTGTCTTTGGGTGCGATGAAGTCGGCCAGGCACTGGTTGGGGCGCTGCACGCCGTCGATAACCGGCCTGACGCCCTGCTGGCGCAGGCCGTAATAGGTAAACGCCACCTGCTCGCGCGATTCGTCGGTATACACCTCGATGTCGTCGTCGTTGACCGTATTGGCCGGGAGCAGGGCGATCGCGCCGTTGGCGGTGAGCCAGCGGCCTTCGATGATCTTCTTGAGCATCGCCTGGCCTTCGGCATACACCCTGGTAGCGGCTTCGCCCACCACGTCATCGGTGAGGATGGCGGGGAAGGGGCCGGCCAGGTCCCAGGTCTGGAAGAACGGGCCCCAGTCGATGTAACGCGCGATCAGGCCCAGGTCGACGTTCTTGAACACGCGGCGCCCGATGAACTTCGGCTTGACCGGCGCGAACTCCAGCTTCGCCTTGTTGGCGCGCGCCTGCTCGAGAGGCAGCATCGGCAGCGCCTTCTTGCCGGCGTGCTGGATGCGGATGCGTTCGTAGTCCTGGGCCAGTTCGATGAGGTAGGCGCCCTTCGTTTCGTCGCTCACCAGCGCCTGGCCGACCGAGACCGAGCGCGACGCATCCGGCACGTAGATCACCGGACCGTCGTAGTGCGGCGCGATCTTGACCGCGGTGTGGGCGCGGCTGGTGGTGGCGCCGCCGATCAGGAGCGGCACCTGGCGCTCGCGGAACCACGGGTCGCGCTGCATCTCGCGCGCGACGTGCGCCATCTCTTCGAGCGACGGCGTGATCAGGCCCGACAGGCCGACCATGTCGGCGTTTTCTTCCTTGGCCTTGGCCAGAATGTCGGCGCAAGGGACCATCACGCCCATGTTCACGATCTCGAAGTTGTTGCACTGCAGGACCACCGAGACGATGTTCTTGCCGATGTCGTGCACGTCGCCCTTGACGGTGGCGATCACCATCTTGCCCTTGGGCTTGGCGACAATGCCGGTGCGGGCTTCTTCGGCCGCCTTTTCTTCTTCGATGAACGGCACCAGGTGCGCCACGGCCTGCTTCATCACGCGCGCCGACTTGACCACCTGCGGCAGGAACATCTTGCCCTGGCCGAAGAGGTCGCCGACGATGTTCATGCCGTCCATCAGCGGACCTTCGATCACGTGGATCGGGCGGCCGTTGGCCGCGGCCACCTGCTGGCGCATCTCTTCGGTGTCGTCGACGATCCACTGCGTGATGCCGTGCACCAGCGCGTGCGCCAGGCGCTTCTCGACCGGGCTGTTCCTCCACTCGAGGTTCTGTTCCTGCCTGGCGCCGCCGGCCTTGAGCGTGCCGGCGAATTCGATCATGCGCTCGGTCGCGTCCTTGCGGCGATTGAGCACCACGTCTTCCACGCGCTCGCGCAGTTCGGGATCGAGGTCGTCGTAGACGCCGACCATGCCGGCGTTGACGATGCCCATCGTGAGGCCGGCCTTGATCGCGTGGTACAGGAACACGGTGTGGATCGCCTCGCGCGCCGGGTCGTTGCCGCGGAAGCTGAACGAGACGTTCGACACGCCGCCCGAGATCTTCGCGTGCGGCAGGTTGTCGCGGATCCAGGCGCATGCCTCGATGAAGTCGTTGGCGTAGTTGTCGTGCTCTTCGATGCCGGTGGCGATGGCGAAGATGTTCGGGTCGAAGATGATGTCCTCGGGCGGGAAGCCCACCTGTTCGGTCAGCACCTTGTAGGCGCGCTCGCAGATCTCGATCTTGCGCGCGAAGGTGTCGGCCTGGCCCTGCTCGTCGAACGCCATCACGATCACGGCGGCGCCATAGCGGCGGCACAGCCGCGCCTGGCGGATGAATTCCTCCAGGCCTTCCTTCATCGAGATCGAGTTGACGATGGCCTTGCCCTGCACGCATTTCAGGCCCGCCTCGATCACCGACCACTTGGAAGAGTCGATCATCACCGGCACGCGCGAGATGTCCGGTTCCGAGGCGATCAGGTTCAGGAAGCGCGTCATGGCCGCCTGCGAATCGAGCATCGCCTCGTCCATGTTGATGTCGATGACCTGGGCGCCGTTCTCGACCTGCTGGCGCGCCACCGACAGCGCCTCGTCGAACTGCTCGTTCAGGATCATGCGCGCGAACGCCTTCGAGCCGGTGACGTTGGTGCGCTCGCCGACGTTCACGAACAGCGACGATTCGTCGATGGTGAACGGCTCCAGGCCCGACAGGCGCATCGCGACCGGCACGTCGGGCACCTGGCGCGGAGCCTGGGTTTCCAGCATCTTCGCGATCGCCGCGATGTGCTCGGGCGTGGTGCCGCAGCAGCCGCCGGCGATGTTGATGAACCCGGCGTCGGCGAATTCGCGCAGCAGGGCCGAGGTGTCGGCCGGCAGCTCGTCGAAGCCGGTGTCGCTCATCGGGTTGGGCAGGCCGGCGTTCGGGTAGATGCAGACGAACGTATCGGCGATTTGCGACAGCTCTTGCGCGTAGGGGCGCATCAGCGCCGCGCCGAGCGCGCAGTTCAGGCCAATCGTCAAGGGCTTGGCATGCCGCACCGAATTCCAGAAGGCGGGCACGGTCTGGCCCGACAGGATGCGGCCCGAGGCGTCGGTGACGGTGCCCGAGATCATCAGGGGCAGGCGCGGCGTGTCGGGATGCTCGTCGAAATACTGGTCGATCGCGAACAGCGCCGCCTTGCAGTTCAGGGTGTCGAAGATGGTCTCAACCAGCAGCAGGTCGGCGCCGCCGTCGACCAGGCCGCGCACCTGTTCATGGTAGGAGGCGACCAGCTGGTCGAAGGTGATGTTGCGCGCCGCCGGATCGTTGACGTCCGGCGAGATCGAGGCGGTCTTCGGGGTCGGTCCCAGGGCGCCGGCGACGAAGCGCGGCTTGTCGGGAGTCGAATATTTGTCGCAGGCGGCGCGCGCGAGCTTCGCCGCTTCGACGTTCATCTCGTAGGCCAGGTGCGCCATGTGGTAATCCTCCTGCGCCACGCCGGTGGCGCCGAAGGTATTGGTCTCGAGCAGGTCGGCGCCGGCGGCGAGATAGCGTTCGTGGATTTCCTGGATCACGTGCGGTTGGGTGAGCGTGAGCAGCTCGTTATTCCCTTTCACGAACAGTTCGCGCTGGCCGGCTCCCTCGGGCGCCGCGAAGGTCGCGAAACGCTCGCCGCGGTAGGCCGCTTCATCGAGCTTGTACTGCTGGATGATGGTGCCCATCGCGCCATCCAGGATCATGATGCGGCGCGCGAGGATCTCGCGCAGCTGGGTTTCGACCGGGGAGACGGGATTGGTACGGGCGTTCATCGTGTATTTTCCGAAGGTGCGGTTTGACAGACCGGTTGACGTTGGGCGGTCTACGATTATACGTCAAGCGGCAGGATTGGCCCGGCGATGGGGTCCTGTATGTATCGTTATGTATTCAATGCCGCATGCGTTACATAGCGTTACATTTGGCGGGGTCGCTGCAATCTTTACGATACATGGCGAGACGACAATCAAGTTCCGCCGCCACGAGTGGCGAACGTATATGATGGGATAACCGCATGAACAAAGAATACCAACCGGATTGGGATCAGCCTATGGACCGCAACCCGGAGCCAGCAATGTCGTCAAAGCCACAAGTCGCCAGCAACGGTGTGAAACAGATCGTCACGATCCGCCTGGATGTGGACATGCTCGAATGGTTCAAGGCCGCAGGTCCCGGCTATCAAACCCGTATCAACCAGGTGTTGCGTGAACATATGGACGCCCAGCGTACGTCGCAGGCGGAATAATCCGATCGCGTGGGCGTGGGCGCGACGCCATCGTCTTCAAGCATGGCACGTCGTCCCGTCGTGAGGTCAAGAGCGTCGTCCCCGCCTGCGCGGGGAGTTCTTTCTGCCGGTGGCAAAACGCACGTGCCTTGAAAACGGTGTCTGCAGCGTAGCGAACGGCTCAGGCGAACGTCAATCCCGCGAGCGGAAACCCTTTGAGGAATTCCGCCGCCTTCAGGCGCTTGCCGCCCGGCTTTTGCAATTCGTTCAGGCGCAGCGCGCCTTCTCCGCAAGCGACCACGATGCCGCCCGCGTCGGCTTGCAAGACCGCGCCCGCCGCGCCGCCACCTTCCACCGCTTCGGCGGACCAGAATTTCACCGCCACGCCATCGACCACGCCGTTCGCGCCGGGGAACGGATTGAAGGCGCGCACCTTGCGCGCCAATACCTCAGCCGGCAGGCTGAAATCGAGCTTCGCTTCTTCCTTGCCGATCTTGGCGGCGTAGGTCACGCCTTGGTCCGGTTGCGCCACGGCCTGCAGGCCGCCGGCCGCCATCTCGCGCAGCGCGTCGACGATCATGCGTCCGCCCAGCGCGGCCAGCTTGTCGTGCAGGCTGCCGGTGGTATCGAACGGTTCGATCGGCAGGCGCTCCATGGTCAGCATCGGCCCCGTATCCAGGCCTTCTTCCATCTCCATGATGGTCACGCCGGTCTCGGGGTCGCCCGATTCGATCGCGCGGTGGATCGGCGCGGCGCCGCGCCAGCGCGGCAGCAGCGAACCGTGGATGTTGATGCAGGGACGGATGTCGAGCGTGCTGCGCGGCAGGATCAGGCCATAGGCCGCGACCACCATCACGTCGTAGTCGATCGATTGCAATCGTTCGTGCGCGGCGCGGGCCTGGGCGGCGCGCTCGGGATCCTTGGCGTCCATGCGCAGCGACAGCGGCTGCGCCACCGGCATGCCGTGCGCCAGCGCGTACTGCTTGACGCTCGACGCCTGCAGCTGCATGCCGCGGCCGGCGGGACGGTCGGGCTGGGTCAGCACCAGCGGGATCTCGAAGCCGGCCTCGTGCAGGGCGCGCAGGGCGACGGCGGCGAACTCGGGCGTGCCGGCGAAAACGACCTTCATCGCGATCAATGGCGCGCGGCGCGCTGGGCGGCGTCGCGCTGCATGCCGCGTTCTTCCTTCTGCAGCTTGGCCTTGATGCGGTTGCGCTTGAGCGGCGACAGGTATTCGACGAAAACCTTGCCCATCAGGTGGTCCATCTCGTGCTGGATGCACACGGCCAACAGCCCGTCGGCATCGACTTCGAACGGCTTGCCGTCGACGTCGAGCGCGCGCACCTTGATCCGGGCCGGGCGCTCGACGCCGTCGTAGACGCCGGGCACCGACAGGCAGCCCTCGTCGTAGACCTGCTTTTCGTCGCTGGCCCAGGTGATCTCGGGATTGATGAAGACCATCAGCTGTTCTTGCGCTTCGGTCACGTCGATGGTGACCACGCGCTCGTGCACGTCCACCTGGGTGGCGGCCAGGCCGACGCCGGGGGCGTCATACATGGTTTCCGCCATGTCGGCCACCAGCTTGCGCAGGCGCTCGGTACCGAATTCGGTGACCGGCTTGGCGACCTTGTGCAGGCGCGGGTCGGGGTAGCGGAGGATGTCGAGAAGTGCCATATCGGATCGGATGTCGGTGGAGTTGTCTAGGTTGAACGGGTACTTGGCTTGCAGACAAGACAGGACGCAAACCCACCACACGCCCTGGCGCGCAGACCTCGGTTTGCTTGCTAGTTCAGGGATTTATGTGCAGAATTTGATTCTATACAGCAACCCTTCCGTGAGCGGGGAGCGGTACGTCGTGCCATATCTGGCTGTGGCTGGCCGATGACGAAGCGGCCTGTTCAGCATCATGACCTTGGATGCAGCTGCTATCTAGCGGCATCAAGATAATCTTACGCCGCATTAAACGGACGTCTTCAATGAAAAATTTTAGCACAGTCGTGGCCCGTGCTGCTGCGGCGGCGTTACTCGCATGCGCCGCCGGCGCCTCGGCCCAGACCCCGATGCCCGCCTTGTCCGCTACTGCCGCCTGCAGCTTCCGCCCGGACGCACCCGACAAGCACGTCGTGGTCAAGGGCGATACCTTGTGGGATATTTCTGGCTCCTTCTTGCGCAACCCCTGGTGCTGGCCCCAGGTCTGGGGCATGAACCGCGACGAAATCCGCAACCCGCACTGGATCTATCCGGGCCAGACCATCTGGTTCGACCGCGCGCGTGGCCGCCTGAGCCTGCAGCAGCCCGGCAGCGGCGGCGCCGGCGACGGCCGCGGTGCGCCTCCGTTGACCCGCCTGTCGCCGCAGGTGCGCAGCGAAGGCCTGGCGCGCGACGCCGTGCCGGCGATTCCCGCAGGCGCCATCGAACCCTATCTGACCCAGCCGCTGGTGGTCGAGGCCGACGAGCTGGCGGGCGCGCCGCGCATCGCCGCCTCGCAGGAGGGCCGCGTCTACCTGGGCGAAGGCGACCGCGTCTACGTGCACGGCGCGATCGGGGGCGAGAGCGTGTTCCAGGTATTCCGCCCCGGCGCCACGCTGACGGACCCGCAGACCGGCCTGGTAGTGGCGCACGAAGCCGCCTTCCTGGGCACCGTCAAGCTGGTCAAGCCGGCCGCGCCCGGCGTCGACGTGCATACCTTCCAGGTGGTCGATACCGTGCAGGAGATGGGCGTGGGCGACCTCCTGGTGCCGGCGCCGCCGACGCCGGTGCGCAACTACATGCCGCATGCGCCGCTGCAACCCATCGACGGCCGCGTCATGTCGATCTACGCGGGCGTGACCTACGCCGGGCAGAGCCAGGTCGTTACTGTCAACCGGGGCACGGTTGACGGACTCGATGTCGGCGCCGTGCTGCAGCTCTATCATCTCGGGAAGACTGTGGCCGATCCACGGAGCCGGGGCTTCCTGGGCCTGGGCCGGCAGCAGTTGAAACTGCCCGACGAGCAATACGGCAGCCTGTTCATCTTCCGCGTGTTCAAGAACGTTTCGTACGGCTTGGTCATGCAGGTGACGGCGCCGGTGCAGGTGGGCGACGTGGCCAAATCACCGGAGTAACCCAGGCCGTGCAAGACACGGAACCCCATCCCAATTCCGAGCGCACCACCCTGATCGCCGACTGGCTGCGCCTGGAACAGGCGGACGGGGTGGGCTGCCGCAGCGCGCATGCGCTGTTGGCCGCCTTCGGCTCGCCCGGCGCCATTTTCCGGGCCGGGCCGGCGGCGCTGGCGGCCCACGTGTCGGCCAGCCAGGCGCAAGCCTTGCGCACGCCGTTCACGCCCGCCTTGACGGCCCTGGTCGAGGCCACCCTGGCCTGGCTGGCCCGGCCCGGCCACCACCTGATCACCTTCCACGATCCCCTGTACCCGCCGGCGCTGGCCGAGATCGCCGATCCGCCGCTGCTGCTGTACGCCGCCGGCCGCATCGAGCTGCTGGCGCGGCCCCTGGTCGCCGTGGTCGGCAGCCGCAACGCCAGCGTGCAGGGCAAGCTCGACGCCGAATCTTTTGCCGCGGCCCTGTCCGGCGCCGGCCTGTGCGTGGTGTCGGGGCTGGCGCTGGGCATCGACACCGCCGCCCACGAGGGCGCGCTGCGCGGCCCTGGCGCCACCATCGCCGTGGTCGGCACCGGCCTCGACCGCGTCTACCCGGCGCGCAACCGGCTGCTCGCCCACCGCATCGCCGAACACGGTTGCCTGGTCAGCGAGTACGCGCTCGGCACGCCGCCGCTGGCCGCCAATTTCCCGCGCCGCAACCGCGTGATCAGCGGCCTGGCGGCCGGCGTGCTGGTGATCGAGGCCGCAGCCCAGTCCGGCTCGCTGATCACGGCTCAGATGGCGGCGGAGCAGGGCAGGGAGGTGTTCGCCTTGCCCGGCTCGATCCACTCCGCGCTGGCCAAGGGCTGCCACCGGCTGATCCGCGACGGCGCGCAACTGGTCGAGACGGTGGACGAGGTGCTGGCGGCGATGCGGGTGTCGCCGCTGGCGGCCGGCGGCCCGCAACAATACGCCGCGCCGCGCGAGACGGCGCCGCCGCCGGATGCCGGCCTGCTGGCCGCGCTGGGTTCCGATCCGGTGGCGCTCGACGATTTGCTGGGGCGGCTGGGTGTGACTCCGGGCGAACTCGGCGGGCGGTTGCTGGCGCTGGAACTGTCGGGCTTGATCGCTCAATTGCCGGGTGGAAGGGTGCAGCGCCTCTGGCGTTAGGCCTGCACCGAATCGCGCTGTTTTGGATGCATTCCGTAGATTGCATGTACTGCATCACGGCAGATATGCGAATGGTATGTTCTTGTTTTTAATGGTTTTTGGCAAACTGGTTGATCGAACAAGGCTTGGATACAACGTTTTTTCCACGAGGCAGCGCGACAGGCATGCTCTACTTGTGCCGCACGAAGTTTAGCTGCTACAGTAGCGTCACTATGTTCGACATCCTGGTCTATCTCTACGAGACGTACTACCGTCCCGACGCCTGCCCCGAGCCGGCAGCGCTGGCTCGCAAGCTGTCCGCCATCGGCTTCGACGACATCGAAATCTCGGAAGCGCTGGACTGGCTGACCGGGCTGACCGATGCGCCCCTGCCCGACACGATCGATGCCTCCACCGGCATGCGCTACTACGTGGACGAGGAATACATCGAGCTGGGCAGCGCCGCGATCGGCTTCATCGCCTTCCTCGAAAGCGCCAAGGTGCTCGGCCCCATCCAGCGCGAGATCGTGATCGAGCGGGCGCTGGCCTGCGACGAATCGCCCATCGCCTTGAGCAAGCTCAAGATCATCGTGCTGATGGTGCTCTGGAGCCAGGGCAAGGAACCGGACGCGCTGATGTTCGACGACCTGTTCAGCGACGATGACGAGCAGGAACCGCGTCTGCTGCATTGAACGGCGCACCGCGCCGCACCATCCATGAACGGGGCTGACGCCCCGTTTTGCATTTCTTGTGCCCCATTTTTGCGCAGCGAAGAGGCGGCATGCGGTGCGCATCGCACCGTCCTGCAGCACAAGGTGTACTTGCAGGGAGCGCGATAACGCGCTTATCATTGGCCGCTTCATCTTGACAGTTACCAATCAGACACTATGGTCGGTATTTCACCGGCCCGGTTGCGAGCATGTATGATGCGCAAGCCCACACTATATAGATAGCACGACGAGAATCACTATGACCAAATCCCTCATCATCGCCGAGAAACCGTCGGTCGCGAACGATATCGCGAAGACGCTGGGCGGCTTCACCAAGCACGATGAGTACTTCGAATCGGACGAATACGTCCTCTCGTCCGCCGTCGGCCACCTGCTCGAGATCGCGGTGCCCGAAGAACACGACGTCAAGCGCGGCAAGTGGAGCTTTACCCACCTGCCGATGATCCCGCCTTATTTCGCGCTGAACCCGATTGCCAAGACCGAATCGCGCCTCAAGGTGTTGAACAAGCTGATCAAGCGCAAGGACGTCACCACCCTGATCAACGCATGTGACGCGGGCCGCGAAGGAGAACTCATCTTCCGCCTGATCGCCCAGAACGCGAAAGCCAAGCAGCCGGTCAAGCGCCTGTGGCTGCAGTCGATGACGGCCAACGCGATCCGCGAAGGCTTCAATAACCTGCGCAGCGACGAAGAGATGCTGCCGCTGGCCGACGCCGCGCGCTGCCGTTCCGAAGCCGATTGGCTGATCGGCATCAACGGCACCCGCGCCATGACCGCCTTCAACTCGAAAGAGGGCGGCTTCTACCTGACGACGGTGGGCCGGGTGCAGACCCCGACCCTGTCGATCGTGGTCGAGCGCGAAGAGAAGATCAAGAAGTTCGTGCCGCGCGACTACTGGGAAGTGCGCGCCGAGTTCGTGTGCGCCGCCGGCGTCTACGAGGGGCGCTGGCTCGACCAGAAGTTCAAGAAGGACGAGAACGATCCCGAGAAGCGCGCCGAGCGCCTGTGGAGCAAAGCGGCCGCCGACTCGATCGCGGCCGCCTGCCGCGGCAAGCAGGGCAACGTCACCGAAGAAAGCAAGCCGACCACGTCGATGGCGCCGGGCCTGTTCGATTTGACGAGCCTGCAGCGCGAGGCCAACGGCCGCTTCGGCTTCTCGGCCAAGAACACGCTGGGCCTGGCCCAGGCGCTGTACGAGAAGCACAAGGTGCTGACCTACCCGCGTACCGATTCGCGCCACCTGCCCGAGGATTACA
Source organism: Massilia sp. UYP34 (assembly GCF_056279385.1). Taxonomy (NCBI): domain Bacteria; kingdom Pseudomonadati; phylum Pseudomonadota; class Betaproteobacteria; order Burkholderiales; family Oxalobacteraceae; genus Massilia; species Massilia sp. UYP34. The sequence goes on along the minus strand of NZ_JBWBRF010000010.1, from coordinate 91,284 downwards.
TCGACACCGTCAAGTCGACCCTGGAAGCGCTGGCCGAGACCAATAACTACAACGGGTTCGCCAAGCAGATCAGCAAAAACGGCTGGGTCAAGCCGAACAAGCGCATCTTCGACAACACCAAGATCTCGGATCACTTCGCCATCATCCCGACCGGCGTGGTGCCCAAGAACCTCTCCGAGCCGGAACAGAAGCTGTACGACCTGGTCACGCGCCGCTTCCTGGCCGTGTTCTTCCCGGCTGCCGAGTTCCTGGTCACGACCCGCTTTACCGAAGTCTCGGGCCACCAGTTCAAGACCGAGGGCAAGGTCATGACCAACCCGGGCTGGATGGCCGTGTATGGCAAGGATCTAGGCGACGACAAGGACGGCGCCAACCTGGTGCCGGTGGCCAAGGGCGAGAAGGTGCTCACTGACAAGATCACGGCCAACGGCCTGGTCACCAAGCCGCCGGCGCGCTACAACGAAGCGACCTTGCTGTCGGCGATGGAAGGCGCGGGCAAGCTGGTCGACTCCGACGAGCTGCGCGATGCGATGGCCGGCAAGGGCCTGGGCACGCCGGCCACGCGCGCGGCCATCATCGAGGGCTTGTTGACCGAGAAATACCTGCTGCGCGAAGGGCGCGAGCTGATGCCGACCGCGAAAGCGTTCCAGCTGATGACCTTGCTGCGTGGCCTGGGCGTGAACGAACTCACGGCGCCCGAGCTGACCGGCGAATGGGAATTCAAGCTGTCGCAAATGGAGAAGGGCAAGATCTCGCGCGAAGAATTCATGCGTGAAATCCAGCAGATGACCCAGATCATCGTCAAGCGCGCCAAGGAATACGACAACGACACGATTCCGGGCGAGTACGCGACGCTGGTCAATCCCTGCCCGAACTGCGGCGGCGTGGTCAAGGAAAACTACCGCCGCTTCGCCTGCACCAAGTGCGACTTCTCGATGAGCAAGACGCCGGGCAGCCGCCAGTTCGAGATCGAGGAAGTCGAAGAACTGCTGAAGAACCGCACCATCGGTCCGCTGCAGGGCTTCCGCTCGAAGATGGGCCGTCCGTTCGCCGCCATCCTGCGCATCGTGCGCGATGAAGAGATCAAGAACTTCAAGCTCGAGTTCGACTTCGGCCAGGACGATGAAGGCGAAGAGGGCGAAGGCGTGGACTTCAGCGGCCAGACCCCGGTCGGGCCTTGCCCGAAATGCAACGGCGGGGTGTACGAAATGCCGCTCGCCTACGTGTGCGAGCACAGCGTGGCCAAGCCCAAGACCTGCGACTTCCGCAGCGGACGCATCATCCTGCAGCAGGAAATCGTGCCGGAACAGATGGCCAAGCTGTTGAACGAAGGCAAGACCGATCTGCTGCCGGGCTTCGTTTCGCAGCGTACCCGTCGGGCTTTCAAGGCCTTCCTGGTGCGCGGCAAGGACAACAAGATCAGCTTCGAGTTCGAAGAGCGCAAGGCCAAGCCGGGCGCGGCCGCCAAGGCCAAGGCGGGCAAGGCGGACGATGAGGCCGCGGCCGGCGCGGACGGCGCCGATGGCGCGGCGGCGCCGGTGAAGGCGGCGGCGCGCAAGGCGGCAGCCAAGCCGGCGGCCAAGAAGGCGCCGGCAAAAAAGGCGGCGGCAAAAAAGGCGCCGGCCAAGAAGGCGACCGCGGCCGCCGCGAAGAAGTGACAGGGCGAGGGCGGGCGCATCGCGCCCGGCCCGGACGTAAAAAAACCGCGGCTGGCCGCGGTTTTTTTATGCCGGCATCATCGATGCAGGCTGCTTAATCTTGCCATTCCTTCAGCGCGAGAATTGCGGCCTCGCCATTGCGGATCGCTTTTACGCGCCGCACCACTTCGTTGCGCCACGCTTCATCGGCGTCCTGGTCCGGTCCATCGATATCCTGTAGCAACAGCTGCATGACTTCCTGTTTCTCGGCCGGGCTCAGCAGCTTGAGTCGTTCGGCGATTTCCGTGACGGCAGTAGACATGGTGCTCTCTCCTAGTATTTTGACTCGATCATAGCGCGAGAACTATTGATTGTCGACAGACAGCATATTGTCATTCGGTTTGCGATCGATCAATTTGTTGTCAGGGTCGATGCCGGCGCGGCCCGGCGCGCCGTCGACCACCAGGGTCAGCTGCTGCGCGGACCGGGTCACTAGGCGCCGTTCACGCGCCAGGGGGTTGCCATTGCGATCATCCACGCCGAACTCGACGTAGTCGTTCAGCGGCAGCGGCCGCTCCTCGCCCTGTTCCGTCATCCTCAGCTTGCCGGCGTAGGCGTCGATCGTGACCTCGACTTTGCCGTCCGGGCGGCGGCGCGCGACGGCGCTGGCGGCGCGGTTCTCGTAGAACACGATCGATTCGAACAGGTCGTCGATCAGGTAGGCCTTGTCCTTCGGGGTCACCGCGCGCAAGGCGCCGACCAGGCTGGAAGCGGTCGGGTAGGGCGCGCCGCGGTAGGCGTATTGCCGCAGCAGGCCGCGCAGCACGCCACCCACGACGTCCTCGCCCAGCATGTCCTGCAGCAGGTACAGCGCCAGGCCGCCCTTGTGATGATGGATGTAGCGCTGGTTCTCGTTGTGGGCCAGCGGCAGTTCCTTCCCCTGTTCCTGGGCGCGGCCCATCAGGTAGGCTTCCAGGTCATGGCGCAGGAAGCGCCGCATCTTGTCCGCGCCGAAGGCGTGCTTCATCACCATCAGCGCCGTGTATTCGGACACGCTCTCGGTCAGCAGGGTGGCGCCGCGCGTATCGGCGCCGACCAGCTGCTGGCCCCACCACTGGCGCGCGGTCTCGCGGGCGCTGACGTAGAACGGGTAGTCGAGGTCCCTCGCCGAGCCGGGATCGACGCGTGCGTTGAAGGCGCCGCTTTCGGACAATGGGATCAGGCCCGGGAAAGACTGCGTGGTGCGGACGGTGCGCGGGATTTCGACGATGCGCAGCTCGCGCAGCGGATAGCGGCCGACATGGCGCGCGCCGTAGTCCAGCCCGGCCTGAGCGCCGCGGATGAGGCGCTCGACGTTGACGTCGTGCCCCGGCTGGTAGTAGACGTCGATCGTCACGTCCTGCCAGCGGTCGTGGCGCACTTCGTAGCGCGCCGACTGGAAGGCGTAGGCGTTCGGCATCAAGCGGTCCATCCTGTAGCGGAAGTGGCGCCGTCCGCCCTCGTTCCATTCGCGCACCAGGGTGCCGGGCGCGATCGCGACCTGGTCCGCGCTGGTGCTGACGGTGGCCTCGAAGCCGATCCAGTCGGCGTCGACGCCAAGGCGGTGGTTGGCGCGGCCGGCCGGGTCGTCGCGTGCCGGCATCGGCGCGCGCGCGGCCAGTCCGTGGCGGCGCCGGTCGCGCGCGTCGCGCAGTTCCACCGACGGCTGATAGCCGATGCGCGGCATGACGTCGTTGGTGAAGAAGGTGCCGTTGGCGACGACCGGCGTGTCGCTGCCCAGGCCCAGCAGGCCGCGCGGCGCGTAGTCGAGTTCGAAATCGAAGTCCAGGCGCGCGCCAGGCGCCAGCGGGGTGGCCAGGCGGTAGTGGTAGAAGCCGCGGTCGGCGTCGAGCGCGATCGCCGCCGCCGGCTGGCCGAAGCGCGGCGTCAAGCGCGCGCCGCGCTGCTGGTACAGCACCAGGTCGCGGATCGGCGCGCCGCTGCGGTTCTCGAGCCGGTAGCTGCCCTTGACGTGCAGGGCGCGCCGTGCGGGATCGATGGCGGCGTCGAGCCTGACGTCGGCGATGCGCGGCTGCGGCAGCCGCGCGTAGCCGTGGTAGCGCTTCTCGTACTCGGCGCGCAGCAGCTCGCTGCGCCAGGGCGTCAGGTAGCCGCCGCTCGACAGCTCCCAGGCCAGGAAAGCGCCGGCGCCTGCGAACACGGCGCCCCCGAGGCCGAAGCACGTCAGCACCTTTGGTGTCAGGTTGCGGCGCGCCAGGCGCAGGCGCTCGCGCCAGGCGTCGTCGACGCCGCGCGGCCACAGCGCGCGCGCCAGCGCCAGCAGCATCAGCGCCGCGCCACTCCAGTACAGCAGATAGAAGCGCTCGCGCAGCAGGTGGTGGCCAAAGCCGTTCATCGGCGAATACGCCAGGTCGCGCCAGGCCCCGTACAGCAGCAGCGGATGGTCCTGGCCGGCGCCGTTCAAGAGCAGCGCCGCCACCAGCCAGGCGATCATGAAAAAGTTGGCCAGGTACTTGTGGTTGACGGCGACCTGCACCGCGATCGCCAGCACCGCGATCAGCGCGTAGTTCGGCAGCAGGATGGTAAACAGCGTGTGCAGGTAAAGCCCCGGTTCGAGCTGGAAGTAGCCCTTGAACAGCTGGATCAGCATGCAGGTGACCATGGCCAGCAGCAGCAGCAGCGCCTGCAGGCCGACCAGGGCCAGGGTCTTGCCGGCCAGCGGCAGCCAGCTCGGCACCGGCAGCGCGTCGAACATCTGGGCCACGCGCGTCTCGCGTTCGCGCCAGACCAGTTCACCGGCATAGAAGATCGTGATGGCCAGCATGAACATGCCGAAGACCGCGCGGATCAGCATCAGCATGATGTAGGTGACCGGATAGTTGACGGCGCCGTAGTTGGCGTCGAGGTCGATCCCGCCGGCGACCAGGGCCAGCACGCCGCCGGTGGCGAGCGCCGCGAAATAGGCGTTGCGGGTCATCTCGCGCAGTTCGCCCCGCGCCGACTTGAACAGCAGCAGCGCCAGGCTGCGCGCTGCGAAATCGGGTTGCGCGGTGGTGTCGCGCGCGGCCTGCGACAGTTCGACCGGTGTCTCGGCCTGGCCGCGGCCGCGCGTGCGCGCCGGCACGTCGGCCTCGCCGATGAACTGGAAGCGCCAGTAGCCGAGCAGCAGCACCAGCAGTGCGAAGCCGCACCACAGCAGGCGGTTGAGCAGGTACACGCCGTGCAGGCCGACCGGATTGAGGTTGCGCTCGGCCAGCGGCCAGTACTCGGTCAGCAAGAGCAGGGCGGTGGTGCCGAACGGGTCGATCAGGGCGGCCAGGGTCTTGAAGTCGAGGTCGCGCGCCAGCGACGGCGCGACGGTGTAGCCGATGGTCATGACCACGGCGGCCACGTAGACCGGCAGCATGCGCCGGGTGAGCGCGGCGAGCACGAAGAAGATCGCGCCGAAGATGAACAGGTTGGGCAGCAGCGTGAACAGGTAGGGCTTGATCCAGGCCGAAGGCAGGGACCCGCCCAGGCGGTCGGGCGTGATGCCGGGAATGAAGGTGCCGAGCCACAGCCCGATCAGGATGCCGGAAAAGATCACCGCCAGGGTCGCAAACGCGCCCAGGAAGCGGCCGAACACGTAGTCGGCCTTGGTGAGCGGCGCGCTGAAGAAGAAGTGGTGCATCTCGTGCTCGAAGTCCTGCTGCACCGCGCGGCCCATCACCGCCGCCGCGACCACCGTGCCCAGGCTGCCGAGCAGCGCCGTCGCGATCGCGATCTGGCGCGGGGCGTCGATCAGGACCCGGCTGCCGAAGGTGACGATCAGGTCGCGGAAGGCGCCCCCCGACGCGGCCATCCAGGCCATGGCGAGCGCCACGAAGACGGCGAAATAGACCCAGGTCGAGAGCCGCCGCAGGCGCTGGCCCGCTTCGAAGCGGGCGATGACGAACAGGGCGCGCACGGTCAGCAGTTCCCGGCGGCCGGGTTGTGGCGGCCGGCGATGGTGGCGAAATAGACGTCTTCCAGGCTGGCGCGCGCCGGCTCGAAGCCGTCGCCCGGATCGTCCTCGGAATATACATGGATCAGGGTGCGGCCGCTGAGCAGGCGGGTCGAGATCACGCTGTAGCGCGACTGGAAAGCGGGCAGCTCGGCCTTGGTGACGAAACGGGCCCAGATGAAGTCTTCGATCCCGTAGATCAGCTCTTGCGGCTCGCCGCACAGCAGCACCTGGCCCTTGTTGATGATCGCCATATTGGCGCACAGGTCGGCCACGTCGGACACGATGTGGGTCGACAGCAGCACGGTGCGGTCTTCGCCGATGTCCGACAGCAGGTTGTGGAAGCGCACCCGTTCCTGCGGATCGAGGCCGGCGGTGGGTTCGTCGACGATGATCAGGCGCGGGTCACCCAGCAGGGCCTGGGCAATGCCGAAGCGCTGGCGCATGCCGCCCGAGAAGGTGCCCAGGCGCTGGTCGCGCACGTCCCACAGATTCGTCTGCTGCAACAGGCCGTCGACCACTTCGCGCCGCCGCGCCCGGTGCGACAGGCCTTTCAGCTGTGCAAAATGGTCCAGCAGCTCGTGAGCGCTCACTTTGGGGTAGACGCCGAAATCCTGGGGCAGGTAGCCCAGCATGCGGCGCACCGCGTCCTTCTCGTCGAGGACATCGATATCGTCCAGGAACACTGAACCGGAGTCGCACTCCTGCAGGGTCGCCAGGATCCGCATCAGGGTCGATTTGCCCGCGCCGTTCGGACCGAGCAGCCCGAACATCCCGGCCGGGATGTTGAGCGTGACTCGGTCCAGCGCGACCACGCCGTTGGCGTAAGTCTTGGACAAATTGCGGATTTTCAATTGCATGACAACTCCTGGCTGCTGCCCCGCGCAGCTTTACGCAAGGCCAAACACTTTTTCACACTGGCATTGTATTCAATCGGCACGGGCGCAGCGGGCGCGGTGCGACACACGGTCCAAACTGGCACCCAGACTGCATTATCCGGTGACAGGGCGCATGATGGTTTTCTATCGATAAATTTCTTGCAATAAAGGATGGCGTGCGAGGCCGGGGCAAAGCGTGGATAATGGCTGCATGGACTCCCTCACCCAAGAACAGCTCTTGGTCCTGATGCGCGAAGGGCGCAGCCGGGCCGAATCCACCGACTGGTTCCGCGTCGCGCTGGGCCTGGTCTACCTGGCCGGCCTGATGACCAAGGAGGCGATCGACTTCAAGGCGGTCGACCGCGAGTTCAACCGCTTCATTTACCATACGCTGGGCAAGGGCCACACCATCACCAGCGTGCTGCAGTTCATGAGCGGCGCGAAGGTGATGCCGACGGTGGAGTCGGCGCGCTTCCTGGACGCCTTCGAGCGCCATTGCCCGGGCGTGCCGCTGGTGTCGGTGCCGTTCCTGCTGGAATTGAACCTGGGCGTGGCCAAGAACATCTCGGGACTGGAGCCCGAAGGCCCGCTGGCCGGGTGGATCGCGCGCAACAAGCAGGAACGGGGCGAAGCGCGGGAGGGTGTGGCGGCGGAGGCGGGCTCTGGGCCGGATGCCGAAGGCATATAATGAACGCTTCAGCGACCAGAACATCGAGCACACCATGATTTCGAACCGTTTCATCAGCCCCCTGGACCAACTGATCGTCGGCGTCGACAAGGCCTTGCGCGTCGTCGGCGGCGTAGCGGCGATGTCGCGCCCCAACCCGGGCGCGCACGCCATCGACGGCGAATTGAGCGAAGCCGAGCGGCGCCACAGCGCGGGCCTGATGCGGGTGAACCACGTGGGCGAGGTCTGCGCGCAGGCGCTCTACGATTCGCAGGCCAGCTTCGCCCATACGCAAACGGTGCGCACGCAGTTCGAGCACGCCGCGCGCGAGGAAGAAGACCACCTGGCGTGGTGCGCAGAGCGCCTGACCGAGCTCGGGTCGCAGCCGAGCGTATTGAATCCGCTGTGGTATGCGGGCGCCTACGTGATGGGCAGCGTGGCCGCCCGGATCGGCGACCCGGTCAGCCTGGGCTTCGTGGTCGAGACCGAACGCCAGGTCGAGGCGCACCTGAACAGTCACCTCGAGCTGTTGCCGGTGCAGGACGCCAGGTCGCGCGCCATCGTCGACCAGATGCGCATCGACGAGATCGCGCACGCCAACGCGGCGCAGTCGGCGGGCGCGGCCTCGCTGCCCTTGCCGGTCAAGGTGGCGATGCGGGCGATGGCCAAGGTGATGACGACGACCGCTTACCGGATCTGATTCGATCCGCCGACATGTGGCCTGCGGCGCCGGCGTTCGGCCCGCGCCACATGAACGTCGTTCCCGCGGAGGCGGGAACCCAATTATCCAACCGACCGTCCACCTCGAACGTCAGTGGCAGCGCTTAGGCTCTGAGGACTTGGATTCCCGCCTTCGCGGGAATGACGTGCGGAGGCCGACAATGATGTTTGGGCCGACAATCGCGCGAGCCGTATCAAATCTCGACGATCTCGAACGAATGCGTGATCTCGGCCGTCTTGGCCAGCATGATCGACGCCGAGCAGTATTTTTCGTGCGACAGCTTGACCGCGCGTTCCACCGTCGCCGGCTTCAGGTTGCGGCCGCTGACCGTGAAGTGGAAGTTAATCTTCGTAAACACCTTGGGATCAAGGTCGGCGCGTTCGGCTTGCAGCGTCACGTCGCAGCCGCGCACGTCCTCGCGGCTGCGCTTGAGGATCAGGACCACGTCGTAGGCGGTGCAGCCGCCGGTGCCCGCCAGGACCATTTCCATCGGGCGCGGCGCCAGGTTATGGCCGCCGCCGTCCGGCGCGCCGTCCATGACCACCATGTGGCCGCTGCCGGTCTCGGCCCGGAAACTCATGCCCGACGGGCCGTTCCAGCTGACTTTCACTTCCATTGCGATTCTCCGTATTGCTGATGCGTCGATAAGGACGTCGATTGTACGGCAGCCGCCGGCCGCGCGCAGGCGGCCGCTCGCCCCCGGGTTCAGACGGCGCGCATCACACAGCCAATACGTACTTCTCGCTCTTCATGCGCCAGCTGGCGAAGGCGACGATCAAGAGCGCCGGGACCAGCGAACACAGGAAGGTGAGCACGAACGGCGCGAAGCCGATGTCGCCGCTCTTGGCCAGTTCCTTGATCAGGGTCTGGTTCGACAGCATCGGCGTCAGGTACATCCACTGCGCCGTCTTGAGTTCCATGAACGAGACCACGAAGCCGGGGAGCAGCGGCAGGATCATCACCAGGCTGACCGTGGTCTGGGCTTCCTTGAACGTCTTGGCGTTCATCGCCATGGCGACGTACAGGGCGGAAGACAGCAGCGCCAGCGGCATCGTCGCCAGGCAGACCAGCAGCAGCTCGCCCCAGCCGAGGTTCCACGACATGCCGATTTCCTCCAGCGGCAGCCAGCGCAGGATCGCGTGGCCCAGCATCAGCACCACGGTGACGCCCAGCAGGGCCAGCACGCTCGAGGCGAGCCACTTGCCGCCCACCAGCTCCCAGCTGCGCGCCGGCTGCGCCATGAGCACTTCCAGCGAGCGCCGTTCGCGTTCGCCGGCCGTGCTGTCGACGGCCGACGACATGTTCAGGAGGAAGGCCGGGAAGAACAGGAAGCCGATCAGGCCGCCGATGACCATGGCCGAGCGCGAGGCATTGGTGCCGGTGTCGTAGCGTTGCAGCTGGATCGGCGCCAGCGTGGCCGGGGACACGCCGTGCGCCAGCAGGCGCGCGCTGGCGATATTGCTGCCATAGGCCTGCAGGATGTCTTCGAGCTCGCGCCGTTGCGGGCCGCTTTCGGCCGATGAGTCGAACCACAGCTCGATGCGCGCGGGCCGCATCGACTGGTAGTTGTCGATGAAATCGTCCGACAGGCGCAGCACGGCCGCGATCTTCTTGCCATGCAGGAGTTCGCCGATCGCTTCCTCGGTCATGGGGCCGGATTCGTTGATCGTCACGCTGCGTTCGCGCAGCTGGGCGATCAGGGTCGGGGCCTTGGCGGCGCCGATCACGGTCAGGTGGATGCCTTCGCGCTCGGTGCGGGTGCTCTTGTCGATCAGCTGGTGCAGCGTGACGCCGAGGATCGCCGGATAGAACAGCACCGCGAGCACCAGAAAGCCGAAGGTGCGCCGGTCGCGCAGGGTTTCGCGCAGCTCTTTCAGGAATACGACCTTGAGTTTGGACTTCATGCGATACCTTCCTCGGTGCCGACCAGGCTGACGAACGCGTCTTCCAGGTCGGCGATGCCGGTGCGCCGGCATAGTTCTTCTGGCGAGCCCTGGGCCACGGTATGGCCTTTGGCGATGACGATCACGTCCTCGCACAGGTGGATCACCTCCTGCATCACGTGGGTGGCCATGATCACGCAGCAGCCGTCCTCGCGCAGGGCGTTCAGCGCGGTGCGCAGCGCGCGCGTGCTCATCACGTCCAGGCCGCGGCTCGGTTCGTCGAGCAGCAGGTGGCGCGGGCGGTGCAGCAGGGTGCGCGCCAGCGCCACCTTGATGCGCTGGCCCTGCGAGAAGCCCTTGGTCTGGCGCTCGAGGATGTCGTCCATCCCGAGCAGTTCCGACACTTCGCCGACGCGCTTGCGCAGCGCGGCGCCGTCCATGCCGTTCAATTCGCCGAAGTAGGTCAGGTATTCGCGCGTGGTGAGGCGTTCGTACAGCCCGAACTGGTCGGTCAGGAAGCCGATATTGCGGCGTACCGCCATCGGATCCTGCTCGGGGTCGACGCCGCCGATCGAGATGCTGCCGTGGTCGCGTTTGAGCAGCCCGACCAGGGTGCGCAGCAGGGTGGTCTTGCCGGCGCCGTTGGGGCCCAGCAGCGCGGTGATCTGGCCGTCGCGCGCGGTGAAGGAAACGCCGCCCAGCGCCTGGACGGCGCCGAACTGCTTGCGTACATCATGGACTTCGATCATGGGGTTTCCGACATTCAAGGTTGCGGCCCGGCGCTGCCGAGCTGGAAGGTGGGGGCCGGCACCTCGGCCATGCAGGCGGCGTCGAGCTTGTCCTGCGGCCGGTCGAGGAAGGCGCGCAGCAGGCGCGGCGCGCAGCCGAGCTGCGAGACACCATGCCCGGCATTGGCGACCACGACGTGCTGGGCCCGGGCCATCGATTTGGCGGCCGCCTCTGCGCGGTGCGGCGGCGTGACCGGATCGAGGGCGCCCGACAGCAGCAGGGCCGGCGCTTCGATGCGCGATGGCGCGACGTGTGGCACCGCCGGCACCTTGATGTCCTGGCACAGCCTGGGCATCATCTCGGCCAGCGGGCGCGCCAGCACGGCGGCGTCGGCTTTCATCAGCGCGGGCGTAAAGCGCGGCACGTCTTCGGCGCACACCACGGCGAAGTGCAGCAGCATCGACATGCTGGCGTCGTTGCCGAAGTCGCCGGCCAGGTTCTGGCGCGCGACGAACGGCTCCCAGCGCCCGCGGCTGGCGCTGTGGATCAGGAAGGGCAGGCGGCGCGCATCGGCCGGCGCATACAGGATGTTGTGCACGGTGCCGAGAAAGCGCTGCGGGCTCATGGTGAACTCGGTCGGCTCGGCGGTGCGCGGATTTGGCAGCGACAGCCGCACATTGCCCGTTTCGACCTTCGCAACCAGCGCGTCGAATTCCGCCGCCAGGCGTGGATAGGCCTTGTTGCAGGCGGTGTCCCTGGCGCAGGCGGCGAACAAGGAGTCGAGCGCGGCCTGGCTGTCACGCCCGCCGGCCGGGATCACCTGGTCGGGGGCGGCCACGCCGTCCAGCACCAGGCTGCGCACGCTGGCGGGATAAGCGCGCGCATAGGCCTGGCCCAGGCGCGTGCCGTAGGAGCCGCCCCACAGGTTCACCTGGCGGTAGCCCAGCGCGCGCCGCACCTGTTCCAGGTCGCGCGCCGCCGCCGCCGTGGTGTAGGCGGCCAGCGGCTGCTTGTTGTTGGCGATGCAGGCGCGCAGTTCGGCCATCAGCTCGTCGTCGGTCATGCGCTCGTGTTCCGGCTTGCTTTCGCAATCGAGTTTGCCCGAGCGGCCGGTGCCGCGCTGGTCGATGAAGACGATGTCGCGGGTGGCGCGCACGCGGTCGAAGGCGAGCTTGAGCAGGGGCAGGACGTCGCTGCCGGCCTGGCCGGGGCCGCCGGCCAGCACGAACAGCGGGTCGCCGCGGGTGCCCTGGCGATAGGCCGGGGCCACGGTCACGTGCAGTTTCAGTGGCGCGCCTTGCGGCTTGGCATAGTCGAGCGGGACGTCGACGCTGACGCAGCGCAGCGCTTCGACCACGCCGGGCAGGTGGCAGCTGCGCTCGGTCTTCGACGGCGCCGGCGCGCCGGCGGCGGACTGGGCGCCGGCAAGGCCCGGCGCCAGCAGCGGCAGGCACAATATGGCGGGCAGAATCTTGAATCTCTTCACAGCATCTCCTCAGGTTGCAACGATGATAAGTTCGCGCTGTTTCCCCGGTCAACCGATTGTTTCAACTATGCATCAAGGCATGCGTTCCGGGTAGTGTCCGTGCGCAAGCGCGCTGGAAGTGCTCGCTCGATGCGGGTGGGGATTGACGGCAAGGCAGCAGTAGGGGTATGATTGCCGGCTTTCCGTTTGCTCAGGAAAGACAATAAGGACGAGTCCGCTGAAGCTTTGTGCGGAACCACCATTTGAGCAATTTTTTCTTTTGGATTAAACATGAAAACTTTTTCCGCTAAGGGCCACGAAGTCCAGCGCGACTGGTTTGTCATCGACGCGACGGACCTGGTCCTCGGACGTGTTGCCAGCGAAGTGGCACTCCGACTGCGCGGCAAGCACAAGCCAGAGTTCACCCCGCACGTCGACACCGGCGATTTCATCGTCGTGATCAACGCCGGCAAACTGCGCGTGACCGGCACCAAGGCCACCGCGAAAACGTACTACCGTCACTCGGGCTACCCGGGCGGTATCTACGAAACCAACTTCCTGAAAATGCAACAGCGTTTCCCAGGTCGCGCACTCGAGAAGGCTGTCAAGGGCATGCTGCCTAAAGGCCCACTCGGCTACGCCATGATCAAGAAGCTGAAAGTGTACGCGGAAGGTTCGCACCCGCACGCTGCTCAGCAACCACAAGCACTGACCCTCTAAGGAACTGACATGATCGGTAACTACAACTACGGCACCGGCCGTCGCAAGAGTGCAGTCGCTCGCGTGTTCATCAAAGCTGGCACCGGCCAGATCATCGTGAACGGTAAGCCGGCATCGGAATACTTCTCGCGTGAAACCGGCCTGATGGTGATCCGTCAGCCGCTGGAACTGACCGGCAACGTCGAACGTTTCGACATCAAGATCAACGTGCACGGCGGTGGCGAATCGGGCCAGGCTGGCGCCGTCCGTCACGGCATCACCCGCGCACTGATCGACTACGACGCAGGCCTCAAGGGCGACCTGGCACGTGCCGGTTTCGTCACCCGTGACGCCCGTGAAGTCGAGCGTAAGAAAGTTGGTCTGCGCAAGGCACGTCGCGCAAAGCAATTCTCGAAGCGTTAATCAGCTTCACTGCAGTCTTCTCCGGCGCCTTCGGGCGTTGGACCCAAAGAAGCCGTCCGCCGCAAGGTTGGGCGGCTTTTTGCATGGAGCCCAGTCTTACTGGGCGGAACAGGCTCGGGACAGGTGCAACCTGGGTTTCACAGGCTGTTAAAATGCAGCCTCGTCCTGGGAAGGGCTTTTTTACCATTACTGAAGGAACAGACATGATTAAAGTTGGCATCGTCGGCGGAACCGGATACACGGGCGTGGAATTGCTGCGGCTGTTGGCCGTTCATCCGGATGTGCAACTGACGGCGATCACCTCGCGCAAGGAAGACGGCCTGCCGGTAGCCGATATGTTTCCTTCGCTGCGCGGCCGCGTCGATATCGCCTTCTCGAGCCCCGACAAGGCCGACCTGAAGCAGTGCGACGTGGTGTTCTTCGCCACCCCGCACGGCGTGGCGATGGCCCAGGCGCCCGAGCTGCTGGCGGCCGGCGTCAAGGTGATCGACCTGGCGGCGGACTTCCGCATCAAGGACCGCGCCGTCTTCGAAAAATGGTACAAGATCGAGCACACCGCGCCCGAGCTGCTGAATGAAGCCGTCTATGGCCTGCCGGAACTGAACCGCGACGCCATCAAGGGCGCGCGCCTGATCGCCAACCCGGGCTGCTACCCGACCACGATGCAGCTGGGCTTCTATCCGCTGCTCAAGGCCGGCCTGATCGACGCCGGCAGCCTGATCGCCGACTGCAAGTCGGGCGTCTCCGGCGCCGGCCGCAAGGCCGAGATCGGCACGCTGTTCTCGGAGTCGAGCGACAACTTCAAGGCCTACGGCGTCCATGGTCACCGCCATACCCCGGAAACCTCGGCCCAGCTGGCGCGCTATACCGACCAGAAGGTCGGCCTGATCTTCACTCCGCACCTGGTGCCGATGATCCGCGGCATGCACGCGACCCTGTACGCGCGCCTGACGCAAGAGATCGACAACGCCGCCCTGCAGGCACTGTTTGAACAACAGTACCAGGACAGCGAATTCGTCGACGTCATGCCGTTCGGCTCGCATCCAGAGACGCGCTCGACCCGCGGTTCGAACATGCTGCGCCTGGCGCTGCACCGTCCGGAAGGCACGGACACCGTCGTGATCCTGGTGGTGCAGGACAACCTGGTCAAGGGCGCCTCGGGCCAAGCCGTGCAGTGCATGAACCTGATGTTCGGCCTGGAAGAGTCGAAAGGCTTGCAGCAGATCGCATTGTTGCCATAACAGACAATGACCGGGGCCACGCCCGTTGCGTGACCCGATGCAGATCAAAGCGACGACCTTTGAGCCGGGTAAATTGACTGTTGGACACGTTCAATCCAGCGGTCAACCTCAGAGGTGCGTCATGTTTGGTCGACAAGTGAAAAGCGAGATAGACAGCCTGGTCGGTATCTCGGCCCGCATCGAGGGCGACCTGAGTTTCACCGGCGGGCTGCGCATCGACGGTGAAGTCCACGGCAATGTGGTGGCGGCCGATGGCGCCGACAGCATGCTGATCGTGTCGGAGCATGCGCGCATCGAAGGCGAAGTGCGCTGCGCCAGCCTGGTGGTCAATGGGTATATCGCCGGCGCGGTTTATTCGTCGGAACTCCTTGAATTACAGCCGAAAGGCCGCATCAATGGGGATGTACACTACCGTTTGCTCGAGATGCACGGCGGGGCGTTGGTAACAGGTAAATTAACGCACCAGCCGGCCAGCGAGCCGGTGTTTCATCTAGCCGACGTCGCCGAAGGCTCGGCAGCATGACTTCCGCCAACCGTCTATAATGGTCGGTGTTTGATTTATTCAGGAGCTTTCCCATGACCGCAGTCGCCGAAGTAGTAGATTTCGACACGATTCCCGTACCAATCAACTTCACCGACAGCGCCGCGCAGAAGGTTGCTCAGCTGATCGAAGAAGAAGGCAACCCCGACCTCAAGCTGCGCGTCTTCGTGCAGGGCGGCGGTTGCTCGGGCTTCCAATATGGTTTCACCTTCGACGAGATCGTCAATGACGACGACACGACGATGGAAAAGGCAGGCGTCCAGCTGCTGATCGACTCGATGAGCTACCAGTACCTGGTCGGCGCCGAGATCGATTACAAGGACGACCTCGAAGGCGCCCAGTTCGTGATCAAGAACCCGAACGCCACCTCGACCTGCGGCTGCGGTTCGTCGTTCTCGGCGTAATCGTTGTCGGCATGTCCAGGCCCCGGGTCTGGATCATCGACGGCCCGCTCGCGCGGGCCGTTTGTTGTTTACTGCCTGCGCAGCAGTCCGCGGCGCCGGCATGACCGTCTCTGAGAGGTAGCAATGACCGTATTCGCCATGCCCGTCTTCGACGCCACCGTGATTTACGAGGGCAAGGAATTGTTCAAGGGGCAGGGAGCCGCCAAAGGCTGGGCCGACAAGCTGGCCCGGGAAATCGAGACCACCGTCACGGTGGAAAAGATCGGCACCGGCTGGGCGCTGTGCGGCCTGGTCGATGGCGTGCCGTGCCAATGGGGCATCCTCGGCCAGCGGCTCAAGCGTCTCGACTGACGCCGCAAGATATCAATTCAACATCAAGGTAATTCATGGACAAGACCAATCTCGCGAAATACGATGCAAAGAAGCTGATGAACAAGATGGGGCCCAAGGGCGCCGTCATCGGCAAGGCAGGCGATGCGCCTGCAGCGGATCGCCGCGAACAACGCGAACGCGACCGCGCGCTCGGCCTGGTGCCGTTCGCCGTCAAGCTCAATGGTGACCTGGTCAAGCAGTTGCAGGCGCTGAGCAAGGAGCAGGACGTCGACCTGAACGAGCTGGTGGCGCAGTTGCTGCAAAAAGGCCTGGCTGCCTGAACCTCAGGCCGGGTACAGCGCTCCCAGGATGCGCGGGCCGCGCGCGCCGGTGACGGCCGGCAGGTTGCCCGGCTCGCGGTGCGTGAAGCGCCAGCCCAGCCAGGCGAAGGCGAGCGCCTCGACCCGGTTCGGCGCCACGCCCAGGGCCGCCGTCGATTCCACTTTCACACCGTCGAGCTCCGCGCCAATGGCGCGCAGCAGGGCGCCGTTATAGGCCCCGCCGCCGCAGACGTACACCGCCTCCGGCGTGACGCCTTCGTCGAGGATCGCGCGTGCGATCGTCACCGCCGTCAATTGCACCAGGGTCGCCTGCACATCGGCCGGCGCGAGCCTGCCGAAGGGCGAGAGCCTGGCATCGAGCCATGCCGCGTGGAACAGGTCGCGGCCGGTACTCTTGGGCGCCGGCTGGCGGAAATACGGCTCGTCGAGCAGGGCATCCAGCAGGGGCCGGTGCAGCGCGCCGCTGGCGCCCCAGGCCCCGTCCTCGTCATAGGCGCGGCCATGGTGGCGCGCAATCCAGAGGTCGAGCAAGACATTGCCCGGGCCGGTATCGAAGCCGGTCACGCGGCCGTCGCCATGCAGCACGCTGATATTGCCGATGCCGCCGATATTCACCACCACGCGCGCGGTGCCCGGCTTGCCGAAGGCGGCGTCGTGGAACGCCGGCACCAGCGGCGCGCCCTGGCCGCCGGCGGCGACGTCGCGGCTGCGGAAGTCGGCAATCACGTCCAGGCCGGTCAGTTCGGCCAGCAGGGCCGGGTTATTGGTCTGGCGCGTCCATCCCAGCTCGGGACGGTGGCGGATGGTCTGGCCGTGGACGGCGACGGCGGCCACCGGACCGGGGCTGGATGGGAGCAGGGCGCGCACGCAGTCGGCATAGGCCAGCGCCAGCCCATTGGCGGCCAGCGCCTCGCGCTCCAGCTCGTTGGCGCTGGCGGCCTGCAGGGCCATCAGCTCGCTGCGCAATGCCGCCGGGAGCGGCGTGAAGGCGGCGGCCAGGGTCTGGATGGCGCCATTGCCGAAGTCGGCCAGCACGCCGTCGACGCCGTCGAGGCTGGTGCCGGACATCAGGCCGATATAGAGGGAAGGTGTCGCGGTCATCGTTGTATCGGGTTCGGGTGCCAGTAGTTAAAGGCAAGCAAGCATACAAAAGAAAACGCCCTCCGGCATCGAAATGCGAGGAGGGCGTTTTTAATAGAGCGTGGTGCAGCTTAGCGGGCCGCCATCGACGAGCCGCTTGGCGCCATCAGCGAGAAGCGGTGATTCATCTCGGCGGCCGCCATGCGGAAGCGTGCCAGCTCGGCCTGGTTCAGCGGTTGCTGGGCCAGCGACTTGAACTTGTTCGGGTCCTTGGCCACGCCTGCAACGCGGAATTCATAGTGCAGGTGCGGGCCGGTCGACCAGCCGGTCGAACCGACGTAGCCGATCACCTGGCCCTGGCTGATCTTGGCGCCCTTGCGCAGGCCTGGCGCGATACGGCTCATGTGAGCGTAGGCGGTGCTGTAGCTCGACCAGTGCTTCAGGACGACCATATTGCCGTAACCATTGCCGTTGCCCGCGAAGTCGACGGTGGCATCGGCCACGGCGCGGATCGGGGTGCCGGTGGCGGCGGCGTAGTCGACGCCTTTGTGCGCCTTGAACTTGCCCGAGATCGGATGCACGCGCATCGAGAAGCCCGACGAGACGCGCGAGTATTGAATCGGCGACTTGAGGAAGGCTTTCTTGAGCGACTTGCCGTCCAGCGAGTAGTAACCACCCTGCTTGGAGACCGGATCTTCGTACCAGACCGACTGGTAGCTGGTGCCGCGGTTGACGAATTCGCCTGCCAGGATGCGACCGGTCTTGATCAGTTCGCCGTCGAGCCAGAAGGTCTCGTACACGACATTGAAACGGTCGCCGCGCTTGACGTCGCTGCGGAAGTCGATATTGGTCGAGAACATCTCGATGATCTGACCGACGATCGAATCCGGGATGCTGCCGCCATCGACGTTGGCGTCGGTGGCCGCATACAGCGAACTGGCGATCTCGCGCGAACGCATCTCGACGCGGCGCTCGAGCTTGGCCGGCGCCTCGATGGCGACGAATTCCTCGCCCTTGCGCTGGACGGTGATCGTGCGTGCCTCGCCGTTCTTGCCGTCGCTGACGGTGGCGCGCATCGACAGCAGCAGGCCGTTCTCGTCGGTCTCGGCCTGGATGCGCTTGCCGGTCTGGAGCGACAGCAGGCGCTTGGCGAGTTTGTCCGAACGAACGAACTTTTGCGCTTGCGCGTCTTCGATGCCGAGGCGGGTGAAGAGCGAGCCGAGCGAATCGCCGCGGCGGATGCGTTCTTCGTGGATGAATTGCTGCTCGTCTTGCTGCAGCGCGGCGATCTGGTCGGCCAGGTTCGGCAGTTCCAGGTCTTGCGCAACCGAGGTGACGGGCAGGTCGGAGGGATCGGGAGCGATCGGGGAAACACCCACTGCGCCGAAGGCGCACACGCTGAGGAAGACGGCGCTGGCGCTCAAAACGCGAGCTTTGCGGGTCGTCGGCAGTAGCGCTAGCAGGCTTTTACCAGTGATTTTCTGTATAGGGTTCATGCAATCAGTTAAAATTTGCGGCTGAACTTTCAAGGGCCATGTATTGTCATTTCCGAAAAGTTTTCTCAAGGAAATGTAAACAGGATCGTGAATTATACCAAAAGATGTGGTCCTACAACCGTTTTAGCCAATTTCCTACACGACTTTTATGACCTCAACTGCAGCTGGTGCTAGCACTCCGGCAACTTCCATTAAAGCTTTGCCACTGACTGACAAGGTCCTCGAGTCCCTCGCGATCGCCAAGCGCGGCGTCGACGAACTGCTGGTCGAGAGCGATTTTGCGCAGAAACTGGCACGATCGGAACAGACCGGCAAGCCGCTGCGCATCAAGCTGGGCCTGGATCCAACGGCCCCAGACTTACATCTCGGCCATACCGTCGTACTGAACAAGTTGCGTCAATTGCAAGACCTGGGTCACCAGGTAATTTTCCTGATCGGTGACTTCACGTCGATGATTGGCGACCCGTCGGGTCGCAACGCCACGCGTCCGCCACTGACCCGCGAGCAGGTCGAGGAAAACGCGATGACGTATTTCCGCCAGGCGTCGCTGGTGCTGGACGCCGGCCGCACGGAAATCCGCTACAACTCCGAATGGTGCGACCCTTTGGGCGCGCGCGGCATGATCCAGCTCGCCTCGCGCTACACCGTCGCACGCATGATGGAGCGCGACGATTTTACCAAGCGCTACAAGAGTGGGACTCCGATCGCCGTGCATGAGTTCCTTTATCCGCTGATGCAGGGCTACGATTCGGTCGCTTTGCAGTCAGATCTTGAGCTGGGTGGAACGGACCAGAAATTTAACTTGCTGGTTGGCCGCGAGCTGCAGAAGGACTACGGCCAGGAACCGCAGTGCATCCTGACCATGCCGCTGCTGGAAGGCCTGGACGGCGTCGAAAAGATGTCCAAGTCCAAGAACAACTATATTGGCATCACCGAATCCCCGAACAGCATGTTCGGCAAGCTGATGAGCATCTCGGACGAGATGATGTGGAAGTATTTCAACTTGCTGTCCTTCCGCTCGGAGAGCGACATCGCGCAATTGAAGGCGACGATCGACGGCGGCGCCAACCCGCGCGATGCGAAAGTGGCGCTGGGCAAGGAAATCGTCACGCGCTTCCACTCGGCCGGGGCGGCCGACGACGCGCTGGCCGATTTCGTCAACCGCTCCAAGGGCGGCATCCCGGACGACGTGCCTGAAGTGTCGCTCTCCGGCGCACCGCTGGGCCTGCCGCAACTGCTGAAGGCCGCCGGCCTGTGCGCCTCGACCTCGGAAGCCATGCGCATGGTCGACCAGGGCGGCGTGCGCATCGACGGCGCCGTGGTCAGCGACAAGGGCCTGCAACTGGCGGCCGGCACCCTCGTGGTGCAGGTCGGCAAGCGCAAGTTCGCCCGCGTGACCCTGTCGCCGGCCGCATGATCGGCCTGCTGCAACGCGTGAGCGAAGCGGCGGTGCGCGTCGACGGCCAGACCGTCGGCGCCATCGGCCCCGGCCTGATGGTGCTGGTGTGCGCCGAAAAGGGCGATACCGAACGCGAGGCCGACCTGCTGTTGGCCAAGTTGCTGGGCTACCGCGTTTTTTCCGACGAAGCCGGCAAGATGAACCGCAGCGTGACGGACAGCGGCGGCGGCCTGCTGCTGGTGCCGCAGTTCACGCTGGCGGCCGATACCAAATCGGGCACGCGCCCCTCGTTCTCGCCGGCCGCCGCGCCGGAGGACGGACGGCGCCTGTTCGGGCATGTCGTGCGCCAGGCGCGGGAGCGGCATGGCATTGTCGAGACCGGCGTATTTGGTGCTGATATGAAAGTGTCGCTCGTCAACGATGGCCCGGTCACATTCTGGCTGCGTATTGACCCGATCGTAGCTGCGCGCTGAAACCCGCGCCTGGCGCCAAGGTCTAACGTACAGTCTGGGAGGACGTATGCGAATCTGGAGCGACTCATTCACCGACGGGGGCGACATCCCCGCCGCCTGCGCGTTCGCGGTCAGCGACCCCGCCACCCATGTCAAGTTGTCGAGCAACCGCAATCCCCATATCGCCTGGGACGAGGTGCCGGCCGGCACGCAGTCGCTGGTGCTGATCTGCCACGATCCCGACGTGCCGTCCGACGACAGCGACGTCAACAAGGAGGGCCGCACCGTGCCGGCCGCCTTGCCGCGCGTCGATTTCTTCCATTGGACGCTGGCCGACATCCCGGTCTGTCTCAAGTCGCTCGCCGAAGGCATGTTTTCCGACATGGTCACGCCGCACGGCAAGCCCGGTCCCGAAGTCGCCTTCACCATCAAGAACGGCACCGAGCACAAGCTGCGCCACGGGGTCAACGACTATACGGGCTGGCTCGCGGGCGACCCCGACATGGCGGGCGAGTTCTACGGCTATGACGGCCCGTACCCGCCATGGAACGACGAGCACGTGCACCATTATGTCTTTACGCTGTATGCGCTCGACATCCCGCGCCTGCCGCTGGAGGGGCGCTTCACCGGATCCGAGGCGCGCATGGCGATCCAGGGACATATCCTCGACGAGGCGCGCATCTTCGGCACCTATTCGCTCAATCCCCGGGCCACGGCCGACGTGGCCACGGACCTGTCGACCGACCTGTCGACGTAATCGGCTGATTTTTTTGACCGCCCCGAGGTTCGGGTGCAAGGACCTCATGACTTTGAACGACGCGCCTGCGGGCACGACCACGATCCTCCTCATCCGCCATGGCGAAACCGCCTGGAATGCCGAGCGCCGGCTGCAGGGCCATCTCGACATCGCGCTCAATGCCGAAGGCGGGCGCCAGGCCGCGGCGCTCGGCGCGGCGCTGGCCGGCGAGCGTATCGACCTGGTCGTGTCGAGCGACCTGGCGCGCGCGCGGCAGACGGCCGAGGCGATCATCAGCGCCCGCGGGCCGCGCGGGATCGATGGCGCAGGCCTGCGGCTCGATCCCCAGCTCCGCGAGCGCTGCTACGGCGGCTTCGAAGGCTTGCTCTACAGCGAAATCGCGGCCCGCTTTCCGCTCGAATTCGCTGCCTGGCAAGCGCGCAACGTCGATGCGGTTCTGCCGCCAGGAAAGAATCAGGGCGAAACCTTCCGCGGCTTCTTCGCGCGCGCGACGCAGGCAATCCTGGGGCATGCGGCGCGCCACCCCGGCCAGACCCTGGCGCTGGTGGCGCATGGCGGCGTGCTCGAGTGCGCCTACAGGTCCGCCCTCGGCCTGCCGCTGGAAACGCCGCGCGACTTCAAGATACATAACGCCAGCATCAACCGTTTCGTCGTCGAACAGGGCGCACTGAAGCTGGTCGGCTGGGGCGATGTCGAGCACCTGCGCGACGACCGGCGCACGCCGGCGCTGGACGAATTGCCCTGACAGCGATGCGCGTCAAGCGGCGATACAACGCCTGTTTCTTCGCCTTGCCAATATCGCACGCGCAACAATCCCGATAATTTTGCTGATAATTTGAGCAGCGCTTGGGGTAAAATAGCAGGTTCCCAAGAAACTTCTGAGTTTTTCTGCTGTGCAAATAGGTCCATATCACCTGCGTAATAACGTCTTTGTCGCCCCCATGGCCGGAGTGACGGACCGTCCGTTCCGGCAACTGTGCAAGCAGCTCGGCGCGGGCTATGCGGTGTCCGAAATGGCGGCGTCGAACCCGCGCCTGTGGGCCAGCGAGAAGACGTCGCGCCGCATCGACCATGCGGGCGAAATGGAGCCGAAGGCGGTGCAGATCGCCGGCGCCGATCCTAAAGACCTTGCCGATTGCGCGAAGTTCAACGTCGAGCGCGGCGCCCAGATCATCGACATCAATATGGGTTGCCCGGTCAAGAAGGTGTGCAACAGCTGGTGCGGTTCGGCCCTGTTGCAGCACGAAGACCTGGTCGAGCGCATCCTGCACGCCGTGGTCGAGGCGGTCGACGTGCCGGTCACCCTGAAGTTCCGCACCGGCTGGGATCGCCAAAACAGGAACGCGCTGCGCATCGCGCGCCTGGCCGAGCAGGCCGGCATCCAGATGCTGACCCTGCATGGCCGCACCCGCGCCGACGGCTACAAGGGCGAGGCCGAGTACGACACCATCCGCGCCGTGAAGGAAGCGGTGAGCATCCCGCTGGTGGCCAATGGCGACATCACGACGCCCGAGAAGGCGAAATTCGTGCTCGACCATACCGGCGCCGACGCGGTCATGATCGGCCGTGCGGCCCAGGGCCGTCCCTGGATCTGCCGCGAGATCGACCATTACCTGCGCACCGGCGAACACCTGCCGGCGCCGCTGGTGGACGAGGTGCGCGGGTTGATGAACGAGCACTTGCCGGCCCATTACGCCTTCTATGGCGAATACGTCGGCGTGCGCACCGCGCGCAAGCACATCGGCTGGTATGTCCAGGACTTGCCGGGCGGCGAGGAATTCCGGCAGCGCATGAACCTGCTGGAATCGACGGCCGAGCAACTGGCGGCGGTCGATGACTTTTTCAAATCGCAGCACAGGCATGGCGAGCGGTTACAATACCGCCCCGCGCATCCTGACCTCGACGCGATCGCGGCGTAGGCAAGTCCGGCAGCACGCAGCACACCAGAACAAGAACACGGGGACGCGCTTCGCGAAGCGGAGCAATCATTAAACCAGGATGAAGCAGCAGAAGACATGAGCAAAGAAAGTATCCAGGAAGTCGTCCAGAAGAGTCTCGAGGACTATTTCAACGATCTGGGCGAACAAAAGCCGACCAACATCTACGACATGATGGTGCTGACCGTCGAAAAGCCCGTCCTCGAAGTCGTCATGTCGCGCGCCGACGGCAACCAGTCGCACGCCGCGCAGATGCTGGGCATTAACCGGAACACTTTGCGCAAGAAACTGCAGGAGCACGGGCTGCTCTGAGCCTGACCCACGTGGCCGCGCACCTAGCGCGGCCACGACCGGATCATCGATCCGCCTGCCCGCCGCCAGGAATTCTCAACCATAGGCCACACCATGATCAAACAAGCTCTCATTTCCGTATCCGACAAGACCGGCGTGCTCGATTTCGCCCGGGCGCTCTCGGCGCTCGGCGTCAACATCCTGTCCACCGGCGGCACCGCCAAGCTGCTGCAGGAGAACGGCGTGCCGGTGACCGAAGTGGCCGACTACACCGGTTTCCCGGAAATGCTGGATGGCCGCGTCAAGACCCTGCACCCGAAAGTGCACGGCGGCATCCTGGCGCGCCGCGATTTCCCCGAGCACGTCGCCAAGCTGGAAGAGCACGGCATTCCGCAGATCGACATGGTCGTGGTCAACCTGTACCCGTTCCAGCAGACCGTCGCCAAACAAGAGTGCTCGCTGGAAGACGCGATCGAGAACATCGACATCGGCGGCCCGACCATGCTGCGTTCGGCGGCCAAGAACCACCGCGACGTGGTCGTGATCGTCGACCCGCTTGACTATGGCGTGGTGCTGGCCGAGATGAAAGGCCAGGGCGAAGCCACCGGCCCGGTCAGCTATGAAACCAGGTTCCGCCTGGCCAAGAAGGTGTTCGCGCACACCGCGCAGTACGACGGTGCGATCACCAATTACCTGACCAGCCTGGGCGAAGACCGCGCGCACGCGACCCGCTCGCGCTTCCCGCAGACCCTGAACATGGGCTTCGAAAAAGTCCAGGACATGCGCTACGGCGAGAACCCGCACCAGGACGCGGCCTTCTACCGCGACCTCGTCACGGTCGACGGTGCGCTGGCCAACTACACCCAGCTGCAGGGCAAGGAACTGTCGTACAACAATATCGCCGATGCGGATGCGGCCTGGGAATGCGTCAAGTCGCTGGGCGGCATGCAGCAGCCGGCCGGTTGCGTGATCGTCAAGCACGCCAACCCGTGCGGCGTGGCGATCGGCTTTGACGCCCTGGACGCCTACTCGCGCGCGCTGCAGACCGATCCGACCTCGGCCTTCGGCGGCATCATCGCCTTCAACGTCGAAGTCGACGGCAAGGCGGCCGAAGCGCTGAGCAAGCTGTTCGTCGAAGTGCTGATCGCGCCATCGTTTACCGCGGAAGCACGCCAGATCATGGCGGCCAAGCAGAACGTGCGCCTGCTGGAAATCGCGCTGGGCGCCGGCCAGAACCCCTATGACGTCAAGCGCGTCGGCGGCGGCCTGCTGGCGCAGTCGCCGGATGCGAAAAACGTCGGCCTGGGCGACCTGCGCGTGGTCACCAAGAAGCAGCCTACCCCGCAGCAGCTGCAAGACATGATGTTCGCCTGGCGCGTGGCCAAGTTCGTAAAATCGAACGCCATCGTGTTCTGCGCCAATGGCATGACGCTGGGCGTCGGCGCCGGTCAGATGAGCCGTATCGACTCGGCCCGCATCGCCTCGATCAAGGCCCAGAACGCCGGTCTGTCACTCACCGGTTCGGCTGTGGCGTCGGACGCCTTCTTCCCGTTCCGCGACGGCCTGGACGTGGTGGTCGACGCCGGCGCGACCTGCGTGATCCACCCGGGCGGCTCGATGCGCGACCAGGAAGTGATCGACGCCGCCGACGAGCGCGGCGTGGTGATGCTGTACACGGGTACCCGTCACTTCCGTCATTAATTGGCAGCATATCCGCAGGGTCGGCGGGAAACCCGCCAACCCTGCGTGCATCAAACACGGGCATGCGATAAGAGCCTATCCCGGTAGGTGGGAGTCGCTCCTGGCGCGCCTGACGGGCGTGCGCGGCGTTGCTCGTCGTTGCATGGCTCGCCATGCGGCCTCCTCGCGCCTTGCTCGCGCCCGCCATGCATCACCATGAGCTTCCCCCCACCTACCGGGATAGGCTCTAAATCGTGCCCGACCTGTGTTTTTGCACAGTATTTTTCCCACGAACACCCCCAGCCGGGGTAACATTCCGTAATGATTATTCTCGGCATCGACCCGGGCCTGCGCACGACGGGGTTCGGCGTCATCGAAAAAAACGGCGCCAGGCTGCGCTACATCGCCTCGGGCACCATCAAGACCGGGCTGGAGGGCGCGTTGCCGCCGCGGCTCAAGGTCATCCTGCACGGCGTCAGCGAAATCATCGCCACCTACCGTCCAGCCTGCTCCGCCATCGAAAAAGTCTTCGTCAACGTGAACCCGCAATCGACCCTGCTCCTGGGGCAGGCGCGCGGCGCGGCGATCACGGCCCTGGTCAGCGCCGACCTCGACGTGGCCGAATACACGGCGGTGCAGGTCAAGCAGGCCGTGGTCGGCACCGGCAAGGCGGCCAAGCCGCAGGTGCAGGACATGGTCGCGCGCCTGCTCAAGCTGCCGGGCCTGCCGGGCACCGATGCCGCCGACGCCCTGGGCGTCGCCATCTGCCACGCCCACAGCATCGACACCCTGGCGCTGCTGAATGGTCTAGCGCCCGCCGGGCAGGCGCTGCGCATGAAGAACAGCCGCCTCGTTTCATAAAACACGTAAGGAACACCGATGATCGGTCGCCTCTCTGGAATCCTGCTCGAAAAAGCGCCGCCGCACGTGCTGGTCGATTGCAATGGCGTCGGCTACGAAGTCGACGTGCCGATGAGCACTTTCTATAACCTGCCGCATACCGGCGAAAAAGTCGTGCTGTTCACCCACCTGGTGGTGCGCGAGGATGCGCACCTGCTGTTCGGCTTCGGCAGCGCGTCCGAACGTGCGCTGTTTCGCCAGCTGATCAAGATCACCGGCATCGGCGCGCGCATGGCGCTGGCGATCCTGTCCGGCATGACGGTGGCCGAGCTGTCGCAGGCCGTCACCCTGCAGGAAACCGGCCGCCTGGTGAAGGTGCCGGGCATCGGCAAGAAGACGGCCGAACGCCTGCTGCTCGAA
Source organism: Massilia sp. UYP34 (assembly GCF_056279385.1). NCBI lineage: Bacteria > Pseudomonadati > Pseudomonadota > Betaproteobacteria > Burkholderiales > Oxalobacteraceae > Massilia > Massilia sp. UYP34. Next base: position 65,009 of record NZ_JBWBRF010000010.1, on the reverse strand, counting down.
CTGAAGGGCAAGCTCGGCGCCGACATCGGCATGGTCGCCGGCGCCGCCCGTGACGACGCGCAGGTGGACGTGCTCAATGCGCTGGCCGCGCTGGGGTATTCTGACAAGGAAGCGCTCCTCGCGATCAAGAACATGCCCGCCGGCGCCAGCGTCTCGGACGGCATCAAGTTCGCGCTGAAGGCGCTGTCCAAAGGCTGAACGGAACATTAAGCGATGAGCATCCAGACCGATAGTTTCACCGAACAGCGCGTGATCGACGCCGCGCCGGCCTCGCCCAACGAAGAGGCGATCGAACGCGCCTTGCGTCCGAAGCAGCTGGACGAATACGTCGGCCAGGAAAAGATCCGCGACCAGCTCGAGATCTTTATTCAAGCAGCGCGCAAGCGGCGCGAGGCGCTCGACCACACCCTGCTGTTCGGCCCGCCGGGCCTGGGCAAGACCACGCTGGCCCACATCATCGCGCGCGAGATGGGCGTCAACCTGCGCCAGACCTCGGGCCCGGTGCTCGAGCGCCCTGGCGACCTGGCGGCGCTGCTGACCAACCTCGAGCCGAACGACGTGCTGTTCATCGACGAGATCCACCGCCTGTCGCCGGTGGTCGAAGAGATCCTGTATCCGGCGCTCGAGGACTACCAGATCGACATCATGATCGGCGAGGGGCCGGCTGCGCGCTCGGTCAAGCTCGACCTGCAGCCGTTCACCCTGGTCGGCGCCACCACCCGCGCCGGCATGCTGACCAATCCGCTGCGCGACCGCTTCGGCATCGTGGCGCGCCTGGAGTTCTACAACGTCGAGGAGCTGACCAAGATCGTGGCGCGCAGCGCCGCGCTGCTCGGCGCGCCGATCGACGGGGACGGCGCGCGCGAAGTCGCCAAGCGTGCGCGCGGCACGCCGCGCATCGCCAACCGCCTGCTGCGCCGGGTGCGCGACTATGCCGAAGTGAAGGGCAACGGCGAGATCACGAGCGAGACGGCCGACCGCGCGCTCAAGATGCTCGACGTCGACACCGTCGGCTTCGACGTGATGGACCGCAAGCTGCTCGAGGCGGTGCTGTTCAAGTTCGCCGGCGGCCCGGTCGGCATCGGCAACCTGGCGGCGGCGATCGGCGAGGCCGCCGACACCATCGAGGACGTGCTGGAGCCGTACCTGATCCAGCAGGGCTATCTGCAGCGCACCCCGCGCGGGCGCATCGCCACGCCGCTGGCCTACCAGCACTTCGGCGTCACCGCCCCGCGCATCAGCCCGACGGGCGATCTCTGGGACAGCCTACCGCCGGCCTGAGCGGCAGGCGGGCGTCAGGAACCGCGCCGCCGCGGTGCGAAGAGCGCCATGGCGGGCGCGCTGCGATACACGACCGTCAGGTACAGCAGCACGTTCAGGGCGATGACGGCGCCGGCCAGCCACAGCACCTGCGCCGAACCGCCGCGCCACAGCAGGGCGGCGCTGGCCAAGGTCGGCACGCCCAGCAGTACCGCCGCCAGCGCGCGCAGCAGCGTCGAACGGCGCAGGCGCTGGCCGGCCATCCCGACCAGGATGAAGCCGCTCGCCGCCAGCACCACGCAGGCCAGCGCCGCGCCGGCCCTGCCCGTATCCGGGGGCATGCCGCCGACGCGGATCAGTATCGCCGGTGAGATCAGCACCAGCACGCCGGCCACCAGGCTGGTCAGGCGAAGGAACATCATGGCAAGTCCTTGCGCTGCGAGGGGAATGATGGTGTTCGATGTCATGGCTGGCACTGGATAACGTCCTGCCGGTTCGGCAGTGAAGCCAAGATATCACACAGGAAACCATAGCTGCCGGGAATGTGTCCTCTTGCGGGAGCATGACTCACATCAACGGTGCGCCGATCGGATGACAGTTGTCATCCCGAATCGATGGCAAGCGCTTCTGTCGGCATGGATAGCGCAGCGACATACTGGCCTTACACCAACCCTGTGAGGAAACCATGTCCACCCCCGTCCTGAAAGCCGTCATCGCCGCCACCGGCCTCACCCTGTCCACCCTGGCCCTCGCCGCCGCCACCCTGGTCCAGGACGTGCGCGTCTTCGACGGCAAGGCCGTGCACGAACGCCGTTCGGTGCTGTTCGACGGCGGCGTCATCGTCGACGCCGACTTTCGCGGCGCGCCGCCCGCAGGCAGCCGCATCGTCGGGGGCGCCGGCCGCACCCTGTTGCCGGGCCTGATCGACGCCCACACCCATGCGTTCAAGCAGCTCGACCTGCCGCTGCTGTTCGGCGTCACCACCCAGGTCGACATGTTCACCGCCGTGCCGCTGATGCAGGAGGTCAAGGCCAGCATGGCGGCCGGCCGCAATGCGGGGCGGGCCGACATGTTCTCGGCCGGCACCCTGGCCACGGCCCCGAACGGCCACGGCACCCAGTACGGCCTGCCGATCCCGACCCTGAGCCGGCCGGAACAGGCGCGCGACTTCGTCGATGCCCGCATCGCCGAAGGCTCGGACTTCATCAAGATCGTGCTCGAAGCCGGCGGACAGGGCACGAGCAGGAAGAACTCGCTCGACCTGGCCACCGCCAGGGCGCTGATCGAGGCCGCCCACCTGCGCGGCAAGCTGGCCGTGGTCCACGTCAGCAACGAGAGGGATGCGCGGGCCGCGCTGGAGGCCGGCGCCGACGGCCTGGTGCACCTGTTCCTGGGCGCCGCGCCCGATCGACAGGCCGTCGACAGCCTGGCCCGGCTGGCCCGGACCAGGGGCGCCTTCGTGATTCCGACCTTCACGGTCCTGGAAAGCATGGCCGGCGTGCGCAGCGACGACCTGCTCGCCGACGCCCGGCTGGCGGCGCTGATCGACCGCGAAGGCGCCGCCACGCTCAAGGCGCGCTATGGCGCACAGGCGCGGCCACAGGCGCTGGCGGCGCCGAAAGCCGTCACCGCCGCCCTGCGCAAGGCCGGCGTGCCGGTCCTGGCCGGAACCGATGCGGGCAACGCCGGCACCCTGTACGGCGTCAGCATGCACCGCGAACTGGCGGCGCTGGTCGAGGCCGGCCTGAGCCCGGTCGAGGCGCTGGCCGCCGCCACCAGCGCGCCGGCCGCGGCCTTCAGGCTGGGCCGGCGCGGCTGCATCGCCAGGGGCTGCAAGGCCGACCTGCTGCTGGTCGAAGGAAATCCCGCGGCCGACGTACGCGCCACGCGCCATATCGTCGAAGTCTGGAAGGATGGCCAGAGCGCCAATCCCCTGCGCGATGCGCGGCGCCAGCGGGTGGCGCAGGAGAGCCGCGGCGCCACGCGCCAGGCGCTGCCGCCGGATGGCCGCATCAGCGACTTCAGCGCCGGCCGCCTGGGCAGCCCGTTCGGCAGCGGCTGGCTGCCGTCGACCGACCAGTTCGCGGGCGGCAAGTCGACCGTCAGGCTCGAGGTGCTGCCGCCGCTGACCGATGGGCAAGTGCCGCTGGCGGTCAGCGCCACGGTGGCGCCGGGTCTGCCGTTCGCCTGGTCCAGCGTGGCCTTCATGCCCGGCGCCCAGCCGATGCAGCCGGCCGACCTGAGCGCGGCGAAGACGCTGCGCTTCAGGGTGCGCGGCGACGGCCAGACCTACCAGGTGATGCTGATGGGCGCCGGCAACCAGCGCCCGAGTATGGTGCCGTTCGTGGCCAAGGGGGAATGGGAAGAAGTCAGCGTGCCTCTGGCGGCCTTTGCCGGCATCGATCCGGCCGCCGTCGCCATGCTAGCATTCAGTGCCGGCCCGCAGCCGGGCGACTACCGCTTCGAACTCGCCGACGTGCGCCTGCTGGAACACGAATAAGGATGGAGCCCACCATGACGACGACCCTCAGGCAAGCGCTGGCACGGCCCTGGATTCCGCCCGAATACGGCAGGCTGCAATACGTCTGGCTGCTGTCGCTCGGCTACCTGTTCTGGAAGTTCGCCTATGTGAGGCCGGACGCGCTCGAACTGGCGCTGCTGGCGCTGACCCTGGCCGCCTTCGTTCCGTTGTACTGCGCCAGCTTCTGGGCGCGCGGCTGGCAGGTGGGCGCCTGCGTGGCGGCCGGCTGCCTGCTTGGCACGCTGTGGGCGCGCTGGAACCCGGGCGCCGCATCGTTCTTCATCTTCGCCTGCGCCATGTGCGCCCGGATCCCGGGAACGGGCCGCGCCATCGGCGCCATGCTGGGCGTGATCGCCTGCGGCGGCGCCGTCTCGTTCCTGGCCGGACCGATGCAGCTCATCTTCTTGATGCCGATCCTGATGGCCGGCCTGCCGGTCGGGCTGTCGTGCATCATGGATGAGCGCAAGCGCAGCGCGCGGGCCCAACTCATGCGCAAGCAGGAAGAGGTGGAGCACATGGCGCGCATCGCCGAGCGCGAGCGCATCTCGCGCGACCTGCACGACCTGCTCGGCCACTCGCTGTCGCTGATCGCCCTCAAGGCCGAGCTGGCGGGCAAGCTGGCGGGGCGCGACAGCGCCGCCTGTGCGCGCGAGATCGCCGACATCGAGGCCAGCGCGCGCACCGCCCTGGCCGAGGTGCGCACGGCCGTTACCGGCTACCGCGAGAGCGGCCTGGCCCAGGCCCTGGCCAGCGCCCGCGCCAGCCTGCAGGCGGCCGATGTCGCCCTGGACGAGCGCGTCGAGCCGATCGACCTGGCCCCGGCCGCCGAGCACGTGGTGGCGCTGGCGCTGCGCGAGGCGGTGACGAATATCGTGCGCCACGCCCAGGCGTCGCGCTGCACGCTGTCGCTGCGCCGCGAGGACGGCCACGCCGTGCTGCGCGTGCGCGACGACGGGCGCCTGCGCGATACCGATGCGCTGCTCCATGGCAACGGACTGGCCGGCATGCAGGAGCGCGTGGCGGCGCTGGGCGGCCGCCTGTCGCTGCGCGCTTGCGACGGGCTGGCGCTCGAGCTGCAGGTGCCGGCATGATCCGCGTCCTGATCGCCGAAGACCAGAAGCTGGTGCTGGGCGCCCTGAGCGCCTTGCTGCGGCTGGAGCCGGACGTCGAAGTGGTGGCCGGCGCCTGCGACGGCCGCGAGGCGCTGGACCTGTGCGAACGGCTGATCCCCGACATCGTCCTGACCGATATCGAGATGCCGCACATGACCGGCATCGAACTGGCCCGGGCGCTGGCCGAGCGCAGGCTGGCCTGCAAGGTCGTGGTGGTGACGACCTTCGCTCGCAGCGGCTACCTGCGGCGCGCCATGGAGGCCGGCGTGCGCGGCTACCTGCTCAAGGATGCGCCGGTCGACGCGCTGGCCGACGCCATCCGCGTCGTGCATGCGGGCGGGCGCGCGATCGCGCCCGAGTTGGCACTGGAAAGCTGGAACGCCGGCAGCGACCCGCTGACCGAGCGCGAACGCCAGGTGCTGCGCCTGGCCGGCGAGGGGCGCTCGAGCGGCGAGATCGCGCGCCAGGTCCACTTGTCCGAGGGAACGGTGCGCAACTATCTGTCGGAAGCGATCAGCAAGCTGGGCGCCGGGAACCGCGTGGAAGCGTATCGGATAGCGCGCGATGCGGGATGGCTGTAGCGGCCGGCTACAGGAGCTGGGTGCCGCGGCGCTCGCGCTGGCGGCGCACCGGGAGCCATTGGATCGGCCTGGGCGCGCGCCGGGCAGGCGTCCTGGGCACGATCGGCTGCTGCGGCACATGGGTCAGCGGATAGATGAAGCTGAGGTACAGCAGGCTCGTCAGCATCAACAGGAAGGTGCACAGACAGACCATCAGCATATTGCTGGCATGCCAGATCACGATGCCGCTGGCGCCGAAGGGGAGCATCAGGAGCAGGGCGGCGAACGAGCGCAGCAGGGAATCGCGGTGCATGCGGTGGCCGGCCATCGCGACCAGGAAGAAGCCGCCCGACCCGAGCGCCACGCCGACCAGCACGATATACGGCTCGATCCAGTCCGGGATGCCGTGCGCGGTCGAGGCCAGCAAGGCGGCCGGCAACAGGATGGCGAAGACGCCGCCAGCCAGGCTGAGCAGGCGAATCACGCGCATGGCCCGTCCGCGGAAGACGGGGCGTGCGGCACGCGCTACGGAAGTCGGTTTCATGGCGCCTAAGCTAAGGTGGGCTGGAAGTAACGTCCGGCAACACGTCGCGGTTGACGCGAGGTCGACTTGATCTTGACGATAGCATAGCCGACATTGCCTGGCGCGTGCCTAGTGACCGACGCTCTTCGAAAACAGGTTGATGACCAGCACCCCGGCGATGATCAGGGCCAGGCCGGCGATGGCCGCCAGGTCCAGGCTTTGGCGGAAATACAACCAGCTGACCAGCGAGATGAGCACGATGCCGACACCGGACCAGATCGCGTAGGCGATGCCGGTGGGCAGCACGCGCAGGCTGAAGGTGAGCAGGTAGAACGACAGCGCGTAGCAGCCGACCGTGACCAGGCTCGGAACGGGACGGGTAAAACTGTCGGAGGCCTTGAGGGCGGTGGTGCCGATCACTTCGGCGACGATGGCGAAGCCAAGGAAGATATAAGCTTGATTCAGCGTCATCGGGAAGAACAACGGCCCGTCGCCGGGCCGCCGTGAGGTTTATTGTTCGCGCTGCCAGGTCTGGGTGCGGCCGAACATCGGGGCGCCGACATAGCCGCGCACTTCGAGCTTGTTGCCATTGTCGGCCAGGCTGGCCTTGCTCTTGTAGGTCTTGCCGGCCGCCGGGTCGAGGATCTCGCCGCCGGTGTACTCGTTGCCGTCCTTCCTGAGGCCCGACAGGATGGTCATGCCGATGATCGGCTGGTCCTTGCGCGCGTCGCTGCATTTCACGCATTTCGGGTTCTGGTCTTCGGACGGTTCGCGGTACAGCTTCTCGATCTTGCCGGTCAGGACGCCGCCTTCCTCGCTGATGCGCACCAGCGCCTTCGGCTTGCCGGTCTTGTCGTCGATGGTCTTCCAGGCGCCGACCGGCGAGGCGTTCTGCGCCAATGCGGCGGTGGGCAGGGCGAGCATGGCCGCGGCGATCAGGCCGGCTTGCATCAGATGTCGCATGGTGAGTCTCCTGTATTGTTGTTGGTATGACGGAGTGTAGCAAAGCCGCTTGCGGGCGGGATGGCCGGAATCCGAGGATTCCTTCCAAATCGGGGGCGCTATGGCGCGTTGCGCACGTCTTCCGGGGTCACCTGGTGGCGCCGCTCGGCCGGGCGGGTCAGCACGCGCATCGCCACTTCCAGCGGCACGCCGAGCTCGGCGAGCTGGCGCGCGGCGTTGACGCGCTGGTCGGGAAACGCCTCGTGAATCACGGCGTCGATGTGCAGGGAGGTCTTGTAGTCGCTTCGTCGGTCCATAGGCAAATCGTATCATGTATTTATGTGGCGCCATTTCTCACAAAACGGCGGGGCGATTGCGGGGCCAATCTATTTTTTTTCGATGCAAATTTCCCTCTAACTATTGTATCTTGTGGCATCTTTACCAAAGGTAAATCTTCAACCTCTCCTACGCGACAAGGACTTTGCATGAACGATCTGGTAAACGCCATCAATGGCATCATCTGGAGCCCCGCGCTGATCGCGCTGTGCCTGGGCGTGGGGCTGTATTTCTCGCTCCGGTCGCGTTTCCTGCAGGTGCGCCACGTGCGGGAGATGACCCGCCTAATGCTTGAAGGTAAAAGCTCGGAGCAGGGCGTGTCCTCCTTCCAGGCGCTGACGATGACGCTCGCCGGCCGGGTCGGCACCGGCAACATCGCCGGCGTGGCCACCGCCATCACCTTCGGCGGCCCCGGCGCGGTGTTCTGGATGTGGGCGGTGGCCTTCCTGGGCGCCAGCTCGGCGTTCGTCGAGTCGACGCTGGGCCAGGTCTACAAGGAGCAGATCGGCAAGCAGTACCGCGGCGGTCCCGCCTTCTACATCGAGAAGGGCCTGGGCGTCAAATGGTATGCCTGGACCTTCGCGATCGCGACGGTGTTCGCCACCGGCCTGCTGCTGCCCGGCGTGCAGGCCAACTCGATCGCCGAGGGGCTGAAGACGGCCGTCGGCATCGATCCGAACGTCACCGCCGCCGTCCTGGCCATTGCGCTGGCCTTCATCATCTTCGGCGGCGTCAAGCGCATCGCGACCTTCGCCGAGCTGGTGGTGCCGTTCATGGCGCTGGGCTATATCGTGGTGGCCTGCGTCATCGTGTTCCTGCACATCGAGCAGTTGCCGGCGGTGATCTCGCTGATCATCAGCTCCGCCTTCGGCCTTGACGCCGGCTTTGGCGCCATCATCGGCATGGCCATCATGTGGGGCGTCAAGCGCGGCGTGTACTCGAACGAAGCGGGCCAGGGCACCGGCCCGCACGCCTCATCCGCCGCCGAAGTCAGCCATCCGGCCAAGCAGGGCCTGGTGCAGGGCTTCTCGGTCTATATCGACACCCTGTTCGTGTGCTCGGCCACTGCCTTCATGCTCCTGATTACCGGCCAGTACAACGTCGAGGCGCCGAACGGCACCCAGATGTTCGTCGGCGTGCAGGGCGTGGCGGCCGGCCCCGGCTATGTGCAGACCGCGCTCGAGAACGTGATGCCGGGCTTCGGCGCGCTGTTCGTGGCGATCGCGCTGCTGTTCTTCGCCTTCACCACGATCGTCGCTTACTACTATATCGCCGAGACCAATATCGCCTACATGGACCGCCACGCGCGCCATCCGTGGCTCAATTTCGCGCTCAAGATCGCGATCGTGGCCGCCACCGTCTACGGCGCGATCAAGACCGCCGATGTCGCCTGGGCGCTGGGCGACTTGGGCGTCGGCCTGATGGCCTGGTTGAACATCGTGGCGATCGTCCTGCTGCGCAACGTCGCTTTCAAGTGCCTGCGCGACTACGAAGCGCAGAAGAAAGCCGGCAAGGATCCGGTCTTCGATCCGGTGGCGCTCGGCATCAAGAACGCCGACTATTGGGTGCAGCGTAACGCCGCGGCGCGCACGCAGCAGGAGAGCGTGCGCCTCGACGACACGCCGGTCAAGTAAGACGCTACTCGCGCAGCGCCTGCGCCGGCCGCAGGCGCATCGCCGCCAGCGCGTGGCGCAGCGTGGCCGCCAGGGTCACCGCGCAGGACAGCAGCAATCCCAGCGCCAGCGTCCAGCCGCCGATTGGCGCGCGGGTGGCGAAGCCGCTCAGGTACTGCTGGATCGCGATCCAGGCCAGCGGCAGTCCGAGCAGGGCGCCGGCCACCTGGTCCATGAAAACGGCGGCACGGTGCGCTATGCGAAATCGGTGGGCCGGGGCGCCCGCTTCGTGATCAGCTTCTAGCCGGCCGCGAAATACGACAGGAACATCGACACCGCGGCGTCGATGACGCGCTCCTGCTCGGCCGGCGCGAGCGGCGTGGCGCCCATCGCGATCTGCGGCCAGAAGGCGAAGGTCTTGATCTGGCCCTGCAGCAGCGTGGCGGCGAACGTCGGATCGCCCGCCTTGAGTTTGCCGTCGGCCTGCGCCGCGCGGATCCAGGCCGTGACGCCTTCCTCGCGTTCGCCCAGGCGGGCAAGGATGGGCAGCGTGCGCTCCGGCGCGTGGATCGCCTCGCCGATCGCCACCCGCGCCAGCGCGATGAATTCCGGATCGGCCAGGGTGCGCATTTTCAGCGACATCAATTCGACCAGTTGCTCGCGCAGGCTGCGCTCCGGCTGGTAGCGCAGTTCGAGCTGGCCCGCGCTGCGCTCGAACATCTGCATCACCGTTTCGCCGAACAGTTCTTCCTTGCTGCCGAAGTGGTTGTACACGGTGCGCTTCGATACGCCCGCGAGCGCGGCGATGCCGTCCATGCTGGCGGTTTCATAACCATGGACGCGAAACTGCTCGGCAGCGGCGGCCAGGATGGCGCTGCGTTTTCGGTCGGTCAGGCGGGTGGGCGTGTGCATGCGCGAATTCTACACTCGGCAGTTTACTTTCTCAAATTTCGATACTACACTGTGTAGTGTACTTTACGACTACTATCGCAACTATCGACCTATGCGCCTACTCCTCGGCATTCTCTTTCTCGGAGCACTCGCCATCACGGCGTCCTGCACCTCCATCGCCGGCACCGCCACCGCGTCGGCTTCGCCCCAATTCCATGACGGGAAATACCGTAATCCGGTCGAGATACACAAGCTGAGCCTTGGCGAGATGGCCAAGGTGTGGTGGATTTTCCTGTTCGACAAGCCCCAGGGCACGATTCCCGAGCAGGCGGTACCGGTCCGCACCCTGAGCCAGGCGGCACTGCTGGCCGCGCCCGACAACACGCTGTACCGGCTCGGCCACTCGACCATGCTGATCAAGCTCGGCGGCGAGTTCTATCTTACCGATCCGGTGTTTTCCGAACGCGCCTCGCCCGTGCAATGGGCCGGCCCGGCGCGCTTTCATGCGCCGCCGATCTCGATCGACGAACTGCCGCCGATCAAGGCGGTGATCCTGTCGCACGACCACTACGACCATCTCGACTACGCCGCCATCAAGGCGCTGGCGGCCAAGACGACGCTGTTCCTGACGCCGCTCGGCGTGGGCGACCGGCTGGTTGGCTGGGGCGTGGACCGGGCCAAGGTGCGCCAGTTCGACTGGTGGCAGGGTACGGAGGTGGGCAACGTGCGCTTCACGGCGACGCCGGCCCAGCATTTCTCGGGCCGCACCCTGGCCGATGCGAACACGACCCTGTGGGCATCGTGGGTGATCCAGCATGACGACCTGCGCCTGTTCTTCAGCGGCGACACCGGTTACTTCAAGGGCTTCAAGGAGATCGGCGCCAGGTTCGGCCCGTTCGACGTGGCGCTGCTGGAAACCGGCGCCTACGACAAGCGCTGGCCCGACGTCCACATGCAGCCCGAGGAAACCATGCAGGCCTTCCTCGACCTGAAAGCGCACTGGCTGTTCCCGGTGCATAATGGCACCTTCGACCTGGGGATGCATCGCTGGCAGGATCCGTTCGACCGCATCGCGCAGCTGGCCGACGACGAGGGCGTCAGCCTGACCACACCCGAGATGGGCGAGGCGCTGGACTTGAAGCAGCCGCATGCGGGTGGGCGCTGGTGGCGGAACCTGAAATAAAAAAACGCGGTCGAGGCCGTAATGACGTTAAGTTAAGGCGAAAGTCTTTTTGAGTTAGCGTAAAAACGTCGTCCCCACGAAGGTGGGGACCCAATCTTGCAAGCGTTTCGACGACGGTTGCAGAACTTGGGTCCCCGCCTGCGCGGGGACGACGTATTTGACGGCTAGCTCAGCAGCTTAACTTAACGGCATTACGGCCGAGGCCGCGTTTCTCATTGGGCTGCGCCGATCAGGCGGCCGGCAGCTTCTCCAGCTGTTCCTGCATCTTGGCCAGCGTCGCCGAGAAGTTCGCTACGCGTTCCTTCTCCTGCGCCACCACGGCGGCCGGCGCGCGCGCCACAAAGCTCTCGTTGGACAGCTTGCCCTCGGCCTTGGTGATCTCGCCGGAGACGCGCGCGATCTCTTTCGACAGGCGCTCGCGCTCGGCGGCGACGTCGATCTCGACCTTCAGCATCAGCTTGGTGGTGCCGACGATCGACACCGCGGCCGGCGATTCCGGCAGCGCGTCGACGATCTGCACTTCGGCGAGTTTGCCCAGCAGCTGGATGTACGGCGCGAACACCGCCATCTTCGCGCGGTCTTCCTGGTTGCCCGGCTCGACGATCAGCGGCACGCGCACCGACGGCGACAGCGACATCTCGCCGCGCAGGTTGCGGGTGGCGTCGGTCAGCGTCTTGAACTGCTCCATCCAGGCTTCGGCTTCCTCGTCGACCAGCGAGGTGTCGGCCAGCGGGTACGGCTGCAGCATGATGGTCGCGCCGGTCTTGCCGGCCAGCGGCGCGATGCTCTGCCACAGCGCCTCGGTCACGAACGGGATGATCGGATGCGCCAGGCGCAGGATCACTTCCAGCACCCGCAGCAGGGTGTGGCGGGTAGCGCGCTGCTGCGCTTCGGTGCCCTGCTGGACGCGCACCTTGGCCACTTCCAGGTACCAGTCGCAGTACTCGTCCCACACGAATTTGTAGATGCTGCTGGCGATGTTGTCGAAGCGGTAGTCGGCAAAGCCCTTGGCCACGTCCAGTTCGACGCGGTTCATCAGCGAGATGATCCAGCGATCCGCCGGAGACAGATCTTCAGGCAACGGGGCGCTGCAATCCTTGCCTTCGGTATTCATCATCACGAAGCGGGTCGCGTTCCACAGCTTGTTGCAGAAGTTGCGATAACCCTCGGCGCGGCCCAGGTCGAAGTTGATGTTGCGGCCCAGCGAAGCGTAGCTCGCCATGGTGAAGCGCACGGCGTCGGTGCCGAAGGCCGGGACTCCGTCCGGGAATTCCTTGCGGGTGGCCTTGGCGATTTTCTCGGCCGCGCGCGGGTCCATCAGGCCGGTGGTGCGCTTGGCAACCAGGCTATCGAGATCTATTCCATCAATCAGGTCGATCGGGTCGAGCGTATTGCCCTTCGACTTGGACATCTTCTGGCCCTGCGAGTCGCGCACCAGGCCGTGCACGTACACGGTCTCGAACGGCACCTTGCCGGTGAAGTGGGCGGTCATCATGACCATGCGCGCCACCCAGAAGAAGATGATGTCGAAGCCGGTGACCAGCACCGACGACGGCAGGAACATCTTCATGTCCGGCGTTTCCTCGGGCCAGCCCATGGTCGAGAAGGGCACCAGGGCCGACGAGAACCAGGTGTCGAGCACGTCGTCGTCGCGGCGCAGCGCCCCCGTGACGCCTTGCGCGGCGGCCTTGGCTTTCGCTTCTTCCTCGTCACGCGCGACGATGATGCTGCCGTCCTCGGCGAACCAGGCCGGGATGCGGTGGCCCCACCACAGCTGACGCGAGATGCACCAGTCCTGGATGTTGCCCAGCCACTGGTTATAGGTGGTGCTCCAGTTCTCGGGCACGAACTTGATCTCGCCATTGGCGACTTTTTCCAGCGCCACGTCGGTGATCGACTTGCCCGGATTGAAGGTGCCTTCGGGCGCCGGCTTGGTCATGGCGACGAACCACTGGTCGGTCAGCATCGGCTCGATCACGACGTTGGTGCGGTCGCCGCGCGGAACCATCAGCTTGTGCGGCTTGATCTGCTCCATCAGGCCGAGCGCTTCCAGGTCGGCGACGATCTGCTTGCGCGCGGCGAAGCGGTCCAGGCCGCGATACTGTTCTGGCGCGTTGTCGTTGATCTTCGCGTCCAGCGTGAAGATATTGATCGGCTCCAGGTTCGCGCGCTGGCCGACGGCGTAGTCGTTGAAGTCGTGGGCCGGCGTGATCTTGACGCAGCCGGTGCCGAATTCCTTGTCGACGTAGCTGTCGGCAATGATCGGGATCTCGCGCCCGGTCAACGGCAGCTTGATCATCTTGCCGTGCAGGTGGGCATAGCGTTCGTCAAGCGGGTCGACCGCGACCGCGACGTCGCCCAGCATGGTCTCGGGACGGGTGGTGGCGACCGTCAGGTGGCCGCTGCCGTCCGCCAGCGGATACTGGATGTACCACATCGAGCCGTCTTCTTCCTGCGAATCGACTTCGAGGTCGGAGACGGCCGTGCCCAGCACCGGGTCCCAGTTGACCAGGCGCTTGCCGCGGTAGATCAGGCCCTGCTCGTACAGGCGCACGAAGACTTCGACCACCGCCTTCGAGCGGGCGTCGTCCATCGTGAAGTATTCGCGCTGCCAGTCGGCCGAGGCGCCCAGGCGGCGCATCTGGCCGGTGATGGTGTTGCCCGACTTTTCCTTCCACTCCCAGACTTTTTCCAGGAATGCGTCGCGGCCGAGGTCGTGGCGCGAGATCTTCTGGGCGTCGAGCTGGCGCTCGACCACGATCTGGGTCGCGATGCCGGCGTGGTCGGTGCCCGGCACCCAGGCGGTGTTGTAGCCGCGCATGCGGTAATAGCGGGTCAGGCCATCCATGATGGTCTGGTTGAACGCGTGGCCCATGTGCAGGGTGCCGGTCACGTTCGGCGGCGGCAGCTGGATGCTGAAGGACGGCTTGCCCTCGTCCATGGTGGCGGTGAAGTAACCGCGTTTTTCCCACTCGGCGCGCCAGAACTGTTCAATATCGGCTGGCTCGAAAGACTTGGCTAATTCCATGATGTGCTGGTAGGTGAAATTTTTGGCGAAAGAACCATTATAGGTCACCTTACATCGCCAGCCTAACTCGGCGGAATCGCCGGATACCGGCGCTGCGCGCTGTCCCTTTCGCTCCTGCTGGGGGTCATTGTGATGCTCATTTGATTTTCCTCTAAACGCGTCTCGGATCACGCCGAAAGTCGACGGCCTGGACGAATCGCGCGCCGCGCCACCACGGTCCAAGCAGCACATCGGCATTCAAGGAGGACGAGTTCGCAAGACCGGAACGCGGCCGGCCCGCCTGGCCGTGCGAGGAATGTTGCATCGAGGAGAGTCATCATGTCACAAATTGATCCAACCGGGGTCGAAAATGCCGGCGAAGAGGCGCTTCTGGATAGCAGTGGCCAGATGAGCTATGAAGAAGTGTCCGGCCTGTCCAACGGCGAACTGGGACTCGGCGAATCCCACGACGCCGCCCCCACCGGCGCCATGCCCGAGGCGCCGGCCGTTCCCCACGCGCCACCGGCGCCGATCCCGACATTCCCGATTCCGCCGGTCCCGCTGCCGATCAAGAAGGCGGTGAGCGGCTGTTATGCCGGGGCCCTGGGCGCGTTCCAGGTGGAATTGCGGGTTGACGTCGACCGCAGCCGGCCCATGAAACGGGTGAGCGGCGACTTTTATCACACCGTCGGCAAGACCACCTCGTATTTCGGCTCCTTCGTGGTGGACAGCCCGGCGGTCACCGTGTCCGCCGCCAAGGTCGTGGTCAAGGGCATGGGCCGCTATACCTTCGCGGCCGGCGCCCCGGTGGTGCAGGTCACCGTCCCGCGGGCGAATATCCTGCAGCCGCAGGCGGCCGCGACCCTGCAGTTCTTTACCGTCACCAATTCGCCGGGCGCGTCCTATCACTGCCCGTTCTCGTCCCTGCACTTTCGCACGGTGCGCATCGAAACCGACAGCGTCTCGGATCTCGCCACCGCGCCGTTCGCCAGCTATCACACCGGTTCGCTGCCGTCCGGCGGCAGCGCGCGCAACCTGAACGTGGTCAGCGCCTTCGGCGAGGCCGGCATCGGCATGGTGCCGACCGCCGGCAACAATGTGATCAATATCGGCGATGCCGGCCCCAACGCCACCTGGAGCAATGCCGAGCTGCACGCCTCGATGCAGGCCCACTTCACCTTGTGGAGCGACGTGCAGCAATGGTGCGTCTGGCAGCTGGTGGCCCAGCAGCATGACTACGGCGCCGGCCTGTACGGCATCATGTTCGACCAGCAGGGCAGGCAGCGCCAGGGCTGCGCCGTATTCCATGCGGGGATCGGCGGCGCCACGGCCGAGCAGCAGCGGCTGCAGCTGTACACCTATGTGCACGAACTCGGCCACTGCTTCAATCTGCTGCACTCCTGGCAGAAGTCGCTGGCCTCGCCGCCCAAGCCCGACCGGCCGGATGCGCTGTCGTGGATGAACTACCCGTGGTACTACCCGAAAGGCGGCCCGGCCGGTTTCTGGAGCAGCTTCGACTTCCGCTTCGACGACGAGGAACTGATCCACCTGCGCCATGGCTTCCGCAACGACGTCATCATGGGCGGCAACAACTTCATCGTCGGTTCGTCGCTGGGCCGCGAAGTGCTGGCCGATCCGATCTCGGACGAGTCGGGGCTGGTGCTGGGAATCTCGACCCACCAGCGCAGCTTCGCGCTGGGTGAACCGGTCGTGCTCGAACTCAAGCTCAAGGCCACCACCACCCGCGGACGCCGCGCCCACACCTGGCTGCACCCCGATTTCGGCCTGGTCAGGGTCGTCATCAGCAAGCCGGGCGGCCAGGTCGTCGCCTACGAGCCGATGATCGACCACCTGGTCGGCGAACGCCAGAAAATGCTCGGCGTGGACGACGAGGTGCGCGACAGCGCCTACATCGGCTACGGCAAGGGCGGCTTCTACTTCGACCAGCCGGGCCATTACCGCGTGCGCGCGGCCTATGCGGCGCTCGACGGCTCGCAAGTGCTGTCCGACATCCTGACGATCCGGGTGCGCTACCCGGTCACCCGCGACGAGGACACGCTGGCCGACCTGTTCATGGGCGACGACCAGGGTGTGCTGCTCTACCTGCAGGGCTCGGACAACGTTTCGCTGCGTGCCGGCAACGACGCGTTCGACGAGGTGATCGACCGCTTCGGCGCGCACCCACTGGCCGCCTATGCGCGCATGGTCAAGGGCATCAATGCGGCGCGGGTATTCAAGACTGTCAATGCGGGCGAAGGCAGGTCCGTCACCGTGCGTCCCGCCCGGGCCGAGGAAAGCATCGCCTTGCTCTCGAGCGTGACCGGCGCCCACGTGCTCGACCCGGTGTCGGAAAACCAGGTGCTGTACAGTCTTTCGTGCATCCAGAAAGCGACCGGGGACGAACGGGGAGCGCAGGATAGCCTGAACCGGATGTCGATCCAGCCTGCCAGCAAGCCTGACGAGCAATGAAGCGCCAGGCCTGGATTGCCTTCATGCTGGCGCTGGGATTGTCCGGACCGGCGTGCTCGGAGCGCGCCCGGTCCGGCGACCCGACGCCGGCACTCGATGAGGAGAAGAAAATCATGACATTACGCGTGAGGCTGGGCGAAGGCTTCCAGAACAATACCGTGAGCGTGCGGGTCGACGGCAAGCAGGTGTACCAGCGCTCCGGCGTCAGCACCGACTGGACGATCTCGCGCGCGGACGCAGTCGACGTCCAGACCGCGGCCGACAGCGTGCAGCTCGAGGTGTCGGTCGACGGCGGGCCACCGGTTGCGCAGGCCATTGCGCCGGCGCGCACGCCGTTCGTCGAGGTGCGATCCGTGAACGGCGAGCTGCACCTACATGCGCTGGAGCAAGAGCCTCCGATGCTGTGACAACACCAGATGGATTTTCTGCCCATCGAAAAATGATTGGGCTATAATCGGCCTGCTGTCCGGGAGCTCAGGCTCCCAGGCGGCGAACGCTAGGGGTCCTGCGCGCCATATCAGTGGAGCGTGGGTGAGAAATACCCTCCGAACCTGATCTGGATAATGCCAGCGAAGGGAAGCAGCCGAATCGATGCAAGCGGGCGCACATCCGTTCCGCCTTGCACTCACCGGCACCTCCTTTGCTGGCTCCGCAAGCAAGGGAGCCACATGAACGCACCTCTGAAATCATCTCGGGTATTCGACGCCGCCACCGCCACGGTGGACGACGCGGCCATCCATCCACTACCAAATTCGCGCAAGGTTTACATCGCAGGCAGCCGGCCCGACATCCGCGTGCCGATGCGCCAAATCAGCCAGTCGCCCACGCCCGACAGCTTCGGCGCCGAACCGAATCCGCCGCTGTTCGTCTATGACACCTCCGGTCCGTATACCGAGCCGGGCACGGCGATCGACATCCGCAGCGGTCTGGCGCCGATGCGCCAGGCATGGATCGCCGAGCGCGGCGACACCGAGCTGCTGGACGGCCCGACCTCGCGCTACGGCCAGGCGCGGCTGAACGACCCGCAGCTGGCCGCGCTGCGCTTCAACCTGCAGCGCGCGCCGCGCCGCGCCCATGGCGGGCGCAACGTCACCCAGATGCACTACGCGCGCCAGGGCATCATCACCCCCGAGATGGAATTCATTGCCCTGCGCGAAAACATGCAGCGCAAGGAATACATCGCCTCGCTGGAATCCTCGGGCCCGATGGGCCAGCGGGTGGCGGCGCTGCTGGGCCGCCAGCATCCGGGCCAGTCGTTCGGCGCCAGCATCCCGCACGAGATCACGCCCGAATTCGTGCGCTCGGAAGTCGCGCGCGGCCGCGCCGTGATCCCGGCCAACATCAACCACCCGGAACTGGAGCCGATGATCATCGGCCGCAACTTCCTGGTGAAGGTCAACGCCAATATCGGCAACTCGGCCGTCACCTCGTCGATCGGCGAGGAAGTGGAAAAGATGACCTGGGCCATCCGCTGGGGCGCCGACACGGTGATGGACCTGTCGACCGGCAAGCACATCCACGAGACGCGCGAATGGATCCTGCGTAACAGTCCGGTGCCGATCGGCACGGTGCCGATCTACCAGGCGCTGGAAAAGGTCAACGGCAAGGCCGAGGACCTGACGTGGGAGATCTTCCGCGACACCCTGATCGAACAGGCCGAGCAGGGCGTCGACTACTTCACCATCCACGCCGGCGTGCTGCTGCGGTATGTGCCCATGACGGCCAATCGCCTGACGGGCATCGTCTCGCGCGGCGGCTCGATCATGGCCAAGTGGTGCCTGGCCCACCACCGCGAATCGTTCCTGTACACGCATTTCGAGGACATCTGCGAGATCATGAAGGCCTATGACGTCTCGTTCAGCCTGGGCGACGGCCTGCGCCCCGGTTCGATCTACGACGCCAACGACGAGGCCCAGCTGGCCGAGCTCAAGACCCTGGGCGAGCTGACCCAGATCGCCTGGAAGCACGACGTGCAGACCATCATCGAGGGCCCCGGCCACGTGCCGCTGCACCTGATCAAGGAAAACATGGACCTGCAGCTGGAGCAGTGCCACGAGGCGCCGTTCTACACGCTGGGACCGCTCACCACCGACATCGCTCCCGGTTACGACCACATCACCTCGGGCATCGGCGCGGCCAATATCGGCTGGTACGGCACCGCCATGCTGTGCTACGTGACGCCCAAGGAGCACCTGGGCCTGCCCGACAAGAACGACGTCAAGGACGGCATCATCACCTACAAGATCGCCGCGCACGCGGCCGACCTGGCCAAGGGCCATCCCGGCGCCCAGCTGCGCGACAACGCGCTGTCGAAGGCGCGCTTCGAGTTCCGCTGGGAAGACCAGTTCAACCTCGGGCTCGACCCGGACAAGGCGCGCGAATTCCACGACGAGACGCTGCCGAAGGATTCGGCCAAGGTCGCCCACTTCTGCTCGATGTGCGGCCCGCATTTCTGCTCGATGAAGATCACCCAGGAGGTGCGCGAGTACGCCGCCGCCAGGGGCGTGCAGGGTGAGTCCGCGCTGGCCCAGGGCATGCAGGAAAAGGCCATCGAGTTCGTGAAGAACGGCGCCCAGCTGTACCGGGAGGTGTGAATGACGCCGATCGAAGTGAACGGCGCGCCGTGCCAGGTGCCGCCCGGGCAAACCCTGTCCGGCCTGCTGGAGCAGCTGGGCCTGAGCGGGCAGGGGATGGCGCTCGCGGTCAACCGCGAAGTGGTGCCGCGCCAGCAATGGCTGCACCGGCGCCTGAATGAACGGGACCGGGTCGATATCGTGCGCGCCATCGGTGGCGGCTGACAGGAGGATGAAGATGAACGCAATGAACGAAGTGAGCAATGAGCTGAAGAACGACACGCTGACCATCGCCGGCCGCGCCTACCGATCGCGCCTGCTGGTCGGCAGCGGCAAGTACCGCGACCTGGAGCAGACCCGCGAAGCCACGCTGGCCGCCGGCGCCGAGATCGTCACGGTGGCGATCCGCCGCGTGAACATCGGCCAGGACCCGAACGCGCCGAGCCTGCTCGACGTGCTGCCCCCGAGCGACTTCACCATCTTGCCGAACACGGCCGGCTGCTACACCGCCAGGGACGCGATCTACACCTTGCAGATGGCGCGCGAGCTGCTGGGCGGGCACAAGCTGGTCAAGCTCGAGGTGCTGGGCGACCAGAAGACGCTGTTCCCGCACATGCCCGAGACCCTGGTCGCGGCGGAGGCCCTGGTGAAGGACGGCTTCGACGTCATGGTCTACTGCAGCGACGATCCGATCCAGGCCCGCATCCTGCAGGAGATCGGCTGTGTGGCGGTGATGCCGCTGGCGTCCCTGATCGGCTCGGGTATGGGCATCCTCAATCCGTGGAACCTGTCGTTGATCATCGAGCAGGCCACGGTGCCGGTACTGGTCGACGCCGGCGTCGGCACGGCGTCGGACGCCGCGATCGCGATGGAACTGGGCTGCGACGGCGTGTTGATGAACACCGCGATCGCCGCCGCGGGCGACCCGGTGCGCATGGCGCGCGCCATGAAGCATGCGGTGCTGGCGGGGCGCGATGCGTATCTCGCCGGCCGCATGCCCAAGCGCTTCGCCGCCTCGCCTTCGTCACCCAGTGAAGGAAAGATCACCGGATGACCGCCTGCGTGCTGGTGTTCGCCGGGCTCGACCCCGGCGGCGGCGCCGGTCTGGCCGCCGACATCCTGGCGATCGCGGCGCAGGGCGCGCATCCGCTGCCGGTGGCCACCGCCCTGACGGCGCAGGACAACAACCGCGTCCATGCGGCGCGCCCGGTCGATGCCGCCTGGATCGCGCGCCAGGCGGCGCCGCTGCTGGCGGCCTTCGAGATCGGAGCGGTCAAGCTTGGCATCCCCGGCAACGCCGCCAACGCGGCGGCGATCGCGGACGTCATCCGGGCCTTGCGCGCGCGCCGGCCCACCTTGCCGGTGGTGCTCGATCCGGTGCTGGCCAGCGGCCATGGCGATGCGCTGGGGCAGGGCGACGCCGTCGGCGCGCTGCGCGAACTGCTGGCGCTGGCGACGATCGTGCTGCCCAACCTGCCCGAGCGCGCGGCACTGGAGGCGCACGGCGGGCTGGCCGGCCGCCAGGCGCTGGTGACCGGCGGCCACGCCGCGGGCGACATCGTCGTCAACCGCTGGCTGGTCGACGGCGTCGAGGCGCGCGCCTGGCGCTGGCCGCGCCTGCCGCACGGCTACCACGGCAGCGGCTGCACGCTGGCCGCGGCGCTGGCGGCGCGGCTGGCGTTGGGCGAGCATATGGAGGCGGCGCTCGACGCGGCCCAGGCCTATACCCACCATACGCTGGCGCAGTCGTATGCGCTGGCGCCAGGGCAGCGCATCCCGCGCCGCCTGTTGCAACCGACAACCTGAAAGGAGCCGACATGCGCGGCTTGTACCTCGTTACCCCGAACTGGGACGATACGGAAAAACTGATCCTGGCGACCGATGCCGCCCTTGGCGCCGGCGCTGCGCTGGTCCAGTACCGCCACAAGGAAGCCGGCCCCGCATTGCGCCGGGAGCAGGCGACGGCGCTGCTGGCGCTGTGCCGCCGCCATGGCCGGCCGCTGGTCATCAACGACCACGTCGACCTGTGCCAGGCGATCGACGCCGACGGCGTGCACCTGGGCCATACCGATGGGGGCGTGCGCGAGGCGCGCGCGCTGCTGGGGGCGGACAAGATCGTCGGCGCCTCGTGCTACGGCGAACTGGCCCTGGCGCGCGCGGCGGTCCAGGCCGGCGCCAGCTACGTCGCCTTCGGCGGCTTTTATCCGTCGCCGGTCAAGAAGTACACCTTCGTGACGCCGCCCGAGTTGCTGGACCAGGCGCGCGCCGAGTTGACGGTGCCGATCGTCGTCATCGGCGGCATGACCCCGGAGAATGCGGCGCCGCTGGTAGCGCGCGGGATCGACCTGGTGGCGGCGATCACGAGCGTGTACGGATCGGGTGACCCCGGCGCGGCGGCGCGCGCATTTGGCGCGCTGTTCCCGCCTGCCTGACTCTACAATAGGCGCATCGTGATTCCCGTCGTCCCTCCATGCGCCCATTGCTGCTGTTTGCCCACACCCGCCGTCACCCGTCCGCCATCCTGTTGCTGGTCCAGCTGGTCGGCATGCTGGCCTATCCCTTCATCGAGGGCACGCCGGCCGGCCAGGTAGCCTTCAATGCCTTCGGCATCGTGGTGCTGGCCTTTACCATCCGCATGGTGCGGCGCACGCCGGGCGAGGTGCGGGTCAGCTGGGCGCTGGCGGTGCCGATCATCGCCTTGCTGCTGGCGCAGATCCTGTTCGGCCCGGCGCAGTTGCTGGCCTGGTCGTCGGGCCTGGAGGCGCTGTTCTACTTCTATGCGGCGGGCAGCCTGATCGCCTACATGATGGACGACGAGCTGGCCACCACCGACGAGCTGTTCGCGGCCGGCGCCACGTTTACCCTGCTTGCATGGGCGTTCACCCACATGTACATGCTGGTGCAGGAACTCCATCCCGGCAGCTTCGCGGCCGCCGTCAACGCGGCCGCGCCGCGCACCTGGACCGAACTGAACTACCTGAGCTTCGCGCTGCTGTCGAGCACCGGCATCGGCGACGTGATCCCGCTGACCGTGCATGCGCGGGCGCTGGCCAGCGTCGAGATGCTGGTTGGGCTGATGTACCTGGCGGTGGTGGTGGCGCGCCTGATCGCCTTCACCACGCGCAACCGGATCGCGGTCGGGCGGGCGCGCAAGCGCCGCATGCAGGACTGGGAAAAAGACTAGGCCTTCTCACTTCTTGACCGGCACCACGAAGGCGCGCAGCTCGGCCATCTCGCCGTCGCGGAAACGCCAGACGTCGCTGTAGGCGTTCTGAACCACGTTGCCTTGCTCGTCCTTCGATTCGATCTCGCCGAGATCACCGCTGCATTCGCCTGCTGCAGGATGCGCTTGTTCAGTTCGGACATGGCCTCTCTCCTCGGTGAGGGGCTTTGATACCAATCGTCGGCGCTCCAGGGCGCTCGGCAATGGACCGAATACTGCCTGCTAGAATTGTTTTCCCTCAATAAGCGAAAGCTCGCCATGGTTCATCCCACATTCTTCATCCGGCCGTTTGGCGCCGAAGAATGGCCGGCCTACCGTGCGATCCGCCTGCGCGCGCTGGCCGATGCGCCGGACGCCTTCGGCAGCACGCTGGCCGCCGAAGAGGCGCTGGCGCCCGAGACCTGGGCCGCGCGGCTGGCGCGCTCGACCACATCCGGCATCGACCGCGCGCTGGCCGCCGAGGCGAATGGCGAGTTCATCGGCCTGGCCTGGGCCAAGGAAGATGGCGACGATCCCGCCATCGTCAACTTGTTCCAGATGTGGGTGGCGCCCGAAGCACGCGGGCAGGGCGTGGCCGGCGCCTTGCTGGACGATGCGGTGCGCTGGGCCACGGCGCGCGGCGCGCAGGCGTTGCAGCTGGGCGTGACCTGCACCAATGCCGACGCCTTGCGCCTGTATGAGCGCGCCGGCTTCGTCGAGGCCGGCGTGCGCGAACCCTTGCGGCCGGGCTCGGACCTGATGGAGCAGCGCATGCGGCTCACGCTTCCCGGGCCGGCGCGCTCAGGCAGGCCATAACGCGCCGGCCATGACGCGCAGGCCGCGACGAGAAAAACCTGGGCCTGGCGCTGGCGTCACCGGCGAATGATTGCCGGGCCATACCCGAACGTGATTGCGCAAGCTTGTTATCATGTCTCTTTTGCGGCGCGGTCATGGACGCGCGGTTTTTCTTCAAGTAACGGGAATACGACATGAAAACGAAGGCAGCAATTGCATGGAAGGCGGGCCATCCGCTCACGATCGAAGAGGTTGAACTCGAAGGTCCGAAGGCCGGCGAGGTGCTGGTCGAGGTCAAGGCCACCGGCATCTGCCATACCGACTACTACACGCTGTCGGGCGCCGATCCCGAAGGCATCTTCCCGGCCATCCTGGGCCATGAAGGCGCGGGCGTGGTGGTCGACGTCGGTCCCGGCGTGACCAGTTTGCGCCGCGACGATCATGTGATTCCGCTGTACACGCCGGAATGCCGCCAATGCAAATTCTGCCTGTCGCGCAAGACCAACCTGTGCCAGGCGATCCGCTCGACCCAGGGCCGCGGCCTGATGCCCGACGCGACCTCGCGTTTCTCGCTGGACGGCAAGCCGATCTTCCATTACATGGGCACCTCGACCTTCTCGAACTACATCGTGGTTCCCGAGATCGCGCTGGCCAAGGTGCGCAATGACGCGCCGTTCGACAAGATCTGCTACATCGGTTGCGGCGTCACCACCGGCATCGGCGCCGTGATCTTCACCGCCAAGGTCGAAGCGGGCGCCAACGTGGTCGTGTTCGGCCTGGGCGGCATCGGCCTGAACGTGATCCAGGCCGCCAAGATGGTTGGCGCCGACAAGATCATCGGCGTCGACCTGAACCCCGAACGCGAAGCCATGGCGCGCAAGTTCGGCATGACCCATTTCATCAACCCGACCACGGTCGAGAACGTCGTCGACAGCATCGTCCAGCTGACCGACGGCGGCGCCGACTACAGCTTCGAGTGCGTGGGCAACGTCAACACCATGCGCCAGGCGCTGGAGTGCTGCCACAAGGGTTGGGGCCAGTCGATCATCATCGGCGTGGCGGCTGCCGGCCAAGAAATTTCCACCCGTCCGTTCCAGCTGGTGACCGGTCGCGAGTGGAAGGGCTCGGCCTTCGGTGGCGCGCGCGGCCGTACCGACGTGCCGAAGATCGTCGACTGGTATATGGAAAACAAGATCAATATCGACGACCTGATCACCCACCACCTGCCGCTGGAGCGCATCAACGAAGGCTTCGACCTGATGAAGTCAGGCGAGTCGATCCGCTCGGTCGTGGTGTACTGATCGTCCTCGCCGGCGGGCCGTCCGGTCCGCCGTCGATGCCTGTCCTGCGCGGCCTTCGGGCCGCGTTGTCGTTCTGGCGCCGTCCTGACCGCCTGTTCCGCGATTTCGACCGTCTGTCGCAGCGCGCTGGGCGGCGCATGCCGTGTTGTCTACAGTGCCTGCATCGCCGGCCGCGTCCGGCCCATCACTGGAGACCGACCCATGTCACGCACCGCATCGCCTCGCTGGAAACTGGCGCTTCCGATTCCGCTTCCGCTTCTCGGCCTGGCCGCCCTGGCGGCGTTCGCCATGCCGGCCCAGGCGGCGGCCGACGGCAAGCCGCGCGTGGTGCGCGTGGCGGCCGCGGACGAGCCGTACGCCCTGGTGCGCGACACATCCGGCGGCTTCGACATCAGCGGCAGCAGCGACGACTGGGACGAGGTGCGCGCCGCCCAACGCGCCATCAAGGGCGAATTCATCTGGTTCCGCGCGGACGGGCGCGGCTACGTGATCCAGGACCCCGAGACCCTCAGGCGGGCGCGCGCCGCCTGGGCCCCACTCGACCGGCTGGGCGAATTGATGAACGTCCATGGCAAGGAAATGGAAAAACACGGCAAGAAGGTCGAAGCGCTGGGCCGCGACATGGAGCGCGCCGCCGCCAGGCCCGCGAACCTGCCGAGCGAGCGCGACATGCGCGAGGTCGACGACGGCATGCAGGCGCTGAGCCGGCATATGGACGAGCTCAGCCGGCAGATGGCCGCGGCCGAGGATGACGGGGAGCGCCGCCTCATCCAGCAAAAGATGGCCGAGACCGGCAAGCGCATGTCCGACGCGGGCGTGCGTATCAGCGACGCCTACAACGGCCCGCAGGCGCGCCAGCAGCGCGCCTCGATGGAAGACATCGGCCGCCAGATGGAAAGCGCCAACCAGCCGATGGAAAAGCTGGGCCGGCGCATGGGCGAACTGGGCAAGGAAATGGAGCGCGAGAGCAAGGCCGCCGACAAGACCGTGCGCGCACTGATTCGCGATGCGCGCGCCAGGGGACTGGCGCAGGCGGCGCCGCGGCCGTGATCAGGGCCTGATCAGGGCTGCTGCGGCGTCGGCAGCATCGAACCGGTCGCGCGGTACCGCTCATGCCACGAATACGCCTTCTCCAGCACGTGCGGCGTGTGGCCGCCGCGCCCGTTCGCTTGCCCGACGTAGTCGCGCAGCATCTGCCTGTACGGCTCGGCCACGCAATGGTCGATGATGCGTTGGGCGCGCTCGCGCGGGGCCAGGCCGCGCAGGTCGGCCAGGCCGACCTCGGTCACCACCACGTCGACGTCATGCTCGGTATGGTCGACGTGCGAGACCATCGGCACGATGCTCGAGATCTTGCCGCCCTTGGCCGTCGACTTGGTCGCGAACACCGATAGATAGGCGTTGCGCGCGAAGTCGCCCGAGCCGCCGATGCCGTTCATCATGTGGGTGCCGCCCACGTGGGTCGAGTTGATGTTGCCGTAGATGTCGAACTCGAGCGCCGTGTTGATGGCGATGATCCCAAGGCGGCGGATGACTTCCGGATGGTTGCTCACTTCCTGCGGGCGCAAGACCAGGCGGTCCTTGTACTTTTGCAGCTCGGCGAATACCTGCCGCCCCTTTTCCTCCGACAGGGTGATCGACGAACCGGAAGCGAAATCGAGCTTGCCGGCGTCGAACAGGTCGAACGTCGAATCCTGCAGCACTTCTGAATACATGGTGAGGCCCTTGAACGGGCCGTCGATCAGGCCGGCCAGCACGGCGTTGGCGATGGTGCCGATGCCGGCCTGGAGCGGCATCAGGCGCTCGGTCAGGCGGCCGGCGGCGATCTCGCCGTTGAAGAAACCGGTCAGGTGGCCGGCGATGGCGGCGGTGTCGTCGTCCGGCGGCTGGATGGTGGAGGCGCTGTCGTGCTTCTCGGTCATGACGATGGCCACGATCTTCTCGGGCGGAATGACGATCGCCGTCGTGCCGATGCGGTCGCTGACGTTCATGAGCGGCATCGGCTCGCGCTGCGGGCGGTGCTTGGGGATGAAGATGTCGTGCAGGCCTTCGAGCGCCGGCGATTGGGAGAGGTTGATCTCGATGATCACCTTGTCGGCCAGGATCGCGAAGCTGGCGCTGTTGCCGACCGAGGTGGTCGGGATGATGGCGCCGCTCTCGGTGATCGCGATCGCCTCGATGATGGCGACGTCCACCGGCGCGATCTGGCGCGTGCGCAGCAGCTCGACGGTCTCGGACAGGTGCTGGTCGGTGAACATGACCTCGCCGCGGTTGATCGCGGCGCGCAGGGTGGGGTCGGTCTGGAACGGCATGCGGCGCGCCAGCGCGCCGGCCTGGGTCAGCGCCGCGTCGGTCTCGCCGCCGAGCGAGGCGCCGGTGATCAGGGTGATCGCCAGCGGCGCGCTGCGTGCGCGTTCGGCCAGCGCCAGCGGCACCGCCTTGGCGTCGCCGGCGCGGGTGAAGCCGCTGGTGCCGACGGTCATGCCGTCCTGGATCCATTCGGCGGCGCGGGCAGCGCTGGTGATGCGTTCGCGCAGCTGCGGCAGGCGGACGCGGTCGTGGGCAAGGTGGTGATCGTGTTGCATGGTTTCTCCTCAGGGACGGACTCGGTGTGGCTTTGTTTTTCTTATTGACTATCGGGGTTCAGGTCAGGCAGTAGTCGACCGGCTGCAGCGGCGGCGGCACGTGTTCGTCGCGCAGCGCGCTGCGCAGGTCGATCTCGATGGCGCGGCACATGGCGTCGAGCGGCAGGTCGTTCGCTTCCATGCCGAACGGCTCTTCCAGTTCGTCGCCCAGCGCGTCCAGACCGAAGAACGTGTAGGCCACGATGGCGACCACGAACGGCGTCATGAAGCCGATCGAGTCGACCAGGCCGAAAGGCAGCAGGAAGCAGTAGATATAGGCGGTGCGGTGCAGCAGCAGCGTGTACGAATAAGGAATCGGCGTGTTCTTGATGCGCTCGCACGATGCGGAGGCGGCTGTCAGCGCCGACAAGTTGTTGTCGATGTTGGCCGCCAGGCAGGCGTCGATGCGCCCCTCCTTGATGCAGCGTTGCAGGTCGGCGCCCATGTGGCGCATCAGGCTGTCGGGCTTGTTGCGTGCGCGCGCCATGTCTTCGTACTCGTCCGGCAGCAGGAAGTTGGCCGCATACGGCGAGTCGGGCTGGTCGCGCAGGTGGTCGCGCAGCGCGTGGACAAAGGCGATTGCGCGGTAGACGATGCGAACCCGTGTATCCTGCAAACCATTGCTTGCCAAGGCAGGCCGGGGATCGTTGATCAGGCTCGTGGACTGGCGCGCCAGGTTACGGCAGCGCAGCACCAGCTCGCCCCACAGCTTGCGGCCTTCCCAGAAACGGTCATAGGCGGAATTGTTGCGAAAGCCAAG
Source organism: Massilia sp. UYP34 (assembly GCF_056279385.1). NCBI lineage: Bacteria > Pseudomonadati > Pseudomonadota > Betaproteobacteria > Burkholderiales > Oxalobacteraceae > Massilia > Massilia sp. UYP34. Next base: position 37,337 of record NZ_JBWBRF010000010.1, on the reverse strand, counting down.
GAAGATCGCGATCGGCAGCCCGATCAGCGTGAACGGTATCGTGGTGAGGGTGATCTTGAGGTCCCACAGGTCGCCGTGCGACCAGGTGACCAGGGTAGCCACCGCGATATTGACCAGCAGAGTGGGCAGGATGCGGGGCAGCACCGAGCCGCGCAACTGGAGGAACAGCTTGAGCCCGGAAGGGCGCTCTCGGATAATCACGGCATCGACCGCATTCGAAAAAATTTACGAGTCAAGAAAGACTCACTAAGATATTCGCAGTAAATCACTAATATCTTAGTAAGTCAAGCGCTGGTGCTTGTGCGATCATTCTTGATGTAGACACACTTAACACGGAGCACGCATTGGCCCGCCGTATCACACACCGCAACCTGCCCCAGCTTTTCCTGAAAGCCCGCGAATCGTTGATGTCGCATTTCCGTCCCGTCCTCAATCACTTCGGCGTCACCGAGCAGCAATGGCGCATCCTGCGCGTGCTGGACGAGCACGGGCAGCTGGAGCCGCGCGAGATGTGCGAGCTGTGCCAGATCCTGAGTCCCAGCATGACCGGCGTGCTGTCGCGCATGGAAGAACTGGGCCTGATCGCGCGCCAGCGCGTGGCGGCCGACCAGCGCCGCATCTGGGTACGGCTGGCGCCGAAAGGGGACAAGCTGATCGACGAGATCGCGCCGCTGATCGAGCAGCAGTACCGATTGATCGAAGAAGCGTATGGCAGCCGGGTCGTCGACGACCTGTCGCGGGCATTGGAAGTGTTCATCGCGGCACAGGAGACGCCGGTGGAGAGGGTGGAGTTGCCGGTGACGACAAAGGCGGTGAACAGCCGTCGGCCATGATGTCAGGTTAGCTTGTAAGCCCTGGAGACGTCATTCCCGCGCAGGCGGGAATCCAGGTCTGCGTGCATCGCGACGGCGCATGCATGCTAGCGCATGCGAAAGCCGGCCCCCGCCTTCGCGGGGGCGACCTGGTGACGCCGGCGAACGGTGTCAACAGATCCGGCAGGCGCCGCGCGGTGCTGATCGATCAGTGCTGCTCGATCTTGCCGCGCCAGCCGCCGGTTTCGCTGCCGCGCTTCTCGAGCAGCTCCTTGAAGTTGGCCAGGTTGGAACGCGTTTCCATGCGCACGGCGCCCAGGGCGTCGCCCAGGGTTTCCAGCGGGCCTTCGGGCTCGTAGTCCATCTGCAGCGCGATGCGGGTGACGGTGTCCGAGATCTTGTGGAAGGTGACCACGCCGCCGTTCTTGACGCCGGTGGTGCTGCGCCAGGCGATGCGGTTGTCCGGGATCTGCTCGGTGATCTCGGCATCCCATTCCTTGTCTTCGCCGGCCACGTTGGCCTTCCAGTGCAGGTGCTTGTCGTCCAGCTGGCGAATCTCTTTCACGCTCTTCATGAATTGCGGGAAGTCTTCGAACTGGGTGAACTGATTGTAGGCAGTGCGCACAGGCACGTTGACTTCAATCGTCTCGACGATCGACGAGCTGGTGCCAAAACCACGATTACGCTTGAGTTTCTTCGACAGCATTGCGCCGCCAACGGCCAGTGCGGCCACGGTAACTACACGACCCAACATAGTATTCTCCTTAGGTTTCGCCCCGGCGCGGCGTCGGCACAATGGCCGGCGCGCACGCCTGGACTCGAATGAATGCACATGCGACGGGGTTCGCGACCTTGTCGCGAATCTGTTATTAAAATAAGCGAAAAGACAAGATGGGGGCGCGCGGCTGAGAATCCCATTCGTAACAAGTTGCGCGATGTTAATGTGTTTTCCTATTGGAAATCGACGACGATGCAACAGGAGGGTCAGATGAGCTTGCAAGGTGGATGCTTCTGCGGCGCGGTGCGCTTCGAGGCGCACGGTGAACCATTCAACAGCACGCTGTGCCATTGCACCGATTGTCGCAAGGCATCGGGAGCCCCGGCCGTCGCCTGGTTCAGCGTCAGGACGACCAGCCTGCACTGGACCGCCAGCGCGCCGCAACGGTTCCGTTCCAGCGAACATGCGCTGCGCAGTTTTTGCCCGTCGTGCGGCACCACGCTCACCTGGCACGACGAACGCTGGCCCGACGAGATCGACCTTGCCACCGCCAGCCTCGATGACCCGGAACTGGTGCCGCCGGCCGATCACACTTTTGTGCGCAGCCGGCTGGGCTGGCTGAAGCTGCAGGACGGCCTGCCGCAGTACCAGACGACCCGGTCGGAAGGCTGACAGGTAAATTTCATGCGCACGACATTGTTATCCGTGCAAGAAGATGCGAGCATGGAATCATCGTGACTTCCCGGAAAGCTACCGCCATGAGCGCACCATCTTCCAGCCGCATGCGCCGCCGACTTTGCCTTGCCCTGCCTGTTGCCGCGGTCGCGGGAATGGTCGGCTCCGCCGCGCAAGCCCGTCCCTTGCCTCCGGCCGGGATCGGCCATACCAACCACCATACGGGCTTCGAGGTGGCGCTGAAGCTGGACATGTTCGGCGAGGTCAGTAAACCGGTCGTGGTTGCGCAGAATGCCGAGCGCATCACCTTGCGTGGCGTCCACGGCGATACGCCATGGGCCCTGCAGTTCACGATCGTCCGCATGGATCACCATGGCAACCTGCGCGTGCTGGCCAGGCTGACCAGCAACGGCGAAGTCCTGGCCGCGCCCATCCGCAGCGCCGTGGTTGGCCAACGGGTGGTGGTGCGCGCCGACGACCAGATCGACGTCGCGCTGCTCGTCAGGCGCGTGTAGCGTCCCGGCGCCCCGGCGCGACGGCGTTCACACGCCATGCGCGACGCACGGCGGCGGGTGGCGCAGCGCCTGCCCCATGAGTTCCAGCGCGTGCTGGATCTGGTAGCGGTCGGCCATGCCGCCTACGCACACCCGCACCGCCTCCGGCGCCATGCCCGGCGCCCCGACGGCGAACGCATCGCTGGCCACCACCGCCACCCCCGCCGCGGCCATCGTTTCCGCGAATTGGCGGCGGCCCCACGGCGCGGGCAGGCGCAGCCATAAATGAAAACTGTCCGGCGTCGCGTCAACCGTCGCGTCGGGCAGGGCGCGCAGCGCGATCTTGTGGCGCACCGCGCATTCCTTGCGGATAGCGGCCAGCATCAGGTCGGCCGTGCCGTCGCGAATCCAGCGCGTCGCCAGCGCCGCCGTGATGGGTGAGACCATGGTCGTGGTGGCGCGGATGGCAGCCGTCAGGCGCGCCGTGGAATGGGCGTCGGGGGCGACCAGGAAGGCGACGCGCAGGCCCGCGCCCACGCATTTGGCGAGGCCAGCGATATAGAAGGTGATGTCCGGCCCCATGCTGGCCAGCGGCGGCGGGCCGGAGCGCGGCAGGAAGCCGTAGGCGTCGTCCTCGATGATCGCCACGCCATGAAAGCGCGCCACTTCCACCAGCGCCTGGCGCCGCTGCGCCGACATCACCGCCGTGGTCGGATTGAGCAGGGTCGGATTGCAATACAGCGCCTTCGGCGCGTACTGGGCGCAGGCGGCCGCGAAGGCGACCGCATCGATGCCTTCGCCGTCCATCGGCAGCCCCACCAGTTTCAGGCCCAGCTGGCCGGCCAGCGCCCGCAATCCGGGATAGGTCAGCTCCTCGCAGCACACGACCGAGCCCGCGGGCGCGATCGCGCCCAGCACCGCCAGCAGCGCGCACTGGGCGCCCGGCGTGACCAGCACCCGTTCCTCGGGAACCACCAGGCCGCGCCGCCGCAGCCATAGCGCGCCGGCCTCGCGATCGGCGCGCGAGCCGCAGAAGTCCTGGTAGCGCAGCAGGTCGCGCAGGTGGGCGCCGACTTCCGCATAGCCGTCCTGCATCAGCTGCGCCAGTTCGGGCGACGCCGGCTCGGGCGGCATGTTCATCGACAGGTCGATGTTCGGCCGTCCTTCGACCGCGCGCGGGATGGCGGGACGTCGCTTGCCGCACACGAATGTGCCGCGTCCCACCGTGGAATCGACCAGCCCGCGCCGCTGCGCCTCGACATAGGCGCGCGCCACCGTGGTGAAGTCGATCCCGAGGCCGGCGGCCAGCCGGCGCTGCGCCGGCAGCCGCTGTTCCGGCATCAGGCGCCCGGTCGTGATGTCGTCGGCAATCGCATTGGCGATCTGCTGGTAGAAGGGCAGGGCGCCGGGCGCGCTGGTCTTCCTCAGCCTGGGCATCCAGCCATCGAATTTCTTGCTCATTGCTGCTGGCCTCCATGACGTTGTTGCGCTCGCGCAGGCACCGAAAAGGCTCACGCGCACCCGCATGATGCGCCACTGCGCGCCATCGTGCAGCGACACCTAGCGCCGATTGTATGGAGCGAATGTATGGAAAGCGCGGATGACGCGAAAAACCGCCTTCCTCCTCTGGCCCGATGCAAGGCGCGTGCCAGAAGCGGCGGGCGCGCCGTGGCCCGGAATGACCGCAGGCGCCTGCAGTCAAGTCCAGCCTGCGGCGCGATTGATTGGCACGCCCCATGCATTCAATCCATGCATCGCCCGCCAGGAGAACGATCATGATGAACGAGCTGCCTCTCGCCTATCTGCCCAGCGAGTTTCGCGTGAAATGGGTCACCCTGCCATGGGAATCGGAACAAGCCTACCGCCTGCGCCGCGCCGTGTTCTGCGAAGAGCAGGGCATCTTCGCGCATGACGACCGCGACGCGGTCGACGAGCGCGCGCAGCTGCTGGTCGCGCTGTCGTGCCTGGCCGGCCTGCCCGACCAGGTGATCGGCACCGTGCGCATCCACGACGAGGGCGGGGGCCTGTGGTTCGGTTCGCGGCTGGCCGTCGATCCCGCATGGCGCAAGCACGCCCGGCTCGGCGTCACCCTCATCCGCCTGGCGGTCGCCAGCGCCGGCGCGCTGGGCTGCCGCGTGTTTCGCGCCCACGTGCAAAGCCAGAACGTGCCCCTGTTCCAGCGCCTCGACTGGCATGTGCTGCACGAGGAAACCCTGCTGGGACGGCCGCATCACCTGATGCAGGCCGACCTGGCCAGCTATCCGCCCTGCCACACCCCGCAAGCCGGCTACGCCGGCCGGTCGGCCAGGCCGGCGTCGCCTTCCAACCTTCCTACCGGAGAAACCGCATGACCATCCCCACCATCCTGCCTGCGCTCGATGCGCATGTCGACGTCGCCATCGTCGGCGGTGGCCAGGCCGGCCTGTCCATGAGCTACTACCTGCAGCAGGCCGGCATCGGCCACGTCGTGTTCGAAAAGCACGCGCAGGCGCATGCCTGGCGCACCCAGCGCTGGGACGCGTTCTCGCTGGTGACCCCGAACTGGCAATGCCAGCTGCCAGGCCATCCGTATGCCGGCGACGATCCGCACGGCTTCATGAAGCGCGAGCAGATCGTCGACTACCTGGACGGCTTCATCGCCAAGGTGAACGCGCCGGTGCGCGAGGGCGTCGAGGTGCGCGAGGTGGCGCCGCTTGCGGGCGGCGGCTTCGCGCTGCGCACCAGCATCGGCGCGACCACCGCGGGCCAGGTCGTGGTGGCCTCCGGCTGCTACCAGGAGCCGATCGTGCCGCGCCTGGCCGAACGCCTGCCGGCCGGCATCGTGCAGCTGCACTCGGCCGACTACCGCAACCCGCACAGCCTGCCCGACGGCGCGGTGCTGGTGGTCGGCTCAGGCCAGTCCGGCGCGCAGATCGCGGAAGACCTGCACCTGGCCGGCCGCCGGGTCCACCTGGCCACCGGCGACGCGCCGCGCTGCGCGCGCTTTTATCGCGGCCGCGACGTGGTCGACTGGCTGGCCGACATGGGCTATTACGACAAGGCGGTCGGCGAGCATCCGTTGCGTGAAGGCGTGCGCGACAACACCAACCACTACGTCACCGGGCGCGACGGCGGGCGCGACATCGACCTGCGCGCCTTCGCACTGCAGGGCATGCGGCTGCACGGCGCCCTGACCGGCCTGGAGGGAACGCGTCTCGCTTTCGCCCCCAACCTGAAGGCCAACCTGGACCAGGCCGACCATGTCTACAACCGCATCAATGCCTCGATCGACCACTGGATCGCGTCCCAGGGCATCGCCGCGCCGCCCGGCGCCGCCTACGTGGCGCCATGGGAGCCGGACAGCGCGCAGGAGGACACGCTCGACCTGCGCGCCGAGGGCGTCACGGCCGTGATCTGGTGCATCGGCTTCGCGCCGGATTTCAAATGGGTCAATGCGCCGGTCTTCAATGGGCGCGGCCATCCGGTCCATGCGCGCGGCATCAGTGGCCAGCCGGGACTGTACTTCCTCGGCCTGCCCTGGCTGCATACCTGGGGTTCGGGCCGCTTCTCGGGCGTGGCGCGCGATGCCGAATACCTGGCGGCGCACATCGCCGCGCTGGCGCAAGGCGGCGCACCGGCGCTGCGGTATGCCTGACATGCGGCGGTGCAGCGCGCGCCGTCATGTGGCATGCGCCGCACCGCCGCATGCCAGGCATACCGCAGGCCAGGCGCGCCGCGCTCCGGTGATGCCGTCGTCATTGACTGCACGGTTTGACCGGATCGCTGTCGCGCACCGCGCCGGCATGCCTCTTGGACGGCGGCTTGAATGGACAACGCTCCATTCAATGCCTGTCCTTCGCGGCATTGACTGGCACGGAGCATGCAATCAATTCCCCTGTGCGGACGTCGGTTCCCCGCACCAATTCAACCACTAGACAGGAGCACTACCATGCCAGCAGTTACCCAAGCCAAGCACCAGAAAGGCGACTTCTTCGTGGACTACGAGGAGAAGGTATTCGAGGACGTCAAGGCGAAGCCGGGCGAGAAAGCGCTGGTGACCTTCCACACGGTGGCGTACGAAGGATCGATCGGCTTCGTCAACATGCTGCAGGCCACCCGCCTGCAGCGCAAGGGCTACGAAACCTCGATCCTGATGTACGGACCGGGCGTGACCCTGGGCATCCAGCGCGGCTTCCCGACCATCGGCGACGAAGCTTTCCCGGGCCACCAGAACTACAGCAGGCAGCTCACCAAGTTCATGGAAGAGGGCGGCAAGGTGTATGCCTGCCGCTTCGCGCTGCAGGCGCTGTACGGCCATGGCGAGCCGGCGCTGATCGAAGGCATCCGTCCGATCAGCCCGCTCGATGTGCTCGACCTGAAGCTGCTGCACCTGCGCGACAACGCGGTCGTCATCGATACCTGGACCCTGTAGGCAGCGAAGGAGGGCGGCACCATGAATCAAGCGAACAGGGTGGTCAGGGCGGCGGCGGTGCAGATCGCGCCGGACCTGGACAGCGCCGACGGCACCGTCGCGAAGGTCTGCGACGCCATCGCGCAGGCCGCGTCGCGGGGCGCGCAACTGGCGGTGTTCCCGGAGACCTTCGTGCCCTACTATCCCTACTTCTCCTTCATCCAGCCGCCTTTCGAGCAGGGTCCCGAGCACCTGCTGCTGTATGAGCGTGCGGTGACGGTGCCGGGGCCGGTGACCCACGCCGTCGGCGCCGCGGCCCGGCGCCACGGCGTCGTCGTGGTGCTCGGCGTGAACGAGCGCGACCACGGCTCGCTGTACAACACGCAGCTGGTGTTCGACGCCGACGGCGAATTGATCCTCAAGCGGCGCAAGATCACGCCGACCTATCACGAGCGGATGGTCTGGGGCCAGGGCGACGCCAGCGGCCTGAAGGTGGTGGACAGCGCGGTCGGCCGCCTCGGCGCGCTGGCTTGCTGGGAACACTACAATCCCCTGGCGCGCTACGCGCTGATGGCGCAGCACGAGGAAATCCATGCCGCCCAGTTCCCCGGCTCGATGGTGGGGCAGGTCTTCGCCGACCAGATGGAAGTGACCATCCGCCACCATGCGCTCGAGTCGGGCTGCTTCGTCGTGAACGCCACCGGCTGGCTCACCGACGCCCAGATCGAGGCGATCACGCCCGAGCCCGAACGCCGCAAGGCGCTGCGCGGAGGCTGCTTCACCGCCATCGTCTCGCCCGAGGGCAAGCTGCTGGCCGAGCCGCTGCGCAGCGGCGAAGGCATGGTCGTGGCCGACCTGGACCTGGCCTTGAACACGAAACGCAAGCGCATGATGGATTCGGTCGGCCACTACGCGCGGCCCGAACTCCTGAGCCTCTTGATCGATCCGCGCCAGACGGCGCCCATGCAGCCCATGCAGCCCATGCAGGCGCAGGCGGTCGAGCCGCGCGGCGCGCACATTCCACCCCAAGCACTGGAGCAGCCATGAACCCCATGAACCAGCAGTTGATCGCCCAGCTGCAGTCGGTCGGACTGCGGCTGGACGACACCAGCATCGGCGCGCCGAGCCGGCGCGGCGGCGCCGGCCCGACCGACCACAAGGCGGTCACGATCGACGGCCACACGGTGATGATCCCGGTGCACACGGCCGGCGCCTGGAGCTCGCCCTACGTCGCAACGCCGCGCGCCGACGGCTCGACGCGCATCGTACGTGACGGGGTCGAGCTGGCCGTGGTGTCCTTTCCGCGCCAGCCGCGCTTCTACAAGCTGCAAACCTACGACGGCGTGCCGTACTCCAAGATCGCCACCCTGCACGGCGCCGACGTGCTGGCCACCACGGTCCTGCAAAGCTGCATCCGCTATGAAAGCCGGCGCAAGTCCTGCCAGTTCTGCGCGATCGGCCAGTCGCTGGCGGCCGGCCGCACCATCCTGCGCAAGACGCCGGAGCAGCTGGCCGAAGTCGCGCGCGCCGCGGTGCTGCTCGACGGCGTGAAACATATGGTCATGACCACCGGCACCCCGAACGCCACTGACCGCGGCGCGCGCATCCTGTGCGAGAGCGCGTTCGCAGTCAAGGCGGCGGTCGACCTGCCGATCCAGGGCCAGTGCGAGCCGCCCGACGACGACGCGTGGTTCCGGCGCATGCGCGATGCCGGCGTCGACTCATTGGGCATGCACCTGGAAGCGGTGACGCCGGCGGTGCGCGCGCGCATCATGCCGGGCAAGGCGAGCGTGCCGCTCGAGCGCTATTTCAGCGCCTTCGAGGCCGCGGTCGCGGTGTTCGGCCCGGGCCAGGTCAGCACCTATATCCTGGCCGGGCTGGGCGACACGCCCGAGGCCATCCTGGCCATGAGCGAGCGCCTGGTGGGCATGGGCGTGTATCCCTTCGTGGTGCCGTTCGTGCCCGTCACCGGCACCCCGCTGGAAGACCATCCGGCGCCCGACGCCGCCTTCATGCGCGCCATCCTCGCGCCGCTGGCCGGGATCCTCGAGCGCGGCAATCTGCGCGCGGCCGAGATCAAGGCGGGGTGCGGACGCTGCGGCGCCTGCTCGACCCTGTCCACCTACGAAAAGCGGCCGGCGCCATGAAAGAGACGATGCTGGAAGCGCTCGCCGCGTCGCTGCGCGCGAGCCCGGGTTTCGCGCACAAGCGCGACATCGAGGACGTGCTGCCGGCCTTGCGCGGGGCGGCGCCCAGCGGCATCGCCATCGGCGACGATTGCGCGGCGATCCCCGACGGCGACGGCTACCTGCTGTTCGCGATCGAAGGCTTCCTGAACGAATTCGTCGAGCGCGAACCCTGGTTCGCCGGGTATTGCGGGGTGATGGTCAACGTCAGCGACATCTATGCCATGGGGGGACGGCCCACCGCCGTCGTCGATGCGCTGTGGAGCCGCGGAGGCGACGCCGCCACCCCGGTGCTGGAAGGGCTGGCGGCGGCCTCGCTCGCATACGGCGTTCCCATCGTCGGCGGCCACAGCAACCGGCGCAGCGAGCGCGAACAGCTGTCGGTCGCCATCGTCGGCCGCGCGCGGCGCCTGCTCACCAGCTTCGATGCGGGCCCTGGCCAGCACCTGGTCGCCGCGATCGACCTGCGCGGACGCTTCCACGAACCGTATGCCTATTGGAACGCGAGCGTCGGCGCGCCGCCGGAGCGCCTGCGCGCCGACCTCGAGATCCTGCCGGCGCTGGCCGAGGACGGCCTGGCGGCGGCGGCCAAGGACATCAGCATGGCGGGCGTCGTCGGGACGGCGCTGATGCTGCTCGAATGCTCGGGCCTCGGCGCCGTCATCGACGTCGACCTGATCCCGCGTCCGGACGGCGTCGACCTGGCGCGCTGGCTGGGCGTCTTCCCCAGCTACGGCTTCCTGCTCAGCGTCGCCGACGAGCACCTCGACGCCGTGCTGGCGCGCTTCGCGGCGCGCGGCATCGCCTGCGCCGCGTTCGGACGCACGCAAGCGGGCAGCGCCGTCGCGCTGCGGCGCGGCGCTGAACGGGTCGCGCTGTGGGATTTCGAACGGGAAGCCTTCATCGGCCGCAGTGAAGGACCTCAGTGAATAACCTCAGTGAAGAACGTGATAGAGGAGAGAATCATGCCTGAAGTACGGTTTCTGGTTCGCTGGCCGGATGCCAGCACCGACGACTGCTACTCGCCGTCGACGGCCATCAAGGATCACCTGGACGCCGGCACGCCGTACGCGCTCGCCGATTTCCTGGCGCGCAGCCGCAGCGGGCTGGGCGCCGCCAGCGAGCGGGTGCGCGCCAAATATGGTTTCGCCTGCTCGTCGGCCATGGACCAGCTGGCGCGCATCGAGACGAAGGCCGCATCCTTCCAGGGCGACGGCGATGCGGTCGTGCGGGTCGAGCGGTTTTTACCCTGAACTCACCCTGACCTTGACCTGAGCGCGGCCGGCAAACGTGGCGGCGGCGCGAACTGGATGGGCATACAGTAAATCGCGGCAGTATAATGGCCGGATGCAGACCCTTCTTCACAACCTCAATCCCGAACAACTTGCCGCGGTTACACTGCCTTCGCAGAGCGCGCTGATCCTTGCCGGCGCCGGTTCCGGCAAGACGCGCGTGCTGACCACGCGCATCGCCTGGCTGATCCAGACCAACCAGGTGTCGCCGGCCGGCATCATGGCGGTGACGTTCACGAACAAGGCGGCGAAGGAGATGCTCACGCGCTTGTCGGCGATGCTGCCGATCAATACGCGCGGCATGTGGATCGGCACCTTCCACGGCCTGTGCAACCGGTTGCTGCGCACGCATTACCGCGACGCCGCGCTGCCGCAGACTTTCCAGATCCTCGACTCGCAAGACCAGTTGTCGCTCATCAAGCGCATGCTCAAGGCGCACAATGTTGACGACGAAAAGTATCCGGCCAAGACCCTGATGTACTTCATCAACAACGCCAAGGACCAGGGCTTGCGTGCCTCGCAGGTCGAGGCGTATGACCCGATCGAGCGCCGCATGGTCGAGTTGTATGAGTTGTACGATCAACAGTGCCAGCGCGAGGGCGTGGTCGATTTCGCCGAGCTGCTGCTGCGTTCGTATGAACTGCTGGCGCGCAACGGCCCGCTGCGCCATCACTACCAGATGCGGTTCCGCCACATCCTGGTCGACGAGTTCCAGGACACCAATGACCTGCAATACAACCTGCTGAAAATGCTGGCGGGGCAGGGCGAGACCGGTGGCGGCGCCATCTTCGCCGTCGGCGACGACGACCAGAGCATCTATGCCTTCCGCGGCGCCAACGTCGGCAATATGTCGGCCTTCGAGCGCGACTACCAGGTCAAGAACCTGATCAAGCTGGAGCAGAACTACCGCTCGCATGGTCACATCCTCGACAGCGCCAACTACCTGATCGCCAACAACACCAAGCGCCTGGGCAAGAACCTGCGCACGGATGCCGGCCAGGGCGAGCCGGTGCGCGTGTACGAGGCCTCGTCCGACCTCGAAGAAGCGCAGTGGATCATCGAAGAAGCGAAAAGCCTCATGAGCGAGGGCATGCCGCGCAACGAGATCGCCATCCTCTATCGCAGCAATGCCCAGAGCCGCGTGATCGAGCACGCGCTGTTCGCGGCCGGCCTGCCGTACACCGTCTACGGCGGCCTGCGCTACTTCCAGCGCGCCGAGGTCAAGCACGCCATCGCCTACCTGCAGCTGATGGACAATCCGCACAACGATTCGGCTTTCCTGCGGGTGGTGAACTTCCCCACCCGCGGCATCGGCGCGCGCTCGATCGAGCAGTTGCAGATGGCGGCCGACAGCTACGGCATTTCGCTGTACGCGGCCGTGCCCTACATGACCGGCAAGGCCGGCACCGCGCTGGGCGCGTTCGTCAAATTGATCGAAGGCGCGCGTTTCGAGACCCAGCAATTGCCGCTGCCCGAACTGGTGCGCGTGGTGCTCGAGCGCAGCACCCTGCTCACGCATTACGGCAACGAGAAGGAAGGCGCCGACCGCATCGAGAATCTGGAGCAGATGGTCAACGCCGCGACCCAGTTCGTGCAGGAGGAGGGCTTCGGCATCGGTGCGCCGGCCCACCTCGGCCCGCCATCCCAGGCCCAGGCCGGCGAGGCGGTGGTATACCAGGACGGCATCGAGGTCATCGACGGCGGCGCGCCGCTGCCGACCGTGATGTCGCCCTTGTCCGCCTTCCTGTCGCATGCCTCGCTCGAGGCGGGCGACGCCCAGGCCCAGGCCGGGCAAGAGGCGTTGCAGCTGATGACGGTGCACTCGGCCAAGGGCCTGGAATTCGACGCGGTATTCATCACCGGCCTCGAAGAAGGCCTGTTCCCGCACGAGAGCAGCGCGCGCGAAGCCGAGGGTGTGGACGAGGAGCGGCGCCTGATGTACGTGGCGATCACGCGCGCGCGCCGGCGCCTGTACATGAGCTTTACCCAGCAGCGCATGCTGCACGGCCAGACCCGCTTCAACATGAAGTCGCGCTTCTTCGACGAGTTGCCCGAAGAAGCGCTCAAGTGGCTGTCGCCGCGCGTGCAGACCGCCTGGTTCGCTGGCCGCAAGCAGACGACGGCCTGGGACGACGCCAAGTTCCGCGAAGGCGGCAGCGACAACAAGATCGCGCAGCAGATCACGCAGAAATCGAAGTCGGATAACGGCCGCGGCAGCGGCTGGCGCGTGGGTGAATCGGTATCGCACGCCAAGTTCGGCGAAGGCGTGATCGTCAACATCGAAGGCGGCGCCGGCGCGGCGCGGGCCCAGATCAATTTCGGTTCGGCCGGGATGAAGGTGCTGGACCTGTCGATCGCCAAGCTGGAGAAGCTCGGCCGCTGATCGCGTGCGACGCCGTCGTTGGCGCCGTGGGGCAGGGTGGACGGCCATACGCCGTCCAGGCGTTTGACGGCTTTACTTATCCAGGCTGACCTTGTCGCCCGGCGCCGTTTCCGGTTTGCCGAAAATCTCCCGATACCCCACATACATCGCGCACTGCAGCAGCAGGATGAACAGGAAGATCACCCACATGATCACCACCCGCGCCAGATTGTTCCCGCCCAGCAGCATGGCGATCACCATGCACACGGCGAAGAAGATCGCGAACCAGGCCAGCAGCAGCACCAGGAACACGCCGGCGCTGCGCTTGACGGCAAAGAAGCTGTAGAACACCGCCTTGAACGGCGGCATCTTTTGCCAATAGGTGAGCGGGGCGGCGAAGCACAGCGAGATCAGCGCCGCGACGTCGATCGCAAAGATCAGGAACATCGCCAGCACGTCCGATCCCGCCAGCACGGCCGGGGTGCCGGTCGTGCCCTGGGCCCGGACCTGCTCCCAGAACGTCGCATCGACGGCGAAACGGGTGATCAGCGCCAGCACCAGCGACACGGCCAGGTAGACCACGCCGACCTTGCACAGTTCGCGCAATACCGGCTTGCGGAATCCCGTCAGCAGCACCGCGGGCGAGACGCGCTGGCCGCTCTCGATCATCGAGCATCCCATCATGAAGGCCATCGAGAACGAGGGAATCAGGATCACCGCCACCATCGGACCCAGCAGTGGCACGGCGCTGATCAGGATGCTGATGAGGATGTTCGCGAACAGCAGCGTGGTGAGGGCCGCGGGTTGTTGACGGAACAGGCTGGCGCCGCGTTTGAGCCAGATCCAGCCGGTGATAGCAGGCAAATTGTTCATTTAGGGCAAATTCGGCGCCGGGCAAGCGATACGCTCGCGCAGGATGCGTTCGAAATGGGTCGGATCGTGCGGCGTCAACAGCTCGGCCGCACGGGGAAGATGCAGATCATACAGGCGCGACAGCCAGAAGCGAAGCGCGCCGGCGCGCAGCATCGGCTGCCAGGCGGCGCGCTCGTCGTCGGTGAATAGCCGCACCTCATGGTAGGCGTCCAGCAGTGCACGCACCCGGGCCGCGTCAAGAACGCCCGTCGCCAGGTCGACGCACCAGTCGTTGACGGTCACGGCGACGTCGTACAGCCAGGTGTCGACGCCGGCGAAATAGAAGTCGAAGCAGCCGCTCAGGCGCTCGCCCTCGAACATCACGTTGTTGCGGAACAGGTCGGCGTGCACCGGCCCGCGCGCCAGCTTCGCGTAAGTCGCACTGGTGGCGAACGCGCTCTGGTACGCCACTTCGGCGCGCAGCAGCGCCGCTTCGGCTTCGTCCAGGTACGGCAGGACGGCCGGCGCGGTCTCCACCCACCAGTCCAGCCCGCGCAGATTGGGTTGGTGCAGGGCGAAATCCCGGGCCGCCAGGTGCATGCGCGCCAGCATGCGGCCCACTTCGGCGCAGTGCACCGGCTGCGGGTCGAGCTGGGAGCTGCCTTGCAGGCGGCTGACGATGATCGCCGGCTTGTCGTGCAGCGCGACCACCAGTTCGCCGTCCACGTTCGGCACCGGCGCCGGCACCGGAATGCCGCGTTCGGCCAGGTGCGCCATCAGCTTGACGTAGAAGGGGAGCTGGTCGAAGCGCAGGTTCTCGAAGATCGTCAGCACATATTGGCCGCGCTCTGTGTTCAAGAAAAAATTGCTGTTATCGATGCCGGAGGAAATGCCTTCGAGCCCGACGGCCTGGCCGAGCGGGTACTGCTTGATCCACTGGTGAAGGTCATCCAGCGAGACCGCGGTAAATACTGCCATGTGCTAACAAAAGAGTAGGTGAGAACCCGCCGCCGCGACTTCGCGCCGCGGCCGTGGGGATCATTGTTTGGTGGTCGGCTCCAGCGCGGGCGGCGGCGGCACGTCGGCGCGGGCGGGTACGCCCGGACGCGCGGGGGCCGGCGCGACCGGCTGATCGGCTGTGTCCTGCTTCTTGGGATTGCCAAAGTCGAATTCCATCACCGTCCATTGTGGGGCACGGATGTCATTGCTGGTGGCATCGCCGGGTTGGGCATTGCCTGGTGCAACGTTGGGCTTCATGGTGTAGCGGCTCGGGCCGCTTTCTACTTCGACCTGGGTGACCGTGCCGTCATTGCTGCGGCGCTCGGTGATCTTGGTGCGCTGGCGCGGCGGAATCGTGGTGGCCGGCGTGTCGCTGCCCGGCTCGATGCGTTCGAGTTGGGGCGGCGCATCGCTGGGGCGCTGCTGGTTCTGCGGCGGGGTCGGCGTCGGTTGCGTCGGAGGCAACGCCGATTGCTGGGCCGCGGCCGAGCCGGCGAGCAGGCAAAGCGTCAGGAGGGCGGAGCGGGGTGTCGAGCGCAGCATGATGGTCACCTAATGTCGTTTAGTCCATTGTAGCAAACAGCGTCCCTGCCCAGTGAAAAGTGTGCCAAAACCTTATGTTTCAAAGGGGCTGGTGCCTTGAAGCTCAGGCACGGGCGCTGATGCGGATTCTGCGATAATGGCGCTTACCCTGGCGCCACGGATGGCGCCGCCTGCTGAATTCCTGAATGTCGCCCCCCTATGGACAATACCCTGCTGCTCGTTGACGGTTCCAGTTATCTTTATCGCGCCTTCCACGCGCTGCCCGACCTGCGCAGCCCGGACGGCTTCCCGACCGGGGCCATGCACGGCATGGTCAATATGCTGCGCCGCCTGCGCGCCGACTTTCCGGCCGCCTATATCGCCTGCGTCTTCGATGCCAAGGGCAAGACCTTCCGCGACGACCTGTATCCCGAATACAAGGCCACGCGCGCCTCGATGCCGGAAGACCTGGGCAAGCAGATCGAACCGATCCACGAAGTGGTGCGCTACATGGGCTGGCCGATCCTGATGGTCGACGGCGTCGAAGCGGACGACGTGATCGGCACCCTGGCGGTGCAGGCCACGGCGCGCGGCATGAAGACCGTGGTCTCGACCGGCGACAAGGACCTGGCCCAGCTGGTCAACGACAAGGTCATGCTGATCAATACCATGACCAACGAGCGCATGGACGAGGCCGGCGTGCTGGCCAAGTTCGGCGTGCCGCCGAACCGCATCATCGATTACCTGACCCTGGTCGGCGACACCGTCGACAACGTGCCGGGCGTGGCCAAGTGCGGCCCCAAGACCGCGGTCAAGTGGCTCACCCTGCACGGCTCGCTCGATGGCGTGATCCAGAACGCGGCCAGCATTGGCGGCGCGGTCGGCGCCAACCTGCAGGCGGCCCTGGAATGGCTGCCGAAAGGCCGCGAGCTGATCACCGTCAAGACCGACTGCGACCTGGTCAAGCACGTGGTCTCGTTCGAGGAAACACTGGTGGGCCGTCCGGAGGACGCCGAGGCGCTGCGTGATTTTTTCCAGCGCTATGGTTTCAAGACCATGCTGCGCGACCTGGGCGGCGCCAGGCCGGGCGACGGCAGCGTGCGTCCGGCCGCCGGCAGCGCGCCGGGCGGTGGACCGCTCAATTCGCCCGAAGGCGCGGCCACCCTGGCAGGCATGCCGGTCATCAAGGGTGAATACGAAACGATCCTCACCGACGAGCAGCTCGACAAATGGCTGGCGCTGGTCGACGCGGCCGAACTGACCTCGGTCGACACCGAAACCACCTCGCTCGACCCGATGATGGCCGAGATGGTCGGCATTTCGCTGTCGGTCGAGGTGGGCAAGGGCGCCTACATCCCGGTGGCGCACCGCTACGCCGGCGCGCCGGACCAGCTGTCGCGCGAGCACGTGCTGGAAAAGATGCGCGGCTGGCTGGAAAACCCGGCCAAGCCGAAGGTGGGTCAGAACCTCAAATACGACATGCACATCTTCGCCAACCACGGCGTGGTGTTGCGCGGCGTCGCGCACGACACGCTGCTGCAATCCTACGTGTTCGAATCGCACAAGCCGCACGATATGGACACGATGGCGATGCGCCACCTCGGCTACACCACGATTCCCTACGTGGACGTGTGCGGCAAGGGCGCCAAGCAGATCTGCTTCGACCAGGTCGAGCTGGCGCGCGCCACCGAGTATGCCGCCGAGGATTCGGACATCACCCTGCGCCTGCACCAGAGCATGCTGCCGGAAGTCGAGAAGGACAAGGGCCTGGCCTACATCTACCGCGAGATCGAGATGCCGACCATGGAAGTGCTGCACAAGATCGAGCGCAACGGCGTGCTGATCGACAGCGCACTGCTCGACGTGCAATCGGGCGAACTGGGCAAGCGCATGATGGAGCTGGAACAGCAGGCCTACGAGGCGGCCGGCGGCCCGTTCAACCTGGGTTCGCCGAAACAGATCGGCGAGATCTTCTTCGGCAAGCTCGGCCTGCCGGTGATCAAGAAGACCGCCACCGGCGCGCCGTCGACCGACGAAGAGGTGCTGCAAAAGCTGGCCGAGGATTATCCGCTGCCGAAGATCCTGCTCGAGCACCGCGGCATGTCGAAGCTCAAGTCGACCTATACCGACAAGCTGCCGAAGATGGTCAACCCGAACACCGGCCGCGTGCACACCAATTATGCGCAAGCGGTGGCGATCACCGGCCGCCTGTCGTCGAACGAGCCGAACCTGCAGAACATCCCGGTGCGCAACGCCGAAGGCCGCCGCATCCGCGAAGCCTTCATCGCCGCCCCCGGCCACATGATCGTCTCGGCCGATTATTCGCAGATCGAACTGCGCATCATGGCGCACATCTCGGGCGATGCGGCGATGCTGAAGGCCTTCGCCGACGGCGAAGACATCCACCGCGCCACCGCCGCCGAGATCTTCGGCATCCCGCCCGCCGACGTGCAGAGCGAGCAGCGCCGCTACGCCAAGGTGATCAACTTCGGCCTGATCTACGGCATGAGCGCCTTCGGCCTGGCCGGCAACCTGGGCATCGAACGCGCCGCGGCCGCCAACTACATCGAGCGCTATTTCGCGCGTTTCTCGGGCGTGAAGCAGTACATGGACAACACGCGCCTGGAAGCGAAGGCGCGCGGCTACGTCGAAACCGTGTTCGGCCGCCGCCTGTGGCTGCCCGAGATCAATTCGCCGAACGGCCCGCGCCGCGCCGGCGCCGAACGCGCGGCGATCAATGCGCCGATGCAGGGCACGGCGGCCGACCTGATCAAATTGGCGATGATCGCGGTGCAGAATTGGATTGAAAGCGATGGGCTGGGCACGCGCATGATCATGCAGGTGCACGACGAACTGGTGCTCGAAGTGCCGGAAGGTGAGCTGGAACTGGTGCGGGTCAAGCTGCCGGAGCTGATGGCGGGCGTGGCCAGGCTGAACGTGCCGCTGCTGGCGGAGACGGGCGTGGGCAAGAACTGGGAGGAAGCCCACTAAGGGTGATCAACGGGCCTTCCACAGCCGGAAGTCATCCAGGCCGACAATGCAACGAATCTTCAATTCAGGACACTAGGCCTGCGGCTGCACGCCCGGCGCCGGATCGTGGCAGACGACGCAGACCTTGTTGCCCTCGGTGTCCCTGAAATAGGCCGCGTAGTAATGCGGATGGTATTCGGGACGCAGCCCCGGCGCGCCTTCCGGCATCGCGCCGTGATCGATTGCGGCCCGGTAGGCCAGGTCCACGGTGAGCCGATCCGCGGCCGTCAGCGCCACCATCTGGCCGTTGCCTGCCACGTGAGGATTGCCGTCATACGGCGCCCCGATCAGCAGCAGGGGGCGTGGGCCGGGATGCGATTGCCATCCTGCCCACGGCCGTTCGCGGTCGCAGAAGCGCAGCGGATTGCCGAGCGCTTCCATCAGCGCCGCATACAGCCGGAACGTGCGTTCGAAGTGGTTGGTGCCGATGAATACGTGCGAAAACATCGTTGTCTCCTGTCGTCGGTGCCGTTGCGGTGCTCAGTCCAGGGCGGCGGCCAGGATCTGCTGCTGGTCCGGCTGCGCCGTCTCGCAGTTGGCCAGGTGGATCACCGACATCCGCAGCGCCGGAATCCTCAGGATGAGCGTATTGAATCCCCACAGCCCGCCGCCGTGGAACACGACGTCATGGCCTGCGCGCTGGATCACCTCCAGCCCGAAGCGGTAAGCCGGCGCCGAACCGTCCAGCAAGGGTGACGGCTGCAGCATCGCATGCAGCAGGCTCGATGGATCGGCCCACTGGCGGTGCCAATCTTTTTCCCAGCGTAGCAGCTCGTTGATGCTGGCATACACGCCGCCGTCGCCGACCGTGTTGGCATTGCCCAGGTGCTGCCTGTAGCCGAAGGGACGCGCGGGATCGGCCTCGTAACTGAAGACCCGGTGTTCGATGATGCTGAAGCGGTCCTCGTCGAACGCGATGCGCCGCATGCCCAGCGGATCGAACAGCTTATCTCGGGCGTAGCGGGCGAGCGGCATGCCGCCCAGGCGTTCCACCAGGGCGGCGAGCAGGATGTAGTTGCTGTTGCTGTAGCGGTACCCGGTCGAGGTGGGGAAGACGACGGTGTCGAGGCGCGCGATCAGCGCGAGAATCATCCGGTTGTCGAAGTAGTCGGCCTCGTGGCGCGCCAACTGGCATTCGATGAACTGGAAATAGTCGGGAATGCCGCTGCTGTGGTTGAGCAGGCTGCGCAGCGGGAAGGGCTGTTCGAACTTCGCCAGCTCCGGCAGGTAGGCGCAGACGTCGTCATCGAGCGCGATGGCGCCCTCGCGCACCAGCGACAGCACGCAGGCAGCGGTGAACTGCTTGGATTCGGATGCGAGGTAATAGGCCGAGTCCGAGGACAAGGGCACCTTCAGTTCGAGCGACGCCATGCCGTGGTGAAGCTCGAATACGGGCTTGCCTTCGCACAGGACGGCGGCGCTGAAGCCCGGGCCGTCCGGCGGCAAGGTCGATTGCAGTTGCGTGAAATAGTCTTCCAGCCGGTGCACGAAAATCCCTGTGTTGTCCGATACGAGCCGACAAGTATAAACTCAGGCGGCTTGCGGGTTCAGGTAGACGGATTGTCCAGCAAAACGAGCTTGCCCGCGCGCGCCCGCGAGGCATTGGCAAGCAGGCTGGCGGCAGATCGGTGCTAGGGAACCATCGTCTTGCCCATCCGTGCGGCGCGTGCAATTGGCCCGGGCGATGCTAAACTGGCAATCCTGTCCAACTCTGTCCAGAAAGGGATGTTCATGAAAGATCTCGTCAACGATGCCCACAGCCTGCTGGGCGCCAGCGCCTATGACGACGGCGTGAAGCGGCGCGACTTTTTGAAGGCGGCGATCGGCACCGGCTTTGCCGCGGCCGCGCTGCCGGTGGTCGCGCAGACCCAGATCCAGACCGATACCGAAGGCCTCGACGCGGCCGACAGCATCCTCGTCATCGAGGGTCAGGACGTGCCCGTGTACCGCGCCCAGCCGCGCGGCAAGACCAACGTCCCGGTCATCCTGGTGGTGTCCGAGATCTTCGGCGTGCATGAACACATCAAGGACGTGGCGCGCCGCTTCGCCAAGCAGGGTTATATGGCGATCGCGCCCGACCTGTTCGTGCGCCAGGGCGATGCCACCAAGGCGCCGTCCACCGCCGAACTGATGAAGAACATCGTGTCCAGGACCCCGGACGCGCAGGTCATGTCCGACCTCGACACCGTGGTGGCCTGGGCCAAGCAGCGCGGCGGCGACACCAGCAAACTGGGCATCACCGGTTTCTGCTGGGGCGGGCGCATCACCTGGCTGTACGCGGCGCACAACCTCGACGTCAAGGCCGGCGTGGCCTGGTATGGCCGCCTGGTGGGCGAGGTGACCCCCAACACGCCGAAACACCCGGTCGACGTCGCCCAGAACCTCAAGGTGCCGGTGCTGGGCCTGTACGGCGGCAAGGACGGCGGCATCCCGCTGGACACGGTCAAGCGCATGCAGGCCGCGCTCGACAAGGGCAACAGCCGCTCGACCATCCACGTGTATCCGGATGCCGACCACGCCTTCCACGCCGACTACCGCCCGAACTACAACGAGGCCGACGCCAGGGACGGCTGGAACCGCGCGCTGGCCTGGTTCCGCAAGCACGGCGTCGCCTGACGCCTGTGTGCCTGTCTCTTTAGACAGGCTCTTGGACGACCGCGGGCCGGGAGCGGTACAATGCCCGGTTTGCGGATCGTCGCAAGAACAGAACAAGAGGCTTTCAAATCGACCCGCTTTTCGACCCGACCCTGAGTTCCATCCTGCTGGCCACCGTGATCGCCGGCGTCGTCAGCATTTCGGGGGCTGCGCTTTTCTCGTTCGCCCTGCTGTCGAAAGTGGTCGAAAAGATGGTCAGCCTGTCGGTCGGCATCATGCTGGCGACGTCGCTGCTGCACGCGCTGCCCGAAGCCTTCGAATCGGGCGCCGACATCAAGAGCCTGTTCGCCACCCTGCTGGGGGGGCTGCTGGCGTTCTTTTTATTGGAAAAAGTGGCGCTGCTGCGCCATTCGCACCACCACGAAGGCGACGGACACCACCACGCCCACGGCCATGACGCGCGCGAGGCCGGCAAGTCGGGCTGGATGATCCTGCTCGGCGACGGCATGCACAACTTCACCGACGGCATCCTGATCGCGGCGGCCTTCCTGGCCGACCCGGAAGTCGGCATCGTGACCGCCCTGGCCATCGTCGCCCACGAGATCCCGCAAGAAATCGGCGACTTCATCGTCCTGCTCAACGCCGGCTTCTCGCGCCTGCGCGCCTACGTGTTCAACCTGCTGTGCAGCCTGCTGGCGGTGGCGGGCGGCCTGCTGGGCTACTTCACGCTGGACCAGGCCAGCGGCCTGATTCCCTACGTGCTGGTGTTCGCCTCGTCGGGCTTCATCTATATCGCGGTGAGCGACCTGATGCCGCAGATGCAGCGCCGGGCGACGCTGAAGGAATCCGTGCCGCAGGTGTTCCTGATCGGCCTTGGCGTGGCGATCGTGGTGGCGTTGCACGCGTTTTGAGGCTGGTGGCTGAGAAGGTTCACTTGGGTTCCCGCCTTCGCGGGAACGACGGTTCATGAGCTAGACGACGATATCGACGCACGTAGTCCACATACGCCAGCACGTCGTTCCCGCGCAGGCGGGAATCCAAGGCAACACGCTTAATCCGCGCCTTTCGCGACCGGCCGAGACGAATCGCCGACCCACTCGCTCCACGATCCCGGATACAGGCTCGCCCCCGGCATGCCCGCCACTTCCAGCGCCAGCAGGTTGTGGCAGGCGGTCACGCCCGAGCCGCACTGCATGATGGCGCGTTGCGGATCATCCACCAGTGCGCCGAACTCGGCGCGTAGCTGGCCAGCATCCTTGAACCGGCCGTCGGACTGCAGGTTGTCCTTGAAGAAGCGGTTCTTCGCGCCCGGGATGTGGCCGCCCACCGGGTCGATGGTTTCGTTCTCGCCGCGGAAGCGGTCGGCCGCGCGGGCGTCGATCACGATGCGCTGGCCGCTCTCCAGGTTGTCCATCACCTCGCGCACCGTTACCGTGGGCACGAAGGGCGCGCGGATGCCCAGCGATCCGCGCGGCCTGGCCGGCGTTTCAGTCGACAAGGGCTGGCCCAGCGCCTGCCAGGCCGTCATGCCGCCGTCGAGCACCGCCACCGCCTCGTGGCCCAGCCAGCGCAGCAGCCACCACAGGCGCGCCGCGAACATGCCGCCGTGGGCGTCGTAGGCGACCACCTGCGTGTCGTCGTCGATGCCGAACGCGCGCAGGGCCTCGGCCAGCGCTTCCTTCTCGGGCAGCGGATGACGGCCGCGGAACGCGCCGTCGGGCCCATGTTTGGCGCCCGACAGCACGGTCTCGATGTCGGCGAACACCGCGTTCGGCAGGTGGCCGGCGGCATAGCCTTCGCGGCCGGCGGCGAGATTCACCAGGTCGTGGCGGCAGTCCACCACCACCCACTTGGGGTCGTCGATACGGGTGGCCAGTTCGCTGGCCGAAATCAGGGTCTTGAACATGACGTGACGTCTCCTTCTACGATTCGCTGACCACGGGGTCCTGGTCCTTGACGACGGCGCCGCGCGCCGTCTTGCGGGTATTGTAGAACGTCGCGGCCAGTCCCGAGAACAGGATCACGCCGATGCCCAGCCACACGTGCCAGTCGAAGGCGTCGCCCCAAAGGATCAAGCCCCACAGGGTGGAGAACACGATGCCGGTGTACTGCAGGTTGGCCACCACCAGCACCTTGCCCACGCGGTAGGCGCGGGTCATGCACATCTGGGCGATCAGGGCGGCGCCGCCGATTCCCAGGAGCAGCAGGGCCCCGTACATCGTGTGCGCATGGAACAGGGCGCCCTGCGGGCCGTCGCCGCCCACGGTGGCGGCCAGGCCGACCAGGGTCGTCGTCAGCGAAAAATAGAACACCACGCGGTACTCGGGCTCGCCCAGCTGGCCGAGCTTGCGCACCTGCATATAGGCCATGGCCGAGATCATCGACGAGCACACGCCGGCCAGGCCGCCCAGCCACTGCTGGCTCTCGACCGCCGGCTGCAGCACCATGGTCACGCCGAAGAAGCTGGAGGCGATCGCCACCACCAGCGGCCATTCGGCATGCTTGGTCTTGGTCCACCAGCCCATGGCGAACATCCAGGCCGCGATCCAGATCGGGGCCATGTAGTTGAGCGTCATCGCGGTGGCCAGCGGCAGGCGGCCGATCGCGAAGAACCACAGCCACAGCGAGGTCACGCCGACCAGGCTGCGCCACAGGTGCGCCTTGCCGAAATCCGTCTTGAAGGTGCCGCCCTGGCGGCGCACCATGAACAGCAGGATGAGGGTGCCGACCAGGCCCCGGTACATCAGGAGTTCGGAGGTGGAATAGAACTCGGAAGCCAGCTTCACGCCCGCGCCCATGGCGGCGAACGCGAAGCTGGCGTACAACATCCAGAGGGAAGCCATCGGATTTCCAGTGAAAGACCGCGCGGCATGCGCGCCGCGCGGTCCGTGACGCCAGGGTGCGGCGCCGGTTTTACGACATGAGTTACAAGGCGATCCTGCTGCGATACCACTCGTGGAAGTGCTGCATGCCGTCTTCCATCGGCGACTGGTATGGACCGACCTCGTTGACGCCGCGCGCCAGCAGGATCTTGCGGCCGGCGTCCATGCGCAGGCCGATCTCGTCGTCCTCGACCGCCGTTTCCATATAGGCGGCGCGCTCGGCCTCGACGAATTCGCGCTCGAACAGCGCGATCTCTTCGGGGTAGTAGAACTCGACCACGTTGCGGGTCTTCTGCGGGCCGTCCGGCCACAGGGTCGACACCACCAGCACGTTCGGGTACCACTCGACCATGATGTTCGGGTACAGGGTGAGCCAGATCGCACCGTACTTCGGCGGCTGGCCGTTGTTGAACTTCAGGACCTGCTCCTGCCAGCGCTTGTACGCCGGCGAGCCGGCCTTCTGCAGCGCGCGGTTCACGCCCACGGTCTGCACGCTGTAGTCGCTGCCGAATTCCCATTTCAGGTCGTCGCACGAGACGAAGTTGCCCAGGCCCGGGTGGAAGGGCTCGACGTGGTAGTCCTCCAGGTAGACCTCGATGAAGGTCTTCCAGTTGTAGTCGCACTCGTGGATCTCGACGTGGTCGAACATATAGCCCGAAAAATCGAGGTCCTTCGTCACCGACAGCTTGCCGAGCTTTTCCATCACGTTGTAGCCGTTCTGTTCGAACAGCAGGCCGTTCCAGTTCTGCAGCGCGGTCCTGGACAGGTTCAGGCACGGCGTGTCCGCGAAATGCGGTGCGCCGATCAATTCGCCCTTCAGGTCATAGGTCCAGCGGTGCAGCGGGCAGACGATGTTCTTCGCATTGCCGCGGCCATTGAACATCAGCGCCTGGCGGTGACGGCAGACGTTGGAAAGCACTTCGATGCCTCCCGGGTTACGCACCAGCATGCGGCCTTCGTGTTCGGAGGCGAGCGTCGCGAAGTCCCCGGTTTCCGGCACCATCAATTCATGGCCGATGTAGCGCGGGCCATTGTGGAACAGTTGCTGCATCTCGCGCCTGAGGAGCGCGTCGTCAAAATAAACATTTACCGGAAGCTGTGCGTTCGAGCGCGCCAGCTTGGCGTGGGTAGCCAGATCGGACATCCCAACCCCCCTTTAAGGTAGCTTCCAAAGAAGAGAAAGAATCCAAAGACCAGTATTTAAGTAGAGGAATACGGTATTTCGGACAGAACCGGAGATTATACTGCGTAACGGGCTCTACCGTCCTGGGCCGGCGCGAGATTGTGGTGCGCGGCGTTTGATGTATTGCCGATGAGGCATGGTTTTCATATTGAAAAAAGGGCAGCGAGGCGACAAATAGCGGGGCGTCGGCCGGATTCTTGACGCATTTGCTCACACTTACTAGTTGTGAATGCTGCAATGTGCACCCCCCGTGGGGTGGGATTGATCTAAAATACGCGATTGGACTGACCCACGGCGCACAACTGGGCGCCTCACGATAGCGACTTATGGCAAAGAATATGACGGCGGACGGCGCGCCCGCGGCAGCGGTGGCTGCCGGGACGACCGCACCGCAATCCTTCGAGCAGGCGATGGCCGAACTGGCCCAGCTCGTGACACAGATGGAATCCGGCGCCTTGCCGCTGGAAGCCTCGGTCGCGGCCTATGCGCGCGGCTCCGAACTGGTCAGGTATTGCGCGGCCCAGCTCGAAAAAGTCGAGTCGCAGGTCAAGGTGCTCGAAGGCGACATGCTCAAGCCATTCAGCGACGACGAGGCGGCGCAATGAAGACCGGCCTCGATGCGGCGCAGGATTTCAGCGCCTGGACGCGCGCCGTCCAGGCCAGCGTGGAGGAAGCGCTCGACGCGTTCCTACCGCCGGCCGACCGGGAGCCGCACAAGCTGCACCAGGCGATGCGCTACACCACGCTCGGCGGCGGCAAGCGCGTGCGCCCGCTGCTGGCGTATGCCGCCGGCGCGCTGTTCGACGCCGACCCCTCGGCGCTAGCCCGGGTCGCGAGCGCGGTCGAGATGATCCACGTGTATTCGCTGGTGCACGACGACATGCCGTGCATGGACGACGACGCCCTGCGCCGCGGCAAGCCGACGGTGCACGTGGCCTATGACGAAGCGACCGCGCTGCTGGTCGGCGACACCCTGCAGGCGCAAGCCTTCGAGGTGGTGGCCGGCCTTGATGTCGCGGCGCTGCCGCCGGCGCGCCAGTTGACGATGGTGCGCCTGCTGGCGCAGGCCGCCGGCTCGAACGGCATGTGCGGCGGCCAGGCGATCGACCTCGATAGCGTCGGCCTGGCGCTCACCCGCGAGCAGCTCGAGCGCATGCACCAACTGAAGACCGGCGCCATGCTGCGCGTGTCGGTGCTGCTCGGCGCGCTCGCCGGCCGCGACCTGGCCCAGGAAGAGCTGCAAGCATTAGATGCCTATTCCGCCGCGGTGGGACTGGCGTTCCAGGTGGTCGACGACGTGCTCGACGCCACCGCCGATTCGGCCACGCTGGGCAAGACCGCCGGCAAGGACGCGGCCGACAACAAACCGACCTATGTGTCGATCCTCGGCCTGGAGCCATCGCGCGCGCTGGCCGAACAACTGCGGCGTGACGCGCACGAAGCGCTGGCGCCATTTGGAGACAAAGCACAGCGTCTGCGCGAACTGGCAGACCTGATCGTGCAGCGGAAGGCTTAAATGAACCTGCTAGAAAAAATCAACGACCCATCCGACCTGCGCAAATTGCCGCGCACCCAGCTCATCCCGCTGGCGCACGAACTGCGCCAGTTCCTGCTCGAGTCGGTATCGAAGACTGGCGGCCACCTGTCGTCCAACCTGGGCACGGTGGAGCTGACGATCGCGCTGCACTACGTGTACGACACGCCGCGCGACCGCATCGTGTGGGACGTCGGCCACCAGACCTATTCGCACAAGATCCTCACCGGCCGCCGCGGCCGCATGCCCACGTTGCGCCAGCTGAACGGCCTGTCGGGCTTCCCCAAGCGCGACGAAAGCGAATACGACACCTTCGGCACCGCCCATTCGTCGACCTCGATCTCGGCGGCGCTGGGCATGGCCACCGCGGCCAGGATCAAGGGCGAGGACCGCCATGCGATCGCCGTCATCGGCGACGGCTCCATGACCGCCGGCATGGCGTTCGAGGCCCTGAACAACGCGGGCGTGGAAGAAGACGTCAACCTGCTGGTCATCCTGAACGACAACGACATGTCGATCTCGCCGCCGGTCGGCGCCCTGAACCGCTACCTGGCGCGCCTGCTGTCGGGCCAGTTCTACGCCGCCGCCAAGAACGTGGGCAAGAGCGTGCTGCCGGCGCCGGTGCTCGATCTCGCGCGCAAGCTGGAAGAGCATGCCAAGGGCATGGTGGTCCCGGCCACGATGTTCGAGGAATTCGGCTTCAACTACATCGGCCCGATCGACGGCCACGACCTCGATTCCCTGATCCCGACGCTGGAAAACATCAAGAAGCTCAAGGGCCCGCAATTCCTGCACGTGGTGACCAAGAAGGGCCAGGGCTACAAGTTGGCCGAGGCCGAGCCGATCCTGTACCACGGAACCGGCAAGTTCAACCACCTCGAGGGCATCAAGCCGGCCGCCGCGCCGGGCAAGATCACGTATACCGAGGTGTTCGGCAACTGGCTGTGCGACATGGCAGCCGCAGATAAACGCCTGGTCGGCATCACGCCGGCCATGCGCGAAGGCTCGGGCATGGTGCGCTTCCACCAGGAGTACCCGCAGCGCTACTTCGACGTCGGCATCGCCGAGCAGCACTCGGTGACCTTCGGCGCCGGTATCGCCACCGAGGGCTTGAAGCCCGTGATCGCGATCTACTCGACCTTTTTGCAGCGCGCCTACGACCAGCTGATCCACGACGTGGCGCTGCAGAACCTGGACGTGACCTTCGCGCTGGACCGTGCGGGCCTGGTGGGCGCCGACGGCGCGACCCACGCCGGCAACTACGACCTGGCCTACCTGCGCTGCATCCCGAACATGGTCGTGATGGCTGCCTCGGACGAGAACGAGTGCCGCCAGATGCTGACCACCGCCTATCACTACCCCGGCCCGGCCGCGGTGCGCTATCCGCGCGGCGCCGGCGTCGGCGCCCAGATCGAGGACAAGCTCGTGTCGATCGAGATCGGCAAGGGCGAGGTGCGCCGCACCGGCAAGGACGTCGCGATCCTGGCCTTCGGCTCGATGGTGGCGCCGAGCATCAAGGCGGGCGACGAGCTCGATGCGACGGTGGCCAATATGCGCTTCGTGAAGCCGCTCGACGTCGAACTGGTCAAGCGCCTGGCGCAGGAGCACGATTTACTGGTGACGGTGGAAGAGGGCTGCATCATGGGCGGCGCCGGCGCCGCCGTGATGGAAGCGCTGGCAGCGGCGGGCATTGCCAAGCCGGTACTGAACCTGGGCCTGCCCGACAACTTCATCGACCAGGGCGATCCGGCAGCGCTGCTGGCGTCGGTGGGCCTGGATGCCAAGGGCATCGCGGCGTCGATCCGCGCACGCCTGGTGGCGCAGGGCGAACCGCGGCTGGTGGTGAACAACGGCTGACCGCTCCGGGCGCACCAGCAAAAAGCCCCGCTTTCTCGCGAAAGCGGGGCTTTTTGCTGGGTCTGGCCGCCTGTTCGAACGGTGGGGCGAATCGCCGTCGTGGGACCGGTTTCTTGTCACCCTGGCTGGCCGAACAGCGCCTCGGCGCGCTGGTACAGGATCCAGGAAGTAGCGATGTACTTGTCGCCGCTCTTGGCCATGTTGCCGCGGTGGGTGTGGGTGAAGCCGGCCGGCGCGATCACCAGCCGCCCCTTTTTTGGGACGATCTTGCGGCCCTGGTACAGGAACTCGGTCTCGCCGCCATCTTCCACGTCGTTGAGATAGACCATCCACAGCAGCACCCGGTGCAGCGAATCGCAGCTGGCGTTCTGCGGATAGATCTCGGAATGCCAGTGGTGGTAGCCGCCGCTGCCGCGCTGGTATTTCTGCAGGTTGATGGTGCCGGGCCGGTACAGCACGCGCACCAGGTCTTCGATATACGGACGGCCGACTTCTTCGAAGTTGTCCATCGACAATACCGTCGGCGTGCCGGTGGACGGATGCGCCAGCGTCGGCGACAGGGACCCCATCAGCAGCATGCGGTAGCGGTCGACGTACTGCACCAGGTGGCGCGTCATCGTCTCGAGCAGCAGCTGGGTGACGTCGTCCCACTCGCGGTGCAGGTTGATGGTGATGTCGTAGCTGTCCTTCTTGCCGACGTCGACGCCGTTGCCGGTGCGTCCGCGCACGACCTTGTCGCTGGCCTCGAAGCGCGCCAGCAGGGCGTCGCATTGCTGCGCCGTGAGCGCGCCGTCGTACACGCCGATCAAGTCATCCATCCTGCCGTCCATGGATCAGCCCCGCTTGCGTTCGTGCTGCCACAGCACGTCGCTGCCGCCCGCATGGCGGTTCAGCACGCGCGCCAGCACGAACATCAGGTCGGACAGGCGGTTGACGTACTGGCGCGGGTGGGCGTGGATCTGCTCCGCCTTGGACAGCGCCACGATGGCGCGCTCGGCGCGCCGGCACACGGTGCGGCAGACGTGGGCGGTGGCGGCCGCGCGCGAGCCGGCCGGCAGGATGAATTCCTTCAGGACCGGCAGGTCGGCGTTGTACTTCTCGAGCAGGCCGTCCAGGCGCACCACGTGCTCTTCCTTGATCATCTGGTAGCCGGGGATGCACAGCTCGCCGCCCAGGTCGAACAGGTCGTGCTGGATCGAGACCAGCTCTTCGCGCAATGCGGCTGGCATATCTTCGCACAGCAGCAGGCCGACGAAGGAGTTGAGTTCGTCGACTTCGCCCAGCGCGTGGATGCGCGCGCTGTCCTTGCCGGTGCGGCTGCCGTCACCCAGGCCGGTGCTGCCGTCGTCGCCGGTGCGGGTCGCGATTTTCGAGAGGCGGTTGCCCATGATGTTGCCTTATGCGTTGGTGAGAAAAAACGATGGGGTCAGGATACGATAAAACGTGGCGAATGTGCTCGCTTCTGCTTACAATCAAAGCATGCTCGATCGAACCTCCCATCCCGATCACCATCCCGACCCGGCGGCGCGGCGCGCCCAGGTGGCGGCGGCCCTGCGCGCGCGCCTGCCGGCGTCCTCTGTGCTGTCCGACCCCGAAGACACCCGGCCCTATGAATGCGACGGCCTGGCCGCCTACCGCCAGCTGCCGCTGGTCGTGACCCTGCCCACCGACGAAGCGCAGGTGCTGGCCATCCTCGCGGTCTGCCGTGAGTTGCAGGTGCCGATCGTGCCGCGCGGCGCCGGCACCGGCCTGTCGGGCGGCGCGCTGCCGATCCACGATGGCGTGGTGCTGTCCACCGCGCGCATGAACCAGATCAAGCGCGTCGACCCGCTGGCGCGCACCGCCGTCGTCCAGCCGGGCGTGCGCAACCTGGCGATCTCCGAAGCCGCCGCGCCGTTCGGCCTGTACTACGCGCCCGACCCGTCGTCGCAGATCGCCTGCACCATCGGCGGCAACGTGGCCGAGAATTCGGGCGGCGTGCACTGCCTCAAATACGGACTGACGGTGCATAACGTGCTGCGGGTGCGGGTGGCCACGATCGAGGGCGACATCGTCGAACTGGGCGGCGCGGGGCTCGACGCGCCGGGGCTCGACCTGCTGGCCGTGTTCATCGGTTCCGAAGGCATGCTCGGCATCGTCACCGAGGTGACCGTCAAGCTGGTGCCCAGGCCGGCGCTGGCCCAGGTCATCATGGCCTCGTTCAATGACGTCGTCACGGCCGGCAATGCGGTGGCCGACGTGATCGCGGCCGGCATCATCCCGGCCGGCCTCGAGATGATGGACCGCACCTCGGTGCGCATGGTCGAGCCCTTCGTGCGGGCCGGCTACGACCTCGATGCCGCCGCCATCCTGCTGTGCGAGGCCGACGGCACGGCGCTCGAAGTGGCCGAGGAGATCGCGCGCATGAGCGCGGTGCTCGCGCGCGCCGGCGCCACTGCGATCACGGTGTCGCAGAGCGAAGCGGAGCGGGTGCGCTTCTGGTCCGGCCGCAAGAACGCCTTTCCGGCGGCCGGCCGCATCTCGCCCGACTATTACTGCATGGACGGCACCATCCCGCGCAAGCAGCTGGCGCGGGTGCTGGCCGGCATCGCAGCAATGGAACAGACCTACGGCCTGCGCTGCTCGAACGTGTTCCACGCCGGCGACGGCAACATGCATCCGCTGATCCTGTTCGACGTCAGCGTGCCCGGCGAATTCGAGCGCGCCGAAGCCTTCGGGGCCGCGATCCTGGCGCTGTGCGTCGAAGTAGGCGGCACCATCACCGGCGAGCACGGCGTGGGCATGGAAAAGATCAACTCGATGTGCGTGCAGTTCGGCCGCAAGGAGCTCGACGCCTTCTTCGCAGTCAAGCATGCCTTCGACCCGGTCGCGCTGCTCAATCCGGACAAGGCGATCCCGACCCCGCACCGCTGCGCCGAATTCGGCAAGCTGCACGTGCACCATGGCGAGGTCCCGTTCCCGGACCTGCCGCGTTTTTGAACGAGGGCCGATATGGGCACGACCGAACGATTCCAGGAGCAGGTGCTGGCCGCGGCGCGCGATCGCGCGCCGCTGTGCATCCGCGGCGGCGGCACCAAGGACTGGTATGGCGGCGCGCATGCCGCGCCACAGGCCGCCATCCTCGACACCCGCGACCATGCCGGTGTCGTCGACTACGAGCCGACCGAACTCGTGATCACGGCGCGCTGCGGCACGCCGCTGGCCGAGATCGAGGCGCTGCTGGCCCGGCACAACCAGATGCTGGCCTTCGAGCCGCCGCATTTCGGCGCCGGCGCCACCGTGGGCGGCACGGTCGCGGCGGGCCTTTCCGGTCCACGGCGCGCCAGCAGCGGCGCCACGCGCGATTTCGTGCTCGGCGCCCGACTGCTGGACGGGAAGGGCGACGTGCTGGCGTTCGGCGGCAAGGTGATGAAGAACGTGGCCGGCTACGACGTCTCGCGCATGCTGGCCGGTTCGATGGGCACGCTCGGCCTGCTGCTGGAAGTGTCGCTGAAGGTGCTGCCGCGGCCCTTCGCCGAGGCCACGCTGCGCTTCGAGATGAGCGAGATCGACGCCATCCGGCGCCTGAACGAATGGGGCGGCCAGCCCTTGCCCCTGTCGGGCAGCGCCTGGTGCGGCGGCCAGCTGGCGCTGCGCCTGTCCGGCGCCGAGGCGGCGGTCGACGCCGCGATGCGGCTGCTGGGCGGTGAAGCGGTGCCCGATGCGGCGGCATTCTGGATGGAGGTGCGCGAGCAGCGTCATGCCTTCTTTTCCAATGCCATGGCCAACGCGGCGCCCCTGTGGCGCCTGTCGGTGCCGTCGACCACCGGCGCGCTCGCGCTCGGCGGCGACCAGCTGATCGAATGGGGCGGCGCCCAGCGCTGGCTGCGCGCCGATGGCGACGCCGCGACGGCCCAGGCGATCCGGCAAACGGTACAGGCTTGCGGCGGCCATGCGACCCTGTTCCGTGGCGGCGACAAGGGCGGCGGCGTGTTCCAGCCGCTGGCGCCGGCGCTGGCGCGCATCCATGCGCGCATGAAGGACGCCTTCGATCCCGCGCACGTCTTCAATCCGGGCCGCCTTTATCCAGAAAGCGCGAGCTGATCATGCAAACCCTACTTGCCGACTTCATCAAGGGCACGCGCGAAGGCGAGGAAGCCGCGGCGATCCTGCGCGCCTGCGTACACTGCGGCTTCTGCACCGCCACCTGCCCGACCTATCAGCTGCTGGGCGACGAACTCGATGGCCCGCGCGGACGCATCTACCTGATCAAGCAGGTGCTCGAGGGCGCGCAGCCGACCCGCAAGACCCAGCTGCACCTGGACCGCTGCCTCACCTGCCGCAACTGCGAGACCACCTGTCCGTCCGGCGTCAAGTATGGCCGCCTGGTCGACATCGGCCGCAAGCTGGTCGACGAGCGCGTGCCGCGCCCGTTGAGTGAACGGATCAAGCGCACCACGCTCAAGGAATGCCTGCCGCGCGCCGGCGTGTTCCGGCCGGCCTTCAGGGCGGGGCAGGCGCTGCGACCCCTGTTGCCGGCCGCTCTGCAGGACAAGCTGCAGCCGGCGCGCGCCGCCGGCCTGTGGCCGACCCGAGCCCATGCGCGCAAGATGCTGTTGCTGGACGGCTGCGTGCAGCCGGCGATGGCGCCGAACATCAACGCGGCCACCGCGCGCGTGCTCGACCTGCTCGGCGTGCAGCTGCTGGTGGCGCCCAGGGCCGGCTGCTGCGGCGCGCTGCGCTACCACATGAACGACCAGGACGGCGGCCTGGACGACATGCGCCGCAACGTCGACGCCTGGTGGCCCCATGTGGAGCAGGGCCAGGTCGAGGCGATCGTGATGACCGCCTCCGGCTGCGGCGTGACGGTCAAGGAATACGGCCACCTGCTGGCGCACGATCCGGCTTACGCCGACAAGGCGCGCCGCATCAGCGAGATCACGCGCGACCTGTCCGAGATCCTGCCGCAGTTCGAGGAGCAGATCAGGGCGCGGACGCAGGGGAAGAACGCGCCGCGCGTCGCCTATCACCCGCCCTGCACCTTGCAGCATGGCCAGCAAATCCGCGGCAAGGTCGAAAGCGTGCTGCACGCGGCCGGCGTGGACGTGGTGCTGTGCGTCGACAACCACCTGTGCTGCGGCTCGGCCGGCGCCTATTCGGTCCTGCAGCCGGAGATCGCGCACGCCCTGCGCGACCGCAAGCTGGCCAGCCTGGATGCGACCGGCGCCGAGGAGATCGTGTCGGCGAACATCGGCTGCCTGACTCACCTGCAGTCGGGGACCGACAAAGCGGTCACGCACTGGATCGAGCTGCTCGAGCGGGCCTTGCGCTGATTGCCCGCGCGAGCGCAACGCCGATTTCCCGGCCATGTTAGGATCGCGCCGAAGCCGGCAATCGGCGGGAAACCAGTGGCAACCAACAGGAACGATCTTGAGCTTTACCTTCCAACTCGTGCGTGATGACGAGGGCGGCCCGGCCGCCGTGGTCTTCGAAGACAGCAGCAGCCCCGGCCTGGTCCCGGTCTGGGAAGCGGCCGGCGTCTATGACGCGCTGTACAACAGCGACGGCCGCATGGCGCGCGACGTGTCGCGCGCCATCGCCTACGGCATCGACCGGTTGAACGAGAACGCCGCGCTGGGCGGCCTGCTGCCGCCAGGCGTCTCGATGACCGAGGCGATCCGCTTCCTCGACAACGTCAGCCGTGGCTGCACCATCCACGGCGTGGCGCGCATCCAGACGCGCTGACGACGAATCCGTAGGGTTTGGCAAACGCGGGGCGACGATTCTATGGTCATCCGTGGCAATGGCTTGTACCATGTGAGCGTTCTGCTCGACAATGAAAGCATCTTATGACCTTGCAAATTCTCTCCCGTTCCGTGTGTCTGGCCGTGTTTGCGGCCGCCTGCGCCATTCCCGTCCAGGCCGAAAGCTTCGCCTCCTCGGCCTCCAGCGCCGGCTCGGCGTCCTCGGCCAGCATTTCGGATTCGATCAGCGATTCCAGCACCAGTTCGAGCGGCGACGACAAGGTGGCGGCGGGCGACTACCGCGTGATCGACATCGCCAACGCGCCGAACAAGCCCGACACCACCCGCCTGACCCTGCGTGCCGAAGCCGGCCAGGCCCGCACCTTCTTCCTCGACGTGCCGAACCGCGCCATGGCCCAGCGCCAGGTCAATGCCGGCGACGTGGTGCGCGTGAACGAGCGCGTCTACGGCTACGAATTCGCCCACGCCGACACCCAGCGCGCGTTCTTCCTGGCCCTGCAGGACGACTGGCAGCGCGACCTGGCGTCGCGCAAAGTCGTCATCTGATGCGGCTGCGCAGGGCGGCCGCCACGGCAGCGCTGGCGCTCGGCCTCTGCGCCACCTTCAGCGGCGCGGCCTGGGCCGGCCTGCCGACGTTCTGCGAGCGCGAGAGCGACATCACCGCGCTCGAACAGGACCGCGTGCTGCGCTTTGCCGGCGTGGTCCGCCAGGAACTCGAACGCTCGGGCGGCAAGGTCGCCCTGATTTCCCGTGCCGGCGTGGACCTGAGCCGCTTCGGCCTGCTGTATTCGCATGCCGGCGTCGCCCTACGCGACGATGCCGATGGCGCCTGGGCCGTGCGCCAACTGTACTACGCCTGCGACGACGCCCGTCCGCACCTGTTCGACCAGGGCATCTCGGGCTTCGCGCTCGGGGCCGATGCGCCATCGAGCGGCCATGTGTCGCTGCTGTTCCTGCCCGAGCACGACGGCGCGCAGCTCGAGCGCGCCGCGCGCGACAAGGGGCTGGCGCTGGCGCTGCTGGCGGGGAAGTACAGCGCCAACGCCTATGCCTTCAGCACCGATTACCAGAACTGCAACCAGTGGGTGGCCGAAATGCTGGCGCTCGCCTGGGGCGACGTGGCAGTGCAGGGCGGGCAGGTGCGCGAGCGGGCGCAGGACTGGCTGCGCGCGCAGGGCTACGTCGCCGGGCCGGTCAGGGTGCCGGGTCACTTGCTGATGTTCGCCGGGCAGTTCGTGCCGCTGGTGCACGTGGACGACCATCCGGTGGACGACCTGCACGCCCTCGCGTTGCAGGTGAGCGTGCCGGCCTCGATCGAAGCCTTCGCGCGTCAGCGCGCGCCGCAGACGCAGCGCGTGGAGATCTGCCACGACAAGGGGCGCATCGTCGTGCGGCGCGGCTGGGAGCCGCTTGGCGCGGCGTGCGAGCCGGGGCCGGATGACGAGGTGGTGATGCTCACGCCGTGAGCGCACAAGCCGACAAGGGAGAGAGGATGGGACGTCATTCCAGACTCCCGCCCGCGCCGGGCAGGCACATCGCGCTGCTGGCCTGCATGTTTGCTGGCATGCAGGCCAGCAGCGGCCGACGTCTTGCCGGCTCACCTGGCGGACACCTGGGGCACGGCCGAATCGCTGTATGGAGGCGAAGCCGGGCAGTCGCAGATGTATCTCGACTCCGATGGCTACGGCGTCATGGCCGGCTCCACGTCACCTCCCACACGTATCGACGGCAAGGATGACGAAGGGCCGCAAGTGCGCGCGCTCATCGGTTTTCCGCTGCGCGCGGGGATCACCTGCCGCACGAGGCGGTAGGGCCGACAATGAGCTGCATGGGCCTGGACGCAAGCCTGTGGTCATGAGGCGATACAGCGAGACGGTGGCGGCTGAGGTGGCCCGCACGCTCGAGCAAGTGTGATCCATGGCACATCAAGACGTCAGGCCAGCGGTTTCTCAATATCCTCGTCATAGCCGGCGCGTGGAGCGTGGCTTGGCGATCAGCACTGCAGATGAGTGCACATGCTAACGATTTGTTCTTCCTCAAATATTGTTTCTTCGGAATTTGTAATATTTACAAATTAATCTTGAAACGGTTGTTCATATTTTTACAACACATGCTCTAAATAACTAGACTGGAATGTAAGGCAGAGATTAACATTTCGGAAACAAGTAGCCGTCGTAGCCGTTTTTACGACTGCAAGAATGGATAGTGCTGTCCGCACCGTCTCCGATCCCATGTTGATACAGTCTGCGACCACATGCACTATCGTGCCGAAATTGACGGGCTCAGGGCCGTTGCGGTTCTTCCAGTCATACTTTTCCACGCGGGCTTCTCGCTGTTCAGCGGTGGTTATGTTGGCGTAGATATCTTTTTTGTCATCAGCGGCTATCTGATCACTTCCATTATTTTGAAGGAAATGGAAGAGGGTCGATTCAGTATCATCACTTTCTATGAGCGGCGGGCGAGACGGATTCTGCCGGCGCTCTTTCTGGTAATGGCCATATCCATCCCTTTTGCGTGGATGTGGTTGATCCCTTCGGATTTCAAGGAATTCAGCAAGAGCATCGTTGCGGTCATTCTCTTCTCGTCCAATATCCTGTTCTGGCAATCCAGCGGTTATTTCGAGACGGCCGTCGACCTCAAGCCACTACTTCACACATGGAGTCTTGCGGTCGAAGAGCAGTATTACCTTCTGTTCCCGGTATTCTTGTTGATGACGTGGCGTCTGGGTAGACCGATCCTGGCAATACTCGTCTCTTTGCTGATTATTCTGAGTCTCTCACTGGCGCAGTTCGCCTCGACTATCGATCCAACCGCAACGTTTTATCTGCTGCCCATGCGTGGATGGGAGATGGGTATCGGCGCACTGGCTGCCATGTACACCAATAAATCGGGCGAATCGCGTTCTCTGGTGCGTGACGAGATCCTGGCAATGCTCGGGCTTGGCCTGATTGCAGCGAGCATTGTCCTGTATGACGAGCATACTCCGTTCCCCAGCCTGTATACCCTGGCGCCGACAGTCGGCACTGTGCTGGTTATTCTATATTGCACGCCCTCGACACTGGCGGGGAAACTTCTCACGACGCGAATCATGGTCGGCGTCGGACTCATCAGTTATGGCCACCTCTAAAAACCTCGGCCGAGACGCCTGCGGCTGGGTAAAATCCTGACATCGAACCAAGCCAGCGAGTGCCGTCATGATGAAACCCCGTA